>JBPCMU010000044.1:0-37954 GCA_051001975.1 Jatrophihabitans sp.
ACGATGGTGACCGCTTCGGGGGTGAAATGGACTTTCAGGTCGCCGGAGCCGTCGCGGTGCACAGTCAACGTCCCACCGCGGCGGCGCTGGTGTTCACGGTCGTCGGGCAGGGTGCCGTCCGGGTCGACTGTGGAGACGATCCGTCGGCCGAGCTTGCTGAGGGTGTCCGGGTCGAAGGTGCGTGCCTCCGCGACCAGGGTCCGTTCGATCTGCGCGTGGTGTGCCTGTTGCAGCCCGTCGGGGAGGTCTTCCACCGTTGAGGTGATGACCCGGGCCTGCTCCGCGGACAGCTCACCCGCTGCTTGCGCTGCGGCGGCGGCCGGATACAGCGGTGGCAGGAGTTCGCCGGTGACCTGCTCGCGTACCCCGAGGCGTTCCGCTGACCGGACCCGGCCGGTCGCTTCCCGAGCAGATACCCGCAACACGTCACGTAGCAGCGCCGCGGTGGAGCGGACGCAGTGCCGCTCCGCTAACCGCCGATGCTCCACCTCACCCACCAACAGATGATCTACCACGGGGAGCCGCCGGCGGTGCGCCTCGACCCGCCGCAGCACCTCGAGGATCTTCTCATCGCCCAGCCGGTACCACTCCGTGCCGGTCAAGGTGGTGAGCGGCCCGCGTCGTCGAGTTGGGCCAATGCCCGATCGATCTGCTGCTCTGCAGCGACCCCTGTCATACATCTGATTATAGAGCGGTCGACCGACAGAATCCGTCGAGAGGCGTAGTTGTGGATAACGCCGAGACTTGTGGATAACTGTTACACCGTAAGCTGAAACCGCCACCCAGCACCAAAACAGCAACCACCCGTACAACCCATCGTCGGCGCGCAGTTTGTCTGACAACCGAACCACCACCCACCCGCCACACAGCAACAACCGAACCGCCAGATCAACGCTCCGTCGCCGCGCCCTTGTCTGAGACCGAGCCGCAGACCCACCCGCCGTCGAGCAGAGAAGCCGACTCGCCGAATCAGCCCAGGATGCTTGCCCCGATGCGATCGGTCAGTCGATACTGCGGAGCACCGGTGCCGCGGTCCACCATCAGCCGTCGCGGCTCCCCCACCGGAAGGATGCAGATGAAGTATCGCCGTCTCGCCCTCACCATCGCATCGGTCGCAGTGCTGGGCGCCGCGCTCGTTCCGGGCACCGCCCAAGCAGCGCCGAGCAAGACGCATCCCGCATCGACTCCGCCGACGAACGGTCCGTGCAAATACACCCCCACACCGGACGACCCGGCGGTACGTCCGGTGTCGCTGCCGCCCGACCCGCAACACACTCCCAACCGCGGCTATTCAGTCGTCACGCTCTTCACCAACCTCGGCGCGATCCCGCTGGTACTGGACAAGGCCGAGGCGCCATGCACCGTGCAGAGTTTCCTGCACCTCACCCAGAAGGGCTTCTACAACTTCACCATCTGCCATCGCCTGACCACCTACCCCACGCTGAAAGTGCTGCAGTGTGGCGACCCGAGCGGCACCGGCGAGGGCGGACCCGGCTACAGCTACAAGGACGAGTTGCCGACGAACCTGCCGCCGGCACCGACCGACCCGACCGGCGAGCGCAAGGTCTACGCGCGTGGCGTTCTCGCCATGGCCAACGCCGGACCGGACACGAACGGCAGTCAGTTCTTCCTCGTGTTCGGCAACAGCGCATTACGCCCGGACTACACGATCTTCGGCAGCGTGACCAGCCTTGGCCTGCGCACTCTCGACAAGGTTGCCGCCGGTGGCGTGGCGACCGACGATCCAGGGGCGCCGCTGGACGGCAAGCCGGCCATCACTACGCACATCCTGGTTGCTGCGAAGCTGTTCTGAACACCCGCCTCACCAGACCCGGGACAGTGACCGGACGTGCTCGCGCACCGCGGTGCCGAGCGCGTCCGGTTCGTGCACCTCGAAGCGCCACGGAAGGCTGCACAGCCACCGGGCCATCCCGTCGAGATCGTCCGCACCACTGGTGAGCAGCGCTCCCCCGTCACTCGATTCGACCGTGCCGAGCGTGGCCGGATACCGCGAGCGCACGATCGCAGCGGGCGCGTCGAGCCACACTTCGGTGCGGTGCTGCCACGCATCGAACGTCAGCGTCTGCAGCACATGCGCCACTGGATCGAAGCCACGCGGGATGACGCACCGGATCGGCAGCACCTCTGCGCTGCGCAATCGATCCACCCGGAAGGTGCGCAGATCCTCGCGCCAATGATCGTGGCCGACCAGGTACCACCTCCGGGCATGCACTACGAGGCCATACGGGTCGACGTCGCGTACGTTCGACGCGCCCTCGGCGCGGGCGTACTCGAGGCGCAACCGCCGGCGTGACCGCAGCGCATCGGCCAGCGTCAACGTGATCTCCGGATCGGGTTCGGGCCTCGTCCATCGACTCGGCAGCACCGCCGTGGTCGCGGACATGGCGGTGACCCTCTCACGCAGGTTCGCCGGCAACAATCGGGTGAGCTTGACCAGCGCCCGATCGGCGGCAGAAGGCACCCCGGCCGCCGTGGCGTCCCCGGCCACCGCGAGGGCCAACGCCACAGCCACCGCCTCGTCATCGGCCAGCATCACCGGGGGCAACCGTGGCCCGCGGGTCAGGCGATAGCCGCCGTACCGGCCGCGCACCGATTCGACCACGATGCCGAGCTCGCGCAACGCGGCGATCTGCCGGCGCACCGTCCGCGGCTGCACCTCCAGACGGTCTGCAAGCTCGTCGGCGGAGACCAACCCGCGGTCCTGCAGCACCTCGAGCAGCGCCAGCACCTGGGTGGTCATGCCGTCAGGCTAAACGCAATAGAGGACGGTTTGCGTCCACATTCAGCCTTAGTCTCGCTGTCGCGGATCGCACCACGGCGATTCGCGGAGAGGAGTCATACCAATGGCCAGCATCGTTCTCGTCGGTGGATCATGCCTCGGGGCCTGGGCCTGGGAGCGCGTCACGCCAACGCTCGCCAGCGCCGGGCACGATGTCCACCCGCTCACCCTGACCGGCTTCGGCGATCGTGCGCATCTACTGACCGCGCAGACCGACCTCACGATGCATGCGACCGACATCGTGGCGGCGATCGAGATGGCTGACCTTCACGACGTCGTGCTCGTCGCGCATTCGTATGCCGGCGCACCGGCCACTGTCGCGGCCAGTTTCATCCCCGAGCGGATCAAGCGGATCGTCTACGTCGCCGCGCTCCTCCCGGAGGGCGGCAAGACGCTGTTCGAGGTCTCCCCCGAAGGATTCGAGGAGATCATCAGCGGCTACCTGCTCGAGGACGGGCTGCGTATCGCCGTTATCAACGACTACATCCTGGACAACTTCTACGGCCAGCACGGCCTCGACGATGCGGGCCGGGCGTGGCTGCGTGCGCGCTCGTTCGGCCAGCCGATCGCCACCTACCGTGACCGCGCGCCGGACGACCTCAGCGCGGTGGAGGCACTCCCGCGGACCTACTTGAAGTGCAGCGGAGACCCGGGTGATCCAACTCTGCCGGTCGGCATCGAGCGGATTGAACTCGACAGTGGGCACTGGCCGATGATCACCGCACCGGACGCGCTGGCCGCCATGGTCGGCTTTCAGGCCGACCGCTGAACCGGCGGACAGCCATCTCGATCCCGACCCTTATCCGACCCACATGTTCTGCCAGCCATCCGACAGCACCACGGGCGCAGGATGGCCTCGATCGCTGCGGCGTCATTTGACCAGCCCAACGCTCTGGATGGAGTTCCCGTGTCGTTGCTCGGCGTCCCCCTGCTCATAACTCTGGGCGCTTTGGCTCTCCTACTGCCGGTCCTCGCATTGTTGGCCTGGTCGAGGGTTCGCGGGAATTCCGCGCTGCGCAGTGCGCAGCGACTTGGGCTGGTGCTGACGTGCCAGCTTGCTGCCCTCACCGTCGCGGCGGCTGGCCTCAACGACTACGGGTACTTCTTCACCTCGTGGTCACAGCTGCTGGGTCAGGACCATGTCCGAGTGCACGGAATCTCGGCGCAGACGGCGCGACTCCCGCTCAGCGTGCCGGGGAACCCGGACGAGGTAGATGCGATACCCATCGGTCATGGGTCATTGCGGGAGTTGCGTCGGAGTGGCCGGCTCGACTCGATCGAGATCGCGGGACAGCACAGCAAGCTTATTCAACCGGCCCTGGTCTACCTACCTCCGCAGGTATTCCGCCCGGGTGAGAGAGGAGTGCGGTTCCCGGGAATCGAGATTCTCACCGGCTACCCGGGCAGCGACGTCACGCTGGAGCGCCGGTTGCAGGCTCCGCAGGTGATGGAAAAGTTGCTCGCCGAGCATCATGCCAAGCCCGCGATCCTGGTGCTCTTGCGCGCATCGGTTGCACCCCCGCGCGATACCGAGTGCACCAACATCTACCGCGGCCCTCAGGCTTTGACGTTCTTCGGCGTGGACGTCCCGCAGGTGATCTCCCATGCCTATCCGGCGCGAGCCACCGGATGGGGTGTGACCGGGTACTCCACGGGCGGCTACTGCGCGAGCAAGATCGCCATGACCCACCCGCAGACCTTTACCGCGGCGGCGTCCATGTCGGGTTACTACGCGGCCGATCACGACAGCACCACCGGTGATCTCTGGGGCGGGTCACAGGCGCGGCAGAATCTCGACGACCTGAGCTGGCGGCTGCAACATCTGCCAGCTCCCGCGATCTCGTTGCTGTTGTGCTCGTCGCCCACTGAACACGGCTATGAGGGATATTCCGCGGCGCAGAACTTCCTGAAGCTGGTGCGCACACCGATGACCGGCGAATTGCTGTCGGTCAGCAATGGTTCGCACACCTTCTCCACCTGGTCACGCGAACTACCGTCGGTGTTCGAATGGTTCTCCCGGCAGCTGAATTGACCGTCCACCGCAACTACCCAGATGACCCACCCCGACAACGATCAGCGTCGGGCGCGGGCCTCGGAAAGTAATTGCTGCACGACGTCGCTCTTCGCCTCGGTGTAGGCGGTGCGATCGGTGGCCAGGACGTCCGCGAGTTCCCGTTTTCGGACTGCGTATCGCTGTACTGCCGACGGCGACGAGCGCAGGTAGTCGCGCAGGTCGACGTGGTCATGGTGCGCGGCAGACCCCTCGACGACGACGTACATGTGGTGCAGCGGCAGTTGGGCCGGCCGGTCGAAGGCCTCCCGCCCGGCCACCCCGAGATCACCGCGGTGCCGATACCCGAGTTCGGTCAATGCCACCACCGCGGCTGGGACCGAGTCGCGGGCAGGCAGCACGGCATCGACGTCGAGTACCGGTTTGCCGTACATGCCCCGCACCGAGGTGCTCCCGACGTGCTCCACAGTGCCGCCTAGGGGTGCCACGGCGGGCATCAGAAAATCGCGCAGTTCCGCGAACGTCGCGGCGTATTCGGGCGACCAGTCGACCAGCCTGTTGGGCGTCGGCGTAGCCGTCACTTCTTGTCCGCCATCGGCAGCAGCGCACGCCCGCCGGCGGCCTGCGGCGGGAGGGACGCACCGAGCGCCGCTTGCGGAGCGAGCGATTTGCCGGTCGGGCCGATCTGGATGTCGGTGCCCATCGTCGAGCACACCCCACAGTCGAAGCACGGCGTCCACCGGCAGTCGTCCTGCTCGAACCCGGTCACCGAGTCCTGCCAATCGTCCCAGAGCCACTGCTTGTCGAGGCCCGAATCGAGGTGGTCCCAGGGCAGTACCTCATCCTCGAAGCGCTCCCGCGTCGTGTACCAGGCCAGCGAGACTCCGAGCGGTTCGAGCACCTCTGCGGCGGCGGAAACCCAGCGTGCGTAGGAGAAGTGCTCGCTCCAGCCGTCGAAACGGCCACCGTCCTCCCACACCTTGCGGATCACCGCACCCACGCGACGGTCGCCGCGGGAGAGCAGACCTTCGATGATCGACGGCTCGCCGTCGTGATAGCGCATGCCGATGTTGCGCCCGAGTGAGCGGTCGGCGTTGATCGCCTCGCGCAGCTTCTTCAGCCGTCGGTCCACGGTCTCCGGGTCGCACTGCGCGGCCCACTGGAACGGGGTGTGCGGCTTCGGCACGAACCCGCCGATCGAGACGGTGCAGCGGATGTCCTTCGTGCCAGTGGCCTGCCGGCCGGCCCGGATGACGTCGTGCGCCATCTCGGCGATCTCCAGCACGTCCTCGTCGGTCTCGGTCGGCAGCCCGCACATGAAGTACAACTTCACCTGCCGCCAGCCATTGGAGTAGGCGGTGGTGACGGTGCGGATCAGATCTTCCTTGCTGACCATCTTGTTGATCACCCTGCGCAGTCGCTCCGAGCCACCCTCCGGCGCGAAGGTCAGGCCGGATCGGCGGCCGTTTCGGGAGAGCTCGTTGGCTAGGTCGATGTTGAACGCGTCGACCCGGGTGGACGGCAGCGACAGGCCGATCTTGTCATCGGCGTACCGGTCGGCCAGTTGCTTGGTGACCTCGCCGATCTCGGAATGATCAGCGCTGGACAGCGACAACAGACCGACCTCTTCGAAGCCGCTGGCCTTCAGACCCTGGTCGACCATCGCGCCGATGCCCTCGATGGATCGTTCGCGCACCGGGCGGGTGATCATCCCGGCCTGGCAGAACCGGCAGCCTCGGGTGCAGCCGCGGAAGATCTCGACGCTCATCCGCTCGTGCACCGTCTCGGCCATCGGCACCAGCGGGGTCTTCGGGTAGGGCCACTCGTCCAGGTTCATAACGGTGTGTTTGCTGACCCGCGCCGGCACATCCGGGTGCTTCGGCGTGTAGGACTCGATGCGGCCGTCGGCGAGGTAGCTGAGGTCGTAGAGCGCCGGTACGTAGACGCCGCCGGTTCGGGCCAGTCGCAGCAGCAACTCCGGGCGGCCGCCGGGGCAGCCCGAGGACTTCCAGGCAGCGACGATGTCGGTGATCGCGCCGACGATCTGCTCGCCATCACCGAGCACCGCGGCGTCGACGAAGTCTGCGACCGGTTCGGGGTTGAAGGCGGCGTGGCCACCAGCGACCACGACCGGGTGCGACTCGTCGCGATCGGTGGCGCGCATCGGGATGCCGCCGAGATCGAGGGCGGTCAGCAAGTTCGTGTAGCCGAGTTCGGTGGAGAACGACACACCGAGCACGTCGAATGCCCGCACCGGTCGATGCGAGTCGACGGTGAACTGCGGGATGCCTCGCTCGCGCATCATCGCCTCGAGATCCGGCCACACCGCGTAAGTGCGCTCGGCCAAGGTATCGGCGCGCTCGTTGAGCACCTCGTAGAGGATCTGCACGCCCTGGTTGGGCAGGCCGACCTCGTAGGCGTCCGGGTACATCAACGCCCAGCGCACCGCGACGGAGTCCCAGTCCTTGACAGTGGAATTGAGTTCACCACCGACGTACTGGATCGGCTTGTTGACCTTCATGAGCAGCGGTTCCAGCAATGGGAATACCGAGGCATGGCTCAGCTGCCGCTGATCGGGGGTGGTCACGTCTGCCGAGGGTACGGGACACCGCAGCCACCCGAGATGATCAAGGGGAGAATGTCGCTATAGCCCTAGTTTCGCTTGATCATCTCGGGAGGTGGGGGTTGGGGCGACGGAATCCGTGCTCGGCCGACGACTATCTAGGTATGGCGAGCGGAGCGGGCAGCGCGACGAGGGGCGAACCCGACCTGATCGCGCTGTACGACGACGCCGTGCGGTACGTGTACGGCTACCTATTCAGCAGGTGTGGCGCCGTCTCCCTGGCCGAAGATCTGACCTCGGAGACATTCCTGGCAGCTGCGGATGCAGTTCGGGCCGGCACCGCCCCGGCGCTCAGCACCGCCTGGTTGATCGGCGTCGCCCGGCACAAGTTGGCTGACCACTGGCGCCACGAGGCCCGCGAGACCGCACGGCTGCGGGCGGTGACGCCACTGGCCGAGGCCACCGACGATCCGTGGGAGGAGTTGCTCGATCGTGATCTCGCCTGGCAGACGCTCGCCGCCTTGCCACCGCAGCACCGCGCCGCGCTGACGTTGCGTTACGTGGACGACTTGCCGGTCCCCGCCTGCGCTGAGGCGTTGGGCCGGTCGGTGCACGCCACCGAGTCGCTGCTGACGCGGGCCAAGTCCGCATTCCGCTGCGCGTATCCCGAACCCCGCTCACCGAGAGGAGGAGCCGATGCCTGACCTCGATCCGTTGTCGATCCTGTCGACCGACATCACCCCGACGCCCGCCGCCGCCTCCTTCACCGACGAGCTGCGGACCCGGCTGGAACGGGTTCTGACGCTACCCAGAGGAGTAATGAGCATGACCGCGACGCCGACGCCCCCGCCTGCCGTCGAAAGAGTGCCCCGGCCGGGCGCGTTGCCCTACCTCGCAGTGCCCGACGCGCGGCGCGCGATCGAGTTCTACCGGGCGGTCTTCGCTGCCGAGGTGGTCGGGGATCCCTACGTGATGGACGACGGACGGATCGGGCACTGCGAGCTGGCGATGGGCGGCGGCATCGTCTATCTGGCTGATGCGCACCCGGAGATCGGTGTTGTCGCACCGGATCCGAGCGGTGCGTCGGTGTCGCTGGTGATCGCGGTCGAGGACACCGACGCAGCGCTGCAACGGGTCCGCAATGCAGGCGGGACGGTGCAGCGCGAACCGTACGAGAACTACGGCGCCCGCATCGCTACGGTCCTCGATCCGGCCGGGCATCGCTGGATGCTCAGCGGCCCGGTCACCGCTTCGGAATCGGCCGAACCGATTCGCCACGGCGACGTCGGATACGTCTCCTGGAACACTCCGGACGCCGATCGGGCGGCGCGCTTCTGGGGCATCGTGCTGGGGTGGACCTATGAGACAGACAGCGGGCCACGACGACGGGTACGCGATACCTCGATCCACACCGGCATCGACGGCGGGCACGAAACGAGCACGCTGTTCTGCTGCTACGCGGTGGATGACGTCGACGAGGCGGCCGCCGCGGTGCGTGCGGCCGGTGCAACGGTGCTCGACGTCCAAGAACCGCCGTGGGGCCGGACGGTGGACTGCACGGACCCGCAAGGGTTGAGCTTCGCAATGTTCCAGCGCGGCTCGGATACACCGCGGCTCGCTCAGAACGGGTCTCGGACCGGCGATGCGTCCTACCTGACCTACCGCACCCCGGACTCGCAGACCTTCCGGGGCTTCTACGGTGCGGTGCTGGGCTGGACGTTCGCCCCCGGCCGGGTCGAGGACGGCTGGCAGGTCAATGGCTGCGCGCCGATGAGCGGGGTTGCCGGTGACGCCGCGGCCGCCTCGATCGTCCCGATGTGGAAGGTGGCCGACGTGGTTGCCGCCGTCGAACGCGTCGTCGCGGCGGGCGGCCGCGTGATCGAGGCTCCGTCGCAGCAGCCCTACGGGATGACTTCCGAATGTGAGGACGACCAGGGCGGACGCTTTTACCTCGGCAACGCCTGACTCCCCGGCGTTTCAGCGACCGCGGTCGATCCACTCCTGCAGGCTCAACGACTCCGAGCCGATGCTGGTGTCCGGGCCGTGCCCAGTGTGCACCGCGGTGCGTCCGGGCAACGTCAACAGCCGATCGCGGATCGACTCGATGATGGTCGGGAAGTCGCTGAACGAACGACCCGTCGCACCCGGCCCACCGCGGAACAGGGTGTCACCGCTGAACACGGCTTCCAGAGACGGGGCGTAGAAGCACACCGATCCCGGTGAGTGCCCCGGCGTGTGCACCACCTGGACGTGGGTGCCGGCGACGGTGAGGCGTTGCTCGGCGCCGAGCCCTTGCGGCAGCGGGGTATCGGGGTGCGCCAGCTTCCAGAGCGGGTGGTCGGCGGGATGCAGCAGGATCGGCGCACCGGTCATCATCGAGAGGAACGGTGCGGCGCTGACGTGGTCGTCATGTCCGTGTGTGCAGGCAATCGCGATCACCTTGCGGTGCCCGATCGCCTCGACGATCGGCCGGGCGTCGTGCGCCGCGTCGATGACCAGCACCTGGTGGTCGTCGCCGATCAGCCAGACGTTGTTGTCCACGTCCCAGGTGCCGCCGTCCAGGGAGAACGTCCCGGACGTGACCACCTTCTCGATGCGCACCGCCATGAAGCCCTCGCCTACAGGACCACTACCGAGCGAAGGACCTCGCCGGTGTGCATCCTGTCGAAGGCCGCCTCGACGCCGTCCAGCGCGATTGTCTCGCTGACGAACGCGTCGAGGTCCAGACGCTTCTGCAGGTAGAGGTCGATGAGCATCGGGAAGTCGCGGGACGGGAGACAGTCGCCGTACCAGGACGACTTCAACGACCCGCCGCGGCCGAAGAAGTCCAGCAACGGCATCTCCAGCGTCATGTCCGGCGTCGGTACACCGACCAGGACCACCGTGCCGGCCAGGTCCCGCGCGTAGAAAGCCTGCTTCCAGGTTTCCGGCCGGCCCACCGCATCGATGACGACGTCGGCGCCGAACCCGCAGGTCAGCGACTGGATCGCCTCTACCGGATCCTGGTCCTTCGCGTTGACGGTATGGGTAGCGCCCAGGCCGGTGGCCCACTCCAGCTTGCGCGGGTCGACGTCCACCGCGATCACGGTGCTCGCGCCGGCCAGCCTGGCACCGGCGATCGCGGCGTTGCCCACCCCGCCGCAGCCGATGACGGCGACCGAGTCACCGCGCCCGACGTTGCCGGTGTTGATCGCGGCGCCCAGGCCTGCCATCACGCCGCAGCCGAGCAGCCCGGCGGCGGTGGCCGGTGCGGCCGGGTCAACCTTGGTGCACTGCCCGGCAGCGACGAGCGTCTTGTCGGCGAACGCGCCGATGCCCAGCGCCGGTGACAGCTCGGTGCCGTCCTCCAACGTCATCTTCTGCGTCGCATTGTGGGTGTTGAAGCAGTACCAGGGCCGCCCGCGCAGGCAGGCCCGGCAGGTCCCGCAGACCGCCCGCCAATTCAGGATCACGAAGTCGCCCGGCGCCACCTCGGTGACGCCTGCGCCGACCGCTTCGACGATTCCGGCCGCCTCGTGCCCGAGCAGGAACGGGAACTCGTCGTTGATGCCGCCTTCGCGGTAATGCAAGTCGGTATGACAGACGCCGCAAGCCTGAACCTGAACGAGAGCTTCACCCGGGCCTGGGTCCGGAACCAGAATCGTTTCAACGGTGACCGGTGCGCCTTTGCTGCGTGCGATGACTCCACGTACCCGATGCGTCATGCAACTTCCCGTCTGTCCTGGCCCAGGATCCGGTTCGACGTGACCGTATCCGACCGCCGCTGAGAGTTCACCGCCGGTGTGACGTCCCTACCCCAAAGCCCCGGCGTCGCAAGGGATTCGTGTTACAGCGGGAAGAGCTCGAATACCGCCGCGAGCCGATCATCAAAGCGTTCGGCCGCCGACTCGGCGACCTGCCGCAGGAATACCGCCGGGTCCGGGCCACCGAGCGCGCGCAGGTACTCGGCATGACAGCGCAGCGACTCGACGCCGAGATCGAACGTGTCGGTGATGTCGACCGCGTGCCCGGAGTCGGGTGACGCCACCACGGCGAGGTACTTGACCCCGGACCACGGCTCTGCGTCGGAGTCGGTGAACAGCCAGCGGTTCGCCGCGTCACGGACTGCATCGATGGTGGCCAGCCCAGTGTTGCGGTGGTCGGCCATGTTCAGCATCACGCCGCCGAACGTCTCGCGATGGTTCACCGCGAACACGACCTCCGGCCGGTGTCGACGGATCGCCAAGGCAATATCGCGACGCAGCGGGAGGCCGTACTCGATCAAGCCGTCCGGGTAGTCGAGAAACTCGACCTCCTCGACACCGACGACGGCCGAGCTGTTGATCTGCTCCTGCACGCGCACCCCGGCGCACTCGCCGGGCTCCATGTCGTCGATGCCGGCCTCACCACGGGTGACCAGCAGGTATCCGATCCGCTTGCCCTGCCTGGTCCAACGCGCGACCGCGGCAGCACCGCCGTATTCCATGTCATCGGGATGGGCCACCACCACCAGACCGCTGAACCAGTCTTCCGGGAACTCGGCGAGCGTGGGCGGCATCATGCCGCGATGCTAGTGGCCAGTGCTCAAATCCGGGTGCGGCAGGTTCGGCCGGAACCAGGCCACCGGGCGGTACGTTTCCCGGGCAGAGACCAGACACCTGAAAGGGCCGGCTGCGCACCACGATGAGAACGTTCCGGGCGATCTTCCTCACCGTGCTCGGCTGGTTGCTGTTACTCGCCGGCCTCGCCGCTATCGTGCTGCCCGGGCCGGGACTGCTGCTCATCGTCGCCGGCCTCGCCGTCCTGTCCAACGAGTACGAGTGGGCCCGGCGGCGGGTCGCACCGGTGCGGCGCAAGGCATTCCAGGTAGCCCGCGCCGGAGTGGACAGCGTGCCGCGCATCCTGGTCAGCCTGCTGGGTGCCGCGTGCCTGTTCGCCGCCGCTTGGATCTGGTGGCGGGACCCGAAGATCCCGGAAATCTGGATCCTCGGGCCGCAGCTACCGGCGGGTGGCTGGGCGACCGGGCTCGGCCTGGCCGCCTCCGGACTGCTCGCGCTCGGACTGATCGTCTACAGCGTCGTGGTGTTCCGCTTCATGCATCAGGACTTGGACTCCCCCGACGACCACCCTCTGCTGCGCTGAGTCACTACCCTGCGGGATGTCTCGCCGTGACCAGGAACGCGCTGGCAAGAACGAACCGCAGCCGACTCTGGCGCGAAACTATCGAGAGCTCCGCGCGATCGCGCACTTCGATCGAGTGCTGGGGCGCGGCAAGTCCGCCCATGGTCACGTGTCTGGTGACGGCCCGGTCATAGTGCTGAGCTACGTGGACATCGTGGTGGGGGTTATCCATTTCGCGACGCTCGGCTTCTCCAGCCTCAACGTCACCGTGCGTTACCCGACCGAACTGGTGTGCTCGGTCCGGCCCGACCAGGCGGAGGCCGGCTATCAACTGTTGATCAGAGCGATGCAGCTGATCGAGCAGAACCCCGAAACGCCCTGCACCTTCGGCACTAACGGCGAGTTCGGCGATCCCGTGGTGGGGACAGCTTTGCGTGGGGTTCTCTTCACAGAGAGTGTCTGGTCCGACGAACTGACCGTGGTGTGGGATCCCCGCGAGGAGGTCGAGCTGGTGGTATTCACCGTCCTCCCACTGCTCGAGGAAGAACTCGCGTTCATCGCCGAGAGCGATATGGATGCCTGGGACGAGGAGTTGAGCGCCACCTCGGTCGACGTGTTCGACCTGCACCGCACGCAGCCGATCACCCTGCACCGCTGACAGTCAACGCCGCAGCGTGGACGGAGCGAACAGGTCGCTGCCGCGCCGCACCACGAGCAGCATTCCGATCGCCAGGGCGCCGGCGAACATCGACGAGCCACCGTAGGAGACGAACGGCAACGGCAGGCCGGTCACCGGGGTCATGCCGAGGTTCATCCCGATGTTCTGGAAGGTCTGGAAGGCGAACCAGCACACCACCCCGGTCGCCACGAGTCGGCCGATGCGATCGGCCCCGGCGGCGATGCGCAGCGCCCGCCACAGCAACACGCCATAAAGGCCGATGATCGCCAGGCTGCCGACGAAGCCGAGCTCTTCGCCTGCCGCACTGAACACGAAGTCAGTTTGCTGCTCCGGAACAAACCCGCCCTGGGTCTGCGGACCGTGGAACAAGCCCTTGCCGAGCAGCCCGCCGTGGGCGATGGCGATGCGCGCCTGGGTGATGTTGTACGCAGCGCCCTGGGTGTCGGAGTGCGGGTCGGTGAAGGCCCGGAACCGGGCCAGCTGATACTCAGCGAGGACGCCGGTCTTTACTGCCAGGATCGCACCGAGCACGCCGATGACGAGCAGGCCGACCGTCCAGCGGGCGGGAACGCCGGCGGCAAGCAGCACGCCGAACGCTGCCGCACCGACGACGAGAGCCGAGCCGAGGTCGGGCTGCAGCATGATCAGGCCGAGCGGCACGAGTGCCAGGCCGAGCGCGCTGAGGATGTCGCCGGCGCGTGGCGAGGCATCGACCGGTCGACCGATCGAACGCTGCCCGAACAGCACCGCCAAGCCGAGGATCAGCCCGAGCTTGGCGAACTCGGCGGGCTGCACCTCGACGCCAGCGGGGAACCGGATCCAGGCGTGCGCGCCGTTGACCGTCGTGCCGAACAGCAACACCGCGACCAGCCCCAGACAGCTGGCCACGTAGAGCGCCGGGCCGAGCAACCGCAGCAGCCGCCGATCCACCTTCGCCAGCGCAATGACGAGGCCGATGCCGATCACCATGTTCACCAGGTGCCGGACGAGGTAGGCGTTCGTACCGAACTGATTCTTCGTCGACGACCACACCAGCACCGCACCGATGCAGGCCAACGCGAAAGCGCAGAAACAGAGCAACCAGTCGACTCCGGTTTGCGACGTGCCTCGAATGGACGGGCGCAGGTCCCGGCCGCCGGTCCACGGCTCGGCCGGCCGGATCGCGGCCGGCCGGACCGGCTCGGTGAGCGTCATCGACGCCTGCCGCCCGCCGGGGTCGGCACCACGTCCGGGACCGGGGGGACAGCAGCATCGTGTGGGGCGGTCGGCGCGGGAGTGCTGCGTCCGCCCCACAGCTGCGTGGAGATCGCGCCGACCGTAGGTCCAGGCGCGGGCATCCGGCTGAGCTTGCGAAGCCGGGGCAATGGATAGGCCACGTTCGGCAGCGTGGTCTCCGGCTTGCCGCCGGGAAGGGCGGATCCGGTGACGCCGAGCATCCCCTCAAAGACCTTGCGCACCATCGGCGCCGCGGCGTACGCACCGATTCCGCCCTGCTCGATCATTCCGACCACCACCAGCTTGGGCTTGCCGTCCGAGCCGATCGGCCCCCACGACGCCAGCCAGGACGTGTCCTGCTTGTTGAAGACCTCGGCGGTGCCGGTCTTGCCACCGATCTGCGTCTTGATGGGCGAGCCGTCGAACGCGATGGCGCCAGAGACCTGGTGATTGTCCTGGAACTGCAACGAGTTCTTGAAGAAGTTCAAGAGGCTCTTGGTGACTGGCACCCTGTTCTTCACCGCCGCGTTGATCGTCTTGACAACCTTTCCGGCGGCGTTCACCTCGGCCCAGCCGATGGTCGGCTTCCAGAGCGTGCCGCCGTTGATCATCGCTGAGTACGCGGCGGCCAATTGCAGCGGCGACACCGTCGTCTCGCCCTGGCCGATGGACAGGTCGGCGTTGTCACCGGCGCGGTACCGCCATCCGTCGGTGCAGTTCTCCTTCGCCAGTTGCGTCAGGTAGGCGCGGACTGCCGGATTCTTCTCTTCCGGGTAACCGCGCTTGGCTTCCTTGCAGTACTGCACCCGGTTCTGCTTCCACCGGGCCAGCCGGGTCTCCCGGTCCGCGATTGATCCGGTGGCCTGCTCACCGGGCGGGAGGTCGACCCCGGCGCTGGTGCCGAACCCGAACTCGCGGGCCATCTTCTGCAGGTACTCGTCGGGCTTCTCGCCCTTGGCGATGCGCTTCTGGTCGGCGTAGTACTCCTTCACCGCGAACTGGTAGAACCACGTGTCGCAGGAATACTGCAGCGCGAGCTTCAGATCGACACCGCCGGGGATCGCCTCGGAGTCGAAGTTGGTCTTCACCCGGCCGTCGACGGTCAACGATCCCGGGCAGGTGTACTGCCCGTCGAGGGTGGCCAGCTTATGGGTCACGTCTGAGCTCGCACTGACCAGCTTGAACGTCGACCCGGGCGCGTACTGGCCGGCGATCGCGCGCGAGATCAGCGGATCGTTGGCCGACGGCGAGGTGAGCTTGCGGTAGTCGGCGACCGAGATGCCGCCGACGAACAGTTCCGGGTTGTAGTCGGGATAGCTGGCCGACGCGACGATCCGGCCGGTGTAGGGGTCCATCACGACGAGCGCACCGCCGGTGGCCGGCTTGCCGCTCGCCCGGGTAGCGGCGATCTGTTGCGTCAGCGCCTTCTCGGCCAGCTTCTGCACGTCGAGGTCGATGCTGGTCACCAGCGTGTTGCCCTGTACGGGCTGCACCTGCGGTCCTGCGCCGACGACATCGCCGCGGGCATTGAGGTAGACCGTCTTCGTCCCGTCGGTACCGCGCAGCGCGCCGTCGTATGAGCTCTCCAGGCCGCTTCGGCCGATCAAGTCTTCGTCGCGCAGTGCCGGGTTCGCCTTCTCATCAGCCGCACTCACCTGGCCTGCGTAGCCGAGCGTCTGCCCGGCCAACGCTCCGTTCGGGTAGTTGCGCAGCGTCTGGGTCGAGACAGCCACCCCCGGGAAGTCCTCGCGGTGCTCGCTCAGCGACAGCAGGGTGCGCTCGTCGATCCCGGTCGCCACCGGCACCGGCTCGTACGGCTGACCGGTCCAGCACGGCGCGGCCACCTTGATCCCGCAGGGGGTGATCTCGTGGGCGAGATCGGCCACGGAGACGTTCAGTAGGTCGGCCACCCGGCCGAGTACAGCGGCGCCTCCGTCAGGCTGGGCGAGCACTTTCTCCCGATCGACGGTGACGACGTGGGTGGACTGATTGCCGATGAGCACCCGGCCCTTGGCGTCGAGGACGAGCCCGCGCGCGGCAGGCTCGACGATCGTGCCGGTCCGTACTGCGCCGGCCACCTGCACCGGCTTGTGCTTGTCCAGCATCTGCACGTACCAGAGCCGGCCGACCAGCGTCAGTACCAGGGACGCGACCAGCACCTGGACGAGGAGTAGCCGGCGGGAGGCTCGGTTGGTCCTCATCGCAGCACTCGCGAGGCGACCGGTGCCGGGCGCAGCGTCGGCGACCGCAGCGCCACCGCGACCAGGGGCAGCACCGCGAGGGCCAGGACACCGTCACCCACCGCGGCCGGAAGAACCTCGAGCAGCGCTCGAGGCAGTGGCCCGACGGCATCCGAGCTGAGCAACGCGAGCACCGCGAAGATGACGACGGACGCGGCAGCCGCGATACCGGTGAACATGCCGACCACAGCTGCCTGGGTGCGCAGCGCGGCCCGGTTACCCGGCCCGGTCCCGCAGAGCAACCCACCTAGGACACCGGCGGCCAGGCCCAACCCGAGCCAGACCAGCGCGAGCACGCCGACCCGATGATCGGAGGCCAAGTCGGCGATGAGACCGAGGCTGAAGCCGAGCGCCATCCCGCTGGCCGGGCCGGCCCGCAGCCCGATCGCCGCGACGACGACCGCAGGCAGGCTGATCGGCAACGGCATCGACAGCGGACCGACGAGCACGGCCTGCAGCAACAGTGCGGTGATGGACGCGGCCAGCCCGGCAGCGACCCGCGACGCGGTCACCGACCGCCCTCCGCGTTACCACCGGGAACCAGCGGTGTGCGACCGCCAGGCTTGCCGCCCACCAGGACGACGCCGACCAGATCAAGGGAAGTAGGCGACGTAGCCGGTCGCACGGTGGCCCGGACCGTGCCGTCGGTGCCGGCGTCGACCTTGCTGATCGTGCCGACCGTCAGCCCCGCGACGTAGGTCGTCGACCCGGTCGGGCCGGAGATCATCACATCGCCGACCTTCGGCACCGCATTCGGGTCGAGCGGCACGAACGTGAACCCAGATGTGCCGTGTCCGGTGACGACGCCGAGCTGACCGGTGCGCTGGTCGCGCACGCCTACTCCCGAACCGGGATCGGCGGCGAGCAGCACCGTGGTGCTCGTCGCCGACACACGCAGTATCCGGCCGACCAGCGCTGGGCCGACGATCACGCTCTGGTCCACCTTCACGCCCTCGGCGGTACCAACGTCGAGGGTCACCGTCCAGTCGAAGCCACCGCTCGGGCCGATCGCGATGACCCGCGCCGGCACCACCTTGTAGCCGCCGCGAGTTGACTGCAATTGCAGCTTGGCCAGCTGGTCGTGGGTCTTCTTGTCCTGCGCGGTTTGTGCCGCGGTGCGCTGCAGGTCGGCGATCTGCCTGTGCAGCTTGTCGATCGTCGCCGCGTCACTGCCGATGTGCGGCAACGCCTGCACCCAGCGACGAGCCGGCCCGGTGACCGAGTCGGTGCCGCGGTACAGCGCTCCGAAGAATCCTCGTACGCCGGTGCGCGCCCCCGCGAACGATGCGCCCACCACGTCCGACGTCACGAACAGAAGCGCGATGATCGCCAAGGCAATGCCAGCCCGGCGCTGGCGCTGCGTGAGTCGGCGCACGGTTACCGCCGTGGCCCGTCGACGACCACCTTCTGCAAACGGTCGAAGTGCTCCACCACCGTGCCGGTGCCGAGCACCACCGAATGCAGCGGTCGATCAGCGACGAGGACCGGGATGCCGATCTCATGCTGCATACGCGCGTCCAAGCCACGCAGCAACGCGCCCCCGCCGGTCAGCACGATGCCGCGGGTGATCAGGTCGCCGGCCAGCTCGGGTGGGCAGCGGTCCAACGTGGCGCGCACCGCGCCGACGATCTTCGCCAGGGGGGCGTCCATCGCGCGGCGCAGTTCATCGCAGCTGATGGTGACGTTGCGCGGCAGCCCGGTGGCCAGTTCCCGTCCACGGATCTCCGCGCGCAGCTGCCCGGACACCGGGTACGCGCTGCCGATCGAGATCTTCAACTCCTCGGCGGTGCGCTCGCCGATCAGCATGCCGAACTGACTGCGGGCATGCTCGACGATGGCCTGGTCCAGCGCGTCGCCGGCAACTCGGAGGCTGGCCGCGGCCACGATGCCACCGAGTGCGATGACCGCGACCTCAGTGGTGCCCCCGCCGATGTCGACGATCATCGAGCCGGCCGGCTGGCTGACCGGCAGACCGGCGCCTATCGCCGCCGCCATCGGCTCGTCGATGATGTGCACTCGGCGCGCCCCTGCGGCGTAGGCCGACTCGCTGACCGCGCGGCGCTCCACGCCGGTGATCCCGGACGGGACGCAGACCACCACTCGCGGGCCGGTGAACAGCCGGCGGCGCACCACTTTGCGGACGAAGTAACGCAGCATCTCGGCGGTGATGTCGTAGTCGGCGATCACCCCGCCCTGCAGGGGGCGCACCGCCTTGATGTGTCCCGGTGTGCGGCCGATCATCTGCTTGGCCTCGGTGCCCACTGCGACCACCGAATTGGTGGTCATGTCGATGGCGACGACCGACGGTTCGCTGAGCAGGATGCCCCGGCCACGGACATACACATGGGTCGTCGCGGTGCCGAGATCGACCGCAAGATCACCACCGAGCAGGTCGCCACCGAGCAGCGACATCGGGGTGAAGGCCACGGCGGCGAGGTCCCTTTCCGGATCGAGCGCAGGGGTGCACTGAGGACGCCACGATCGTATGGGCGGCAAGGGAGGCGCCCCGGTTCCGACGCGCTGTATTCATGATCGCCTGATCGGTTCGCTCGCGGCAAGCGCTCCTTCGTCGCGCGCCCGGCGATCCTCTTCGCGCGAGCGCTCATCGTTCCTATGGCCCTGGTCAGGTGCGCGAATCGGCGTCGATGGCTACTGAGTCCTTGGCGGGGACGGTGACGGTGGCGTTGCCGTGCCGGTCGACGGTGATCGTGGGGCCGCTGCAGTGCCCGTGCGAGATCTGGCCGTGCAGCACGTCGCAGTAACGGCCGGAGCGCAACCCGGTGTGGAAGGTCATCGTCTTGGCCGCCGCCTCGTTGTTGATGCTGATCCACCCGCGGTCACCGCGGCTGAACGCGATCAGGTTGACGCCGTCGTCCTGCCAGTTGCGTACCGGCGCGGAACCGACGGCGTTGTGCCAGCCGACCAGCTTCGCGATGCCGCGCTGCCGATCCAGGCACTGCCAACCGGCCGAGCAGTTCGTGTCAGTGATCATGCCGTTCGCGTCGGACGGCGGCGAGTCGTCCGACGTGGTCCATTCGAAGCTGGCGTAGACCTCAGGAGTGCCATAGCCGTAGGCCAGCATGAACTGGGTCGCCAGCACGTTGAGCGCGCCGTCCTTGTAGTTCAGCGTCGAGCCGTTGCGCTCGGTGTCGTGGTTCTCCACGAAAGCCAATGACTTGTCGCTCGGCAGCAACCCGGCCTGCTCACCGAAGACCTTGAAGTCGGTGATGTTTCCGCCCGGCGTGGCCGTGTAGCTCTTGAAGGCGTCGTGCATCTGCTGCGCGAAGTCGAAGCCGAGCGGTGAGCCGACGCCGGTGAAGGCCCGCGGGCTGATCACTCCCGGGCTGCCGGCGCCGACCTCCAGTGCAACGTAAGGCTTCGACCCGTCGACCGTGCGGTGCAGCAGCGACTCGATGGCCGCCAGGTCGGTCTGCCCGACGTGCTTGGCAGCGTCGATGCGGAAACCCGAGACGCCATAGCCGATCAGCTTGTTCAGGTAGCCGGCCAGTTTGGCCCGTACCGACGGCGTCTCGGTGCGCAGGTCGCTGAGCCCGACCAACTCGCAGTTCGTCACCTGCTGGACGTTGTTGAAGTCGTCGATCTGCCCGTCCGGGCTGGGGCACTGCCCGGTGTTCGCATGGAAGTCGGTCGGCCCGTACAGCCCGGTGTAGTCGTACTTCGTGTAAGGCACCCCGCCGTAGGAGACGGTGCCCTGGCCGGTCATGTGGTTGATGACCGCGTCCACGATGACCTTGACGCCGGCCTTCCGACAGGTCTTCACCATCGCCTTGAACTGCGCCTCGTCGCCCATCCGGCTGGTCAGGTTGTAGTCGACGGGCTGGTAGACCTCCCACCACGGGTGCAGCACGGTCGTCGAGTCGATCGCCTGGCGCTTCACCGAGTCCTGCGGTGGCGCGACCTGCACCGCGCCGTAGCCGGACGGGCCGAGCACCGTGGTGCACTCACGCGCCACCGACGGCCAGTTCCATTCGAACAGGTTGGCGACCACGTCGCGGCTCTGGTGCGGGTGCCCCCCGTTCGGGTGACCGGCCTGCACCGCGGTGGCAACAAGATTCGCACCGACGCCGAGCGCGGCGACGGTGACGACGGTCGCGACCACGGCGATCCAGCGACGCGGGGAGGTGGCGATACGCATGGCGGCTCCTCAGCAGATTCTGAAGAACCCTTCCTAACGGCCCACTCCAGCGCCGTCAACGCTTCCGGGCATCCATCCCTAGGACAGGACTCGGTAGGGCAGCCCATTCGCCTCATCGCCGGTGATCGCGCAGGCCTCCCGGTAGAGCTCTTCGACGACGTCGGGGTGCTGGTCCCAGAGGTTGGTCGTCTCGAAGGGATCGACCGGCACGTCGTACAGCTGCCCGGCCGGATGGGTGCTGTCCCACGGCGGCGCCGCGTGCGCCTTGCCCGATCCGGTGGAGAACAACGAGGTGATGGACGGTTCGGAGAACCCGCCGCCGGAGCCTTCGCTGAACAGCACCTTCCACCGACCGCGGCGCAGCGCGAACCGCCCACCCAGGCTGTGGTGCACGATCGGCCGCTCGTAGTCGGCCTCGACGCGCCCGGCGAGCACGTCGAGCATCGGCCGGCCGTCCTCGGCGGCACCGGTCGGCAGGTCGAGACCGGCCGCGGCCGTGACGGTCGGCAGCAGGTCGGTGAGGCACAGTGGCGCATCGCAGTCCGACCCTGCGGCGAACGAAGCCGGCCAGCGCGCCACGAAGGGTTCCCGGTGGCCCCCGTCCCACAAGTCGCCCTTCTGACCCCGCCAGTCTCCGTTGGGCCGGTGCACCGTCGGATCGCCGTCATCGGTGAAGAAGGTGACCGCGCCGTTGTCGGAGGTGACGATGAACAGCGTGTCGTCGAGCACGCCCAGGTGCTCGATCGCAGTCCGCAGCTCCCCCACCGCCCAGTCCACCAGGCACACTCCGTCGGCCCGGTCACCCAGTCCGGAGCGACCGCGGATGAAGTCCGGCGGGACGTTGGGCCGGTGTGGCGCCGACGGGGCGAGATAACAGAGGAATGGCTGCCCCGGGTCGCGGTCGGCAAGCCAGCGGCGGGCCTCGGCGACGAAGCGCACATCGGCCTCGTCCTCCCGCCAGCCAGCCACCTGCAGTCCCGGACGTTGCTCGGTGAGGTAGCGCTCCTTCTCCCGGTCCGGGATGCCGACCGTGCGGTCCTGGTCGAGGAACGCATACGGCGGCATGTCCAGCGATCCGGCGATACCGAAGAAGCGATCGAAGCCGAGCGCGGTAGGCCCACCGGTGAACGCCGCGCGGTAGTCGATGTCCCTACCGAAGTCGGTATCGACGCTGTCGTGCAGCCCGACACCGGGGGCGAACGCATCGCGCACCGACCCGTCCTCGTGCCGCCAGCCGAGGCCGAGGTGCCACTTCCCGAAGGCACCGGTGGCGTAGCCGGAGTCCCGCAGCACCGACGCAAGGGTAGGACGGTCCGGCTCGACGATCGCCGGGCCGTGGCCCATCAAGACGAAGTTCTTCAGCGGACCACGCCACGCGTACCGGCCGGTGAGCAGCGCATACCGGCTGGGCGTGCACACCGCGGAGGCAGAATGGCAGTCGGTGGCGCGCACCCCTTCGTCGGCCAGCCTGTCGATGTTCGGGGTGGGGATCGCCGAGCCGTAGCAACCCAGATCACCCCATCCCATATCGTCGGCCAGCACGACGACGACGTTCGGCAACTTGGGTCGCTCAGCCATGCCGGCAGCTCGCCTTGCCCTTCAGGTCTGAACGGTTGACAGCGTCGGCCATGGCCTTGTAGCCGACATCGTTCGGATGTAGATCGCCGACCGTGTGGTAGCGCGCAGCGATGACGAGCGGATCGGCCGGATCCCGCAGCGTCTTGTCGAAGTCGACTACCCGGTCGAACTGCCCGGTGGTGCGGATCCACTGGTTGACCGACTGGCGGGTCTGCTCGTGATCCGGCGTGTCGTAGACGGAGTTCTTGAAGGGGGTGATGGTGCCCCCGACGATGCTCAGGCAGTGCGCGTGGGCCATCGCGATGATCTGCAGCATCCCGTCGATGATCTGCTGCGCGGTGGCGTTCGCACCGATGTCGTTGACGCCCTCGAGGAGGATGACGGTGCTTGCTCCCGGCTGGTCGATGACGTCGCGCTGGAACCGGTGTAACGCGGACTCCCCACCCCCCACCGTGTCGGCCAACAACTGGTTGCCGCCGATTCCCTCGTTGAGCACGGCTCGGTCGTCGAACCGGCGGGCCAGCCAGTCGACGTAGGTGTGCGCCGCATCGATCGTCGAATAGGCCCCGTCGGTGATGGAGTCGCCGAACGCGATGACAGTGCCGGCCAGCGGCCGGCTCAGCACATCGACGCCGTCGAGGAAGAACCACGAGGGCGTGATGCTCTGAAAGGGAGAGCCGCCGGGCTCCGTCGCCCAGTCACCTGGCCCCGAGATGTAGCTGGTGGTCTGCGCCTTGTTGTGCCACGTGGTCGGCCCGGTGGGGCCGGTGACGTAGAGGCTGATCACCAGGTTCGTGCCCTTCCGGGCCCGGAACGCCACAGCGTCGCTCACCGCCTCAGCACCGGCGGAGATGGTGATTGCTTGGCTCTGGCCGAACGTGACGACGCGCTGCGTCCGCTCGTGCACAGTCGGGCCGACGTCCTGCTCGGCGACCGCGACCTTGCCCACGTGCAGGACGGACGTGCCGTAACGGTTGGACACTCGGACCCGCACCGACTGCCCACTCACCGTGGGATGGACAACCATCCGGATCGTCTGGTTGGTGAACCCGTCGTGGCTCGGGCCGCTGGCGACAGGCGGTTGTGGCGCGGTTCGCCAGGCCGGCTGCCAGGTGGACGCTGTCTCGTGCTTGACCGCGGCGAAGGCCGAGATCGGTATCGCAGCAGCGATCACCGATATGGCCAGCAAGACCCTCACCCGCAGCAGGCGGCTGGCGCCTCTGCGACCCGCGGTAGACGATTCTTTTCGGCTCGTATTCACGTCGCGCAACTCCCGTCCTGACTCTTGACGATGCGGATCGCGTTGGTGGTCCCCGGATCGATCTGGAAATTTCCGTTGGCGGCGCTGGAGATACAGGTGTTGTCGGTGAAGACGTTCACGAAGTTGGCGTCCCGGACCTTGTGCGTGCTGTCGACGCCCTGCACCACATTGGGATTCTGGAAGTTCGAGTACGCATGGATGTTGCGGAAGATCAGCTGATCGAGCTCCCCGTAGCCCAGCGTCGGGTTGTACCACTTGTTGTTCTCGACGGCGAGGTAGAACAGTCGCCACGTGGCATTCTCGACCCGGATGTGCTCGAAGAGGTAGCGGTTCGGTGTCCCCGCGCCGGCGTGCAGCGCGCGGAAGATGGCCGTCTTCTGGATCTGGTAATGCTCGGCGTGAATGACGTCGGAGTCGTAGACGTGGAAGTTCTGAGGGTCGTTCTCCAGGTTCCAGCTGATCATGAACGAGGCACCGTTCTCCAGCTGCCAGATCGTGTTCCGCCGGGCGATGGTGTCACCCCAGAACAGCTTGACCGAGTCGTCGTTCACCTTGATGAAGTTGTCCTCGAGCACGCTCTTGTTCCCGGCGACCATCCCGTCGGTCGAGTACCACCACGACATCACCTTGACGTTGTGGATCGTCGTGTATTGCGCGAGTGCCCGGATGTTGAACCGCGGCCCGTTGACGAGCGTCACGCCCTCGATCAATACATTCGACGAGGACTGGTCGGCGATGTCGATCATCCCCGGTGCGTTCTTGTTCGAGTCCTGGTTGCCGGTGTCCATGAAGAGGCCGTCCATGATCCCGCGACCCTTGATGGTGACGTTGTGCACGGGGCCGTTGGCGATGAACGCGCCCTGCACATAGGCACCGCCGGCGAGGTACACCGTCTCGTTGTCGTGCAGCACGTTCCCGCTGCCGATGGAGTGCATCCCGGGGCCGAAGTACAGCACGTTCGGGTCGCCTGCGGCCGGTGGCGCGTCCACCTCCGGAGGATTGGCGAACACCAGCATTGGATGCACGATCGGGTTGTGGATGTTCGGGTCGAACTCCACCGAAATGTTGCGCGGCTGCGTCATCGTGAATGTGCAGACCCCGCCGCTGTAGGACGTGGTGATCACCGCCGAGTACGGCCGAACCAGGCAGCCGGTGAGACCGGCGGTGTTCAGCGCGGTCACCCGGACGGTCACCGATCCGCCGAAGGAGAACGAGGTCCAGGAGGTATCCGCCTCGCGGTTCGTGTCGGTCTTACGCGCCAATGCCTTGTACACGAACGAGGGCTGCACCCCGGCGGCCTGCTCGACAGTGACGCTGTACTGATTCGATGCCGAGACGCCGGATGGTCCCGGATAGGTCGTCAACTGCGCGGGCTGACCGCTGGCGTCGATGTTGCCGTAGGTCAGGGCGGCCCGGTGCGAGGCGACGTCGGCATCCGTGGCCGCGGTTGAGGTCGTGATGCTGTCGGCGATGGAGTCGACCATCGGGGTGGCGCCGTTGATCGGTGTGGTGGTGCCGCCGAAGTCGTACTGGTAGCCGGTGTACGGCGCACCGCTCGCCGATGCCGCAACAGGTACCAGCAAAGCTGCGCCACACGCCGCCACCGCGATCATCGCTCGCCGGATCATGCGCCGCACCTCCCGTGCCGGTCAGCGACCAATCGGATCGCATCGGAGTCGCTCTGGTCCACGGTCATCCCGGCGTCCGCCGCGGTGCGCACGCAGAGTCCGCCGATGGACACGTTCTCGAAGGTCACGCCAGACACGGTGTGCTCGGCGTCGATGCCGTGCACCTGACTGGGCACGGTGAACGGGCCGGCCGCGCTGATGTTCCGGAAGATCAGGTCACGGATCTGCCCGTAGCCGAGTGCCGGGTCGTACCACTTGTTGTTCTCCATGGTGATGTCGAACAACCGGTAGTGCGCGTCCTCTACGCGGATGTTCTCGAAGAGGTAACGGCTCATCGTGCCGGCGCCGGCATGCAGGGCCCGGAAGATGCCGGACTTCTGGATCGAGTTGTGCTCGGCGTGGATGACGTCGTTGTCGTACACGTGGAAGTTCTGGCTGTTCTGCTCGATGTTCCAGCTGATCATGAACGGAGCACCGTTCTCCAGCTGCCAGATCACGTTGTGCCGGGCGATGGTGTCACCCCAGAACAGCTTCATCGAGTCGTCGTTCACCTTGATGAAGTTGTCCTCGAGCACGCTCTTGTTGCCACCCACCATGCCGTCGGTGGAGTACCACCACGACATGATCTTGACGTTGTGGATGGTCGTGTACTGCGCCAATGCCCGGACGTTGAACCGCGGCCCGTTGACGAAAGTGATGCCGTCGATGAGCACGTTGGACGACGACTGGTCGGCGATGTCGATCATGCCCGGCGCACTCTTGTTCGTGTCCTGATTCCCGGTATCGAGGAAGCTCCCGTCGATGATTCCGCGGCCCTTGATGGTGACGTTGTGCACTGCACCGTGAGCGATGAACGCGCCCTGCACGTAGGCACCGCCGGCCAAATAGATCGTCTCGTTGTCGTGGAGTTCTACACCCGCGCCGATCGTATGCAGCCCCGGACCGAAGTACAGGACGTTCGGGTCGCCGGTCGCCGGTGGGACGTCGACCTCCGGCGGGTTGGCGAACACCAGCATCGGATGGGTGACGTATGCGCCGGCTTGCGGGGTGAACTCCACCGAGACGTTCTGCGCCGTGACCAAGGCGAAGTAGCAGGTGGTGCCGATGAGCAAGGCCGGGATGCGCGCCGACTCCGGCCGGACGAGACAGCCGGTGGCGTTGGTGGGATGAAGCTGGGTGACCTTCACGAGGGCGAACCCGGAGAAGGAGAACGACGTCCAGGACGTGTCGGCTTCCTTGTTCGTGTCGGTCTTACGGGCCTGCGCCTGGTAGACGAACGAACCCTGCTGCCCGTGCAACTGCTGCACGCTGGCCGAGTACTGGTCCGAGGCCGCGGTGCCAGCCGGCGCCGGATAGGTCCAGATCGCGGCGCGTTGTCTCGGCGGGTCGATCTCGCCGTAGGCGAGCTGGGCCCGGTGCGCTGCCACCTCCCGGACTGTCTGGTCGGTCGACGCGGTGATGCTGTCGGCGAGCGCATCGACATCGGGCAGTGCCCCGTCGATCGCAGTGACGGCGCCACCCTGGTCGTACTGGGTGCCGGTGTAGCGACTGCCGTGCGCCGATGCCGGCGCGGCGGTCGTCACCAGCACCGCCACCGCCAGGGCAGCAACTGTTGCGAACATGGTTTTCATCGGTGGCCTCCGCAGTGCGTCGAGGTGATGATCCGGATCTGGCTGGTAGCGGCGGGATCGAGCTGCAGATTCCCGTCGGCGGCGTTGCGCAGGCAGGAGTTCCCCATCCGCACGTCGACGAGGTTGACGTCGGTGAATCCGTGCTGCGCGTCGATGCCGTTGAACACACTGGGCAGCTGGAACGAGGCTGCGGCGGGCGCCACGATGTTGCGGAAGATCAGCTCGGAGAACTGCCCGTAACCGAGCGTCGGGTCGTACCAGGTGTTGTGCTCCACGTTCAGGTAGAACAGCCGCCAGGTCGCGTCCTCGATGGTGATGTTCTCGAACAGGTACCGCTGCAGATGGCCCTTGCCGGCGTGGCGTGCGTCGAACACGCCCTGCGTCTGCGCCGCGTACTGCTCGACGTGGATGACGTCGTTGTCGTACACGTGGAAGTTGCTGGAGTCCTGCTCGATGTTCCAGCTCAGCATGAACGGGGCCCCGTCCTCCAGCTGCCAGACGACGTTGTCGCGCACCACACTGTCGCCCCAGAAGAGCTTCAGCGAGTCCTCGTTGACCTTGACGAAATTGCCTTCCACCAGGCTCTTGGCGCCGGCCACGATGCCGTCGGTGTTGATCCACCAGCCGATCATCTTGACGTTGCGGATGGTGGTGTACTGGCTAAGCGCCCGGACGTTGAACCGCGGGCCGTCCACCAGGGTGATGCCGTCGATGAGCACATTGCGAGAGGTGGGGTCGGTGGCGCAGGTTCGCGCCGGGTCGCCCGCGGTGTCGCACAAGATGTCGATCAGCCCGGGTTGTTTCTTGTTCCGCGCCTGATCGCCGGTGTCCATGAACAGTCCGTCGACGGTGCCGCGGCCCTTGATGACGATGTTCTGCACGTCCGTGCCGTGGAAGGCGCCCTCGACCCACGCCCCGCCGGCCAGATAGACCGTCTCGCCGGAATGCAGCTGCACATCGCTGCCGAGGTGGTGCACGCCCGGGCCGAGGTAGAGCACGTTCGGGTCGTCCGGGGCCGGCACGTCGCGCTCCAGCGGGTCGGCGAAGACCAGCATCGGATGGGTCACCACCGGCCCGTCCTGCGGGGTGAACTCGACCGACAGATTCGCCGGACGCAACAGCAGGAAGAAGCAGGTGTCTCCGGCGAACCAGCCGTGCACGGCGGCGGTGGTCGGGCGGGTCAGGCACCCGGTGGCAGGCAGGCCGGTCAGGTTGCGCACCGACACCACCACCGGCCCGCTGAAGGAGAACGTGGTCCAGGACGTGTCCAGTTCACGATTTCCCGGGCGCCGGGCGGCGCGGGTGTAGACCACCGGATCGTGGCTGCGACCGAATTGCGACACGTCGGCGGAGTACTGCGTCGAGGCCGGCTCGCTCTCCGGACGCGGATAGGTGACCACCCGCGGTAGATCCAGCGGCGACGGCGTATCCGGGTGGCTGTAGGGCAGCGTTGCCCGCACCCGGGCCAACTCAGTCAGCATCCGGTCGGTCGAGGCGGTGATGTCGTCGGCCAGCCGGTCGACGGCCGGTTGTGGGCCGTCGACCGGCGTGGCTACCCCCAGGTCGTACTGGGTGCCGGTGTAGGACCGCGGACGGGCATCGGCAGCGGTCGGGACGAGCGCGCCCAGCACCGTCGTGACGACGGCAAGGCACAGGGCAACACGTAGAGCTCGGCGCATGGGGGAAGCCTCCGGGCGTGCGGGTCAGCCGAAGCGCAGTTGGTGCTCTGCCTCGGGATTCCACTCGTTCAACCCGGCACCGCCGTGGGCCGGGGCAAGGACGTAGTGGTCGTGGGTCTCGATGAGCCGGGCGCGCAGCAGTTCGTGATGTCGGCGGATCTCGTCCGCCCACCGCGGGTCGTCGATCAGGTTGGTCATCTCGTAAGGATCGGAAACGAGATCGAAGAACTGCCACGGCTTGCCACCGTGCGCATCGCCGAGCACGGTGTACTTGCAGCCCTCGGTACGGAATCCGCGCCAGGTCTCCTCGTGGAACACGATGTTGGGCCGCATCTCCGCGACGAACTCGAGCATGACGCCTTCGCGGTCGAGATGTTCGGCCTCGCCGCGGATGACCGGCGACAGGTCAACCCCTGGTTTCGGATCACGCGGCGTGATGCCGGCCAGACCGAGCAGGGTCGGGAACAGGTCTTCGGTGGAAATCGGGTCGTTGACCACCCGGCCTTCGGGTCCGCCGCGCGACACGATGAACGGCATCCCGATGGACTCCTCCCACGGGCGTTGCTTGGCAAGCATCCCGTGGCAGCCGAGCAGTTCCCCGTGATCGGAGGTGAGCGCGATGACAGTGTCGTCGAGGGTCCCCGCTTCACGCAGCGCGGCGACCAGCTTGCCGACGTTGTCGTCGAGATTCTCGATCATCGCGTAGTAGATGCGCAGGTTGTCCTCGAGGGACGGTCCGTTCGTGCTGCGATTCTTGTAGTCCTTGCCGGCCTCGACGTTGGGCCGCAAGGTGATCTCACGGTCCCGCCATCGCTCCAGATACTCCGGCGGCGCGGTGAAGATGGGGTGCGGTGGCTCCACCGAGATGACGGTGGCGAACGGCTTGTCCCGCTGCTCGCGGACGTAGTCGATCGCGAGATCGAAGAGCCCGTCGGTCTGGAACCCGTCGATCTTGTGCATCGTCGGGTCGTCTTCGTTCGAGTAATAGGTGTCCCACGGGTCGTTACAGATGTCGAACCCGGCGAAGCGCGAGAACCTGCCCTGAAACAGCCGCGGCACCGGTGTCCGCGATGCCTTCACCACGGTGTGGCCCGGGTAATGACCGAAGTTGCCGTAGAGGTGCCACTTGCCGAACAACGCAGTGTCGTACCCGGCCTCGTTGAACTCGTCGGCAAGCGTGCGCTCGGCCGGGGACATCCGCCACTCGATGGACGGGATGAAGCGGGTGTGCGCGTACTCGCCGGTCATCAGGCTGAACCGGTACGGCACGCAGACCGGGTAAGTGGAGCAGGAGTTGGCGAAACGGGTCCCGGTCTGGGCCAGCTCGTCGATGTGCCGCGTCGCCACGTTCGGGTCGCCGTAGGCACCGAGTGCCTGGCGACGGAGTTGGTCGGAGACGATCAGAACGACGTTCTTACCGGACACGTTTCTCCTCTACTTGACGCCGCCGGACGTCAGCCCGGCGACGAAACGGCGCTGCAGGAACAGGAACAGCAGCACGACCGGTGTGAGCATGAACAGGGCAGCGGCGCTGGTGAGACCCCAGTCGGTCGAGTTCTGGTCCTGGAAGGCCAAGAAACTTGTCGAGATCGGCCGCTTGTTCGGGTCATGAATGAACGTGATGGCCCAGAAGAACTCGTTCCATGACCACAACGCGACGATCAGGCCAACGGTGAGCAGGCCGGGCCGGGCCAGAGGTAGCACCACCTTGGTGGCGATCTTCAGCTCAGACGCTCCGTCCAACCGGGCCGCCTCGACGAAGTCGTTGGGGATCTTGATGAGGAACGAGCGCAGCAGCAACGTCGCGAACGGCGCGTCGGTCGCCCAATAGATGACGATCAGCCCGAACAGGTTGTCGGTGAGGTGGATCTGCGTCCACAGGAAGAACAGCGGCACGACGAACAGCTGCACCGGCAACGCACTGCCCAGGAACAGATAGGCAACTACGCCCCCGCCGCCGGGCGGCGAGAGGAACGTCAGCGAGTACGCGGCCAGGCCGGCCAGCACGCACGAGCCGATCACCGCACCGGCGCAGATGATCAGGCTGTTGCGCATGGTGATCGCAAAGTCGCCCTGGCTCCACGCATCGGTGAAGTTGGACAGGCTCAGAGACTTCGGCGGCGTCAGCGGGTTCGCACCGATCTGCGCGTTGTTCTTGAAGGCGTTGAACAGGATCGCGATCATCGGTCCCATCGCGAACAGCGCCAGCACGATCAGCACGAAGTAGGTCGGGATGCGCTTGGGCCGGCGGATCTTGTTCGGCGCGGTCAACCCCGCGGGCGGGTCGGCCACTTTCGTCGGTGGCGTCAGTGTCGAGGTCATCTGCTCAGTCCTCCCAGCCGCGTTTGCGCATCCATCGGTAGCCCAACAGGATCAGCCCAACGATGACCGTCATGGTCAGGCCGAGGGACGCTGCGTATCCGGCTTCGTACTGGTTGAAGGCGTGGTTGTACATCACCGTGGCGACGACATCGCTGGAGCCGGCCGGGCCACCCTGGGTCATGATGAAGACGTAGTCGAAGGCCTTCAGCGTCCAGATCACCGACATCAACACAAGGAAGACGACGGTCGGCCTGATGCCCGGCAGCGTGACGGACTTGAACTGTTGCCAACGGTTGGCTCCGTCCACTTTCGACGCGTCGTACAACTGCGGGTCGACGCCCTGCATCGCGGCGAAGTAGATGACAGCGGTGAAGCCCCAGAAGTGCCAGTCGACGACGAAGTTCACCGCATACAGCGACAGGTTCGGATCGCCGAGGAACGACACGTCCGAGCCGAACTGGTGGGCGACACCGCTGTCCGGAGACAGCAGCATCTTCCACACCGCGGCGTTGACCACGCTGGCCGAGATGTACGGGATGAAGTACAGCGCCCGGAACACCATCTGGCCGCGCTTGATCTGCCCGAGCAGGTACGCCCCCAACATGCCCAGTATCGATGGCACGATCAGGAACAACGCCAGCCAGATCAGGTTGTGCTCCAACGCCGCATGCACCTCGGGGTCCTTGAACGCCCGCGTGTAGTTGGCAAAGCCGGTGAACCTGGCCGGCCCGAGCCCGCTCCAGTCAGTGAACGAGTACCAGACCGTGGCGATCGACGGACCGAGCACCACGATGACGTTGAGCACCAGCAGCGGCGCCAGAAAAGCCCACCCGATCAGCGCGCGTCGTCTACGCGCCGCGCGGGCGCCGGGAGTCAGCGCAGCCCGGCGGCCCCGCCGTCTCGGCCGGCTCGGCCGAGTCGGGGAGGGCGCCGTGGCGGTGGTCACCGACGCGGTCACCGCTTGATGATCTGCGGGATCGTGCCGGCCGACTTCTCGGCCTTGAACTGCTTGGCCAGAGCTGCGCAGTACTCCGACGGGGTGGACTTGCCGGTCAATACCTTGTCCAGGCCCTGGTAGATGAACACATCCGACTTCGGCGGCCACCACGTCCACGTGACGTAGCCGTAATTGCCTTGCGACACCGCGTCATTGACGCTGGTGAGCACCCGCTTGGCCCGTGGGTCGATGTTTGACGGGATCTCGGAGGCGTCGAAGTCGATGGGGACGTTGTAGGTGGCCGGCACGTCGGCCATCCGCTTCAGGGCAGCCTGCTTGTCGCCGAAGTAGTAGTTCAGGAATTTCGCGGCAGCATCCTGGTTCTTGCTCGCCTTGTTGATCGCCAGCGAGCCACCGATCCCGACCTCGAACAGCGGGTACGTGACGTCCTGGCTCAGCGCCGGCAGCGGCATCCAGTCCCAATCGTTGCCGTTGCCCGCCTTCGACCCGAAGTACTGTCCCACCTGGCTCATGAACCATTCGCCCTGCGGGATCATGGCGATCTTGCCCTTGCCGAACTGCGCGCCGAGCTCCTGCGACGGCACCGAGAAGTACTTCTTCGTGCCGTCGGCGATCCAACCCTTGTCGAAGTAGGACTTCAGCAGTTGCACGGACTCGACGAAGATCGGATCGGTGAAGTCGACCTCGCCGGTGAGCGCCTTGTAGATGGCATCCGGGCCGGCGTAGTGGTTCCAGAACACCGTCATCAGCCATTCTGACGCGGCGGCCCAGTCCACGTTGGACGAGCCGAACGGCGTGATGCCCTGGCCCTTCAGCTCGGTGGCCAGCGCCTCCAGCTCGTCACGGTTGGTCGGCTGCTTGTAGCCCTTGTCCGCGAACAAGGTCTTGTTGTAGTAGAGCAGCATTGTGTCGATCCGCAGCGGCAGCGCGAAGACCTTGCCTTCGTTGGTGAACGCGCTCAGCGCCCACGACTTGAGCTTCGAGGACCAGTCGTACTGCTTGGAATAGGCGGTCAGGTCTGCCAGCGTGTCCGCCTTGCTCCACGTGAGCGTCTGCGTCGCACTCGGCCCACGCACCACGTCCGGGCCGGAACGCGACTGCAAGGCGGTCTGGATCAGCCGGCGCAGGTCAGCGCCCTTGTAGTACGTGGTGTCCATCTCGATCTTCGGGTTGGCCTTGTGGAAGCCGGCTTGCACGTTGGTGTCCCAGTACTTCTGGTTGGCGTCGCCCTGGATGTCCATCCACACCGACACCTTGCCGGTGCCGGTGCCCTTGCTGCCGCCGCCGCTGCCACAGGCGGTGAGCAGGCTGGCGGGCACCGCAGCACCCGCGACCGCGAGCCCCGCACCTGCCAGGAATGTCCGGCGGCTGGTTCGCAACTGCTCTGTCATCGTCAGCTCCCTCTCGCGACGAGCGCCGGGGTGGCGTCCGTTCTGTTGATGTCAATGGGTCGCACCTGCACTGCTTGGGTGACGGTTCGGCCTTCCTCGACCAGCAACGCGACCCCGCCGCCGGTCAGCGGGCTGGCGTCGCGGACCCGGGCGATCAGCTCGCCGTCGACGGAGGCGCTGATCTCGTCGCCGGCCACCGCCAGTTCCAGTCGGTAGGTGTGGTCGAACTCCCAGGCGAACGCTGCGCTGAACAGCTCTTCGGTCGTGCCGCATCGCTTGACCAGTCGCACTTCGTCGCGCCCGGTCAGCTCGAGCGCGTAGTGCCGCAGCAAGCCCTCCACCCGTGCGGCGAGCCCTACCGATTCGGCGACGTGCGGGGTGACGTCGGCGCGGACCACGTAGTCCTGCCAGTCCCGAGTGCCCTGGATGAGCAGACCCCGACCGCGGTTCTGCACGATGCGATACGGATCACCCCACTTGTCGTCGAAGCGGTCCACCGCGTCGACCCAGGCGCGGCGCCACATGCTGCCGCCCGCCGCGGGCTTGCCGAGGATCACGTCCGGTGCGCCGGCCCAGGTGAGCCGGTCCAGCAGGACTGTGGTCCCGCTGGCCAGGACGCCGGCGAACACCACCGGTTGCCCGTCCAGCTGGGGCACCGTCCACTCGAGCTCTGCCGCCGCACCGGCGCCGACCCGGACGGTTGGACCCGCCACGGTCACCAGCTCGTCCGAACTGTCATAGACCTGCACGCAGAGCGCGACCTGGGCGGCACCGTGGCCGTCGGGTACGCACACCGAAGCACGGACCACCTGCCCTGGGTACAGCGTCGGACTCGCGACCAGCCCGTAGATCGGCATTTCCCGCGCCTCCGGCGGGATGAACGTCGGGGTAGCGACGCAGACGGCTTGTTCGGTCAACCCATCGAGACGCAGGGCGCCGGAGTCGTTGCTGACTCGAGCCGCCGTGGCCGGGGTGAGAACGCTGAAACCCTGCACCGAACCCGGGAAGCAGAAGTGGAACCGTGCGCCGTCCTTCGCCGGCGCCACGACCTCGCCGCGCATCTGCCGTCCGATCGTGGACAGGGCCACGGACTCGCGAACCGCATCGGTGACCACCGCGCCGCCATCCGCGGACGGCAAGTACATCCGGTCGGCCAGCGGAGTACGCCAGTCCGATTCCGAGGCCAGCCCGGCCAGCCCGCCGAGCACACCGCAGATCGACCCAACGTCGCCGCCATTGGAGTCGGTGTCCCACCCGCTGGTGTGCACCACCGTCATCGCCTTGTCGAAGGCGCCGCCGGAGTGGGCCAGCGCTGCGATCACCACGGCGTGATTGGGTACCACGTGACAGTTGCCGCCGAACTTGTCGTAGCCGTACCGCTCGCCGATGCGGGCCCGGGTGTGATGCCAGTCCGCGTCGGCTGCCTGCCAGCCACGGACGTCCTCGATCACGCGATGGATCAGACTGTCGTGCGGGATCAACGAGCAGGCGGTGTCCAGCAGCTTGTCCATGTCCGACTCGACGAACGCCTGCGCGACGACCGCGGCGACGACCCGGGCCGCGACCAGCGCCTCACCGTCGTGGCTGACGCTGGCCGAGGCGACGGCGAGATCCGCGGCCATTGCCGGATCCCCTGGGCAGGTCATCGCCAACCCCTCGACGAAGATCTGCGCACCAACCTGCTCGGCGAGGACCTTGCCGTTGCGGGCGATCGAGCCGCTCTCGGGAGGCTGGATGCCCGCAGACATCCGCAGGTACGCGGTGTGCTCGGTCGAGTTGCCCAGCCCGCCCCACCACAGCACCGTGCGGTTCTCGATGATGTAGTTCAGCCAGGCCTCGCCGACGTCCGCCGGCGTGAGGTCGTCGGGTCGGGCGACCGCTGCGTCCCGAAGAGCCCGCGGAAAGATGAATGTGCCGCTGATGTCGTCGTCGGTGACCACCAGAAGGTGGTTCTTCAACGGCACTTCGGTGCGGTCGTTCACGTAGCCGGTGATCTCGCCGAGCTCGGACAGGATCCGCTCGTAGGTCCATCCCTCGAACGGCCGGCCGAGGTACACCGCGATGATCTTGCCGAGCACGCCTGCGTAGACGCGCTCCTCGTAGTCATGCGGTGTGCGCACGGTGCCGACCCGGTCCGTATCCGTCGCCGCGGTCATCAGAACGCCACGCCCGCGTGCAGGATCACGTTCGTGAACGGGGTGTCTTCGCCGGTCCGCACGATTGCCCGGGCCTGCTGGCAGGCCGCCTTCAGCTCGTCGTGCGGGACGTGCTTCATCGACCGTCCGTTGAGCACGTCGAGTAGTTCCTCCGACCAGGGTCCGGACGGCATCTCGGCCGCCACCGTCACGCTCTCCACCACCAGCTCGTCCAGCACCACACGCAGTAACGGCAGCAACCGCGGCTCGCGACGGGCCCACACCAGATCGATTGGCTCCACCCCGGGCGGCACCGGCAGCCCGGCGTCGGCCAGGACGACCGTCTCGGCGTGCCCCAGTGCGGCGACGAGCTCGGCCAGCCGTGGGTGCCACAGTCCGGTGCTACGCATCGTCAGCCCACCTGCTCTGCGCTCAACAGCGCGTCGAGGTCGGCGTCGGTCGGCAGGGCCGACTGCGCGCCCAGCGCAGTGGTGCTCAGCGCACCGGCTGCGCAGGCCCGGCGCAGCGCCGTGGGCAGGTCGAAGCCCGCCGCCAGCCCAGCACCGAGCGTCGCGCAGAAGCTGTCCCCGGCGCCGGTGGTGTCGACCGAGTCGACCGGGAACGCGGGTTGGTGCGACCCGGTGTCCGCGCTCGCGGCCACCGCCCCGTTCGCCCCCAGCGTGATGACGCACGTGGCCGGGCCGGTGGCGCACAGCACGCCGGCAAGATCGATCCACTCCGCCGTTGTCTCGGGGGCCGGGCATCCGGCGAGGGCGAGGGCCTCCACCTCGTTGACGACGAGCACTTGGCAGGCCCGCAGCAGGTCGTCGAAGGAGTCGTCCCGCAGAGCTGGCAGCGGAGCAGCATTGAGGATCACTATCGCTCCCCGCGCGCTGGCGGCCGACGCCGCAGCGAGCGCGGTGCCGAGCGGCACCTCCAGTTGCAGGAGCATCACGTCGCCCGCGCTTGCGGTCTGTCCAGCCGCGGTTGCGGTTTCGGGGTCCAGCAGGTCGTTCGCGCCGGAACACACCACGATCGTGTTCTCGCCGCCGGCCGCCACCGTGATCAGCGCCAGCCCGGTCACCGCCCCGTCGATGCGTCGGATCCCGGAGATGTCGACGCCCGCGGCGGCCAGTGCCGCGCAGGCCTGGTCGCCGAACGCGTCGGTGCCGGCGGCCGCCACCATGGCGACGTCGGCACCCAGCCGCCCGGCTGCGATGGCCTGATTGGCACCCTTGCCGCCGGTCATCGGCTCCGAGCCGGCTCCGAGGATCGTCTCGCCTGCCGCCGGCAGGTGCGAGACGGACGCGCTGAGGTCGACGTTCATACTGCCCACGACGAGCACCCTGTTCATGCCGGCCTCTCCGGATCCGCCTCGATCGCCCCGGATGCTGCGCAGCCACAGGACTCCCGGGTCAGCAGTGAGACCGGCAGCAGCACCGTGGCCGGCTCGGCGTCGTCACCGTCGAGCTGGCCGAGGATCCAATCGACAGCGGCCTGCGCGATCGCGTCGAACGGTTGCGCCATCGTGGTCAACCCCGGCGACGAGAACGCCCCCTCGGCAATGCCGTCGAAGGAGGCGATCGCCACGTCGTCGGGGCAGTTGCGACCCAGTTCGTTGAGCGCCCGCAGCACACCGACCGCCTGCTCGTCGCTGGCCACGAACACCCCGTCGTAGGACGTGTCGGCGAGGACGTCCATGGCGACCTGATAGCCGGCCTGCCGCCCGAACGCACCGTGGTGCACTGACATCGCGCTCGGCCGGACGCCCGCCTCGGCCAGCGCATCCCGCCAGCCGGCCACCCGGTCCGAGGCGGGCATCACGTCGGGCGGGCCGGCGATGCAGGCGATCCGGGTCCGGCCGTGCCCGAGTAGGTGCTCGGTGGCCAGTCGGGCGCCGGCCCGGTTGTCCACCAGTACGGAGGTCGTGACAGCGCCGGGCACTTGACGGTCCAGGGTCGCCCACGGCGTCTTGCTGCGCAGCAGGTCCTCGACGCAGTCGGCCGCGCCGTGCGCCGGCACCAGGAACACCCCGTCGACCCGGCGGGCCAGGAACGTCCGGACGTAGGCGGTCTGGCGCTGGTTGCCCTCGGCTGCGTTGCCGATCAGCAGCGTGTAGCCGCGCCCGAAGGCGAGCTCCTCGATGGCCCGGGCCAGTTCGGCGAAGTACGGGTTGGACGTGTCCGGGACAACGAGGCCGAGGGTCATCGTGCGGTTCATCCGCAGGGACCGGGCGATTCCGTTGGGCCGGTAGCCGAGCTGTTCCACGGCGGACAGCACGCGGGCCCGGGCCCCCGGCGATACGCCGCGCGGGCCGCCGTTGAGGACGTAGCTGACCACGGCGGGCGAGATCCCGGCCAGCCTGGCCACGTCCGCCCTGCGCACCGTCACCGCGTTCCCCTATCCACCCATGTCCGGTTCACCCGACTTCGGTCAACCCGTGTTGCGAATCGATCAGTGCCCCAATATTCGGAGGATTCGACCGGTTGATCAACACGTGTTGATTTCTGTTACCTGTTCGTTACCAACGATCCAACGGAGGAGACCGATGATTCGACCCGATCCGGGCGGCGGGGGGGGGGGGGGGGGGGGGAGACCCAGCCACTA
>JBPCMU010000045.1:0-9162 GCA_051001975.1 Jatrophihabitans sp.
ACCGCTCGCCCACCTTGGGCATCTGCGGGTTGGCGATCGCATTGATGAGGTCGACCGCAGCGGCCGCGGACGGACCGTCGGCGGCACCGACGTAGATCGTGCCGTCGTCCTCGATGCTGATCTGCGCACCGGTGTCGTCCTGGATCGAGTTGATCATCGCGCCCTTGGGCCCGATGACCGCGCCGATCTTGTCGACCGGGATCTTCACCACGGTGACGCGCGGGGCGTACGGGCTCATCTCGTCCGGGCCGTCGATGGCCTCGGCCATCACGTCCAGGATGTGCAGCCGAGCATCGCGAGCCTGGGTGAGCGCTGCGGCCAACACGTCGGACGGGATGCCGTCCAGCTTGGTGTCCAGCTGCAGCGCGGTGACGAACTCCTTGGTGCCGGCGACCTTGAAGTCCATGTCGCCGAAGGCGTCCTCGGCGCCGAGGATGTCAGTCAGCGCAACGTACTCGGTCTTGCCGTCAACCTCGTCGGAGACCAGACCCATCGCGATACCCGCGACTGCCGCCTTCAGCGGCACACCGGCGTTGAGCAGGGCCAGCGTCGAGGCGCAGACCGAACCCATCGAGGTGGAGCCGTTGGAGCCGAGTGCCTCGGACACCTGCCGGATCGCGTAGGGGAACTCCTCGCGGCTGGGCAGCACCGGCACCAAGGCCCGCTCGGCGAGCGCACCATGACCGATCTCGCGGCGCTTCGGCGAACCGTATCGACCGACTTCACCGGTCGAGTACGGCGGGAAGTTGTAGTTGTGCATGTAGCGCTTGGTGCGGGTCGGGCTGAGCGTGTCGAGCTTCTGCTCGAGGCCCAGCATGTTCAGTGTGGTGACGCCCAGGATCTGCGTCTCGCCGCGCTCGAACAGCGCCGATCCGTGCACCCGCGGGAGCACCTCGACCTCAGCGGACAACGTCCGGATGTCGGTCAGGCCGCGGCCGTCGATGCGGACCTTGTCGCGCAGGATGCGCTGGCGCACCGACTTCTTGGTGACCGCACGGAACGCCGCGCTGATCTCCTTCTCGCGGCCCTCGAACTTGGCGCCGAGCTCGGCCTTCGCCTGCTCCTTGAGCTCGTCGAGCTTGGCCTCGCGGTCCAGTTTGTCGACGATGGTCAGCGCCTGCGCCGCGGCATCGGTGTAGGCGCCATCCACGGCGTCGTACACGTCGTCCTCATAGTCCAGGAAGACCGGGAACTCGGCAGTCGGCTTCGCTGCGTGGGTGGCCAGCTCGGCCTGCGCCCGGCACAGCTCGGCGATGAACGGCTTGGCCGCCTCGAGCCCCTGAGCGACGACCTCTTCGGTCGGCTTGGTGCCGCCGTTCTCCTGCAGCGCCAGGGTGCCTTCGGTGGCCTCCGCCTCGACCATCATGATCGCCACATCGCCGTGCCCGCCCCCCGGGGAATCCAGCACCCGGCCGGCAACGACCATGTCAAAGGTGGCGCGCGCCAGCTCGGTGTGGGTCGGGAAGGCGACCCACTGGCCCTCGATCAGGGCGACGCGGGTACCGCCGATCGGGCCGCTGAAGGGCAGGCCGGAGATCTGTGTCGACGCCGAGGCGGCGTTGATGGCGAGCACGTCGTAGGCGTGATCCGGGTTCAGCGCGAGGACGGTGATGATGACGTTAACGTCGTTGCGCAGGCCCTTCTTGAAGGTCGGGCGCAGCGGGCGGTCGATCAGCCGGCAGGTGAGGATGGCGTCCTCGGACGGCCGACCCTCACGGCGGAAGAACGAGCCGGGGATGCGCCCGGCGGCGTACATCCGTTCCTCGACCTCGACCGTCAGCGGGAAGAAGTCCAGGCTTTCCTTAGGTCCTTTCGATGCCGCGGTCGCAGATAGCAACATCGTGTCCTCGTCGAGGTACGCGGCGACCGAACCGGCGGCCTGCTTGGCCAGCCGACCGGTCTCGAAGCGGATCGTGCGGGTTCCGAAGGAACCGTTGTCGAGGGTGGCCACCGCGGTGGTCACTCCGTCGACGGTGCTCGTGGTGGGCGTTGTGGTGTCTGACATTGGTTGTTGTCAGCCCTTTCTGTTGTGCGTGGACGCGGTGCGTCCACGGGTGATGCCGGAGCGGGCTCCGGCGGCACAACGTGGGCTCATCGACCTGCAGGTTCGCCGGTCTTCGATCGAAGCGGCCGGGGGGATCGCGAGGCGATCATGTCCGGGCGCCACTACCGAGGACCGGCCTCGGGCGGGCCAATGGCCACAGTTGCGCCGCGAATGCACTTCGGCGCTGGTGAAATCTATGTGGTTGTCATGTAGATCGCCGGAGCCACCCGGGTGGGTGACTCCGGCGCGAGTCGTTAGCGGCGCAGTCCGAGCTTCTCGATGAGCGCTCGGTAGCGGTTGATGTCGACGCGCGACAGGTAGTTGAGCAACCGGCGGCGTTGGCCGACCAGCAGCATCAGGCCGCGGCGGCTGTGGTGGTCGTGCTTGTGCTCACGCAGGTGCTCGGTGAGGTCGCTGATCCTGCGGCTGAGCATCGCGATCTGCACCTCAGGCGAACCGGTGTCGCCCTCGTTGGAGCCGTGCTCGTTGATCAATTCTTTCTTGACGTTGCTGGCCAAGGGCATGGCACGTCTCCTCGTTGTCGGCGCAGGGGCGTCCCACCGGTATCAGCCACGGTGGGAGGAAAACGCACACTGCGTGTTGGCCTGCGCGAATTCAGTCCGCAGGCGCCCGCTCAGGTTACCAGTTCTCGGGCACGGGCCACGTCATCGGCCATCTGGACGATCAGATCGTCGACCGAATCGAACTTCTCCATGCCGCGCAACCGGTGGGTGAACTCCAGCCCCAGCCCTTCGCCGTAGAGATCCCCGTCGAAATCGAGCAGAAATGCCTCGACCTGGCGGTGCTTTCCCTCGAATGTCGGATTCGTGCCTACCGAGACCGCAGCCACAGCCAGCCACGGGTCGCTGACATCTCGGGCCGCAAGCTCCCCTCGGCCAACCGTGCCGCCCCATTCATCCAACCGCACCGCCCGACCGGCGTAGACGCCGTCCGCGGGGACCGCCGCGTACCGGTCCAAGCGCAGGTTGGCGGTCGGGTAGCCGAGTAAACGGCCTCGCTGGTCACCGCGCACCACCACACCGTCCAGCCGGAACGGCCGGCCCAGTGCCTGCCCGGCCGCTTCCACGTCACCGGCCTCGACGCAGGACCGCACGTACGTGGCCGAGAGGGTGGCGTCGGCGCCGGCTACAAGACCGACACCCTGCACGCTGAAGCCGAAGGTCGCGCCGATCCTGGTCAGCTCCGCGACGTCTCCCTCCGCCTTGAAGCCGAAGGTGAAGTTCTCCCCCACCAACACGGTCGCCGCGTGCAGCCCGTCGACGAGCGTCTCGTGGGCGAACTCCGCCGGGCTCAGCCGGGAGAACGTGACGGTAAAGGGCAGCACACACAGCGCGTCGACGCCGAGTTGTTCGAGCAGTTCTGCCTTGCGCGGCACCGTCGTGAGCACCGGTGGGTGGCTGCCCGGGCGGATCACTTCGGATGGGTGCGGGTCGAAGGTGAGCACCACACACGGCAGCCCTTGCTGAGCCGCCGTCTTCACCGCCTTGGTGATCAATTCCGCGTGACCGAGGTGCACCCCGTCGAACACGCCGATCGTGACGACGCAGCGCCCCCAGCCCGCCGGCACCTCGCTCAGCCCGCGCCATCTCTGCATACCGGTGATTGTGCCTCCCCGATCGGCGAGGTCAGCTTCGGGCGCGCCACATGGCGACCGGGCGGGCGAAGAAGCCACCGCCGCGTGGAGTGCCGCTGTCGAACTCCCGCAGTAGACCGACGACGGTGTCGTCAGCGAGCAGGACGCCGTACACGCCGTCGATACCGACCGGGGCGAGGAACTGGCCGTAGGAAAGTGTGGTGGCCTCGGCGTCCGAGATCACCCGGACCGGCATCGTCGCACGGATCGCGTCGGCCAGCGGAAGGGCGATCGGATCAGCCAGCTCGGCCAGCTCGTCCAGGGTCGCGGCCCGGTCGATGGTGAACGGTCCCACCCGGGTACGCCGCAACGAGGTCAGGTGACCGCCCACGCCGAGCGATTCGCCGAGGTCCCTGGCCAGCGCCCGCACGTAGGTGCCCGACGAGCACTCGACCGCGACCTCCACATCGAGCAGGTCCGGCTCGGGACGGGCGAAGGACACTGCATCGAAACGAGTCACCTTCACCGATCGGGCAGCCAGGTCGACGTCTTCGCCGGCCCGCACCCGGGTGTGCGCGCGCTGCCCGTCAACCTTGATCGCCGACACCGCGGAGGGCACCTGCTCGATCTCGCCGGTGAGCGGCCGCATCGCCGCGGCAACGTCCTGTTCGTTGACGCGCGCGGCGCTGGCCGTACTGAGTACCGAGCCTTCCGCGTCGTCGCTGACGGTGGCCCGGCCGAGCCGGACGGTGGCCAGATATGCCTTGTCGGTGAGCAGGAGGTGGTGCAGCAGGCGGGTCGCCTGGCCGACGCCGATCACCAGGACCCCGGTGGCCATCGGGTCCAGGGTGCCGGCGTGCCCGACCTTCCGGGTGCCGGCGAGCTTGCGCATCCGCGAGACGACGTCGTGCGACGTCATCCCGCCGGTCTTGTCGACCACAACCAGGCCACCGACGATCTCTGGCCCCTTGCTCATACCGGCTTCACCGCCGTCGCGCCGGTGACGGCCCACTTGGACCCCGCCGTGCGCCACACCATGCCGACGAACCGGACCAGGATGAATGCGGTCAGCCCGGCCCACACACCGCCGATGCCCCAGTGCCAGTGCAGCGCGGCGACGTTCAGCGGGGCGAATGCACCGACGCCTGCGATCAACGTGATGGTGCGCAGGAACGCGACGTCGCCGGCGCCGATCAGCGCCCCGTCCAGAGCGAACACGACTCCGGCGGCCGGCTGCATGGCGACGAACCACGGCCACAGGATGTGCGCCTGATGCCGTACCGCCTCAGACGAGGTGAACACCTCCGGGACGAGATACCAACCCGCTGCCAGTAATACCGCGAAGGCGATGCCGGCCCACAGCCCGTACCGGGCCACCCGCCAGGCGGTTTGCCGGGCTACCACGACATCCGAGCCACCCAGCGCGGCGCCGACCACCGACTGCGCTGCGATCGCGAACGAGTCGAGCAGCAGCGCGGAGAACTCCCACAGCTGTAAGGCGATCTGGTGCGCGCCGACCTGCGCCGTGCCCATCCGGGCCGCGACGCCGGCGGCACTGAGGAAAGCGACCTGGAATCCGACCGAACGCAGCAGCAGATCGCGCCCGACCACAAGCTGGGCACGCATCACCGCGCGTTGCGGGCGTGCCGCAACGGCCTGCCGGCGCAAGGCGCGGACGAACAGCGCACCACCTATCGCCTGCGCGCCGACGTTCGCGTACGCCGATCCCTGCAGGCCAAGGTGGCACGTGTAGACGAGGATCGGCGATGCGATGGCAGACAGCGCGTTGGCGCCCAGCACGATCCGGACCGGTGCCCTGGTTTCCTGCACGCCGCGCATCCAGCCGTTGCCGGCCAGCACCAGGAGCACGCCCGGCATCCCGATCACCGCGATGCGGAACCACGACTCGGCGGCCTGTTGGGTGGCGCCCGTGCCGCCGGCCAACAGGTGGGTCAGCGGACCGGCCAGCACTTCACCGAGCGCCACGACGACAGCACCGATCACCACCGCCAGCCAGGAGGCCTGCACACCTTCGTTCACCGCAGCGTCGCGATGCCCGGCTCCGAACCAGCGCGCCGCACGGCCGGTCGTGCCGTACTCCACGAACGCACCGACGACCAGCAGCAGCGCCATCAGCGCGGCTCCGACGCCCAGTCCGCTCAGCGGGACGGTGCCGAGGTGCCCGACGACCGCGGTGTCGACCAACAGGTACAGCGGCTCGGCGGCGAGCACCACGAAGGCGGACGCGGCGAGAGGCAGCAGCCGGCGTGTTGGGACGGACTCGGTCATCGCGTCACCCCCCCCGGCTCAGAGCGGTCGATACATGATCTGCAGGTCGACGAAGCCCTGCTCCGGATGGCGGAATCCGCCGGGGACTCGCCCGATCGTGGTGAAGCCGAGCCTCTCGTACAACCCGATCGCATGCACATTGGTGGCCGCCACGGCATTGAACTGCACACCGCGATAGCCCAGATCCTTGGCCCGCTGCAGCGAGTGCAGCACCAACTGCCGCCCGATGCCCTTGCCGCGGATGCCGTCGGCCACCATGTATGAGCCATTGGCGACGTGCGAGCCCGGGCCGGACTGATTGCGCGAGATCTCGTAGAGGCCGACTACCTGCCCGCCGCCCCTGGCCACCCAGGTCTCCATGCCCGCAGCGCCGCCCAACCACATCGTCCGAGCATCATCGCTGGAGGTGTGCGGGTCGTAGCAGTAGGTGTCGCCGGCCGCGGTGATCTGGTGCCAGATCGGCCAGATCTCCGCCCAGTCGGCGTCCGTCGCGCGGGTGAAGTCGAGCGGATCACTCATCGGCTGCCGGCGCGGCCGCACCGGGCTCAGCCGAGTCGTCAAGCTCGTCGGCGGCGTCTTCCTCGGCCTTCTTGTACGGGTCGGGGTCACCTGCGTACGTCGCACCGGTCCGGGCCAATGCGGCCTCGGCGTCGGCCTTGTGCGCGGCGGCGAGCAGCTCCTCCATGTGCTTGGCGGTGTCCGGTACCGCGTCGAGCACGAAGGCCAGCGTGGGAGTGAACCGCACGCCGGTCTGCCGGCCCACCTCGCTGCGCAGGACGCCCTTCGCGGACTCCAGCCCGGCAGCGGTCTCGGCGAGCTCGAACTCGGTACCGAGCACCGTGTAGAACACCGTCGCATCGTGCAGGTCGCCGGTCAGCTTCACGTCGGTGACCGTCACCATGCCCAGTCGCGGATCCTTTACCTGCGTCTCGAGGCCGGTGGCCACGATCTGCTTGATCCGGCCGGCCATCCGGCGGGCCCGTCCCGGGTCGATCATCGCCTGTCTCCTCATCGCCGACCGTGATGATCTCGGGAAAATAGCTGCCCTAGCGACCAAAATCGCGTGATCATCACGGTGTTGTTAATTCAGATCGTCGTCGAGAAGCCGATCAAGGCGAGATTCGACCCAGGGGCCGCATCTCGCCTTGATCATCGCAAAGCTGTGGGCACGGCCCTACGCCCGCGGTTTCTCCTGCAGTTCGAAGGTCTCGACGACGTCCTCGGCCTTGATGTCGTTGAACGACCCCAGACCGATACCGCACTCGAAGCCCTCGCGCACCTCGGTCGCGTCGTCCTTGAAGCGACGCAGCGACTCGACGGTCAGGTTGTCGGCCACCACGACACCGTCGCGGATCAGGCGCGCCTTGCTGTTGCGCCGGATGGTGCCGGTTCGCACGATCGAACCAGCGACGTTGCCAATACGCGGAACACGGAAGACCTCGCGCACCTCGGCGGTGCCGAGCTGAACCTCCTCGTACTCCGGCTTGAGCATGCCCTTCAGGGCCGCCTCGATCTCGTCGATGGCGGAGTAGATCACCGAGTAATACCGGATCTCTACGCCCTCGCGCTGGGCCAGCTCCGTCGCCTTGCCCTCGGCCCGCACGTTGAACCCGATGATGATCGCGTCCGACGCGGCGGCCAGGTTGACGTTGGTCTCGGTGATGCCACCGACACCGCGGTCGATGATGCGCAGGCCGACCTCGTCCGGAATCTCGATCTTCATCAACGCCTCTTCCAGAGCCTCGACGGTTCCGGAGTTGTCGCCCTTGAGGATCAGGTTGAGCTGCTCGACCTGGCCCGCCGCAAGCACCTTGTCCAGGTCCTCGAGGCTGATGCGCTTACGGGTCCGCGCCTGCAGCGCGTTACGCATCCGGGTGGACCGGCGGTCGGCGATCTGCCGAGCGGTGCGGTCCTCCTCGACGACGAGGAAGGTGTCGCCCGCCCCGGGGACCGAGGTGAGACCCAACACCTGCACCGGACGCGACGGTAGTGCTTCCGGCACGGCGACTCCGTGCTCGTCGAGCATCTGCCGGACCCGGCCGTAGGCGTCGCCGGCGACGATCGTGTCGCCGATGTGCAACGTGCCGCGCTGCACCAGCACGGTGGCCACCGGGCCACGACCACGGTCGAGGTGCGCCTCGATGGCCACGCCCTGCGCGTCCATCGCTGCGTTGGCGCGGAGGTCCAGAGAAGCATCCGCGGTGAGCAGGACCGCCTCGAGCAGACCCTGGATGTTCGTCCCGGCCCGTGCCGACACGTTCACGAACATCGTCTCGCCGCCGTACTCCTCGGCGACCAGGCCGTACTCGGTGAGCTGCTGACGCACCTTGTCCGGGTTGGCGCCTTCCTTGTCGATCTTGTTCACCGCGACCACGATCGGGACGTCTGCCGCCTGGGCGTGGTTCAACGCCTCGATGGTCTGTGGCATCACGCCGTCATCCGCGGCCACGACGAGCACCGCGATGTCGGTAACCTTGGCGCCCCGCGCACGCATGGCAGTGAATGCCTCGTGACCCGGTGTGTCGATGAAGGTGATCGGCCGCTCGGACCCGTCGTGCTCGACGGCCACCTGGTAGGCACCGATGTGCTGGGTGATGCCGCCTGCCTCGTCGTTGACGACGGTGGTGTTCCGGATGGCGTCCAGCAGTCGCGTCTTACCGTGGTCGACGTGACCCATGACGGTCACCACGGGGGGGCGCGCGACGAGATCGGATTCGTCGCCCTCGTCCTCACCGAAGGTGATGTCGAAGCGCTCGAGCAGCTCGCGGTCCTCGTCTTCAGGGCTGACGACCTGCACGTTGTAGTTGAGTTCGGCACCCAGCAGCTGCAGGGTCTCCTCGTTCACCGACTGGGTGGCAGTCACCATCTCACCGAGGTGGAACAGCACCGTCACCAGCGACGCCGGGTTGGCGTCAATCTTGTCGGCGAAGTCAGCAAGCGACGCGCCACGGGGCAACCGCAGCACCTCACCATTGCCGCGGGCAACCTGAACGCCACCGATGCTCGGCGCGGACATGTTGTCGAACTCCTGCCGGCGCTGCTTCTTGCTCTTGCGGCCACGCCGGACCTGCCCACCGGGCCGGCCGAACGCACCGGCCGTTCCGCCGCCACGACCGCGGCCACCGCCACGGCCGGCGAAACCGCCACCACCGGGACGACCGGGGGCACCGCCACCGCCGGGGGCACCGCCACCGGGGCCACCACGGTATCCACCGCCCGCGCCGCCGCCTCCGCC
>JBPCMU010000046.1:0-9770 GCA_051001975.1 Jatrophihabitans sp.
GTGGAGGGAGGGGAGAAGGCCCCCCGAGACCCGCCACACGAACAACACTCGGTTTGGCCCCCCCCGCCACGGTCCGCACCTCTCCGACCCTACGCAGGCCGTCAGGTGGTGATGGTCGTGCGCACGACGACGACGGGGCAGGAACTGTGACGCACGCAGTACTCGGCGACCGAGCCGAGCAACATGCCCGGGAAGGCCGCCCGGCCGCGGTCGCCGACGACCAGCAATGACGCGCCGGCCGACTGGCTCAACAGGCTCGGCCCGGGTGGACCGTTGATGACGTGCTCACTGATCTCAAGATCGGGGAAATGCTCGCGCACGTCGCTGAGCGTCTCGGTGAGGGTCTGCGCGACGTCGCCGGCCAGGTCGGCTCCCGGCGGGATCCGGGTGATGTAGTTCGGCCAGCGCCAACTCGAGACGGCGCGCATCCGCGCACCGGTCAGCACCGACTGGTGTGCAGCCCATCGCACCGCTTCCTTGCTGGAGTCCGACCCGTCCACGCCGACAACGACAAGCGGCCGGTTGCCGTCACTCATAGGTCTGCTCCGTCGCGGCGTCCTCGGGATCGATCTCCCGTCGCAACGGGCTCAGCCGCTGCCAGGTCAGGAAGATGATGCCGACGACCAACATGCCGATGCCCAGCCAGAGGTTGATATTGATGTTGCTGGCCTTGGCGCGTTCCTTGTCGGAGGTGAAGAATCCGTCGATGGTGAGGATGACTCCGTAGAGCGTGAACAATCCTCCGATCAGCAATCGGATGTCGAATAGCTTGGCGGCGGCCGACTTCGGAGTGTCGGGCGCGTCCGTCGGTGTGTTCTCGGGCATGGCGATCACTCCTTCCTAGGCGAAGATGAACGACAGGACGATGACGATGCCCAGCGAGGTGCCGCCGAGCACGACCGGCGACGCCCACCACTTGGGTTTGGGCACACTGGTCGGGTCGGGGGCGTTCGGATCAGGCACTCCCCAGACGAGGCCGGCGAGCTGCGCCACCGGTTTGGGTTGGGTGAAGAGTGTTACGCCGACGGTGACGACGGCATCGGTGACGAACGCCGTGATCGCGCCGTAGAAGTTCAGCATCTGCGCGTTGATCAACTTGTGGCTCGGGTCGTATACGCCGCCGGGGTAGAAGTACGCGATGTGGTAGCCACCGAAGTGCATCACGCCGGCCCCGAGGGGCCTGCGGCCAGACCCCAGAAACCGGCCCACGCGGTGGTGCGCTTCCAGAACATCGCGATGATGAACGTGGCGAACAGGGGCGCGTTGAAGTAGGAGAACAGCAACTGGATGTAGTTCATGATGTTGCTGTAGCCCGACGCGATGAACGCCGTGCCGATGCCGATGACGATGCCCACCACCGTGACGATGCGGCCCACCCTCAGGTAGTAACCGTCGCGTCGCTCCTTCACCACGTAGGTCTGCCAGATGTCGTAGGTGAAGACAGTGTTGAACGAACTGACGTTGGCGGCCATCCCGGCCATGAACGCCGCCAGCAATCCGGCCAGCGCGATGCCGAGCGTGCCGTTCGGCAAGAACCTGTTCATCAGCAAGGGGATGGCGTCGTTATAAGTGGCGTCCTTGCTCTTGCCAAGGTTGGGGATCAGCACCAGCGCGATGAGTCCCGGGATGATCGTCAACGCGGGAATGAAGATCTTCGGGAACGAGCCGATCAGGGGGGTGCGCCGCGCGGCGGACAGGTCCTTCGCCGATAGGGCGCGTTGCACCTCGGCGAAGTTCGTCGTCAAGTACCCGAAGGACAGCACGAACCCCAGGCCCATCACGATGCCGATCCAGTCGCCGAGCGGGTTAGACCAGTGCCCGACGTTCGTCCCGGACCAGGTCGAGAACGAGTGCGTGCCGAGTGACGTATGGCCGACCTTCTCCTTCAACCCGCTGTAGCCGCCGACGTCGTGCAGCCCGATGATCACCAGCGGCACGAGGCCGGCGACGATCACGAAGAACTGCAACACCTCGTTGTAGATCGCACCGGACAGGCCACCGAGCAGGATGTACGCGAGCACGAACGCTGCGGAGATGATGATCGACACCCAGATCGGCCAACCGATGAGGGCGTTGATCACCAGCGCGAGTGCGTAGAGGTTGACGCCCGCGGTGAGCACCGCGGCCAGGGCGAAGGACACGGCGTTGAACAGGTGCGTTGCCGGGTTGAACCTGCGCAGCAGGAACTCCGGCACACTGCGCACCTTGGAGCCGTAGTAGAACGGCATCATCACAACGCCTAGGAAGACCATCGCCGGCACAGCGCCGATCCAGTAGAAGTGCAGCGTCGACATGCCGTATTGCGCACCGTTGGCGGCCATGCCGAGGATCTCGATGGCACCGAGGTTCGCCGAGATGAAGGCCAGGCCGGTGACCCAGGCAGGTAAGGATCTGCCGGAGAGCAGGAAGTCCTCGCTGGTGGCGATCGCCCGCCGGGCCATCACTCCGATGGCCACGACCAGCGCGAAGTAGATGGCCAGCAGCGAGTAGTCGAGGAAGTTGACATCGAGTCTGAGCACGTGCAATCACCTCCGGGTCGAGCAGCCCGGGAGCGGGCGGGGGGAGCGGATCGGGGATGTCCGTCTCGGTCCGCAGACCATTCCGACTTGGCCTCCGCGGATACGTCTACGCGGTGCGCGTCGTGACCCGATCGACGAGTTGGCTCAGCGCTCGCCGGGCGTCGGGTCGGATGACTGCGTCGGCCAGCGCAGTGCGGGCCTCGTCGACACGATCGGCGATCATTTCCTCGACGGACTCCAACGCCGCGGTGCTGACAATGATGTCGCGCAGCCGGTCGATGCCGGCCGCATCCAGATCCGCGTTGCCCAGGCCGGTATCGGGCTCGCGCCGGCCGGCCTCGTCCGACGACTGATGAGCGAGGGAGACCAGCACGGTGCGCTTGCCCTCGCGCAGGTCGTCGCCGGCGGGCTTCCCGGTCAGCGCCGGGTCGCCGAAGACTCCGAGCACGTCGTCGCGCAGTTGGAATCCCTCGCCGAGCGGCAGCCCGAAGGCGGACAACGCGTTCAGGGTCTCCGGGCCGGCGTTGCCGAACGCTGCGCCGAACTGCAATGGTCGCTCGACGCTGTACTTCGCCGACTTGAACCTGGCCACCCGCAATGCGGCCTCGACGGAGTATCCACCGCTCACCTGCGCAAGCACGTCGAGGTACTGCCCGGCCATGATCTCCTGGGCAGTGGCACCGAACAGCTCGGTGGAGCGGATCGGTACCGGTCCGGAGGTAGCGAGCATCGCGGCTGACCAGGACAGCAGTTGATCGCCCAGCAGGATGGCTGCCGCCGATCCGAAGGCCGCCGCCTCACCGGGACCGGCGCCGCCGGCCAGTGCGAGGGCCGCGAACCGGGTATGCGCGGCCGGGCGTCCACGGCGGGTAGCCGACGCATCGATCAGGTCGTCGTGTACCAGCGCGGCCGCATGCAGCAGTTCCAGGCTGGCCGCCGCGACTATCGACCGCTCCTCGCCATCTGCGCCGGAGTGGTGCACGCAGCGCCAGCCCCAATAGGCGAACTGTGGGCGGATCCGCTTCCCGCCGGCGAGCACCAGATCAGCGGCCGCGTCGGCCATTGCGTTGAGGTCAGCGCCCAGCGACCGCAGCTCCGCGCAGTGCTCGTCGAGGAAGCCGCGAAGTGCAGCCTCGATCCGGGCAACGAGTGTGTCCGTGTCGGACTGGGGCTTGGACACGCCAGCGGACACTACGCTCGGCGAATGGCGCGCACTGTGGCAGAACTGCTGTCGAGCGGACGACCGACGATCTCCTTCGAATTCGGTCCACCCAAGACGGAGGAGGCCGAACGCCGTCTGTGGCGGACGATCCGCGAACTCGAGCCGCTTCAGCCGTCCTTCGTGTCGGTCACCTATGGTGCGGGCGGGTCAACCCGGGACCGGACCATCGAGGTCACCGAACGGATCGCCCATGACACCACACTGCTCCCGGTTGCGCACCTCACCGCTGTGAATCACTCCGTCGCCGAACTGCGCACGATCGTCGGTCGGATGGCCGCGGCCGGGATCGTCAACATGCTGGCGATCCGGGGCGATCCTCCAGGCGATCCGCTCGGCGAGTGGGTGCAGCATCCCGAGGGCGTGAACTTCGCCGCAGACCTGGTACATCTGCTGCGTGATCACGGTGACTTCTCGGTCGGTGTAGCCGCGTTCCCGTATCGGCACCCGCGCTCGCCCGACGTCGACAGCGACACCCGTTGGTTCGTCGAGAAGTGCCGGGCTGGAGCCGACTATGCGGTCACCCAGATGTTCTTCGACGCCGACGACTACCTACGCCTGCGTGATCGCGTCGCAGCCACGGGGTGTGACATCCCGATCATCGCCGGGGTCATGCCGGTGACGACGATGGCCACCATCGAGCGTTCCGAGCAACTGTCCGGCGCACCGTTCCCCCCGTCGCTGGCGGACAAGTTCGCGAAGATTGCCGACGACCCGGTGGCCGTTCGCGCGTTGGGTATCGAGGAGACCACCGCGCTGTGCCAGCGGCTGCTGGACGAGGGGGTCCCCGGAATCCACTTCATCACCTTCAACTACTCGAAGGCGACTCGCGAGGTGTGGCACAACCTGGGCCTCGGCGCGGTCATCGGCTAATCACGTTCTTGCTAGGTCGCCAGCGGGAGCATCCGGCCTAGTACGGCGAACGCGCGTGAGTCGCCCGGGAATCTGTGGTTGCGGGCCAGGTCGAGGAAGCCGAGCGACCGGTAGAGCCGGAACGCCCTGGTGTCGGCGTCCGGCGTGGACAGCAACATCGTGCGCGTCGGCACCACCGCAGCCAGGTCTACCAGCAGCCGACGACCCACGCCGCGACCCTGCACTGTCGGCAACACGTGCAGCTCAGACAGTTCGAAGGCATCGCCGAGCCAGTCCGGAACCAGTTCCGGCGCGATCGCCCGGTCCACCAGGTCGTGCCACCACTGACCCGGGCGGCTGGCGTATCCGTAGCCGAAACCGACGAGTTCGTCGCGGTCGGTCACCGCGGCGCGGCAGCGGAACGAGGCCAGCTTGGTGTGCGCGACGGCCGCCTGGCCGCGCTGCACGCCGGCAGATGGGTGATACCCCATCGCGACCGTGTAGATCTGCATTGCTTCGGATACCCGCGCTGCAAACGTCGCGGGATCCCACTCGGTTACATGGATCGCCCCACCGTCTCGCTCGGCCCCACTCGCTGCGCTCGGGGACCCGCCCGATTCGGTGACCTCGCTTCGCTCGGTGGCAAGCTCGCTGCGCTCGCGCCGCGATCCCTCTTCGCGCGAGCGCTCATCGCGTCGTGGTCTCTTCACGACAAGGGCGAGCTGAGCGCAGCGTCGACGAGGACGCAGTTGGGATGGGCGGAGTCAGCCATGCGGGCAGGGGAGTCGCGGTCCTGCTCAGCGGCGCCAGGTGTTGCGGCGCTGCTGGCGCTCCCACACCAGGCCGCCCAGAACCAGCGCCAGGCAGATCGCCAATGCCAGAGTGCCGGCGTTGTTGTAGTGGGTGGCGGTGAGCATGAGGGCCAGCGCAATGGCGCTGAAGTAACCGCCGAAGCGGGCCAACTTGCCGAGGTCGGCGTGCCAGCCCCATTCCTCGGGCCGCTCATGCCGGTGCCCGGGCTCGCCGACCTCGTGCCCGGCGTCGGGGTGCTCGACCTGGGCGCCGGGGGCACTGTCGTGGCTGGCCATGTGCACATTCTGGCACTGTCACCTCACCTGCGGCACGTACGGGTCGCTGCCACGCCCGGCGAGCGTGTCGAACCGCCGCCTTGTCACACTGGACGGATGCTGGACGCGGTGCGGGAGATGGATCAGTTCGCGGCAACCGACGCGTCTGCCGACGGCTCGGCGCCTCGGCGCGTCGTGCTGCTCGGCAGTACGGGATCGATCGGTACCCAAGCCATCGACGTCATTCGAGCTGCGCGGGGCCAGTTCGAGGTGGTTGCCCTGGCCGCCGGTGGCAGCGACTTGGACGCCATCGTCACCCAGGCCATCGAACTGCACCCCGCGGCGATCGGTGTGGCCCGCGCCGGCGCAGTGGCCGAACTGCGCGAGCGGCTGCTGGCCAAGTGGCCGACGGGCACCGCACTGCCTGAGGTCGTCGACGGGCCCGGTGCGGCCGCCCAGCTCGCCGCAATGGATGCCGACCTGGTGCTGAACGCAGTGGCCGGCGAGCAAGGCCTGCCGGCTACCCTCGCCGCGCTCGGCACCGGGGCGCGGGTCGCGCTGGCCAACAAGGAGTCGCTGATCGCCGGCGGGCCGCTGGTGCTTGCTGCGGCGGCCCCCGGGCAGCTGATCCCAGTGGACTCGGAGCATTCGGCGCTCGCGCAGGGATTGCGGGCCGGCCGGATCGAGGACGTCGCCCGGCTGATCGTGACGGCCAGTGGCGGACCGTTCCGGGGGCGGCGGCGGGCCGAGCTCGCCGAGGTGACCGTGGCCGACGCACTGGCGCACCCGACCTGGTCGATGGGTCGGCTCATCACCATCAATTCAGCGACCCTGGTGAACAAGGGTCTCGAGGTCATCGAGGCCCGGCTGCTCTACGACATCGGGTTCGACCGGATCGACGTAGTGGTGCACCCGCAGTCGATCGTCCACTCGATGGTCGAGTACGTCGATGGCTCCACGATCGCCGCGGCCAGCCCACCGGACATGCGGCTGCCGATCGCGCTGGCGCTGGCGTGGCCGGGTCGAGTGGGCGGTGCAGCCAAGACTTTCGACTGGACGACCAGCGCTTCCTGGACGTTCGAGCCGCTGGATCACGACCTGTTCCCCGCGGTCGGGCTGGCCTATCGAGCTGGGGAGGCGGGCGGCTGCGCTCCGGCCGTCTACAACGCGGCCAACGAGGAGCTGGTGGCCGCGTTTCTGGAGGGTCGGTGCGGGTACCTGGCCATCACCGATGGCATCGACGCTGTTCTCGCCCGTTGGCTGAGTGATCAGCATGCAGCCGCTGGGAACCCAGGTACCGTGGGGGAGATCGTCCAGGCGCAGGAGTGGGCTCGTGCGCATGCCCGCGAGTACGTCGCTGCCCCCGGATGACCAGACGTCGCTGCCGCACCCTTGCGGTCGGCTGAGCCGAGAGGCGGACCGCACGTGTTGTACGCCCTCGGCGTGATCGTGTTCGCAGTCGGCCTGCTCGGGTCGATCGCGTTGCACGAGGTCGGGCACATGGTCCCGGCGAAGAAGTTCGGCGTGAAGGTCACCCAGTACATGGTCGGCTTCGGGCCGACGGTCTGGTCCAAGCGCAAGGGCGAGACCGAGTACGGCATCAAGGCGATCCCGCTCGGCGGCTACATCCGGATGATCGGCATGATTCCGCCGCGGCAGAACAACAAGCCGTCGCGCTGGCCACGACGCCTCGCCACGACTGTCGAGGACTTCCGCAGCGCCAGCCGGCACGACGTGCAACCCGGCGACGACCACCGAGAGTTCTATCGCCTCACTCCGTGGAAGAAGATCGTGGTGATGTGCGGCGGTCCGGTGATGAACTTCGTCATCTACGTCGTGCTGACGATCCTGCTGCTCGGCACGATCGGCATGAAGAACCCGACGAACAAGGTCGACTCGGTTGCGCAGTGCGTGGTGGCCGCCAACACGAGCGTGCCCGCGGATGGCAGTTGCCCGGCCGGCGCGCCGACTGCACCGGCCAACGGTGCGCTGAAGCCCGGCGACGAGATCCTGGCCGTCAACGGCACGAAGATGAAGTCCTGGGATGACACTGTCGCCATCATCGAGAAGTCGGCGGGCAAGAACCTGCAGTTGACGATCCGCCGCGACGGCGTCGAACAGACCGTCAACATCATGCCGGTCGAGAACCGCAAGTACGTCAACGACACCAGCGACAAGACCAAGGTCGCCGGGTTCATCGGTGTCGGCACGACCTACGCCTACCAGCGGGTGGGAGTCGTGCAGATTCCTGGGCAGATCAACGCCCAGATCGTGCAGGGTCTGCGAGCGCTGGGCTCGTTCCCACAGAAGATCGGCAGCCTCTTCGGCACGGTCTTCGAGGGCAAAAAACGCGACCCGAACGGCGCGGTCGGCGTGGTCGGCCTGGGCCGGATCGGTGGCGAGGTGGCGTCCTCGCACGGCCTGGACTTCCTCGACAAGGCCTACTTCCTGCTGTTCCTGCTGGCCGGCGTGAACCTGCTGCTGTTCTTCTTCAACCTGGTGCCGCTGCTCCCGCTCGACGGTGGGCACGTGGCCGGTGCGGTGCTCGAGTCGATCAAGCGCCGCGTTGTCGCCCGTCGCGAGATGACGGCCGGGCGCGCCGAGCGGGCTCCACCGGACGGAGAGGGCCGGCATGCGGTCCGGGTCCGCAAACAGATCTACGTCGACACCGCGCAGATGGTGCCGGTGCTGTACGGCGTCGCCGGTCTACTGCTGATGTTCACGCTGCTGGTCGTCTATGCCGACATCGTGAAACCGATCACCCTCAACAGCTGACAGCGGCAGTTCGACGGCTGTATCGCCGAGCCGGGTGAGCCATCGCGCGGCAAAGCGCGGATAATGGTGTTGTGACTCCGTCTCCTGTCTCCATCGGCATGCCGTCCCTCGGAACCGTCCCCGAGCCGCCTCCGGTGCTCGCGCCGCGCCGCAAGTCTCGGCAGATCTCAGTGGGCTCGGTGAAGGTCGGCGGCGACGCTCCGATCTCGGTGCAGTCGATGACTACGACGCTGACGTCCGACGTCAACGCCACCCTGCAGCAGATCGCCGAGCTGACCGCGACCGGCTGCGACATCGTCCGGGTAGCCGTCCCGTCGCAGGACGACGCCGACGCGCTTCCGGCGATCGCGAAGAAGTCGCAGATCCCGGTGATCGCTGACATCCACTTCCAGCCCAAGTACGTCTTCGCCGCGATCGACGCCGGCTGCGCGGCGGTGCGGGTCAACCCGGGCAACATCAAGGCCTTCGACGACAAGGTCGGCGAGATCGCCAAGGCGGCTGCCGATGCCAACGTCTCGCTGCGGATCGGTGTCAACGCCGGCTCGTTGGACAAGCGGCTGCTGGCGAAGTACGGCAAGGCCACCCCGGAGGCACTCGTCGAGTCGGCGATGAACGAGGCCGCATTGTTCGAGGAGCACGGCTTCCGCGACTTCAAGATCTCGGTCAAGCACAACGATCCGGTCGTGATGGTGCGCGCCTACGAGTTGCTGGCGCAGGCCTGCGACTACCCACTTCACCTTGGTGTGACCGAGGCCGGCCCGACGTTCCAAGGAACCATCAAGTCCTCGGTTGCTTTCGGCGCGCTGCTGTCGCAGGGCATCGGCGACACCATCCGGGTCTCCTTGTCGGCCCCGCCGGTCGAAGAGGTCAAGGTGGCACTGTCGATCCTGGAGTCACTGAACCTCAAGCAACGCCGGCTGGAGATCGTCTCGTGCCCGTCGTGCGGTCGTGCGCAGGTCGACGTCTACACGCTGGCCGAGCAGGTCACCGCGGGCCTGGAGGGCATCGAAGTGCCGCTCCGGGTCGCCGTGATGGGGTGCGTCGTGAACGGCCCCGGGGAGGCCCGCGAGGCCGACCTCGGAGTGGCCAGCGGGAATGGCAAGGGCCAGATCTTCGTCAAGGGCGAGGTCATCAAGACGGTCCCCGAGTCGAAGATCGTGGAGACCCTGATCGAAGAGGCCATGCATCTTGCCGAGCAGATGGGCGACGCCGGCGTTGCCTCGGGCCAGCCCACTGTCGCCATCAGCTAGCCGCACGGTTTTGGGGGGGGAGAGCCAACGGGAGCGGGAGGGGGGGGGAAAAGAGGAGAGGGGAAGGAGGGGGAGGGGGGGAGAGGAC
>JBPCMU010000047.1:0-101028 GCA_051001975.1 Jatrophihabitans sp.
AGCACTACAACGTTTCGCTCGCCGCCGCGCAATGGACCTTGACGATCGCGCTGCTGTCCGGCGCCGTCGCTACCCCGGTTCTGGGTCGCCTCGGATCTGGGCCGCGGCGTCGCACCGTCGTGCTGAGCACCCTGGCTGTCGTCGTCGCCGGGAGCGTGCTGACCGTGATCCCGCTGCCGTTCGCAGTACTGCTGATCGGCAGGGGCGCCCAGGGTGTCGGTCTCGGCCTGACCGCGCTCATGATGGCCACCGCCCGCGATCACCTGAGCGAGCAGAGCTCGGCCAGCACGATCGCGTTGTTGTCGGTTGCCTCCACGGCTGGCATCGGTGTTGGCTACCCCCTGGCCGGTCTGCTCACCGACCTGTCCGGCATTCGAGCTGCCTACGCCCTTGGGTTGGTCGTCACCGTCGCGGCACTGCTCGCCGCCGCCCTCGTGCTCCCGCCCCCGCCACAACGGCCCGCCCGCCGGGTCGACTTACTCGGCTCGCTGCTTCTCACCATCGCCCTGCTCGCGCTGCTCATCGTGATCAGCCAGGCCGACCTCTGGCGTCACCACACCGCTGCTGCCGCAGCGATCCTCGCCGCGGCGCTGCTGCTCCTCGCGGCCTGGACTGTGTTCGAGACCCGCATCGACAACCCGCTTGTCGACATCCGGCTGCTGCGCAACCCGGCGGTCGCGGCCGCCAATCTCATCATGTTTACCGGTGGCATCGGAATGTATCTACTGCTCAGCTTGATCGCCCGCTACGTCCAAACCCCGGCCACCGCCAAGTATGGCTTCGGCCTCGACACCTTCCAGGCGGGGCTCGTCCTCGTCCCGTTCTCGGTGCTGGGCTTTGTCGCCGGCAGGTTGCTGTCCCGGCTCCGCAACCGGCTGAGCGCCCGCACGCTACTGGCCGCCAGCACCGCCGTCGTGCTCGCCGCGTTCGCCCTGTTCGCGGTCGCCCGCACGCAGCTGGCCGAGCTAGTGATCGCCATGAGCATCCTCGGCTTGGGCGTCGGGGCGTTCTCGGCGACCATGCCTGCCGTCATCCTCGCCGTCACGCCAAAAGTGGAAACCGCGAGCGCCATGAGCGTCAACCAGGTCGTGCGCAGCGTCGGCTTCTCCATCGGCAGCGCCCTCGGCGGACTCATCCTCGCCGAATACACCACCGACATCTTCCCGCGCGAAGCCGGCTACAGCACCGCCGCTTGGGCCGGCGCCGCCACAACGGCCGCCACCTTGCTCATCATCGCCGCCACCCGCCCACCATCGAACCCGCCGAGACCCGATTCAATCTGACGCGTCGTGCGTGTCACCCGCGTGATCGGCCGTCCGTTGCGTCGGTGCTGTGATCCGGCGAATGGTCTCGTTCTAACACTGCGCCCCGCTGTCTCGTTGGCCGGCTTACGGAGCTGCCAGTCGCGCGGGCGCTGGCCGGTCAAGCTGCCATTGACTTTGAAGTGGTCGCTGCCAGGGCGGGTGTTTCGGCTCGTGGACCGGGGCGATCGGGCTCGGTCGATGAGCTCGTGCTGCGAGAGGGCGCAGAGGCCGACGTCCTCCGGCTGACAGGGCGATCTGGCCTGTTGGTGCCAGGCAAGGTGCGTCGAGTGATCTCCGGGGACAACCCGCGCACAGTAGGAGCTGTCGCCGCTGCGTTGCAGCTGCCTGGAGTGCGTAGTGCCGCCGATGCGATCGATGCGAGAACGTTGACCGAGGACCTCGACGCGTTGGGCGAAGTGTTGGACACGCACAGTGTCTTCGGCCGGGTGACGCCGCACCAGAAGCGGGCATTCGTCCACGCGCTGCAACGTCGCGGGCATGTCGTGGCGATGACCGGCGACGGTGTCAACGACGCGCTCGCCCTCAAGGACGCAGACATCGGTGTCGCGATGGGCAACGCCACACCCGCCACCCGAGCGGTCGCTCAACTCGTGTTGTTGGACGGCCGCTTCGCGCACTTGCCGGACGTGGTGGGCGAGGGGCGCCGGGTGATCGCCAACATCGAACGGGCCGCGAATCTGTTCCTGGTGAAGAACGTCTACGCGCTGGTGCTGGCCGTGGTCGTCGCGTTCACCGGCGCGGCGTACCCGTTGGCACCGATCCAGCTGACGTTGATCTCGTCCGTCACGATCGGGGTCCCGGCGTTCGCGCTCGCGCTCGGCCCGAACCACCGCCGGTACCTACCCGGCTTCCTGCACCGGGTGATGCGCTTCGCGATCCCGACCGGCATCGTCACCGGGGCCAGCGCCTATCTCGGGTATGAGGCGACCAAGGTCTTCGACTCCACCGCCGGAGTGGCCGAGGCCCGCACCACGACCACGTTGACCGTGCTGATCGTCTCGCTGTGGACGTTGCTCGTGCTCGCTCGTCCCCTCACCGGGTGGAAGATCGGCCTGGTGGCGACCATGGCGGCCGCGGTCGCGGTGATCGTCGCGGTGCCTCCGCTCGGGCACGGAGTGTTCCTGCTCGACGTCACACCGCTGCGATTGGCGATCGCCGGCGTCCTCGGAGCCACCGGCGCACTGCTGGTCGAACTGACCCACCGCAGCATCACTGCTCTACTCCGGATCGCCAGCGGGAGCACCGACACCGACACTGCCGCGCCGCGTTTGGCCCCCGTCGAGCCACCGGCGTAGGAACGATGTCCTGGAGTAGATCCAGAGGGGCTCGCATGCACCTCGTCGCCTCCAGGAGCGAACCGTACTCACGAACAGCCTCGCCGTCCGCGAGTCCGACGACCGACTCCAGCCGACCGGGCCGATCACCGGAAGGGTGAGCCACCCAGCCGAGCGACTGCCATCACAGGCCGATGCGCCAGGTCGACCAGGACGTTTCCGGAACGATGGAAGACCCTGTCGCGCTGGCAGAGGTGTGTGGGCCTCCATCAGCAGATGACTTCGCGAGCCGCCACCATCCCAAGGCTCCGCGGCTCGTCGAGCAGGTACATCTCGGCCTGGCGACAGCGCCGAGACCGCTGGCCGTGCCGCTGGCCATCGGCCGCTAGACGGTCCAGAGGCAGGTGAGCAGGAAGCGGAGGAGTGGCGATCGATGTAGTCACCTCGCTGAGATTGATGGTGATGTGCGAGTCCTCCTTTGCAGCAACCCGCCTGACCAGGCGAGGCCAGATCCCGGCCACCGGCGGGCACTTGCGTCTCGGCTGATGTTCGGCCACTATCATTGTCATACGGCAAATTTCGGGATTGGCAAGAGTCGCGCGCCGAGGCCCGCCCGCCCCGCACCCATCGGTCGCGATGGCGGCGCGCCGGCCGAACAGATCTAGGGAGACGGCATGCATGCAATAGCTGTGCAGTGCGTGGACTCGTGTGCGGTCGGGACGACCCTGACGTGCTGGCCGGGCCGCTGATGACCGTCGAGAGCGACGCCCAGGTGGCCGAGCATCTCCTTGACCGGATGTTGGGGAATGTCGAGCACGGCCGCTTCGAACGGTCGTTGGCGGGTCTGACGGCGGTGTCGGCGCTGGTGACCGGAGCCGAGGTGTACCTGGAGCATTACAAGGCCAGCTTTGGCAACAAGGTGATGTGGAGTCCGATCCTGGTCACGCCGCCGCTGGTCATCGCCGGCATCGGCGGGGTGTTCAGCAAACGTTGGGCCAAAACCGCGTTGCCGGTCGCGTCGGCGATCTTCGCCCTGAACGGCCTGGCGGGGGAGTACTTCCACGCCCGCGGTGTCGCCCGCAAGCCCGGCGGCTGGGCTCTGGCCTCCTACAACCTGCCGATGGGCCCGCCGATCTCCGCGCCCGGGCTGATGGCCATGGTCGGCGGGATGGGCCTGCTCGCCGCCGTGCTGCGACGAGAGAAGTAGCGGGGATGCCCGACTTCCGCGACCCGGATCACCTACCTAACCGCCGCCGGGACCGGCAGCCGCCGCACCCGTCGTGGCTGCCCCGCCAGCAGGCCGGGGTCAGCCCGCAGATGATCGGCCGCTACCCCGACTACGACGTGATGTCCGCGGCCGACACGTGGGACCACGCGACCAAGAAGGTCGTGCTGGCCCGGCTGGACGCGCTCGGACCGCTGCGCTTCTTCACCGCCGAGGAGGACCCCACCCTGCGGGCCTTCTGCGACACGGTAATGGCCCAGGACGGCGAGCCACGAGTCCCAGTCGCGGAGTTCGTCGACGATAAGCTCGCGGCCGGACGGTTGGACGGGTATCAGTACGCCGACATGCCCGATGACCGCGACACGTGGCGGATCACGCTGGCCGGCCTGGACCACACCGCCATAGCGCACAGCGCAGCCGGCTTTGCCGCTGGCGACGCGGCGACCCGGGAAGCGATCATCGACGACTTCGCCCACGCCCGCCTCGCCGGCGGCCCCTGGGAGCAGGTGGACGTGGCCCACGCGTGGAGTGTGTGCCTGCGCTCGGTGCTGACCGGTTTCTACTCTCACCCGTGGGCGTGGAACGAGATCGGCTTCGGCGGCCCCGCCTACCCTCGCGGGTTCATGCGCCTGGGCCCGACCAGCACCACCGAGCCGTTCGAGCGGCACGGCGCCACCAGCGAAGACCCGGCCGAGGCCGTCCAGAACGGGTTGGGCGCCGATGGGTGACCTGCTGCGCGGCCTGCTCAAGGGCGCGGTCGGGCCGGTCGACAACGACTCCCGGTTCCTGCTCGACGTGCACTCACGCGACCTGCCCGGCGAGGACACCATGCGCCGCTACCCGCCAGGAGAGGAGGTCGACCTGGTCATCGTCGGCGCCGGCGCCGGCGGCTCGGTGCTGGCCCAACGGTTGGCCCGGCACGGGTGGAAGATCGTGATCCTGGAGGCCGGCCCGTTCTGGCACCCCGACGAGGACTGGGTGTCCGACGAGGCCGGCTCCCACGACCTGTACTGGACGCAGAAGCGGATCATCGGCGGCGCCGACCCGATCGAGCTGGGTAAGAACAACTCCGGCCGTGGCGTCGGCGGCTCGATGGTGCATTACGCCGGCTACACGCCGCGTTTCCACCCGTCGGACTTCTCCACGCTCACCGACGACGGCGTCGGCGCGGACTGGCCGATCCGCTATGAGGATCTGCGCCCGCATTACGAGCGGGTCGAGGCCGAGCTCCCTGTCGCCGGACAGAATTGGCCGTGGGGCTATCCGCACCGCTACCCATTCTCCCCACACCCGGTCTCCGGCGCGGCGGCCCGGCTGTGGGAGGGCGCGCGTCGTCTTGGCATCGAGATGCGGGTCGGGCCGGTCGGGATCGTCAACGGCACCTTCGGCAACCGCCCGCACTGCATCTACCGCGGGTACTGCCTGCAGGGCTGCAAGGTCAACGCCAAAGCCAGCCCGTACGTTACGCACCTGCCTGACGCGTTGGCCCACGCGGTGGAGATCCGGGCGAACTGCATGGCCGCCCGCATCGAACTCGACGAAGCCAGCGGGCACGCGGTCGGCGTGGTGTATCACGACGAGGTCGGTGGCGCGGAGTTCCTGCAGCGCGCCCGGTTCGTCGCGATAGCCGGCTACTCCATCGAAACCCCTCGTCTACTGCTGAACTCCACCAGCACCAGCTTCCCGCACGGGCTATGCAACAACGAGGATCAGGTCGGGCGTTACGTGATGGTCCAGGGCGCCAGCCAAACCGCTGGGCGGTTCCCCGACGAGCTGCGCATGTACAAAGCCCCCCCGCCCGAGGTGTCCTCCGAACAGTTCTACGAAACCGACCCTGCGCGCGACTTCAAACGCGGCTTCTCCATCCAGACCGTCTCCCCGCTCCCGATCGGATGGGCCGAACACGTGCTGGCCGACGGGCACTGGGGTCGGGCGCTGCGAGAGTACATGCGCGACTACAACCACTGGGCCACCATCGGCGTGCTCAACGAACTACTACCCCGACCCGACAACCGGATCACCATCGCCGCCGACGAGGCCGACCCCTACGGCATCCCGATCGCTCGCATGGACTACTCGCTGTGCGACAACGACAGAGCCAACATCGACTACTCCACCCAGATCATTACCAACATCCTGCACGCCGCCGGAAGCCAGGACGTGCTCACCATTCACCGCTACGCCCACCTCGTCGGAGGGGCCCGCATGGGCGCCAGCCCCGACGTCAGCGTCATCGACGCCAACCAGCGAGCCTGGGCGGTGCCGAACCTGTTCCTCGCCGACGGCTCGGTCTGCCCCACCCAGGGCTCGGCCAACCCCGCGCTGACGATCATGGCGCTGGCCTCACGCTTGGCGCAGCGAATGGCCAGCGGGCAGGCGATGACGAGGACCCCGCCGCCCGCGCCGGGCGGGCCAAGGCCGCCCAGCGCGCGTGATCGCGCCCTCGTCCTGGGCGGAAGGAAACCCATGACCCCACCCGTGCCGCCTGCTGCTCACTCCGACCCGGACACCCCGGCCTCCGGGACCCAGTTCGAGATCAGCCACGGCCAGCAGCAGGCCACCATCGTTGAAGTCGGCGCCGGGCTGCGCAGCTACACCGTCGCCGGTCACGCCGTGCTCGACGGATACGCCGCCGACCAGCGCTGCACCGGAGCCCGCGGCCACCCCCTCATTCCGTGGCCGAATCGGATCGCCGACGGCGCCTACCGGTTCAACGGCCACGAGCACCAACTGGCCCTCACCGAACCTGAGAAGCACAACGCCATCCACGGCCTGCTGCGCTGGCGCAACTGGACCTGTGACGCCCACCTGCCGGATCGTGTCGTGATGAGCACCCGGCTGCATCCGATGAACGGATACCCGTTCGCGCTCGGGGTCGCAATCAGCTATCAGCTCAGCGATACCGGGCTCAGCGTGCACACCCGCGCCACGAACATCGGTCAGCAAAGCTGCCCCTACGGGGCCGGGCAGCACCCCTACCTGCGGGCGGGCACCGCACTCATCAACCCTGCCGCCCTCCAATTCGACGCCGCCCAGTTCATGCCCACCGATGACCGGGGAATCCCGACCGGCCGCACCCCCGTCCCAGGGTCAACGTTCGACTTCCGGACCGGTCGGGTCATCGGCGACATCGAGATCGACAACACCTTCACTGGCTTCGCCAGAGACCACCAAGGCTGCGCGTGGGTGCATCTGTCCGGACCCGAGGGGGACCGCACCTCACTGTGGGCCGATGAGAACTACCCCTTCCTCGAGATCTACACCGCCCATACCCAACCAGCGCCGCACCGGCGCTCCGGTCTCGGCGTGGAACCGATGACGTGCGCGCCCAACGCCTACCGCACCGGCGCGGGCCTGCTGCGGCTGCAGCCAGGACAGACCGCGACCGCGGCCTGGGGTTTGCAGCACATCGTGGCGTCGCCGACGGACTGACCGAGGCCGGTGGCTGGCTCACGCAGACTCGGTCGCCGAACCGTGAACGGCTCGGACCGGCGAGGCTCATCTGACCGAAGATCTCCCATGCCGTCCACGGCATCGGCCGCGACAAGGCCCACTCGATCTTCGAGGTTGGGTGTCCCGGTGAAGGGTCGGCGCGGTGAGGGTGGCGGGAGGGCCGAAACCCGACGGTCGGCCGGCCCGTTTACGCGACCAGAAATGCTGCGGCGTCCGATCGTTTGAGGTCCAAGCCCAGCCCGGGGCGGGTCAGGTCGGGCCGCAGCACACCGTCGGTCGGCGACAGGGCACCATCGAAGAACAAGCCCTCGATTCGGACGTGGTCGTGGAAATACTCCAGGTGACGAAGGTTCGGCACGGCCGCCGCGACCTGAGCGTGCAGGTTGGGGGCACAGTGACCCGACACTTCAATCCCGGCCGCTGCCGCGACCGCGGCGGCGCGCACCCACTCGGTGATGCCGCCGCAGCGGGTGACGTCGACTTGCAGGCAGTCCACGGCCTGGGCGGTGACCATCCGCGCGAAATACACCAGGTCATAGCCGTACTCGCCCGCCGCGACGTCAGCAGGACTTCGGTCGCGAACTTCTTTCAACCCGGCCAGGTCGTCGGAGGACACCGGCTCTTCGAACCAGGACACCGCGTGCTCGGCCAGATCGTGCGAGACCCGGATGGCCTGTTTGCGGGTGTAGCCGCCGTTGGCATCGACGTAGAGTTCCACGTCCGGACCGACCACCTGTCGGGCGAACGCGACCCGGGCCAGGTCCCGTTCGACGTCGCCGCCCCACGACTCGCCGATCTTGATCTTCACCCGCGGGATCTGCCACTTTCCCACCCATTGCTGCAGTTGCGCCCGCGCGGTGGCCTCGTCGTAGGTGGTGAACCCGCCGCTGCCATAGATGGGAACCTCGCTGTGCGCCGCGCCGAGCAAGCGGCACACCGGCACGCCGAGCAGCTTGCCTTTGAGATCCCACAGGGCGGTGTCCACCGCGCTGATCGCGCACGAGACCAGGCCCGGGCGCCCCAGGTTGCGGATCGCGCGGACCATCGCCCCCCATGCGGCGCTGGTGTCGAGCACGGACCTGCCTGTGACGCACGGGGCGAGGACGTCCTCGATGAGCGGCTTGCACGCCGCCGCGGCGTAGGTGTAGCCGAGCCCGCTCATCCCACCGCCGCCGACTTCGACTATCACCATCGTGGTGTCCGACCAGGCCAGGGTGCCATCGGCCTCGGCCTGGTCGGTCGGGATGCGATAGACCCGGACGGCGACCGAGTCCACGACCGGGTCGCCGCTCAGCATGCCCGCACCGGGACCTGCCGCGAAGCGAGCGCTCGGCTTCGGACGCCGGTGGGCCGCAGCATCGACCTGCGTTGCAGGGCAACTGCCATCCACGACCGACGGTGGGCGGCGGACCGATGACCCAACAGTATTGTCATGCGACAACAGTAGGCCGGTGGGGACGGGCAGTGAAGATGCGCAGGGTGGCTCGGTCATCAACCGCGCAGCTCTCGGCCGTGGACCGCGGTGCCGTCAGGGTCAGTCCGACCGAGTCAGGCCGGTCGAACCGCGGGGGAGTGTACCTGCGCGGCGGCGGCGCTGAACTGCTTCAATCCTTCCAGTAGCGCGGTCCGCGCCTGGGGGCTCATCCGGTCCAATACCGCGGCGAAGTCCGCGCTGCGTGCCGCGGCGAAGGCGTCCAATCGACGGCGCCCCTGGGCGCTGAGGCTCAGTGTGACTTCGCGGCGGCTGCCGGCGCTGACTTGCCGCTCGAGCAGGCCGGCCGCTTCAAGACGGTCGCACAGCCGGCTCGCCGATGAGGGGATGGCGTCCAGTTGGAGGGAGAGCCCGTTGAGGTTCATCGGGCCGTGCCAACCCAGCACGGCGAGCACCCGTAGCTGCGAGGGTGGGATGCGGGGAACGGCGGAGTCCTCGGCGCAGTCCCACAACAGCACCAACGCCTGCGCCTGTTTGGTCAGCTCGACCGCGGCTGACCTGCCCGCGGCGATTCGCTGTTTTCCCGAGGCCATACTCACTCCATGTCACCACGATCATGCCCGTGCCGGCCCGGCCCGGAGGGATCCGAGCCGCGTGGTCAGTGTGACACGAGATTCAGCTGTGTAAGCGCCTCCGTCCGCTGGTCGCCGCCCCGGCGAGGATCCGGTCTGGCGCCTGATGCGTGACGCGGCCCTGCATCAACTGGTGCGTGAGGCCCTTGACCAGGCCCGTCCCGACGCGACCATCGCCGTGTTGCGCCCGCTGCTGGCCGAGCACCTGGACGTCAGCGAGGTCCGGCTGCTGCTCGCGAACTACCAACTGACGGCACTACGACCCATCGAGGACCCCGAGGACCGGCAGGTGCTGCGTGACACCCCGCCCGGGCAGGCGTTCGAGACCCAGCAGCCGGTCACCAGGCCCGCGCCGGGGCAGGGCGTTCTCGTGTACCTGCCGGTCAGCATCCGCGGCGACCGGATCGGCGTTCTGCAGCTCGCCCTCCCGACCGACCCCGGGGCGAGCGGGCTTCGGGAGCTGAACGGGCTCGCCGTCGTCATCGCCCACGCGGTGCAGGCGGCCTCACGCCACACCGACGCGGTGCAACGGGCCGCCCGCTCGCAACGGCTCAGCCTCGCCGCCGAACTGCAATGGCAGCTGCTGCCCGGGCGAGGCTGCCAGGCCCCGGAGTACCAGCTCGCAGGGCACCTCGAACCGGCGTACCACGTCCGCGCCGACAACTTCGACTGGTCCCAGGACGGGGATCAGCTCATGCTCAGCGTCACTGATGCTGCCCGTGCGGTGCAGGGGGCGTCTCTGCTGACCACGCTGGCCGTCACCGCGCTGCGCAACGCCCGCCGGGCCAGGCTCGGACCAGCCGACCAAGTCTGCCTGGCCGATCAGGCGATCTACGCCTACCACCAGGGCCGGGAGTACCTCAGCACGCTGCTCGTACGGATCGACTTGAACACCGGACACGCCAGCGCCGTTCGCGCCGGCTCACCCCGCCTGTTCATCCTGCGCGACCACCATGTCCACCAGCCCCGGTTGAGGGAGCAGGACCCACTGGGAATGTTCGAGGGCACCGACTACACCGAAGACTCCTTCAGCTTGGCGACCGGGGACCGGATGCTGTTGGTCTCCGACGGCGTCCACGCCGCCCGCTCGCCCACCCACGAACAGTTCGCCAACGGACGACTACCGCAGCTGCTGGCAGCCACCCGCCACCACTCGGTCGGAGCCGTGGTCCGCGCCATCATCGATGACCTCTTCGACCACCGCGACCTGGCAGAACTCGACGACGACGCCGCGGTCCTCTGCCTGGACTGGGCAGGCCCCGGTGAGGCGACCGTGGCCTCACCCGACCCGTCGGACTCAGCCGATGTCCCGGCCGAGCGCCCGGACGGCTCGCGGCCGCGGCTCGCCATCGTGACATCAGCGTCCACCGCGCGACACACCCGCCGTCGCGACACCTAGCCCGGCGTCGATCGCTGTCGCTCGGCAAGCCGACAGCCACTGGCCGGAGACCGGGTGCGCCGCAGACCAGGCGGTGCTTGGAGTACGTGCCCACGAGTTCCGCTGCGGGGCCCAACGAGCTACCCGTTAGGCCAGTCATTGCGCTTTTGGCCCGAGCCCCGATACTGTTGTCATACGGCAACTGTCATCGGCGGGCAAGTGTCGTCCGGGTCACCCCGCTTCCGCGGGTGCATATGCCCGCGCAGCGACAATCAGACCCGGAGCGGCGCGGTCCCGGCAGCCACATCGAAGGGTCAGGAAGCGCATGGACATCACCGAACTCATAATGACCGACCATCACGAGCGGCGGCGAATGTTCGCGCGGCGCTCCGGGCGGGAGAAAAATCATGACGCCGGCTCCTCGGCTCCCAACGAGCGAGCCGATCGAGGTGACGCAGTTCCCCGCGCACTCGCCGCCGCCTCCGAACCTCGCCACGACGGCCTCTTACCACTACGTGTGGGCCCACCATGGTCCTGCCGCGCTGCAGGCCCTCGAGCCGTGTTCGCGGGAGGCGGGCTGGCTGCGTTGCACGTCCGCCGAGTCGAGTTCCTCTGATTTCGGGGCGGCGGTCGCTCCGGACCCAGTCATCGATCGCAGCGCCACGTCCAACTCGACATCCTTCCTGATGAGCGGCAGTCCTCGCGACGGTCTTGGCACTAGCCCCTCGCGACGCAAGCCCATCGACGGGTCCAGCGAGGTGAGCTCTGATGGCACTGAAACCGGGCAGTGAAGCACCGGGCACCGGCGAACCGGAGGATTACGCCCGAGATCATCCGGACGAGTCGCCGGCTCAATGGGGTTGGCATGCGGAATGGGGCCGAGATGCCCGCATTGCCGGCTGGGTCGTGGCCGCAATTGTGGTGCTGATGACCACGGCGACCAATTACCAGTTCGAGTACCGCCTCACCCTCTGGGTGATCGCAGCGCTGATGGTGTCGATGCTGCTGCTTGACCGCCACCGGCGACGCAACCGGTGGCGCAAGTAACGGCCCTGCTCACCGCCACAGTGAGCGACACGCAGCTGGCGCTCGCCGGGCGGCCCAGCTCCTCCCGCGCAGGCCGCCTGCGGGTCGGCGTCCCGCAGGCGACCGACAAGGTCATGAGGTGGTGTTCATGAGGGGCCCGGATGCCGTCGTCATCGGCGCCGGCCACAACGGGTTGGTCGCGGCGAACGTGCTGGCCGATGCCGGGTGGGACGTGCTGGTCTGCGAAGCGACCGGACACGTAGGTGGCGCGGTGCGTTCGGCGCAGCCGATCACGCCGGGGTTCACAGTGGATCTGTTCAGCGCATTTTACCCCCTGGCCGCGGCCTCGCCCGTGCTCGCCGACCTCGACTTGGACGCCTACGGGCTGCGATGGTCGCATCCGCCGGCAGTGTTAGCCCACGTGTTTGCGGATGACCGGTGCGCGGTCCTGTCGCGGGATCGCGAGGTCACCGCGCACTCGGTGAGCCAGTTCGCGTCCGGGGACGGCGCGGCGTGGATGAGATTGGCCGAGCAGTGGGACCGGATCGGCGAGGACGTCGTGCGAGCGCTGTTTCGCCCGTTCCCGCCGATCCGGCCGGCGGCGCACCTGGCCAGAACGCTCGGGCTGGGCGATGCTGCAAGGCTCGCGCGGACGGCGCTGCTGCCAGCGCGCCGCCTCGGCACCGAACGGTTCGACGGCGCTGGGGCGGCGATGCTGATCGCGGGCAGCGCGATGCACGCCGACGTGCCAACAGACAGCAGTGGCAGCGGGGCGTTCGGCTGGCTGCTGACCATGCTCGGTCAGAGCGTCGGCTGGCCGGTGCCCCGCGGGGGAGCGGGCCAACTCAGTGCGGCGCTGGTGCGGCGGCTGACCGCCAAAGGCGGGCAGATCAGGACCGAGGCCGAAGTGGCCCGGGTCCTCATCGAGCGGGGCAGCGCGGTCGGGGTGGCGCTGGAGTCAGGGGAGACGGTCCGTGCTCGCCGCGCCGTGCTCGCCGACGTGAACGCGCCGGCGCTGTTCGGTGGGCTGGTGGGGCACGAGCGGCTGCCGGCACGCTTCGTCGACGATTTGCACAACTTCCAGTGGGACACCCCGACGCTGAAGATCGATTGGGCGTTACGCGCACCGATCGGCTGGACGGCTGGGGACGCCCGCCGGGCGGGGACCGTTCAACTCGGCGCGGACATGGACGGTTTGACGTCCTACTCCGCGTCGCTGACCCGGGGAGAGGTTCCCGAGCGCCCTTTCATCGTATTGGGCCAGATGACCACGGCCGATGCCAGCCGCTCACCGGCCGGCACGGAATCAGCGTGGGGCTACACCCATCTACCCATTGGGCGTCACCTGTCGTCCAGCGACATCGACCGGCACGCCGAACTGATCGAACGCACCGTGGAACGGCAGGCGCCCGGCTTCATCGACAGCATCCTGGATCGGGTCGTGCAATCGCCGGCGAGGCTGGAGCAGCAGAACCCGAACCTGGTCCATGGCGCGATCAACGGCGGCACCTCCCATCTGCATCAACAGCTCATCTTCCGCCCGGCCGTTGGACTGGGTGGCGCCGCGACACCGGTCGATCGACTCTTTCTGGCCGGATCCTCGGCGCATCCCGGCGGCGGGGTCCACGGCGGTCCGGGGTCCAACGCCGCACGGGCCGCGCTGCTGCGCGCGGGCCGGCTGGGCTGGGCAACGCGTCAGGTCAGCGCCGAGCTGATGAGGCGGCTCTACCGGTGACCGCCGGGTATCCCCATCGCCCGAGGAGACGAAGATGGGGCGGACGCGCCAGTGCCGTGCCGGCCGTCCTGTGGCGCCGTCTGCAGGACGCGGTCGGCGGCGCGGCTCGTCTGCGAGTGGTCGTGTTGTTGGCGGCCGTCCTGGCCTTGACCAGCGCCGATCAGGCCACGGTCGGGGCGATGGCCGGGCAACTCCGCAGTTCATTGGCTATCGACAACACGGACATTGGGCTGCTGGTCACCGCCTCGGGTGCGGTGGGGGTGCTCACGACGCTGCCCTTCGGATGGCTGGCCGACCGAACCAACCGGGTGCTGCTCCTCGTGGCCAGCATCGTGGTCTGGAGCGCCGCCATGCTGGCCAGTAGCGCCGCCCAGTCCTTCGAGGCGCTGCTGCTCTCACGCCTGGCGCTGGGATCAGTGATCGCCGCTGGCGGCCCTATTGTGGCTTCCCTGATCGGCGACCTGTTCGCGCCCGCCGAACGCGGGCGGATCTATGGATTCATCTTGACCGGTGAACTGCTCGGGGCTGGCTTTGGGCTGCTGGTCAGCGGTGACCTGGCCGCCCTGTGGACCTGGCGGGCGTCATTCGCGCTGCTCGCGATCTTTGGTCTCGCCCTGGCCTACGCTCTGCAGCGCCTGCTCAGCGAGCCTCAACGCGGCGGAGCGAGCCGGCTCCCCACCCCCGCCAGAATGCGGTCGTCGGAGCGCTCGAATGAGCAGGCCAGGGAATCGGCGCCTGCTCTGGTCGGTGAGGTCCAGCGGGCCGGGGTCGCGCCCGGAGCCGGCCGATTCACTGCGCGGTCTGCGCAGAGTGAGACTCTGTGGTGGGCGGTCCGCTCGGTGTTGTCGGTCCGTACGAACGTCGTGCTGATTGCGGCGTCGTCGTTGGGCTACTTCTTCTACGGAGGCCTGCAAACGTTCGCGGTGATGTTCGCGAAGGCCCGCTTCGGCCTCAATCAGGGCGAAGCTAGCGCTCTCCTCCTTGTTGTCGGCGTAGGCGCCGTGGCCGGGATCTTGCTCGCCGGGCGGCTCAGCGACTGGCTCATCTCACGACACCACGTGAGCGCGCGACCAGCCGTGGCCGCCGCCTGCTATCTGCTGGCCGTAGCCATGTTCCTACCCGCTCTGCTGGTCTCCTCCCTGCTGGTCGCTGTGCCGATACTGTTCGTGGCCGTCATAGGCGTCGGCGGCGCCAACCCCGCGCTGGACGCCGCCCGTTTGGACGTCATGCCGTCGCGGTTGTGGGGCCGGGCCGAGAGCGTGCGCACCGTGCTCCGAACGACTCTCCAATCCGGCGCTCCGCTGGTGTTCGGGTGGACCTCGACCCAACTCGGCGGCGCCAGAGGCGCAGGGATTGGAAACCCGGACTCGGCTCAGCCGCCCGGCGCGCTCGGTCTCGACCGAACCTTCCTGATCATGCTGATCCCGCTGCTAGTAGCTGCCGCCTTGCTGGCATTCGCCGCCCGCCGCACTTACCCGAGTGATGTGGCCAAAGCCCTGGCTACCGAGACGCGGCCGTGATCCACCCCGCCCGGCTCCACCACAGTCCGTCCGATTACGCCGATGATCGGGATCGACGGGGGCCTCCCGCGAGGAGACGGCACGCCACGCGCTGTTGGTCAAGCCTGCGGGCGGTCGTGTCGGAGTGACCAACGCGGTCTGCACAATGGTGCGGCTCGCCCGGCACGGGCCGGCAGCATGGCACCGGCCGACGGGCTTTGCCATCGAGGGCGGCCCGTTGCGACTTGTGAACGCCCGGGTGTACGTTTGTCGAACGACAACGATCGCTGTTCGGCACTCGAGGCGCCGGGATGCGTTGTCCGGCGGCTGGGATCGAGGCGAGTCTGCGCCGGGCCGCTGCGCGTGAAGAAGAGAGGACCGAATGACCCCCGAAGAGTTTGCGCAACTGACAACGGAGTACGTGGCAGCGACGAAGGCGCGACTGAAGTCGATCCGGCCGGACCTGGCCGCCACCCCAGAGGCGGTGGCGACCTACCGCCAGTGCGCCGATAAGGAATGGGAACTCGGCCAGGCGTGGGACACCGAGATGCTTCGCGCCAGCCAAAGCTGAGCGCACCCGCCGACCAAGTGAGTGCGGAGGTCGCCGCGAAGCCTGGTCATGGTGGACGTGCTGCGAGGCAGGTTGTGCCGCATCCGCGTACACCAAACTCGCACGGATTGGGAGAGACTGATGGCATCGCAGAACGTCGCCGACTACGTGCTCGAGCGGTTGCGCGAGTGGGGGGTCGAGAAGGTCTTCGCGTTCCCGGGTGACGGCATCAACGGGATCCTCGCCGCCTGGGGCCGCGCGGACAACCACCCCCAGTTCATCCAGTCCCGCCACGAGGAAATGAGCGCGTTCGAGGCCGTCGGGTACGCGAAGTTCTCCGGACGGATCGGCGTGTGCATGGCGACCTCCGGGCCTGGCGCTGTGCATCTGCTCAACGGCCTCTACGACGCCAAACTCGATCACGTCCCGGTGGTGGCCATCGTCGGGCAGACCAACCGGTCGGCGATGGGCGGGTCCTACCAGCAGGAAATCGACCTGCTGAGCCTGTTCAAGGATGTCGCCAGCGAGTACTTGCAGATGGTCACCGTCCCCGAACAGCTGCCCAACGTGCTGGACCGCGCGATCCGTATCGCCCTGGCCGAGCGGGCCCCCACAGCGATCATCATCCCCGCCGACGTGCAGGAGCTCGACTACTCGCCCCCCACACACGAGTTCAAGATGGTGCCCTCCAGCACCGGCGTCGAGTGGCCGTCCACGGTGGCCGACGACAAGGCCGTCGCCCGCGCCGCCGAGCTGCTCAACGCCGGCAGCAAGGTCGCGATCCTGGCCGGCTCCGGCGCCCGCGGCGCCCGCGCCGAACTTCAACAGGTCGCCGAGCTGCTCGGCGCCGGCATCGCGAAACCGCTTCTGGGCAAGGACGTGCTCTCCGACGAGCTGCCCTACGTCACCGGATCGATCGGGCTGCTGGGCACCCGCCCCAGTTACGAAATGATGATGGACTGCGACACGCTGCTCACCGTCGGCTCCAGCTTCCCCTACACCCAATTCCTGCCCGAGTTCGACCAAGCCCGAGCCGTGCAGATCGACATCGACGCCAAGTACATCGGAATGCGCTACCCCTACGAGGTCAACCTCGTCGGCGACGCCGCCGCCACCCTGCGCGCCCTCATCCCGCACCTGACCCGCAAGGACGACCGCTCCTGGCGGGAGAAGATCGAATCCAACGTGGCCCGGTGGTGGGAAGTGATGGCCGCAGAAGCCAGCGTGTCGGCCGAACCGGTCAACCCGCAACGGCTTTTCTCCGAGCTGTCCTCCCGGTTGCCCGACAACGCCATCATCACCGCCGACTCCGGCTCCTCCGCCAACTGGTACGCCCGGCAGCTGAAGTTCCGCGGTGACATGCGCGGTTCGCTGTCCGGGAACCTCGCGACCATGGGCCCCGGCGTCCCCTACGGAATCGGCGCAAAGTTCGGCTGCCCGGGCCGGCCCGCGATCGTGTTCGCCGGCGACGGCGCGATGCAGATGAACGGCATGGCCGAGCTGATCACCATCAAGCACTACTGGCAGCAGTGGAGCGACCCCCGGCTGATCATCGCGGTGCTGCACAACAATGACCTCAATCAGGTCACCTGGGAGCTGCGGGCGATGGCGGGCTCGCCGAAGTTCGCTGAGTCCCAGACGCTGCCCGATGTCGACTTCGCCGCGTTCGCGGCCAGCCTGGGCCTGCAGGGCATCACGGTGACCGACCCCGAGGATATCGGACCGGCCTGGGACCGAGCCTTGGCGGCGGATCGGCCCACGCTGATCGACGTTCACACCGACCCGAACGTGCCGCCCATTCCGCCGCACGCGACCTTCGCGCAGATGAAGTCCGCCGCCACGGCGATGCTCAAGGGCGATGAGGACGCGTGGGGCATCGTCAAGGAAGGCGTCAAGACGAAAGCTCAGGAGTTCCTGCCGCACAAAGGAGACTGAGCTGTGGAACGTCCAGCACGGCGGATCCGGGGACGATGATGCGACTGTCACGTGCGCAAGTTCGCGGTGAGATGGAGGCGTCATCCGCGACCGAAGCATCGACCTCCAGCTCACGCCCGGCGATGGTGATGACCCCACGCGACGCGGTCCTCGTAGGTGCAGGTGACAACCTGACCGGCCATCGTGGCAGTCCAGTCGTGGGGGTGGGCTCCTGTTGGAATATCAACTGGCATCGCCATGGCGACTCCGCCTTGTGGATCTTGGATGTGCACACATGCCCCGTGCAGCGGGCGCCGGACCAAAGTCAAGGTGAGATGGCAGACGCGCTGCAGGTCCAGGCTTGCCACGTCCAGTCCGCGCCGAGTGTCAACGCACAGCGGCGTCCGCTAGCCGCCCGCCTGCTGTTCGACCACGACACCGGTATCATCTCCGGCGCGTTGCTCTACATCAAGACCGACCTGCACGCCGGATCGTTCGCCCAGCTGCTCGGCAGCCCGGTGATCGTCGGGACGCCCCGATGGGCCCAGCCGGGTCTTGTCCGGACGGTCCCCTCGACAGACTCGACCTTCGGCGAGCGTCGCCGCGGGTTGGCGCACTGCGGCTCCCAATGCTTTCGTCGGCCGCCACGCCGATTCAACGGCAGGCCTTGCACACGCCGGCCACTACACAAAATGATGAGGAGTTGATGATGGCGACGGTGAACATTGTTGGTGCCGGTCATCCGCGTGACCCGTTTCAGGTCCAGATCCTTATGGGGGAGAACGATCTGGACGACGCCCGGTCGGCCCCCGGCCTGATCCTCGACCCTCCGCAAATGGGCTACGACGCCGACCCCCAGATTCGGTCGATAATCATTCACTGGGCGGATGCATCCGCCCAGTGAATGATGAGCGGGCCGCGGCCGATAGAACTGGGTCGGGCCGCATGGCGGCGTTGCTGCTCTGGCCGGGGCCGGCGACGCTGGCACGGCGGACCGGTGCCCGTCGATCGGAGCCGCGCTCGGCGAGTGGGCTCCGGGTCGTCTGCCTCCTGCGGTTGGATCAAACGCCGCGCACAAGCTGTCTTAGATGTCTCAGCTGATCGGCCCGTGGACCGCGCTTGCCTGGACCGCGCTCAAAGCGGCGCTGTTGTTCCTCGCCGCCGTCACGGGCTTGCGATTGTCGCAGCGTCGCCTACTCGCGGAACTGAACCCGTTCGACCTCGTGGTGACCGTCGCGGTTGGTGCGATTATCGGGCGCTCGGCCACATCGTCGTCCACCGCATTCCTCACCGGCGCGGTCGCGCTCACCACCCTCTTGGTGCTGCACCGTGGCGTGGCCGCGATGCATCGTCGGGGCTGGCTCAGTGGCCTGCTTGACCGACGCCCCCTGGTACTGCTCAGGACTGGCCGCCTACAGGCCGCAGGGCTGCAGGCGGCCGGGCTGACAGAACGCGAGGTTCACCGCTTACTACGACAGGCGGGCGAGGATGAGCTGGAGGCGCTGGACTACGTCCTCTACGAAGAGCGCGGCGCGCTGACAATCGTGCGCGCCGATCGGGGGCGTGGTGAGGCGATTCGAGCAGGGCTCGCGGAGGCCGGAACAAGCGACGATGAGTGAAACGTCGTCGCCGGCACCCCACCCGTCGTCACACCTGCAGTCAACCGCCGCGAGCTAAAACGAGCGCCACGACGACCAAACTCGAGGAAGGATCGCCACCATGCACCAGATCCCCAAACCACAAACGCTAGACCCCGACCGGCCGTTACGTCATCGCGGAACCCATCTCACCGAAGACGACCAGCCCGAAACCGAACTGCTCGCCACAGCGCTGCAGGAGAGCTGCAGTTACGCAGACCAGTTATGGGAGAACCTCAATGCCATGCGCCAATACCTGCTCGACAGTCTGCCTCCCGATCCGCGGAGCCCTGAAACCGCGCAGGCTCCCGCCGCAACCTCGCCGACAGGCCCCGACGACGAGGCCGGTTGGAACAGCTGGATCAACGCCTTCGCCGCGATAACCTCTGTACTCTGCGGGCCTCAGGGGGACTCAGGATTCGGTCTTAGCCGTGCCCATGAGGAAGCACAAGCTCGCCGCAGCCCACCCGGACCGCGCCTCCTTGCCGAGCAGCCCCCCTCCAGACAACCGTCACACGACAACAGCAACGCCGCGCCGCAGCTACCGCCACCAGCCGAAAACAGGCCAGGCGAAGCGACCCGAACCGCGGCTCGACAGGCAATATGGACGCCCACAAAGACCGCCGCCGTCCTGGCTGTCGGCGCACTGGCGCTACGCGAACTGCGCCTACACCGATCTTCTGTCGAGAGATAGACCCGCCGACCGTGCTACACAAAATCGCGACGCTTGGGACTGCCCCGGTTCGGTTGACTCCTTGCCTGTGAGGGTTGCTACTCGCTGGAGGATCAGCATCATGCCGAAGGCCTTTCCTCCGGAGCTCCGTCGTGACGTGGTCGCGGTCGCCCGCAAGGGTGACGCCGTCGATCAGCAGATCTCGAAGGACTTCAGGATCTCCGTGTCGTGTCCGGAGCGCTGGCGGAACCTGCCGATATCAAGGACGGTGTGCGCCCTGGCGTCATCAGCTCGGAGTCCTCCGAGGTGCGGGAGCTGAAGACGCAACCGGGTGTTGGAGCAAGAGGTGGATCCCGCGCCGGGCGGCCTAGTTCGCGAACGATATCTCTCCAAAATGACTACCCGCTGGTCCTCGAATTGGCCGCTGACGGCATCGCCGTCACGCTGATCTGCCGGGTGCCCGGTTTCCCTACGCAGGGTTTCTATCAGTGGAAGGCCGGGCCGGTCACCGACCGGGACTGGGCTGACGCGCACCTGATCAACGCCGCACTGGAGATCCACGACGGGGCACAGGAGTTTGGTTAGGCCTGGGTCGCCTATGAGCTGCCCGAGCACGGCAGCACCGCCTCCTCGCGGTCTCGGCGCTGCGCAACGCGATCACGCTCCGCGGATCGGCCGCCACGATCGCCTATTTGCACAAAGGGTCGCAATTCGGTCACGGGTGTTCGTGCGCACGCCGGGGTGAGTTCGCAGGCCCGGCGATCAGGGAGCAGACGAGTCAGTCGTTGCGCAACTGTCAGACGATCCCGCGGCGGGCGAACAGCTGAACGTCGCCGTCATGGTCTACACCTCGCTCCAACGGTAAGAGGACGGCCCCACGTCAGCGAGGTCTGGCCTTGACTCCGTGGCTGTACAGCGGCGAGCTCGGCGCGTCTGGGTTGTAATGACCTGCCGTGGCATAACGGTCCCCCTCAGAAGGTCCCCACTCGTCGAGGGCGCGGAGCGGGCCGCGTGACCGCCGGCGCAGTTAGGCGGATAGTTCGCTCGGGACGGCCACCGTCTGGTAGTGCAGGAATGCATCGAGGCCCGCAGCGCCGCCTTCGTATCCGAGGCCGCTGTCCTTGGTCCCGCCAAAGGGAACCTGCGGGGTGTTCGGTGTACCGGTGTTGATGCCGGCTATGCCGATGTCGAGTTGACTCGCAATTTGCTGCGCGGCGGCGATGTTGCTTCCCACCACATATCCGGCTAGGCCCATCCGGCCAATGTTCGTACGGCGGATGACGTCGGCTACATCGACGAATGCCGAGATGGTGAGGAGCGGACCGAAGATCTCCTCTTGAGCGATCCGACTCTGAGGGGGTGGCCTAAGGCAGATGACGGGAGGCGCGAAATAGCCGGTGTCGGGTACCCCGACTGTAGGCCGAGCGAGCTCTGCGCCGGCTGATTCCGCGTCGCTGGCTAGCGCGGCCACTCTGGCCGGATCGGAGGGCAGCGCCATCGGGCCAAGCGTGGTGGTGGCTAGCATCGGGTCGCCTAGCTGCAATGAGCTCGCCGCGCTGAGGAACTGTTCGACGAAGCGGTCGTAGAGCTCGGCCGCCACAAATACCGAGTCCGCGGCGATGCACGATTGGCCGTTGTTTCGGTACTTCGCGACGAGCAGGCTCTCCACGGCGGTCGTCACGTCTGCGTCGGCAAGGACGATGAAGGACGCTTTCCCGCCGAGTTCGAGAATCATCCGTTTGAAATCGCCGGCCGCCTGGCCGGCCAGGATCCGACCGATCCGCGTCGATCCGGTGAACGAAATTGCCCGCACCCGCTTATCGGCCGTCCACGCCGCAGATATGTGCTCGGCCGGACCCACGACGGTCGTCAGCACGTTTGTGGGCAGCTCGGCCTCTACCAACTCGGCAAAGCGTAAGCCACTGACCGGTGCCACCTCTGACGGCTTGAACACGACAGAACACCCGGCCGCGAGTGCAGGTGCGACCTTCCGTGCGGGAATCGAGACGGGAAAATTCCATGGCGTCATGACCGCAACGATCCCGACGGGCTTTGCGGTGACGTGATGATTCAGATCTGGACGCACACGCCACCGCTGGCTTCGTGCGCCGTCGGCCATCGCTGCAAACCAACGGAAGTACGCTGCAGAGAACTCCAGCTCGGCTCGGCTCTCGGCCAGCCGCTTGCCCGTCTCCGCGGTGATGATCGACGGAAGATCACCTCCCGCTTCGGTCTGCAGCCGATCGGCGATCCGGCGAAGCGCTGCAGCGCGTTGTACGTCAGGCACTTGTCGCCAGGAGTCGTACGCGCCATCCGCTGCGTCGAGGGCCAGCATCGCATCGTCGCGACCGCCGCCGATCACCGTCGCATACAGCTCGCCGCTCGCCGGGTTAGTCACGTCGACCGGGCAGGGCCGGACGGGTTGCACCTCGCCGCCAGTGCGGCGGACACCGAGCAGGGTAGAGACGTTAGGCGTGTTCACGTGGCTAGTTCCCTTCTAATCCGATGCCCGCGCTGCTCCGACTTCGTGGCGGGCGAGTGCGTTCTGGTCGAGCTCAATACCAAGTCCGGGGCCGTCCGGGATGGTGAGCATTCCGTCGATCAGCGACAGTGGCGCGACCATGATGGGGTCGCGCAATGGGTTGGAGCGAACGTCGTACTCCACGCGATCGATCACCGCGAAGCGCGCGGCCAGTTGCAGAGTGGCCGCGAACGCCACTGCGCCGCCGTACAGATGCGGCATGACCAAACGCCCCAGTGAACTAGCTGCTTCGCAGATCCGGGCCGTCTCGGTTAGTCCGCCGGTCTTCGTCACATCTGGCTGATAGACCGCGATGTGCGGCGAATTGAGGTAGGGCAAGAATCCGTCGAGTCCGTAGATGTTCTCGCCGGTGGCCACTCCCATTCCGGATCGACTGGCGAACGCTTCGATGTCCTCGAGTCGATCACCCTTAAGCGGCTCCTCGATCCACGAGACGTCGGACTCCTGCAACATGTCACAGGCGGCGAGTGCCTCCGCAAGTGTCCAGGCTTGGTTGGCATCCGCCACGACAGTGACGTCGGGTCCTACAACCTCGCGGCAGGTGCGCAGGTTCGCGCGATCCACCTCCTGGCCGAAGCCGACCTTGACCTTGACGCAGCCAAAGCCGAGGTCGACGCATCGCTGTGCGGTGGCTTCGACGTCGGTCGGCCCGAGGCTGCTTGCATAGACAGGTACCTGCGACCGCGTCCGCCCGCCGAGGAGTTCGGTGACGGACACGGCGAGTGACCTGGCGCGTAGGTCCCACAAGGCGATGTCCACGCCGCTGATCGCCTGCATTATCGGCCCGGGGGCACCCCATTGCCGTCCGAGCGGACCGAGGCGCTGCACCAGCCGATCGTGTATTGCCACGGGATGCCCGGCGTTGTGACCGCGCAACAGTGGCGCGACGCCTTCAGCAAGCGTGGCAAGCCGCTCCGTCGCGGCCCACGATGGGTAGTTGACCCAGCTCTCGCCATATCCGACCACGCCGGCCGCGGATTCGATTTCGATGAGTACCAGGCTGCGGTGGGTGAGCGGCCCGAACGCCATACCCACGCCGTCGGTCGTGGGCGCCCGGAAGTGGCGAAATCGGACATCGGCGATGTCGACGGTCGCGCTGCCGCTGCTAGTTGTCGGTGTCACGATCATCGCCTTTGTCTCTCGACTCCGTGTCAAGGTGGTCAAACTACATGCAACCGAATGTGGAAAGGGCCCCGTGGTTTCGGTGCTGACCCCACGAAACTCACTGAGTTACGGCGAATCTTCGGCGCCGTAGGCTGAGCATAGGGCTTGACAGGGTGTTTCTCTAGAGTTAATTTCTGACTCGAACCTTGGAGGGTTGATGCGGGGATCGCTGCTCGGAACACCTGAGCGCCGTGGCGCGGCGAGTTTCGTGCGTGAAGGTCAACAGCACGCCGACATGCGACGGCGCAACGAAGCAGCTGTCTTGCGTGCCGTCCTCGCCAACGCTCCGGTTCCCCGCACCGACATCGCCCGGCTGACTCAGTTGAGCGCGCCAAGCGTTACGAAGGTCGCCAGCTGGCTGGTTAAAGCGGGCTTCCTGTATGAGCTGCCCACCAGCCAACGTCCCGAAAATGGCCGCCCCGCCGTGCCTCTCGCGATCGATCCGCGCACGCACGTGGCGGTAGGTGTGCATATCGGTTTCCTGCGTACGACGATCGGTGTGGTCGGCCTGGATGGTTCGTTGCTCCAACAATTTGAGCTCAGCCATGCCAGCCTGAGCCCGGACGCGATACTCGATGAGCTGGTGGAAGCGCTGGACGGCCTGTGGCCCCGCATTGACAGTCACAGCCTGGTCGCCGGTATCGGAGTCAGCATGGGCGGACTGATCGATGCCGCGACCGGCCTTGTCATCAGTCACGAAACGCTCGGCTGGCACGACGTTGCCGTCGTCGACCAGCTTGCCTATCGTGTGCCGCACCCCGTCTGGCTTGGTGTGAATTACCGCGCGCTGGCCGAGGCCGAAATGTGGTTCGGCGAGGGGCGTGATGTCGACGATTTCCTGATGATCTTCGTCGGCAACGTGACCGGGGCCGCGATCGTCAGCGGACGACGACTGCACCAGGGCGTCAGCAGTCGAGCAGGCACAATCGCGCACACCGCGGTGCCCGGATATGAGGACGTCAGCTGCGCATGTGGCCGCTTCGGCTGCCTGCAGGCAGTGGCCAGCGATATCGCCATCGTCGCTCGAGCCGAGGCGGCCGGCATCGCCTGTGACGGTTCGCTGCCCCGCCTGATCGAGCTTGGTCGGCAAGGACTGGCAGCTGCCAACGAGCTGCTGGAAGAGCGCGCTCGGGCGGTAGGAAAGGTGATCGGTCCACTCATCGACTTGCTCGATCCCGCACGCGTCGTTCTTGCCGGCGGACTGGTTTCTGGCCCGGAACACCTGGACGTATTGCGGGATACGGCCCTTGCGCTGGTGCACGCCGCGGATCTTGTAGCCGCCGACATCGTCGAGACGAGTTTTGGGCCTGCCTCGCTTGTGGTGTCCTCTGCGGCACCCGTGCTTCGGTCCGTGTTCGACGATCCGGCCGCGTACAGCGCGCTGAGCCGGAAGAGTTGATTTCACAATTCTTTGCTGACCTGTGGCACGAGGAGGAGACGCATGAGAAAGTCCGGAAGCAAGACCGCGCCTGACAGGACTGGCAGATCGCCCGGTCGGTTCGCGGTCGCGGCGGTTGTCGCGGCGGTGACAGTGGTGCTCGCCCTGACCGGGTGCTCCGCAGCGAAGGGATCCCATAAGAACGGGGACACAACGCTGGTGATCGGTCAGACTCAGGACGTCACCGACTTCAACCCCTACAGCCTGAAGATCTACAGCTACAACCTGAACAACCAGCTCTACAACGTGCCTGTGCGCTACGACCAGAATCTCAAGCCACAGCCCGAGCTTGCTTCGAGCTGGGAGCAGGGTGCCGACGGCAAGTCGCTGACCCTGCATCTGCGCGACGACGTCATGTTTCACAACGGAGATCACATGACCTCCGCGGACATCGCGTTCAGCATCAAGTACGCCGCCAACCCCGACAACGCCGCCAACATCGCTCCATTGGCCAAGCAGGTGGTGTCTGTCGATACTCCGGATCCGAAGACTGCCGTGCTGCACTACGAGAAGCCGAACCCCGCACCCTTCGACCTGCTGGACCTGCTCTATATCTCAGACCACGCGCATCCGGATACGGTCGCGACAGATGCCAACGGCACCGGGCCGTTCACGATGGAGAAGTTCCAAGCCGGGCAACAGGTCACGCTGGCCTCGAACAAGAAGTACTGGCGCACCCCGCCGGCCCTGTCGAAGGTCGAGGTTAAGGTGCTGCCCGATGCGCAGACCAGCCTCGTGCAGTTGACCAGTGGCTCCATCGACATGATCGCGCGGCTCGCGCCGCAGGATTACTCCACGCTAACGGGCAATGCCAAGGTGCAGACCGGTCTAGCGGCCCAGGGACAGAGCTTCATCAGCTTCGACATAAACACCAGCGTTGCGCCACTGAGCAACCCGAAGGTTCGTCAGGCACTGAGCCTGGCATTGGACCGCAGTCGGATCGCGAGCGAGGTGGTCGGAAAGGGATCGGTGCCTGGCTGCCTGCCTTACCCCAAGACGTCTCTGGCCTACGACGCGACTCAGGCCGCGTCGTGCAAGTTCGATCTGGCCGCGGCCAAGGACATGCTGCGGCAGGCCGGAGTCTCGAACCTGACTCTGACCATCCAGACCTCGAGCGCGGAATCACCGGCGCTGACTCAAGCAAGCCAGATCTTCCAGGCGGACCTGAAGAAGATCGGCGTCACAGCGAAAGTCACCGACCTTGACGACACAACGTATGTGAAGAACCGCCAGAGCAGTGACTTCCAAGTCGAGGCACACCTCTACGGACGTGCGGGCAAGGATCCTTCGTCGCTCTTCGGCACCGCGAACTCGTGGCAGCCTGCGAAGAACGCGCAGAAGTTCAAGTCCGCCGAGTACACGAAGTGGGTCGGTGTCGCGGGCTCCAGCCTCGATCCGGCAACGCGAAAGATGGCGTACCTCGAGGTCAACAAGATCATCCTGGCGCAGAACTTCGTGCTCGTCGCAGCTCAGAACCAGGTTCCGTGGGCGGCCGCCAAGGGCTTGAAGGACTTCCAGTTCAGCGGCGACGGATTGCTGATCCTCGAACACGCGCACTGGTAGTCGGTACGCCCACCTGTAAGTAGGGGCTCGCTCATGATCCGAGGAGGTGCGTCCAGTTGCTCAAGTACGTAGGCAGACGGGCGCTGCAGTGGCTTCCAGTGCTGTTCGTATCGAGTGTTGTCGTGTTCTCGATCGTGCACCTGCTGCCTGGCGACCCGGCAGTAGCTCTGGCCGGGCCGGACGCATCTTCCTCGGTCGTGGAGTCATTACGCCGCAGTCTGGGCCTGGACCGGCCACTGCCCGTGCAGTACGTGGAATGGCTTGGCCGAGCGTTGCACGGCGATTTCGGAGACTCCTACGTCTACCATTCGCCCGCTTCCGGGCTGATCTTCTCTCGGCTGCCGGCGTCTCTGGTGCTGGCCGTATCCGCCTTGGTGCTGGCGTTGCTGTTCGCCATACCTGCAGGCGTCATCTCGGCGGTTCGCGAAGGTGGCGTCGTGGACAAGGCGGTGTCAGCGCTGACCTCATTCATGATCGCCACTCCGAATTTCTGGTTCGGCATCTTGATCGTCTTGCTCTTCGCCGCACGCCTCAACTGGCTACCTGCCGGCGGCTACGTATCGATCACTGAAAACCCCGGTGTGGCGATCCAGTACCTGATCATGCCTGCTGCGGCGCTCGGGTTGAATGGTGCGGCCACGCTGGCCAGGTTCACTCGCACCTCCTTGCTCGACGTGTTGAACGATGACTTCATCAGGACCGCGCGCGCGAAAGGCGCAACGCCTATCCGACTGATCGTTCGGCACGCGTTACGGAACTCGTTGGTTCCGTTGCTCACCATGATCGGCATCGTGTTCGGACACACGATCGGCGGCGCGGTCATCGTAGAGTCCGTCTTCGCTTGGCCCGGGATCGGGCGATTGTTGGTGCAATCGATCGGCAGTCGTGACTACTCGGTGGTGCAGGGCCTGCTCCTGATACTGGTGCTGCTCTTCCTGATCATCAACTTGATCGTCGACGTCCTGTACGGAGTCCTGGATCCGCGAATTCGAGTTAGCGGAAAGACGAGCTGACGATGACTGAAACCCCGTCCGGCGACCGCTCCACGCTGGCAATGGCCGACGCTCCTGACGGGCTGCTGAGCGAGCCGTCCGCACCAGGTCACGATGCCGCGAGTTCGCGGGGGAGGGGTCTGTTGAGTCTGGTCAGCAGGGGGACAGTGCGCCAAGGCATTGGCGTCGTCGGCATCGTAATCGTCCTCGGCTGGATCCTCGTTGCACTGTTTGCGCCAGTGCTCGCCCCAACAGACCCGAACATCCAGCAAGCCGGCGCCCAGCTGCTGCCCCTGGGGTCGCACGGACACTTGCTCGGCACCGATGAACTCGGTCGCGATGTGTTCAGCCGGGTGCTGTTCGGCGCACGGGTTTCCATCGGTATCGGTCTTGCCGCGGTCGCAGTTGGCAGCGTAGTCGGAATGATCAGCGGGATGCTCGCTGGTTACTTCGGCGGGATTGTCGACACGCTCGTCATGCGGACCGCCGACATCACGCTTGCCTACCCAGGGATCCTGCTCGGCGTTGTCATCGTTGCCGTTCTTGGACAGGGCACCGGTCAGGTCGCGGTTGCCATCGCGATCATCAACATCCCCATCTTCGCCAGGCTGGCCAGATCCAGCGTGTTGCGAGAGCGGGAACTCGACTACGTCGCTGCGGCAAGCCTGGCCGGCTGCTCGTGGATGCGAATACTGTTCCGGCACATCCTGCCCAACTCGCTCGGGCCACTGATCGTCCAGGCCAGCATCTCCGTCGCCCACGCCGTACTCATCGAGGCGTCTCTTTCCTTCCTCGGACTTGGCGCGCAACCGCCCACCGCGTCATGGGGATCGATGCTGAACGAGAGCAGGTCATACCTGTCGCAGAGCTGGAGCTTCGCGGTTTTTCCGGGACTCGCACTGGCGTCCTTGCTACTCGGTCTCAATTTCCTTGCCGACGCGCTTCGCAATGCCATGGATCCTACGAGCGGCAAGAGGTGAGCATGTCTGCCGGATCATCGCGATCGACACTCGCCGTCGGCGCCGATGCGACGAATCCAATCGTACTTAGCGTCCGTGGCCTGAAGGTGCAGTTCGCCGGCCGTCGCGGTACCGCTGAGGTTGTCGGAGGGGTGGACTTCGACCTGCGGGCCGGTGAAACGCTCGGCGTGGTGGGCGAATCAGGTTCCGGAAAGAGCGTGACGATGATGTCCCTGCTCGGACTGCTCCCGCGGAGCGCAATGGTGACCGGCACCGCCGTACTCGATGGCAGTGACCTGCTCGCGATGAGTGAGCGTCAGGTCCGGCACGTCCGAGGTAGCAGGGTCGGTTTCGTCTTCCAGGATCCGATGACATCGCTCAACCCCGTGGACACCCTCGGTGCGCAGATCGGGGAAGCGATCCGGATACATCACCGTGAGGTGAGTCGCTCGGCGGCGGCCGCGCGAGCAGTCGAGCTGTTGCGCATCGTCGGTGTGGGCAACCCGGAGGGCCGAGCAAAGCAGTACCCTCACGAATTCTCCGGTGGCATGCGACAGCGGGCAATGATCGCGATGGCGATCGCCAACAAGCCCGAGGTGATCATTGCTGACGAGCCGACAACGGCGCTTGACGTGACGATCCAGGCTCAGGTGATCGACGTTCTCCAGGCCGCCCAACGGGAGACCGGCGCGGCAGTGATTCTGATCAGCCACGACCTGGGCTTGGTGGCCGAGGTCGCCGATCACATCGTGGTGATGTACTCCGGACGGGTCGTCGAGAGCGGGCGGGTGCGCGACATCTTTGACCGGCCGCGGCATCCGTACACCAAGAGCCTGCTGGAATGCCTGCCGAGTCTGGATACCGCAGACCAGCGACTCAAGACGATTCCTGGTGAGCCGCCAGATCCGAGCGCGCCTCGTCGTGGGTGCAGCTTCGTCGATCGATGCTGGTTGTCACACGGGCGCGAGATCTGCCGGACGCAACGCCCGGAACTGATCGTGGTGGAGCCCGGCGGCAGCGAGTCTGCGTGCCACTTTCATGCCGAGATTGCCCTCGACCGCGCCCGGACCGTCTGACATGGCTGCTGACCAGGCGGCACGCCTGACGCCTTCGGAATCTGGCCAGGCGCCGAGCGCACGGGATGGTGTGGCGCGCCCGATTCTCGAGGTCGAGGATTTGGTGAAGCACTTCGGCGGTGCGGGGCGGTTCGGCCGCCGTGCAGGCGGGGCCGTTCGCGCCGTCGATGGGGTGTCTTTGCAGGTGGGTGAGGGGGAGACTGTAGGAATTGTCGGCGAGTCCGGCTGTGGCAAGTCAACGCTGAGCCGACTCATCGTCCGCCTTCTCGAGCCCACCTCGGGAAAGATCGTGTTTGCCGATCACGACGTGTCGCACCTGCACCGTGGCGAGCTGCGCACCGCACGTCGCGGGATGCAAATGGTGTTCCAGGACCCGTTTGCCTCACTCAACCGACGGATGACCGTTCGCCAGATCATTCGCGAGTCCATTCGGGTGCACGGCGGCCAGAATCGGGCGGAAGTCGAGGTCCAGACCAAAGAGCTGCTGTCGCTCGTCGGGCTGTCGCGTCAGCATCTGGATCGATTCCCGCACGAGTTCTCCGGCGGGCAGCGGCAGCGGATCAGCATTGCTCGCGCTCTCGCGCTGGATCCACGGCTGCTGGTGCTCGACGAACCGGTTTCGGCGCTGGACGTGTCGGTTCAGGCGCAGATCTTGAACCTCGTCAAGGATCTGCAGACTCAATTCGGGATGTCCTACATCTTCATCTCCCACGATCTGTCAGTCGTGAGTCATGTCGCGGATCGGGTGCTCGTGATGTACGCGGGGCTGATCGTGGAGAGCGGCACCCGCGCTCAGGTGTTCCAGCAGACGAGTCATCCCTACACACACGCGCTGCTGTCTGCCGTGCCGACGCATGACGACGCCAAGCATGAGCGAATTGTGCTGCACGGAGAAGTGCCCAACCCGGTATCGCCGCCTTCCGGCTGCCGCTTCCGAACGCGTTGTTGGAAGGCGACGCAGAGGTGCGCCGATGAGGTCCCACTACTCATCGATCGCGGCGTCGGTCACGACGTCGCGTGCCACTACCCGTCGACCGACAGCAATGCTCCAGCCGATCCCGAGCCGCTACCGGCCACGAGTGAATGAGCCCTTCATGACCGATCAAAACGTCCTCATCCTGATGTCCGACGAGCACACTCGCCGGGCCTTCGGCGCCTATGGCAACGACCAGATTTCGACGCCGAACCTAGATCATCTGGCTTCTCGAGGCGTCCGGTTCGGCAACGCCTATTGCAACGACCCGATCTGCGTGCCCTCCCGAGCTGCCATGGCTACCGGCCGGTATCCGCACGACATCCAGACATGGGACAACGGCCGGCCGTACACGGGCGCAACCGCCCAGAGCTGGGGGCATCGGCTGACTGACCACGGGGTCGACATCGTGACCATCGGCAAGCTGCACTACGCGGACGCGGCAGATCCCACCGGCTTTCCCGACCAACGAGTCCCTCTGCATGTCCACAATGGGGTCGGCAATCCGACCGGTTTGCTGCGTGGTTCGCGTCCTCCGACGACCGGCGGTCGCGACTTCATCCTGGAGGCCGGTCCTGGCGAGACCGAGTACTACCGCTTCGACATGGACATCGCCGATCGAGCGGTGCGCTGGTTTGCCGAGGAAGCCTCGGCTGCCGGTCAGTGGGCGTTGCAGGTCTCGTTCGTGTCGCCTCACTTTCCGTTGGTCGTACCGGAGCGATACTTCGCGAAGTACGCCGACATCGACGTGGCCCTCCCCACGGAGCACGCGCAGGAATCGTGGCCGCACAATCCTGCGCTGGACTTCCACCGGCATTCACAGGGCAATGACATCCCGGTCGACGACGAGGCGATCCGTCGTGCCACCCGCGCGTACTACGGCCTGGTCACCTTCATCGATGAGCAGGTGGGCCGAGTCCTCGATGCCGCCGACAAGGCAGGGCAGCTGGATAACACGGTCATCATCTATACCTCCGACCACGGCGAGATGCTCGGCGCTCATGGACTCTGGAAGAAGAGCACGATGTACGAGGAGTCCGTCGGTGTACCGCTGATCCTGAGTGGACCAGGCCTACCGGCAGGCGCGGTGAACGACACCAACGTTTCGTTGATCGACATCTTCCCCACGGTGGTGCAGGCATCGGGAGCATCGCTGACCGAGGTGGATGCCTCGCTGGAAGGTCGCTCTCTGCTCGACATCGCGGCCAGCGGCTTCATCGATCGCGACGTATTCGCCGAGTACCACGATGGCTGGTCGGTGAACGCGATGTACATGGTGCGCGACGCGCAGCACAAGTACATCCACTACACGTTCGACTCACCGCAGGTCTTCGACCTGACCGCGGACCCGACCGAAGAGCATGACCTGGCTGATGCGCCTGGCGCCTCGGCGGTGCTCAGCCGGATGGAGGCCAAGCTACGGGCCATCGTCGATCCAGAGGCGGTGGACGCACTGGCAAAGGCCGACCAGCGAAAGCGGATCGAGGAGGAAGGCGGATCCACCAACCTGGTGGGTCGCGGTGACGACTTCCGCTACACACCGGCTCCCGCGGCCTATGCACCGCTCGACCAGCGCCGGCAGCTCCATGGCACTGGTGAAACCAGAGCGGCGAACCAATGAGTCCTGCTACCGATGACACTCGGCCGAATCTGCTGTTCGTCATGTCCGACGAGCACGCGCCGATGTTCAGCTCGACCTATGGGCATCCGATTGTGAGCACGCCAAACCTCGACAGACTGGCCGCGAGTGGGGTCACGTTCGATGCGGCCTACTGCAACTCGCCGCTGTGTGTCCCCTCGCGCATGTCATTGATGACCGGGCGGTACCCCCACGAGATTGAGGCATGGGACAACACCGTGCCGCTTCGATCGGACATCCCTACGTGGGCGCACTATGCACGCGCGAACGGGTACGACGCGGTGCTGGCCGGCAAACAACATTTCATCGGAACCGACCAGCTACACGGCTTTCGAGCCCAGTTGGCTCAAGACTTGCACGCGCAGCGCAAGCACCCGATCTTCTCGTGGGACGAGGGCGATCGGAACCTTCGTGGCGAGGCGTGGCCGGAGATCTATCACGCAGCGCCGGGTAGTTCCGATCACACGCGGGTGGATGACGAGGTGGAAGCCGCAGCTGTTGACTATCTCCGGCAACAGGCGGACACAGGGCAACCGTGGGCGGCCTGCGTGTCGTTCATTGCGCCGCACTTCCCCCTGGTGGCTCCGCAGGAGTTTTGGGACATGTACCAGGGGGAGATTGACCTGCCAGACGAGCCGGCCGGTCATCTGGAACGTCGGCCGGACTACATCAAGCGAATGTCGCACATGTTCGGGTTCGAGAACTACCCGCCTGAGCTCGTCCATGATGCACGGCGGGCGTACTACGCCCTGGTCAGCTTTATGGACGCCAAGGTCGGCCACCTACTGGACACCCTCGACGAGACCGGGCAGCGGGCGAATACGGTCGTGATCTACGCCAGTGATCACGGCGACATGCTCGGCTGCCACGGCCTTTGGCGTAAGTCCAACTTCTACGAGCAGAGTGCACGCGTTCCGCTGATCATCTCCTGGCCCGAGGGACTGCCGGCGGGTCGGCGGGTTGCCGATCCGGTGACGCTCGTTGATGTCGTCGCCACGATCTCGGAAGTGTTGTTCGACGCAGCGATGGAGACCTCCGGCACCAACCTGCTGCCAATTGCACGTGGCGAACCGGAGGCCGTCCGACCGGCCAGTGCGTTCAGCGAGTACCTGGCCCACGGTGTGCTCGGACCTACGGCAATGGTGCGTGAAGGTGACCTCAAGCTCGTCTACTCCATCGCAGACCCGCCGCTGCTGTTCGACCTGCAAGCGGATCCGGGCGAGTTGGTCGACCGTGCCGCTGACCTGCCCGATCGGGTCAGGGCCCTCCTAGCCATGATCCCGCCGACCTGGGATCCCGTTGACCTGGACGTTCGAGTGCGCCGCAGCCAACGCGAAAGGGCCGTGATCGTGGCCTCAGGTGGCTGGCATTGAGCATGGCAATTACCCCCGCAGGCCCGAGACGAAGGTGTGTGTAGTGAGCGACGAACGGCCCGACCAGTCAATAGATCAGTTTGGAATAGGGGGTGCGCACCGCGGCCTGGCTGGCCTCTGGGTGGCTCTCGTGACCCCTTTTCGGGATGGGGTCTGCGACCTCGTATCTCTGAAGCGGCTGTGTGCGCATCTACTCGATGCGGGCGTGGACGGCTTCTTGGTATGCGGCACGACCGGCGAGGGATCACTCTTGTCAGACGAGGAGCGCGCTCTGGTGGTGAGCGCAGCCGCCTCGGTTGCCGGAGATCGGGTGATGGCGGCGGCCTTCGGACCGTCGGCGACAGAGATCGTGGCGAGCGGGGAGCTACTGCGCGATGCGGGAGCGACGTCCTTGGCGGTGCTGTCACCGTCCTACGTTTCCATCACCCAGGACGAACTCAGTACGCACTTCAGCGCGATTGCCGACGCGAGCACCCTGCCGATTGTGCTGTACAACTACCCCGGCCAGACGCCGACCTCGATTTCCACTGACGTCACACTGGAGTTGGCCACCCACCCCAATGTGGTGGGCACCAAGCAGTCCAGACCGACGTTGGATCAGGACTTCCTGCGCCTGATCACTACGGCACAGCCGGACTTTCCCGTACTGGTGGGCAACCCCTTGCTGGTGCTTCCCGCGGCCAGCGTTGGAGCCAGCGGTGGGATCCTCGCAGTAGCCAATGTCGAACCACAGCTGGTGGTCGAGCTGTGGCGGCTCATAGCCGACCAGCAGTGGCAAGCCGCTCGCGAGCACCATCGGCGAATCTGGCCCCGACTGAGCGAACTGCACGGATCAGGTCCACGGATGAAGACCGCTCTCTGCGAGGCGGGCTTGATCGCCTCGCCAGAGCTGCGCGCACCGATCGGCGCCATCGGCTCTGCCGCGCAAGACGCGGATGCGGCCGCTGGCATGACATGGGTGGTCGGGTAATGGCGTTGGAAACGCTCCGGGAGCTGCGTGCCTTTCGCTTGCGGGTGAGCGCTCGAACCACGTTCTTGTTCTTCGAGGTCCTGACCTCGACGGGCCGCTGTGGCGTCGGCGAAGCAACGATGTCCAGTGACGACTCGGCCGCCGCAGCAACGGCCCAGCGCTGGTTTGACGACCATCTCGCTGGTTCGGCCCTCGCCGACGCGCCGAGCACGCTTGATCGGATCGCGGTGGACTCGAAAGCGGAGTCGTCGTTGGTCCGCGCCACGGCGCTGTCGGCACTGGAGCAGTGTCTGTTGGACCTGCGGGGCAAGGTTCTCGGTGTCCCGGTCTATGAGCTGCTCGGCGGATCGCGTCGTTCTGAGATCGGGCTGTACGCCAACGTCAATCGAGGGATCACCGACCGGAGCCCGGAGGGGTTCGTGGCCGGGGCCCGAGCGGCGGTGGACGCAGGTTTCACGGCAGTGAAGTGTGCGCCCTTCGACGGGGTGCGTCCTAGCGATGGGCCGGATGCGCGCGCCATTCAATTCGGGCTCGAGCGGCTGAGGGGTGTGCGCGCCGCGGTCGGCCCGGAAACCCGGCTGATGGCCGACTGTCACGGCCGGCTCAGCAGCGACGTCGTCAAAGCCATCGTGCCGGCGCTACTCGACCTGGGCGTCTTCTGGCTCGAGGAACCGCTGATGAGTCATCCGCAGATGAACGCGGTGATCGGTTCGGCCGACGGCACTCCGGAGATTGCCTATGACCTTCCGGTTGGTGGCGCGCCACTGGACGCGCTCGATGACGCAGGCATCCGCCTCGCTGGTGGCGAGTTCGAATACGGGATCGAACGGTTCGAATCGATTCTGCGCCAAGGCCGACTCGCTTATCTGATGCCGGACATCAAACACTGCGGTGGGATCTGGCCCGCCTCGGTGATAGGCGCGATGGCGGCAGCCCACGGGGTACGGCTGTCCCCGCACAACCCAAGCGGCCCAGTGGCCACCATGGCGTCGATGCACGTCTGTGCCACCGCATCGAACTTCGAAATCCTCGAATACCAATGGGGTGAGGTTGAGGGCCGCGAAGCGCTGATCACGCCCGTCGAGCCACGCGACGGCGGAATAGTGCGGTGCGCCGACGCTCCCGGCCTTGGCTGCGCGTTGGATCACGATGCCATCCGAGGACTCGAAATACCACTCGACTGATGCGGGAGAACACACGATGAACCTGCCAGTGCGAACGCCGTCCCTAGCAGGCGAAGACCTGCTGTCCCGGGCGGCCGACAAGCTACTAGCTCTTCCGTATCGATCATGGCGGTTCGGCGACTCCATCGCGTTCGAAGCGATGGTGGATGCCAGCCGCGCGTTGGGTCGCGACCGGTGGCGCGAATTCGCGCGCGGCTTCATCCGCTCATGGGCTGCATCAGCGACGGAGCACTTCCGACTGGACTGCACTGCTCCAGGTCTGGCGATGATCAAGATCTTTGAGGACACGGGTGATCAACTCGTGCTGGACGGTGCACGACGGCTCGCTGATTACCTCATGACTCGACCGACGATGTCCGGTGCGTTCCAGACCTTCGATCGCGCGTCATTGCAACCGCCGTTCAGCGGGGAAGAACTGTCACCGGCCGACCGTGCGCTGCTCGACAATCCGCCCGCTGGCGTCTACGTCGACTGCCTGCACTTCGATCCACCCTTCTTTGCCGCTCTCGGCAGGGTCACCGGAGACTCCGTTTATGCCGATGTCGCCGCGAGTCAGGCGCTGGCCTACATTCGCCTCCTGCAGGATCAAGAGTCTGGCCTGTTTCACCACTTTGCCCTGGCTGGACAGCCGCACGCCTATATCTCCTCCTGGGGCCGCGGGCAGGGCTGGGCACTGCTCGGACTCACAGATCTGGTGGCGCTGCTGCCCTCCGATCATCCGGATCGAGTGGAGCTGTGCGCCGCCGCAACGAGGCTCATCGACGGGGTGCTGCACTATCAGTCGGCAAATGGCTCCTGGCACACCCTGATTGATGACCCCACCTCCGGCGCGGAATCCACGACCTCGGCCTTCCTGGCGGCCGGATTTCACCGTGCAGCCGAACTAGGACTGGTGTCACGGCCCACGGTGCGAAGCGCGATAGGCAACGCATGGGCCGCCGTGCTGAGCCATGAGCGCGATGGCCTGCTGCGCGACGCATCCGACGCCGTGCGCAGCAGCACGGTGCGTAGTCATTACACGCATGTCGAGGTCGATGTCATCTCGCCGTGGAGTCAGGGCGCGTTGGTGTTGATGCTCGCTGGTGACGACTCGGCTACTCGCGGATCGTCAGGAGGACCAAGATAGCTGCGCAGGCGGGCGATGTGGGCGCGTGCCTCACCCTCGGCCTTCACCGGATCGCGACGCAGAATGGCCTCCAGGATCTTGCGGTGGTCGCGTAAGGCCATTTCTGGGCCGGCCCGACGCGAAGTCGTCGACATCGCAAGGCGGACCTTGGCCTGCACCCTCGTCAAGCCGTCGAGCAGAGCAGCGTTGCCGGACGCCAAGCGTGTGAGCTCATGAAACCGCGAGTCATGCTCGTAGTGCGCCGCGAGATCATGCGCTGAAACAGCCCGCTCGTGCAGCGCATGGGCTTCGGTGAGTTCCCTCGCTGATTCGGGGGTGAGGTGTTCGGCCGCGAGTCGCGCAGCGAGACCCTCGAGCACCTCTCGCACGAGGTAGAGGCTCTGCAGTTCCTCGTGGTCGAAGGTCACCAAGACCGCCCCGCGACGGGGCTGCTCGACCGCTAAACCCTCCCGCACGAGACGCAGCACCGCCTCTCGGATCGGTGTTCGACTCACGCCGAGTTGGTCTGCCAATGCAGGCACGCTCAGCCTCGAGCCGGGCGGGATGTGCTTGCTGAAGATCGACTCGAGCAGCTTGCCGTAGACCTCATCGACCACTCGGGAACGGTCCATCGGGTCGGGAGGCCGGAACTCGGTCATGCTGTGCACCGTATCCGACGGGATCTCCGTCGCATGCAGTGTCACTATCCCGGTCCGGCAGGGTCGCGCTGCGGGCCGAGCGACGTGACGACGCTCTGCGCGCATACCTCGAAGCTATGGATGAGCGGCGGAGTGTCAGCTACTGCGGCTGTACTCCTCGTCCGAGACGTGGTCGAGCCAGGTGACGACCTGCCCTTGGTCGTCCGCCTCTTGCATGGCGACGTGGGCCATGAAGCGTTCGGCGGTGGCCCCGTGCCAGTGCTCTGCGCCGGGCTCGATGTCCACACCATGCGCGGAGTAATATTGCACGCACCCGGCGACGTTAGAGTCGAATACCGCAACGACCCCACGATCCTTCAACCGACCGACGCGATCAGCCGCGTCACCGCGGCCTGCATCTGTGAAGCAGACCTGTGGCCCTGGCGCGGCGTGGACCCCGTCGATCAACCCACCCCCATGGGACACGAGTACGTCGGCGTCGTCGAAGAGGTCGGCAGCGACGTCACAACCGTCAACCCCGGACAGTTCGTGGTCGGGTCGTTTTCGCCTCCGACAACACTTGCGAGATCTGCCGGGCGGGTTACCAGAGCCGCTGCGTGCACGCCGAACTCATGGGCACGATCGGCACCCAGGCACAGCTGGCACGCATCCCATTGGCCGACGGAACCCTCGTCGCCACCCCGAGCTGCCACCCGCAGACTTGGTCCCTAGCCTGCTCGCCGCCTCTGATGTGCTGGGCACCGGCTGGTTCGCCGCAGTCGCCGCCGAGGCCGGTCCGGGCAAGACAGTCGCCGTCGTCGGCGACGGCGCCGTCGGCCTGCTCGGCATGCTCGCCGCGAAACAACTCGGCGCCGTACGGATCATTGCCAAGAGCCGCCATGAGCCCCGACAGGCCCTCGCGCGGCAGTTCGGTGCTACCGACATCGTCGCCGAGCGCGGCGACGATGGCATCGCCAAGATCAAGAAGCTTACCAACGGCATCGGCGCGCACTCGGTCATCGAAGCGGTCGGCACCAGGACGCGATGATGCAGGCGATCCGCTCCACCCGTCCCGGTGGGCACGTCGGCTACGTCGGCGCCTCCCACTAGGTGCAACTCCCCGGCGACGAACTGTTCTTCGCCGCTATCCACCTGCGCGGCGGCCCGGCCCCAGTTCGCCGCTTCCTGCCCGAACTGATCGACCTGATCTGGCGACGCGAGATCGACCCCGGCAAAGTCTTTGACCAGACCATCCCTCTCGACAATGCAGCCGAGGGCTACCGAGCAATGGACGAACGGCGCACGATCAAGACGCTGCTCACCATCTGACCCGGTAGATGTCCGCGAACCATCGCCGGCCCCAGCAGGGTGGCCAACGGCCCAGCCGTGACCTGCACGTAGAACGGGTCGACAGAGTTCTCGACCTTGACAACACGCATGGCAATCCTCCACCCGTTCACTATCTGGTTAGCGAAAGGGTAGACATGATCGAGTTTCGCCTGGACCCGCCGTCAGGGATCGCGACCTACCTGCAGCTCGTGCAGCAGGTGCACCAAGCGCTGCAGCTGGGATTGCTCGAGCCGGGCGACCAGCTGCCGACCGGGCAACAGGTGGTCGCCTCGCTGGCGATCAACCCGAACACGGTGCTGAAGGCTTACCGCGATCTCGAGCGGGAGGGGCTGGTGCGGGCGCGCCCTGGGATGGGTACGTTCGTCGTCGGCCGACTGCAGCGAAGTGACCCGGCGGCGCAGGCCAGGTTCCGCAAATCGATAACAGCCTGGCTGCGCAGCGCGCGCAACGCCGGACTCAGCGCGGAGGAGATCGAAGCGATCTACCGCACGGCGGTCCGCGACTGCCTTGCCGAGGGTGTGGCATGACCAACGCACTCGAGACGATCGCATTGGGCAAGCGATACCGGCGTCGGTGGGCGGCTCGCCGGGTGCACGCTGTCGGTCCCGGCGGGACACGTTGTTGGCCTGGTGGGCCCCAACGGGGCAGGCAAGACGACCCTGCTGCACCTCGCGGTCGGGTTAATCGAACCGAGTACCGGCACCATCTCGGTTCTCGGGGGGCGCCCAGCGTCGGGCCCAGCGCAACTGGCGCGCGTGGGCTTTCTGGCTCAAGACAGCCCGACCTACGGCCGGTCGACCGTGGCGCAGCATCTGCAGATGGGTGGATGGCTCGCGTTGACCCTCGCGGTGGCCAAACGCCCGGAGTTGCTGTTGCTCGACGAGCCGGTCGCAAGCCTCGACCCACTCGCCCGCCGGAGTTCCTGCAGACACTGATGGAAGTCGTCGCTGCCCAGGGCGTGACCGTGGTGCTGTCGTCGCATCTTGTGGCCGACCTCGAGCGTGTCTGCGACCACCCGTTGGTGCTGGACTCCGGCAGCGTCGCGCTGGCTGGCGAGGTCGACGCGCTCCTGGCCTCGCACCGACGTCTGACTGGACCACGCCGCGTCCCAACCCCGGTGTGAATGACGACGGACGTAGGTTCCTTCCAGAGCTACCAACTCAGCGAAGGAAGGACTACGCCCGTGTCTGCACGAGTATCTCCGACCGACCGTATCCGGGGCGAGATCGACGCCCTGTTCGACGGTCAGCGTGGCCTGGCCGAGGTGATCGAGGACGTCGCCTGTCTCGGTGCCCGGTTGATCATCCAGACCGCGGTCGAAGGCGAGGTCGAGGCGTTCCTGGGCCGGGCCCGCTACCAGCGGGCCGTGGACTGTCCCGACGCACGGGAGGGCAGCCGCAACGGCTACTGCGACACGACGATCAAGACCACGGCCGGGCCGATCACGGTCGAGCGGCCGAAGCTGCGCGGCACGAGCGAGGCGTTCGCCTCCCAGCTGTTCGGCAAGTCGGTGACCAAGTCGAATGCGTTGGAGGCGTTGGTGATCGCCGGGTTCGTGCGCGGTCTGTCGGTGCGCGATGTGGAGAACACCCTGGCCGACGCCCTCGGTGCTGAAGCAGCTTTGTCGAAGTCGACGGTGTCACGGGTCTGCCAGGCCATCGGGGACGAGTTCGAGCGTTGGTCCACTCGGAGTCTGGACGCCCTTGAGCTGGACTACCTGTTCCTGGACGCCTCGATGTTCAAGATGCACCCCGGCGCCCGCGCCGAACCGGTGCTCGCCGCGTGGGGCATCACCACCACCGGCGCGCCGGTGTTCGTCGCCCTCGCGGCCGGTGGATCGGAGTCCACCGATGCGTGGGGCGACTTCCTCGACGAGCTCACCGGTCGCGGGCTGCGCCCGCCGCTGCTGGTCATCAGCGACTGCGCCGCCGGACTGATCAACGCGACCGAATCCAGCTTGCCCCGCTCGCTGCGCCAGCGGTGTCTGATCCACCGCTGCCGCAACTACCTGGCCAAGCTGCCCGCCGAAGTCCAGACCGACATGCGCGACGCCTACTGGACGATCTTCGACACCGACACCCTCATCGTCGCCGGTATGACCCCCGGCCCCGACCTCGTCGCCGCAGTCCAAGTTCGTATCGACGCCTTCGCCGAGAAGTACCGCACCACGTTCCCGGCCGCGGTCAAGTGCCTGCTCACCGACCGCGCACAGCTCACCAGCTACCTGCGCTTCCCGCTCGAGCACCACCGCCGCATCCGGCACTCCAACTTCATCGAACGCACCTTCGGCGAGACCCGTCGCCGGGTCAAGGTCATCGGCCGGCTACCCGGCGAAGCGTCCTGCCTCAACCTCGTCTGGGGCGTGCTGGACCGAGCCTCTCGAGGCTGGCGCGGCATGAGCATGACCCGACCGGCACCCGACAGCTGGCCGATCTACGCCACCAACTGCTCGACCCACCGACCCCGATCCGATCCAAGATCAACAACGATGCCGCAGCCAACCCAGCAACCGTCGGAGCCGTCGCCTAACATCACCAACCAGGAACCCGGTCCGTGGTCATTTACACCGCACCTGGGACGCGACCGGCCGGAGAGTGTGCATGGCGATCCCGATGGGCGTGAGTATCACCGGGTGTGCGGCGCGGAGCTGATGCTCTGAAGCTCAGCGGCGGACGGCTGAACTGGTACGGAACTGGCTGAGGCGCTTAGCATTAGTGACGCTGCACCTGCTGGCGCGGTTGCCTCGGCCGGCGACCGGAGCGCCAACCGTTGGTCGAGGCCGCCAACTCCTGGAGGTGCGCATCCGATGTCCGTTGCAACTACGGTCACGGATGGCATCACGCCGGCTCAGGGTCAGGATCGAGCTCGGGATCATGTGGGCTTAGGGCCGCGAGTATGAGCGTTGCCGCCCCGAGTGGATCGATGCCGGCTGATGCGGCTCGCGCGTAGAGGTCGCGCTCAGCTTGTTCGGGAATTGATCCGCGGCCGATCAGGACGCCGAGGGCCTGGTTGATCGTCGACATGATCCCCAACGGGCCGGGATTGCTGTGGCTCCAGGGAGGGGTGCGGTGTTCATCCAGGCGGAAGTCGGTCAGCGCTCGGCCGGTGATCCACGATAGGTCTGCGGCGAGGTCGACGAACGCGCCTGGGGTGGCGGCGTACAGCATCAGCGCGACCGACGTCGGGATGGTGCTTGCGTCCGCGGCGCTTGACAGCGGTATCAACAGCGAGGCGCGGATGTCTTCGGGTTGAGTGCCCTCGTCGAGGACGGTGAGGTCGAACTGTGACCGGTTGGCGATGATCGCGACGGACAGTCCGAGGTAGGAGTCCACGGCGCTCTGCGCGTCGCCGACCAGCCGGACAAGGGTCTCGGCGACATCGGTCCCCGGCAGATCTAGGGCTTGGGTCAACAATTCGAATTCGACCGCGAGGCCTGGCGTGATCGTCACGCGGATTCTGCTCCGGTGGGCGCTCCCGGGCGCCTGATCGTGAGCACGAGCCGAGCGCTGCAAGTCGCGGCGCGAGGTAGAAGACAGGGACAGCGGGTCAGGGCCCGAGTCGCGGGGACTCCTGGGTAGACCCTACTAGGTGCGTCGGCTCCGGAGGAGGATTGGGCTGTCGTCCGTGAGCGGGGCGATCTCGGAATTCAGGAGTTGGTGTGCCGGGACCGGGCGCGGCGAACTGCCTCATCGACGATGTGTTGCGCGACGTCGACGAGCTTGGTGTGCTCGGACTGGCTGATCGCGCGCAGGCGGCTGAACGCTTCCTCGGCCGTGCCGCCGCTACGCCCCCGCAGCAGACCAATCGCCTGGTCGATCACAGGTCTGCTTGACAGGGCGGTCTGTAATTGGACGGTCAACGCGAGGGCTTGAGCCAGGATCTGGGCGTTGTGCACGGCGACGGCGGCGGGCGCGGCGAACAGTTCGCCAAGTTCGGCGGCGTGGTCGCCGAACACGTCCTTGCCGCGGGCATAGACGTTGATCGCGCCGACGACTTGTCCCGGTAGTAGCAGTGGAAGCGAGAGCGCGCTGTGGATGCCCAGGCGCCCGACTCGGGGCCCGAATCGCGGCCACATCTTCTCTCCACCCAGCGATCCGGATCGGACAGTCCGCCCTTCCAGGGCAGCCGTGATGCACGGCCCCTCGTTCAGCGTCACGTACTGGATCTCGTCGATCTCGGATACGAACGGGTGGCTTGCGGCCAACGCTTCAACGCGGTTGTCCAGCCGATTCATGCGCAGCAGCGTCACCCCGGCGCCGTCCGCTCCAGGGATGGCATGCGCGGCGAACGTCGCTACCCGGCCCAAAAGCTCAGGTAGTCCGAGGCTCCCACTGACCAAACCAGCCAGGTCGCCGAGACTGGACTGAAGCTCCGACGCATCAGCAGACATTTGTTCCGGGCTTGGCGACAGAAGCGGCATCTCGCGCTTCGGGCTCACCTCAGACTCGGTCATTGCGGGCCTCGCCCTGCTGCGGCCGGGCCCGGGATTGAGCCGGGTTCAGCGATGTCCCCGCGGCGCGCTCGTCACGAGGTGGAGCGAAAGCGCACTCTAGTCGTTCTTGCTGTGCGCTCCCGATCTGGGCTCCGGGCCCGCGCTGCGTCGTCGGAGGTTTCGATGACGTGCCGCCGTCGGACCTACCGGCCGGTGAGAACGCCCAGTACGTAAGGGCAGTTCCACAGCGCCCGCGGGGTTGAATGTGCGCCGCTCGACGCGTCCGGTCTTCAGAGAGTTGCGGATACCCGGCTCGATCAGCTCGTCATTCGTGCGGCTGCCACGGATGCACTCGTGGCCACCATCCCGGCACGTTCGCGCGGTGGGCGGGATATTGGGTCGGGAACTGACGGGTCAAGGCAGGTTCCTCGTACCAATGCACAAAGGATGCCGTGACTGCCAGGAAAATCGCCGCATACACCACCAGCGCGACGTGGCCGAACATCAGCCACTGGCCAAGGACGGCGGTGGTGACTGCGAGATACATCGGGTCTCGAACGTAGCGATGGGGCCCGGTCACGACGAGCTGCTGAGTGGGCGCGACCGGCGCGGGCGTCCCTAGCCCGTCGACTCGATACGGCATCGCACGGACTCCCATACGCCACCGTATGGTCACGGCGACGACAGGGTGGCGGGATCTGCAGACTCCACGCCCGTGTCGCGACCGATACCAGTCGGAAGAAGTCGCGGTCAGCGGGGAAGAACACCTCGATGACCAGTTCATTCGGGACGTTCGCAGCGGCGAGCAGGTCGAAGAAGTGTTTCGCGCGGGGGATACCACCGACTCGGGGGTCGTGGACCATGAAGATCGGCGCGCGGGAGAACGTGGAGATCAGCTTGGCGTCGGCGACCAGCTTCTCCGGTGAGCGCATACCGGCCCGGGCCCGTCCGGCGACGGTGCGGTAGCCCGATCGTGATCCGCCGCAGATCGCGCAGTCATAGGTGCAGCCGCGGGAGTTGAGCAGCATTGTCGAGGGGTAGCGCAGCCATTCCAGGTAGGGCAGGAAGTCGGCGAAGCTGCGGTACTTGAAAACGGCGTGCAGCATGAAGTCATAGGCCGGAGTGTCGATCCAGTCCAGGTCAGCTGGGACGAAGGTCAACGCATTTGCCGCGACAGATCCGTCCGGGCGACGCCAGGTCAAATTCTGCACGGCGTCCAGAGGCGTCCCTTCGCGAAGCGCCTGCAGCAGTTGGCGGCACGGTTCCTCGGTGGAGTCGCCGCGCAGTACGAAGTCGACGGCGGGGTTGTCCATCAGCTCAAGGTGGAAGTAGCTGGCCGACAGCCCTCCGAGTAGCACCTTCGCGTCCGGGTGGATCCTTTTGACCAGCTCGGCGATGCCCAGCGCGCCTTCGCCGCCTACTACGCCCTGCAAGCGATCCTGGCCCTGCGCACATCACGCGGAGTGAGCCGCAAGCTCGCCTATGGAGCGCTGGCCGTCCTGATGATCTTGATCGCCGTGCTGGCCGAACCAGCGGGCTGACCGGCCGGCTCGCTACTCCGATGCGGGTGGCGGGTCGATTGCAGGCACCGGGCGGTCCCATCACCGCCTCGCCGCCGTCCGCCTTCAGCAGCGCGAGGCAGGTGGTGAGGTTGATCAGCTCGGGTGGCTGCGGCATCGTCTGGCTCATTAACGCGCCCGGGGAGTGCTGACGCCCCGATTACTCCGGCCCAGCAGATGAGTGCTCCGACCACGCAAGCGACACTGCTATCCAGCCGAAGGCGAAGCCGAGGAAGGTCAGCCCGGTCATCACCACGCGCCTCGTGCCGACCCTGCCGACCAGGATGACGCCGACGACGGAGCCGACCGCGATGGTGGTCGCCACCGGAAGGATCCGCACGCCGGTGGAAAGAGTGCCGAAGCCGCGGATGAACTGCATGTATTGCGTCACCAGGAAGATGAAGCCGAACAGCGCGAAGAACGCGACGCTGATCGACCCACTCGCCGCCGCGAAAGCCGGCGTGCGGAACAGTGCCACGTCGATCATCGGGTGTTCGCGTCGCCGTTCGACTGCAATGAAGACGGTGATCACTACAGCGGTGACTGCGAAGCCACCGAGCGTCGCTGGGGTCAGCCAACCGCGGTGCGGCGCCTCAATCACGGTGTAGACGAGCAGGGTGATCGCGACCGTCGAAAGCAGCAGCCCCCGCGGGTCGAGGCGGGCCTGCTCGCGGTCGCGCGACTCGGGAACGACCAGGAACGCGGCGATCATCGCGACTACGGCTACTGGGATCAGGGCGACGAAGACTGCCGGCCAGGCGAAGTGGGCGAGCAGTAGACCACCGCTAACCGGGCCGACCGCGACGCCAATGCCTCCAACAGCGCCCCAGATGCCGATAGCCTTTGCTCGTTCGCTCCGATCCGGGAACGTGTTCGCGATGATCGACAGCGTCGTCGGGAAGATCAGCGCCGCGAAGATGCCCATGATGAAGCGCGTCGCGATGAGCGCGTCAATCGAGCCGACGGAGGCCCCGATACCGCTGGCGACCGCGAAGCCGGCCAGGCCGACGAGCAGCGCTGGGCGCCGTCCGAACCGGTCGCCGATCGAGCCGGCCGTCAGGACGAGCGCCGCGAAAGCCAAGTTGTAGCCGTCGACGACCCACTGCAGGTCCCGCGTCGTCGCGTGCAGCTGCTTGCCGAGATCGGGAAGCGCGACGTTCACGATCGTCGTGTCCAGGTTGATCGCGAAGGTTGCGAGGCAGACGGTGGCCAGGATCAGGTATCGCCGATGGGTGCTGGTCACCGTCATGGTCATCGTCCCTTCGCCGAGGCAGTGATGTTGACACCGTCAACATTGACGAAGATGTCACACGAAGTGGACACTGTCAACATGCAGCCAACGGACCGGCCCTATCACCACGGCAATCTTCGGGACACGCTCATCGAAGCTGCCGTTCGGCTCGCCCGAACGGGTGGTCCGGATGCCGTCGTCCTGCGGGCCGTGTCTCGGGAGGCCGGGGTCTCCCACAACGCCGCATACCGCCACTTCGCCGACCATGATGACCTGCTCGGCGCGGTGAGCGAGTACTGCATGCTCAAGCTCGCCGCCCTCATGCTCGAGCGGACCAACGCCGTTCGCGTGCGGGCGAAGGGACCCCGGGCCAACGCCAGGTTGAACACAGTCGGGCGGGCCTACGTCGAGTTCGCCCGTACGGAACCGGGCTGGTTCAAGACTGCGTTCTCTGCAGCGCCGGGCAGCCCGGAAGTCTCCGCCGAGGGTGAGCCGGCGCTCGGACCGTTCGACCTGTTGAGCGCCCGCCTGGACGAACTCGTCGAGGCTGGAGTGTTACCGGCCGAACGTCGTCCCGGGGCTGAATTTGCCGCCTGGTCGATGGTGCACGGACTGTCGACCTTGCTAGTCGATGGCCCGCTGCGTTTCCTGCCCGATGCCGAGGCGCAAGCGCTCATCACCGCGGTTCTCGAGGTTGTGAAGCGGGGCCTATGACCGCAGGAGATCGCACGAGAGTTGCTAGCCGCACTCCCGCGCGCCAGATCCCGTTCCCAGATCGCAGCCTGGTACGTCGCGAAGCACCCATCGCGTGACGGCTGAAGTGGGGTATTTCCACTGCTGACTCGATTCCCGTTTTCCGGCACGCTCGAGGCATGCCGGGTTCAACATCGCGCCCGGTACCAGTGACCCCTGTGCGCAACCGTGTGCCCGAAGCTTTTGTGGCGCACTCGGCTCGCGGCCGGTTCAACTCGGCGTTCTTCTCGCTCATGGGCCGCTACATCAATTGGCACATGCGCAAGGGCAAGGCGAAGGCGTTCACCGACCTGCCGCCGACCGTAGTCGAACTCGGCTCGAGAGTTGGGTCGAAGGCTGTTCCTGCGAACGAGACTTGACGAGCCGCGGCGATGAGCTCAGCCGGCTCGATCTCGTCCGCACGCGCGGTCGCACCCGCCTCCAGGTTCGTGCTGCCGGCGGCGCGCTGCTGCAGGTGTGCGACGTCCTCCGGGACAAATCCGGCCAAGGCATGATGGATCTTGTTACTTTCCGACTTGGACCGAGTCGGTGTGCTGCTGAATCTGGTCCAAGGGGACTGTGACCGTTCCACTGCCCGGCGAGTCAGAGCCCCAGGGGTTCTGCATCGTCACCATCGGCGGGTTGACCGAACGGTCGATGTCGGTGACGTAGAAGACGTGACCGCGAATGAGGTACTGCGGTTGTTTCGGGTCGTAGAGCGAGCTGTTGTCCTTGCCGGACAGGTCGGTAGTCACGGTGACCGGTTGGTGGGAGTCGATGCCGGCCTGGATCTGGCCGGCGGTGACCTGACCGGCGCTGGTGCTCGTCGCACCGTGGCCGGTGATGTAGGGCAGATCGGTCTGCGGCCAGCCGCCACTCTCGTTCTGGTAGCCGGGATTGCCGTTCAGGTCGATCTCACCGCGGGACTGGGCGATCGCCTTCTCGTAGATCTGGTAAGCGTCGATATTGCCTGCTGAGCTGGCGGCGTAGGCCGGGTTCCCGCTGGCGTTGTAGGGCACGTCTGGGGTGACGGTGACGTTGAGCGGTGAACCGTCCTTGTTGAAGAGATGAACGGTGTAGGTGCCGTTCGAGTTCGGGGTGATGTGCTGGTTCAGGAAGCCCGGCTGCGCGGTCTCGAGGGCGGCCAAGCTGGCCAGCAGGTGGCAGTCACCCAGCCCGCCCTGGTGCAGGGCCGAGGTGGTCGCGTCCGGACCGCCATACTGCTCACCCGGACGTCCGTAGTAGAGGCCGGTGCCCGGAGGCTCATACGTCGGTTGCCAGTAGTGGTTCGGGTCGACGTCGGCCATCCGGTCGAGCACATCAAGAGACGCGTGCTGGGCGATGAAGTCGTAGTCCGCGCGGTCCTTGACCGGATCCAGGCCGGAGAGCAGCGCAGCCGCCTGTGCCTCGGTCAGATGATCGAGCACCCAGGCCCGCTCGGCCGCTGACAATCCACGCAGGGTGGTGACCGCGGCATGTGAACTTCCGAAGAGCAGGTCGAACTCGATGGCCGACAAAGCGTTGGTGGCCTTGGCGTCCTGACCCAGCTTTGCTTCAGCCGCGGCGACACCGCGGAACACCGTCTGCAACACCGGGTCGGTGGACCCCGGCGTCGGCGGCAACCGCAGGTCGGACAGCGTCGCGTCCGGCGTGCGCAGTCCGGAGACCAGGTCCTCCAGCGCCGAGCGGACCGCGTTGATCGCGCGGGCGCCTTCACTCAGCGCGATGTCCATCTGTATCCCCGCGACCATCTGATCGAGAATGTCGGTCTTCTTGTGAGTGGTTTGCGCCTTGTTGGCGTCGTCGGCGGCGCCCTGGGCCGCCGGCTGCACCTTCTTGATGGCCTCGTTGGACAGAAGCGTTGCGGTGGCGGCGGCGCGCACGGCTACGTCGATGTCTTCCAGGTTGTTCTCGAGTGTGGTGAGGAAGGTTCGGTAGGCATCGCCGGCTGACCCCGTCCAGCTCGGTAGCCGGGCATCCTCGAGCGTGGCCAACATCGTCTTGCACGTTGTGGAGAGTCCGTCGAAGCAGGTGGCCGCGTTGGTCAGCGTGCCGTTGTTCTGCGGCTGGAACTCATGCGCCTGATAGGGGCTGTCCCAGCGCTCCGTTGGCACGGCTAGGCCGGTCATGACTCTGCCCCCGACGAGCCAGGGGCAGTGTTCGCCTCGGGCGTCACTTCGACCGAGACTCGCGACGCCCGGAAGTCCGCGTCAAGGTGCGCCTCGATGAGCGTCACGGTCAGGCCGGAGTGCTGAATGGATTGGCCCACTTCGAGTTCGGTGCTCCCGGGGGCGTCGAAGAATTGGACGGTGACGTGGTCGGCATCCCTGATCTCGACGACACCCATGGACACGCTGTCGGACAACCGCCCGACTGTGCCGTGTGCCAGCGAGATCGTCATCGCCGGGGGTGTGGCGGTCATCGGGGCCCGGCGAACGATCCGGCGACGTTCTTGTCCGTGCCCTCGTAGGCTGCCGCAGCGGCGGCCAGGCCGGTTGAGAGTGCAGCCATCAACTTGACGATCTCGCTTTGGTAGGTGCTGGCCTTCTCGGCTACCGACTCGAGCATCCCTGCGGCTTCGGGCAGTACGACCGCGTGCATGCCCAGCGTTGCCGACGCCACGTCGACCTTCAGCTTGCCGAGCCCGTCGAGCGCGGCGCGTGCCTTGCGCAGATCGGACGGTGTGACACTGAATTGAGTCATGCCGGTGCCCTCCGCGTGATGTCGATTGGTAGACGGGTACCCGGCGACCCGGTGCGCAAACCAGTTGTCCGGATCGCAGCTCGCCCGCACCACCTCGCCGGGATAAGGACGTCGCAAGCAGACTGTGCGTGCATTTACAGCATCAGCGGCGTTCGGTCGGTGATGCGCGCGGCACGCGGACATCGACCGCTCGGACCTCGAACTGGAACGACGCAGGGCATGCTGGGCGAATGCGGCTGCCACCACATCGCCGGTACTGGGCCGGGGCCCGCGTCTACGACGTGATCTCGGGGGAGCGCCCCGTCTACCGACCGGGACGGGTTCTGGGGATCGAGCGGGCCGGGCTCGAGCCGGGCCACCGGGTGCTGGATCTCGCCTGCGGCACCGGACTGAACCTCCCGCTCGTGCAGGACCGCATCGGGTCGGACGGGACAGTCGTCGGAATCGACGCCAGCGCGGCGATGCTGGACGTCGCCCGAACCCGGTGCCGACGGGCCGGTTGGTCGAACGTCGAACTGCGTTGTTGCGACGCTGCCCGACTCGATGCACTGGCTGACCTGGATCGACCGTTCGACGCGGTGCTCGTCACCTACGCATTGTCGATCATCCAGGGCTGGCACGAGGCGTTCGAGCAGTCACTGTCCCTGTTGCGCACCGGTGGTCGGATCGTCGTCGTCGACATGTCGTACCCGACCGGTCGGTGGCGGGCGTTCGCGCCACTCGCCGCGCTCGCGTTCGCCGTGGGCGGAGTGGATCCGCACCGGGCGCCATGGCGCCTCGTGCTGGAACAGACGGACGATGCCCTGCACGAGACGCTGAAGGGCGGGCATGTGCACGTTGTGAGCGGGACCAAGCGATGACTGCACGTTTCGACTGCGACCTGCTCGTCATCGGGGGCGGCACCGCCGGCATCGTGGGAGCCAAGACCGCCGCCGGGCTCGGAGCCCGGTGCGTGCTCGTCGAACGAGACCGCACCGGCGGCGACTGCCTGTGGACCGGCTGCGTCCCGAGCAAGGCGCTGCTGGCGGCGGCACGAACGGCGACGAACGCCCGCGGTGCGGCCCGCTTCGGAATCTCGACCGGACCGGTGAGTGTCGACTTCACTGCGGTACGCGCATACGTTCTTGCCGCGATCGAGCAGATCGCACCCGCGGACTCGCCCGATGCGTTACGCGCTGCCGGGGTCGAGGTCCTGGCCGGCTCTGCGCGGTTCGTCGCTCCCGACCGGGTCTCGGTGAACGGGCAGGAGCTGCGGTTCCGGACGGCGCTGATTGCGACCGGTTCGGCCCCGCGGCTGCCGTCGATCCACGGGCTCAGCACGTCGTTGGCCGTTACCAGCGAGACGGTATGGGATGTGGAGGAGTTGCCGCGGCGGCTTCTCGTCATCGGCGGCGGGAGCATCGGGTGTGAGCTGGGTCAGGCGTTCGCCCGGCTCGGTTCGCAGGTCACCGTCGTCGAGGCTGCCGGTCGGCTGTTGCCGGCCGAAGACGAGGTCGCTGCCGCTCTCGTGCAACGGGCCATGCGTAGCGACGGTGTCGAGGTGCGGCTCGGGTGCTCGATCGCCGAGCTGAAAGACGGCAAGGCCCGGCTCGAGGATCGGTCGGTTGTGCCGTTCGACTGCGTGCTGGTTGCCACCGGACGTACGCCGCGCACAGCAGACCTAGACGCCGCGGCGGCCCGTGTCGCGCTCGACGACAACGGTTGCGTCGTCGTCGACGGTTACCTGCGCACGACCAACCGGCTGGTGTGGGCGGCTGGTGACGTCACCGGTCCGCCGCTGTTCACCCATGTGGCGGGCGTGCACGCGAGCGCGGCGGCCACGAACGCCGTGCTCGGCTTGCGCCGCCGCGCCGAGAGCGTCGTGCCTCGGGTGACGTTCACCGATCCGGAGGTCGCATCGGTGGGAGTGTCACCGGACTTGCCCGGGGTACGGGTCGTTGCCGTCGAGCACAGTGATGTCGACCGCGCTGTCGCCGACGGCCGGACCGAGGGGGTGAGCCGGCTGGTGCTGGACGGCAAGGGTCGGGTGATCGGTGCCAGCATCGTCGGACCACGGGCTGGGGAGTCGATCGCGGAGGCCGCGCTGGCGATTCGCGGCGGGCTTCGGGCGCGCGACCTCGCCGGATCGATGCACGCATACCCCACCTACGGCGACGGGGTGTGGAACGCTGCCATTGCCGATGTCCGGGCGGACTTACGGCGCCCGGTCGCGCGCCTCGCGATCGCCGCCCTGCGGTGGCTGCGCCGGCGCCGCGTGCGCTGAGTCGGCAGTCTCCGGGGCGGGTCGCCCGAGCACCCGCGCGCCGATCGCAACTCGCTGCAGGGCCGTGATCGCTACGGCTACAGCGAAGATCCAGGCGATCAGCCGGGAGTGGTCGGGCAGCAGGCAGAAGAGGCAGTACGCGATCACGGTCTCGGTGCCCTCGACCAGTCCTCCGACGAACCGGAGGGAACGCCCGTCGACGGGCTGTGCGCCGCGCCGCTCGAGCATGGAGGACAGAGCGAGGAACGCCGTGCCGGACGCGTAGTACGCGAAGAGGAGGAACAGACACGCGACGCGCGCGGACGGGTGCGCGACAGCCACACCGACGACGAATCCTGCGTAGACGGCGAAGTCGGAGCAGATGTCGAGGAACCCACCGAGCTCTGTTGCGCCGTGCCGCCGCGCCACCGACCCGTCCAGTCCGTCGAATGCGCGGTTGGCCAGCCAGAGGGCGAGCGCCACGAGCGGCAGGTCGGCGCCGATCGCGAGGCACGCTGCGGCGCCGCAGACGAATCCCGCGGCCGTCAGCGCGAGCGGCGAGACCCTGGTCATGCCCGGCAGCCCGGCGACCGAGTCCAGCGCCGGCGCGAGCGCGCGGCGCACCCGCGCATCAAGCATCGGCTGACCCGCACCGTCCACGGGCGATCGGCAGCAGACGACGCAGCTCGGCGTTCTCCGCTGGGTCGAACACGCTGTGCTGGGCGCAGGCGGGCACCAGCCGACCGGTCGCTGGGTGCGCCATCGTGTACGCGCAGGCTTGCAGCCGTACCTGCGCGTCAGCGACTGCCGGGTCGGAGCTTCGTTCGCCGCGTTCCAGCGCAGCCCACGCCGGAGCGACTACGGCTGCGTCCATGAAGGAGTGCATGACGAAGGTGACAGGTCGGATGCGCGGGTGCTGCAGCAGGCGTCGCAGACCAATCCGCCGGAGCATGCGAGCGGTCCAACCGGCGAAACCGGCCACGATGGAGGGATGCCGAATCAGAACGACCGCGAGCCGCAGCGCCAGCGCCGGAAGCGGGGTGCCGGAGAACCGCATCCCGCCGAGATGGTCGAGGAAGAGGTCGCGGACGTGCAGATCAGCGGGATCGAGATCGTCGAGGATGGGGAAGTAGTTCGGCCCGACGTAGAACCCGTGGGTGGTGCGGTTGCAGCGCTCGTCACCGGTCTGCAGTGCCCGGAAAGGCAGCCTGGTGCCGGCGCCATCTTCGATCCGGGACCAGACCCCGTCCGGGTCGAGTTGGCTCATCGCTGGGGTCCAGCGACGGTCGTCGCCGACCGACGCCGCTGGCTGAAAGGAGAACATCCCGAAGCCGTCGTGGGAACACTCCCGGACGACCTCAGCGATCTGACCGACATTTGCGGGGGTGACGGTCATGGTGTGGGCAAGGAAGTGCCGCACTCCGTGCTCGCGACGCAGCCGCGCGAACATCGCGACGAACTCTCGTCGCTGGGGGTTCAGGCTCGCCTCGTCCGGCGGCGTCGGGTTCGCCCGTCGTCCGGACATCAACGTGTCGAAATGGCCGGCGAACGACACTCGGTGCAGCCGTATCCGGCCGGCCGGGTCGAGAACGACGCGGCGCAGGTAGTCGTAGTCGAAATCGCCGTGGCTCATGCTCATCGGTTCGCGTCCGTGGGCGCGCATCGCCAGCAGCGCGGCCGCGTGGTCGTCCGGATCCAGCAGGCTCACCTCGCCGCCGATGAGTTGGGCGTGCGCCCGGGGGCCGCGGGTGGTGCGGAGCAGGCGCATCTGGGCGGTCACGGCGCTTAGGGTGTGCCGACCGTCGGTGCGTACGGCGTTGGCGTCGCGGGAGTGATAGCAGGGCCGGCAGGAGAGGTTGCATTTCGGGAAGACGCCGTTGGTTCCTTCGCAGCCGACGGCATGCCGGCCGAGCGTCTGTGCCCGGGTGCGGACGTGGGCGGGAAGCTCGGCCCATCGGCGGTCCAACGCGGCGCGGGTCTCCGGGTCGACCGGCCTCGCGAGTCGCGTCAGCCTGTTGGTGAGGCGGCGGGCGTACGAGATCACCGCACGTCCGCACGGACCAGAGTCGTCACGGTGTTCCTTCGCATGCTCGGCGCATTTGTGTGTCGTGCGATGCGAGTGACGCTACTGGGTGCGGGCCTTGTCCGAGCATGGCCAGCGAACTCGTGGCCGGCCAGAACCACACGGCAGGGCGCCGTGCGTTCTGCGCCGGGGGTTCGTGCCGTCCGGACCTTCGGGTGCGGTCATTCGCAGACCAACCCTTCGTTGTGGACGCGCACAGCAGCCTCGATTAGCGGGTGTCAACGAGGGGTGGCCACGGGCTCGGAACAGCGTGTCTAGCTGCCGGTAGGCGGTGCCGGGAGACCCATCTTGGCGAGCGTGAGTGTCTCGTCGGCCCGACCCCAGCCGCCATCTGCGACGTCATCGACGAGCACCATCGGGTAGGGCGGACGCCCTCGCCGAAGTAGGAGGCGAACAGATCGGTGGTCTTGTGGATGATCTCTTCCTTCTGCTCCGACGTAAGTGTTCCTGCGGGGAATTTGTAGTTGGCGAACGGCATGTCGTACTCCTTCGTGTTGTGGTGGCTCACGCAGCGTCATTTGAGGTCTGGAGATCATGGGATTTCCTCGGCGGGTCGGGCTCTGACGTCGGGTCGGTCCGCGGCGGCATCAGATGATCCCGCCGTTGACGCGTAACACCTGCCCGTTCACCCAGCGACCGCCGGGCCCGACGAGGAACGCGACCACTTTCGCGACGTCATCGGGGATCCCGAGGCGCTCCAGAGGTGGCTGCTTGGCGAGCCTCTCGACAGTCGCATCGTCTTTGCCGTCCAGGAACAAGCCGGTTGCGGTCGGACCTGGCGCGACCGCGTTCACCGTGATGTCCCGGCCACGAAGGTCGCAGGCGAGGATCATCGTCACCGCCTCGACCGCTCCCTTGCTTGCCGCATAGGCCGCGTAGTTGGCAAACGCCAAGCCGACCACTGATGACGACAGATTGATGATGGCACCACCGGCACGCAGCCGGCGAGCGGCCTGTTGATCGACGACGAAGGTGCCCCGGATGTTGGTGCGATGCACGGCGTCCAGAACCGTCAGATCGAGATCGACAACCGACGACCGCGGCATCCGTCCGGCCGAGTTCACAACGACGTCTACCCCGCCGAACGCGCGTTAGTCTCGTCGAACAAGGCAGCCACCGCATGTTCGTCCGCGATGTCTGCCTTGACCGCCAGCGCCCGCCCACCAGCTCCGGTGACCGCCTCCACCGTCTCCTGTGCGCTCGCGTCGTCGCTTGAGTAGTTCACGACTACCGCGTGACCTTGCTCGGCGAGCGCTGTGACGACGGCCCGGCCGATGCCCTTCGACCCGCCGGTGACGAGAGCAACTCTGTTCTGCGTCTCCATTGCCTATCGATGGTATCGATATTGCGTAGCTTCGATACGAAGCTAGCATCCGATTCGTATCAACGCTAGCCCGATCCGATACCATCGATTCATGCCGACCGTGCCCTCAGTCCCGCGCTCCGACGTCCAGCTACGGGAGCGGCTGCTGGACGCGACCGAAACACAACTGGTCGACTCCGACGACGATGACATCGCCACCCGGGCGGTGTGCGACGCGGCCGGCGTGAGCCAACCCGTCCTGTACCGCCTCTTCGTCGACAAGCGGGGGCTGCTCGAAGCAGTTGTCGAGCGCGGTTACGACCGCTACGTCCTCGACAAGGAGACCCAGCAACGCACCGCGGACCCGGTCGCCGACCTCCGGGCCGGTTGGGTGCATCACATGGCGTTCGCGGAAGGTCACCCTGCCGTGTACCGGCTTATGTTCGCCCCGCACCCAGCCGGCAGACCTTCGGCCCGCCGTCGGATCCTCGACCTCCTTGTCGAAGCACTGCAGCGTGTCGCTGCGATCGGTCGCCTTGCCGTCAGGCCGCAGGTCGCAGCGCAAGCGATCCTGTCCGGCAACGTGGGCGTCGCCCTCAACCGCATCGCACAACCCGAGCTGTACAGCGACCCGCAGCTGTCACTCCGCGTTCGCGATGCCATTTTCGCCTCGCTCATAATCGACGCCACGACCGAGGTCGGTGCCGGATCCGGCGGCCTGAACCCTGCAGTTTCGCCAACTCTGGCCACGACCGCGATCGCCTTGAGTGCTCAGCTGGGTGAACATCCGCCAACGACGCTCGTGCCCGAGGAGTTAGCCCTTCTTAGCCGCTGGTTGGACCGGCTCAGCGCTCCCGAGTGACGAGCTCGAGTCGCTCGGCGCGCTCGGGCGACGTCGATGTCGTCCGGGTTGGCGGGAGTGCGGTTGTTGGCGGGCGCAGTCCTGGTTCGTGGACCGTCAAGCCCCGATCACGCGGACCGTGTGGGATGCAGCGCGGACGCCCCATGTGGCTTCCTGCCCGAGCTCTTCGCGACGGCGGTTGCAGAGACCTCCCAACGAGGGTGAGCGGCTGGACCTGTCTCCTGTCTCTTGCGTCCGCGTAGTCAGACTGCCGCCTCGAGCCTCAGCAATGCGCGCTCGGCTTCGGTACCGCCGCGGTAGCCACCCATGTTGCCGTCGGAGCGGATCACGCGGTGGCATGGCACCACCAGCGGCAGCGGGTTGGCGGCGCACGCTGTGCCCACCGCCCGCACCGCCTTGGGGTGGTCGGCCAGTTGGGCGAGGGCCGCGTAGGTGGCCGTATGGCCGTGGTCGATCTCTGGCAGGTGGTGCAGGACGGTTCCGCGGAACCCGGTCGACAGCTGCCAGTCGAGGGCGACGTCGAAGGTGCGTCGCCGACCCGCGGGACCAAATCGGGATGCTCGCGTGTTCTATCCATGGTGGAGGCCCGTCCGGCGGCCAGTCGGACGTCGGGCACTCCACGAACACAGCGAAACGATGTCGAGGGAAGGGCGCAAGAATGACAACCACCGAGAGAGCGGTTCTAGCGGGCGGATGTTTCTGGGGGATACAGGATCTGATCCGTAGGCGTCCCGGCGTGCTGAGCACCAGGGTGGGCTACACCGGTGGCGACGTGCCCAACGCGACGTACCGCAACCACGGCACGCACGTCGAGTCGATCGAGATCGTCTTCGATCCGGCGACGGTGTCCTATCGCGACCTGCTGGAGTTCTTCTTCCAGATTCATGATCCGACGACGAAGAACCGACAGGGCAACGACTTCGGGCTGAGCTACCGGTCGGCCATCTTCTACACCAGCGACGAGCAGGAGCGCATCGCCCGCGACACGATCGCCGACGTCGAGGCCTCCGGTCTGTGGCCGGGCAGCGTCGTCACCGAGGTCGAGCCGGCCGGTCCGTTCTGGGAGGCCGAGCCCGAGCACCAGGACTATCTGGAGAACTATCCCGATGGGTACACCTGCCACTTCGCCCGGCCCGGATGGACGCTACCGAGGCGGGCGGAGTCGGCCAGCACCCGGTAGCGCAACGCGGTCACCACCCCCCCGTCCATCGTCGCCGAGAGGGAGCTTCTTGCCGCCGAGCGGGAGGTTGTCGTGCGACCGCTCGGCGTGTCGTGACGGAAAACTCCCTCTCGGCACGCTCGGGGATGGTTACCGCTTTGCGCGCAGGTGGGAGTCCCTGGTGTCCATCAGCTGCGGATCGGCGATGACGTGGATCCGCGTTACACGGCCGTTCTGGATGGTCAGCTGCATCACGGCGTAGAGCGTGCGCTCGACGAAGGCCAGCACCTCGGGCTGCTCGCCCATCGGGTTGCACACGAGCGTCATCCCCGGGGTAAACCAGCGCAGCACGTTGCGCGACACCTTGGTCGACCCGTGATTGGCCACCCCGGTGCGGCGGTCCTGCTCGCCGAGATCGGCGTCGCCCCAGACCTCCGGATCCAGCAACGGTACGAGTGCCGACACGTCGCCGATGGAGCAGGCCTGAATGAACCGTTCGACGATCAGCCGGTGCTGAGCCAGGTCCACTTCATCGGCCAGCCGGGCGTTCTCGGCATGGACCTTGAGCCGCGCCCGACGCGCCAGCTGGCGACAAGAGGCCGGCGCGCGGCCCACGGTCTGGGCGATGCTGGCGAACGGTGTCTGGAAGATGTCGTGGAGCACGAACACCACTCGCTCGGCCGGCGTCAGGCGTTCCAGGACGACCAGTAGCGCGGTGCGTACCTCATCATCGAGGGTGACTCGATCGGCCGGATCGATCGGTGGGGCGATGGCCGCCGGAGCGCCGGCAGACTCGATCGTGCTGACGTCCTGGGTGCGTTCGCGACGGGACCGCGCGGAGTTGATCTGGTCGAGGCAGATCCGGCTGGTCACCACGATCAGCCAGGCCCGGTGATCCTCGATCTGCGCGTAATCGGCTTCGGCGAATCGGGCGAAGCCTTCCTGGACCGCGTCCTCCGCTGCGCCGATGTCACCGAGCATGCCGTACGCGAGATTGACCAGATACGGCCGATTTCCCTGCCACGTCTGGGCAAACTGCGCCTCGGTTGCCCTCGTTCCGATCTGGCCGTTCGCCGCCATGTGTCGCCAATCTTCGTCTGTGCGCCGTCGTGCGCGGCGCCTAACAGTAGGACGAAATAGGCCGGCAGAAAGTGACACCGGCCACGCCTGTCACCTTTGACTGCTGCGTTTCGTCCTCTGTTGTGACACCGATTCCCGGAGGACAACACCCATGACGGCAGCAACCGTTGCACCATCGGCCCTCGCAACGCAGCGGGGCAAGCTCATCCTGGTACTGCTGTGTGCAGTCGCCTTCCTCGACTTCGTCGATGCGTCGATCGTCAACGTGGCGCTTCCCTCGATCCGCGCCGACCTGCACGTCTCGGTGCAGGGCCTGCAATGGATCCCCAGCGGATATCTGCTCACCTACGGCGGCTTCATGCTGCTCGGCGGCCGGGCCGCCGACCTCCTTGGCCGGCGCCGCATCCTCGTCAGTGGCACGGTGCTGATCGGGCTGGCGTCCTTCGCGGGGGGAATCGCCGGCAATGAGGGCACGCTGGTCGCCGCGCGGCTCGCACAAGGAGTCGGTGCGGCGATGATGTTGCCCGCCGCCTTGTCGATCCTGACCACGACCTTCACCGAGGCCGCCGACCGGCACAAGGCGCTCGGGGTATGGGGCGGAGTAGGCGGGCTGGCGTCCGCAGCCGGTGTATTGCTCGGCGGAGTGCTCACCGATGGTCCGGGCTGGCGGTGGGTGATGTTCGTCAACCCCCTGGCCTGCCTGCCCGTCCTCGTCGGGATTTTCTGGCTGATCGACGGCGAGCGCCGGCCCGCCCGGGTGGCCAACTTCGACCTGCTCGGCTCGACGCTGGTCACTGGCGGCATGCTGCTGCTCGTCTTCACCCTGGTGAAAGCGCCCGACCAGGGCTGGGGTGCGACGCGTACCGTGCTCGAACTCGCAAGTGCGCTGGTGCTGCTGGCGGCATTCGTGATCAACGAGCAGCGCAACGCGAATCCGCTGCTGCCGATGTCGCTGTTCCGGATAAAGGGTCTGGCCGCCGCGGACGCTACTCAGCTGATCGCCTTCGCCGGGTTCCTCGCGATGTTCTTCTTCCTGACGCTGTACATGCAGAACGTGCTCGGCTACTCGCCGATCGAGACGGGCGCCGCGTACCTGCCGCTCTGCGTCGGAGTCGGTATCGCAGCCGGCATCACCGCCCAGCTCCTGGCCCGGACCGGCACCCGGCCGGTGATCATCGTGGGCTGCCTGCTCGCCGCCGGCGGCGTCTACTATCTCTCCCGGATCCCGGTCGACGGCTCCTACCTGGCCGATCTGCTGCCGGGCATGATGATCATGTCGTTCGGGCTCGGCGCGGTGTTCGTCGCTGTAACCACCGCCGCGAACTCCGGAGTGCCCAGCGACAAGGCCGGCATCGCCGCAGCATTGCTCAACGCGTCCCAACAACTCGGCGGCGCGCTGGGCCTGGCGGTCTTCTCCGCCATCGCCACGGCCCGCACGAACCACCTGCTCGCGTCCCGCACGGCCATGCCGGAGGCGCTGACTTCCGGCTTTCACCGGGCGCTGCTGGCCAGCAGCGTATTCCTGCTCGCTGCAGCCGTGCTCGCGGTTCGAGTCAGCAACACCCGCGGCGAGAGCGATGCATTCGTCACGGCAACCGACAATGAAGGGATCTCCGCATGATCGACAACGCACATGCTGATCGCCGCGTCCTCACCGGCGACGTCAACTTCTCGATGATGTACGCCGCGCACGACGCCTTCACCCGGCACCTGGAGCGGCTCGCCTCGGCAGTTGGGCAGGGAGCCGCGACTGCACCTGGGACGATGGTCCGGTGGGAGCTGTTCAAGAAGCAACTACACATCCATCACACCGCAGAAGACGAGACGCTGTGGCCGCAACTGCGAGCCGCCGTCTCGGCGCCCGAGGACATCGCCGTGCTCGACGCGATGGAACTCGAGCATGCCCAGCTGGACCCGCAGCTCGGGCGGGTAGATGCCGCTTTCGCGTCCGGAGGGGCGGCAGCGGCCACCATCGATGACCTGGCCGCCGGTCTCGGCGCGCACATGCGACACGAGGAGAACGAAGCGCTGCCGCTCATCGAGACGCAGCTGGGTCGGCCCGGCTGGGACGTGTTCACCCGGGGCATCCGCAAGACGCAGGGGCTGCGCGGCGCCGCGGTGTACCTGCCGTGGTTACTGGACGGTGCACCACAGGCTGTGCAGCAGGAAGTTCTCGGCATGCTCCCGCCGCCGGCGCGGGTCCTCTACCGCAGGCTGTGGCGGCGCAAGTACCGCCGCGCCATGAGCTGACCCAGCGGGCTGGTTGGCCGCCGCGGCTCAGGCTAGCCGGGTGTTGTCCCCGACGGGATGGATCTCATCGTCACCGGGCAGGCGTTCTGCCACCCTTCCCATCTCGCTCTCATCCAGCGCGATCAACAGCGGCGAACGGGCCAGCAGGATGACGCCGACACCGACCGCCACCGCGCCGAGGCTCGCGGGAAGCAGCCATAGCCCGCTGCGGACCACCTCCTGGTACACCAGGACGCCCCAGAAGATCGACACCAGCGGATCCATCAGCGTGAACCCAGGCTGCGCAGCAAGCAGTGGGCCGGTGTGCAGAGCCCATTGCATCACCCCGACGCCGAGCACGCCCATCGTGACCGCGGCGTAGGTCTGCCAGGTGGTGAGCACGCCGATGAGGCCGCGGTCGGACAACTGAGAGGCGGTCTCTTTGATGAATGTCGCTGTCAGCCCGAAGCTCGTCCCGGCCGCGGCTCCCAGGCAAGCGGTACGCCACAGCCTGCTGCCGCGTCGGGCAGCCAGCACGAGCAGCGCGACGGTCGCTGCCGTGGCCCCCCCGGCGATTGCGTAGGTGCTGTGCGAGACGTCAGTCTCGTTACCGGGCTTCGGCGCCAGCACCGCCACCACCGCGATCATCCCCGCAGTCATGACGAGGATCCCGCCCCACTCGCTGCGCCCGATGCGGACCTGGAAGACCCATCCGGACACGAGCAGGGTCAACGGAACCTCCAGGGTGATGATCGTTTCCACCGAGGAGAGCTGGCCGAGTCCGAGAGCGACGGCCTGCAGCACGAACGATCCGACCATCCCGCTGAAGCCGAGCACCCACGTCCGGCGCCGAACCAGATCGCCCAGCAGCCGCAGGCTGAATCCGCCGGGAGCCTTCTGCTCCAGGCTGGCCTTGCGCTGCATGACGTTCGCCACCGCATTACCCGCGGCGGCAAGCCCCGCGCACAGGAAGCTCAGCAGTGTCTCCACACCCACGTGTCACAGCCTATTCGCTGGCCGCGACACCGATCTCAGCCTTTTCGACGCGCCGCCATGGGATGTCGGGCGCTCAGCCGGGCTCTGCCAGCGTGGTCGGGGTCGAGCCGTCGGCGAGTTCAACAGTGTCGAACCATCCGCATCGCAGCTCGCACGTCGGCCTGTCCGGGCCACTTCGATCGGCGTCCATGCGGTGGGTGCGGACATACGTTCATGATGTCCTGACCGGTCCGCGACGGAATTGCCGAGGCCGCTCCCAGGGCATCCGACAGACTGATCGGATGGACCCAGCGCCCCGCACTGCTGCGCGCGTCGTCCGCGCCTCCGTCGGCGAGTCGATTCCGGCCGCCGGCATCGACCACCTCTTCAAGCTGACCGGCACCGACACCGACGGGCGCCTCGGGCTCGAACGGTTCGAGGTGCCGCCACTGACGGTTGGTGCGCGGCCGCACATCCACCACGCTCACGACGAGTGTTTCTATGTCGTGAGCGGAGAACTCACCGTCGCGGCTGACGAGGGGGAGGTGGTGCTCGGCCCGGGCGACCTCGCCTACGCACCGCGCGGATCGGTGCACGGCTTTCGCAACGCCGACGCAGCCTCGGCCAGCACGGTGTTGTGCATCTACACCCCGCCCGGATATGAGCAGTACTTCCGGGACGTGCACGCCGCCGTTGCAGCAGGCACCGAACTCACCGTGGACCTGCTCGGGGAACTGCGCAGCCGCTACGACACCACCACCCTCTGAGCTCGAGGGCGGACTGGGCGACCGAGACGTTCCAGCCGATGGCCACAGAAACCTCCCTCTCGGCGGGACGAATAGCTCTATCTCGCCACGCTTCCCGTCGCTAGCCTTCCGAGCGTGCCTACCAAGATCACGGTCATCCATGACAACCCCACTGATCCGGCCGCGTTCGAGGCCGGCTACCCGGAGCAGTTGGCGCTGGCCAAGAAGCTGCCCGGCCTGGAGCGGATCGAGACGTCCAAGGTCTGGCCGAAGGAGGACGGCACCCCGACGCCGGTCTACCGGCTGATCGACATGTATTTCAGCGACTACGACTCGGCCAGTGCCGCGGTCGCCACTGCGGAGGCCGGCGCGCTGTTCCCGAGCATCTTCGGCCTGGCAACCGGCGGCATGCGCATCGTCTTCGCCGACATCGAGGAGCAGTAGCGCACCCGGCGCGGGATCGTCAAGGGTCTTCCTGGGACGCCAGGCGCCGGAGCACCCCCGGCCGGGCACTGGTTCAATCGCGGAGTGCCGACCGTGGACCTGCAGACAATCACCGGACTGGCCGATCAGACCGTCGATTGGCGGCTGCGTTCGCTGCCGATCGACGCACAGGGGATGACCCTGGCCGAACTCAGCGCCCAGCGCCGCGATCTGTTCGACGGCGGCTTCGTCGGCCCGGTCCTGACCCTCGACCGGACGGCTGTCGAGCACAACCTGACGGCGATGGCGGACTGGTGTCGCCGCGGGCAGGTCGACCTGGCGCCGCACGGCAAGACGACGATGGCCCCACAACTCGTCGCCGATCAAATCGCCCACGGAGCGTGGGGCGTCACCGTCGCCACCGTCGCGCAAGCGCGCGCCTACCGTGCTTTCGGCATCGGACCGATCATGATCGCCAACGAGATCGCCGACGTCGGCGGGCTTCGCTGGATCGCCGAGCAGCAAGACGCCGACACTTCGCTGCGGATCGTGTCCTGGGTCGATTCCATCGAGGGAGTAGCGGCGATCGAAGCCGCGCTGGCCGGGCGGGTTCCGCAGCGCGCGCTGGACGTCTTGGTCGAACTCGGCGGCCCGGGTGCTCGCGCAGGTTGTCGCACCGTGGCGCAGGCAACGGTGGTCGCCGAGGCCGTCCGTCGGTCGCCTGTGCTGCGGCTCGTCGGCGTGACCGGGTACGAGAGGGCGCTGGTCGGCGGGTTGAGCGCCGCTGCGGCTACCACCATCGACGAGTATCTGACCGACCTCTACGGGCTGGCCGCCAGCCTGGCGGCCGCCGGGCATTTCGCCGACGGCGACGAAGTGATCGTCAGCGCCGGCGGCAGTGTGTACTTCGATCGGGTCGCTGCTCTCAGACCGTCGGACGAGCTCGGCGGGCTCCCGCTGCGGGTGATCATCCGCAGCGGGTGCTACCTCACCCATGACGATGGCATCTACCGGGCGTCGACGCCCAGCGCGCGTGGAGTCGAGGGCGCGCCGGTGTTCCGTGCCGCCCTGCGGTTGTGGGGCCAGGTGACCTCGCGCCCTGAGCCCGGCCTCGCCCTGCTGGCCATGGGCCGCCGCGACGCGCCGTACGACGAAGGCCTACCGCTGCCGCTGCTCGTGCGTCGGGTAGGCGGAGTGCCTGAGCCGTTCGAGGGCCGCCGCATCGACAAGCTCAACGACCAGCACGCATTCCTCGCTGTTGGTCCTGCTGACGAGATCGGGGTCGGCGACTGGATCGGCTCGGGTATCTCGCACCCGTGCACCGCGTTCGACAAGTGGAAGGTCGTCACCGTCGTCGACGGAAGCACCGCCGTCGGCTTCGTGCGCACCTTCTTCTGAACGGCGTGCGGGTGCGTCGCTGATAACCGATTGCTGCGGTCCCGGGCGCTGCCTAATCTCAGCAACGTCGAACTACCCCGGAGAAGGATCATGAATCCCAGTTGCGCACGGCCGGAGCACGCGTTTGTGGCGTGCTCCCGGCCCGTCGTCGCGCCGGTCACCGGCACGCTGCGCTACTGCGAGTACAAGCGCCCGATCCGGTCCGCCACGTAGCCTCGACGAAGTTTCACCGAGGCCGCTGCGGACGTTGTCGCAGCGGCCTCTTCGTGCATTCACCCCTGTCGAACCACTCCCTGAAAGGACCGAGCACATGAAGATCGCAACACTGGAGTGCGGGCACTTCCAGCTGGCCGAGGACCGCGTCGTGGCCGTGTGGTGCGTGGCCTGCAATGAGCTGGCACTCATCGTCGAGCGCGCACCCGAGCAGAAGTTGTCGCCGGCCAGACGGTAATGCCGGCATCATCCAGAGCAGGCACACCGAGAAGGGAGACACCGATGCAGAGCATCACGCCGCAGCTCGTCAGCTGGGCCTCGATCCTCGAACCGCAGACGAGGGAGCAGGCCTGCGAGACCGCACGCATGCCGTTCACCTACCCGCATGTGGCCCTGATGCCCGACGCCCATCTCGGTCGCGGTGCAACCCTCGGCTCGGCCATCCCGCCCGACCGGGCGATCAACCCCGCGGCCGTCGGCGTCGACGATGCGATCAGTGCCACCGCCCAGCCCCGGATCGACGAGCTCTCCGCGATGGCTGGCATCGAGCAGGCCGACGACGCACTGCCGCGGTGGCGTCTGCAGCTGGGCTCGCTGGGTTCGGGTACCACTTCATCGAGGTATCCGTCGACGAGCTCGATCGGGTCTGGCTGTTCCTGCACTCCGGGTCGCGCGGCGTGGGCAACCGCCTGGCCGGCCGGCACATCAAGGTCGCGCAGCAGGTGTGCGCGACTCCGGTGTGGCGCTGCCGAATCGGGATCTCGCTATCTGACCGAGGGGACGGCGGAATTCGACTCGTACGTGCAGGCACTGACCTGGGCTCAGCACTTTGCGCTGCTCAACCGGGACGAAATGATGGACCGAGTGATCGACTGCGCTACCGGGTTCTTCGACGCTGCTGTCATGGTCGCCCAGAAGGTGGCCTGCCACCACAACTACACCGTCCGGGAACACCACTTCGGACGCGACGTCTGGCTCTCCCGCAAGGGTGCGATCATCAGCGCGCGGCCGGGACAGCTCGGCCTCATCCCGGGCTCGATGGGTGCGCGCAGCTACGTCGTGTCCGGGAAGGGCGACGTCGACTCATTGAGCTCCGCGCCGCACGGGGCCGGCCGGCAGTTCTCCCGCACCGCCGCAAAGCGGCGGTTCACCGCGCCGACCTGGATCACCGCATGGCCGGTGTCGCGTGGGGCGAGTCCGACGCATTCCTCGACGAGCACCCGGAGGCGTACAAGGACATCGACGTGGTGATGCGCGACGCCGCGGATCTCGTCGAGGTCGTGCATGAGCTGCGCCAGCTGGTGAACGTCAAGGGGAGTGATCGGTCAGCCAGAGCGGCCGTTCTTCGCCGCCGCGGTGCGACGGCCGGTCGCCTTTGACCGGACCGGTTTCGCCGCGCTCGAGCTGTCCCGGACGATCAGTTCGTGATCCACCACGATCCGGGCAGGCGTGGATGTGTCGCCGGCGATGCGCTGCTGCAGTGCGTCGAGGGCAGCACGGGCGATGGCCTGCTTGTCCGGTCTCACCGAGCTGAGAGTCGGGTTGCTGTACGTGGCCTCTTCGATGTCGTCGAAGCCGACGATCATCACGTCCTCGGGCACCCGGCGGCCGGCGTGGACGACGGCTCGCATCGCACCGAGGGCGAGCCGGTCGTTGAATGCGAAGACGGCGTCCGGGGGCTGCTTCAGCTGCAGCAGATCGCGCATCGCCGCGGCTCCGTCGGCGCGATGGAACTGCGTCACCACGGGCGCGAGGTCGGGATCCTCGGGCAGGCCCGCGTCGGCGAGGGCAGCCTGGTAGCCGGCCATCCGCAGCCGGGCGGTGGCCGGCGCCGGAGCGGACTCCCGACCGATGGCGGCGATGCGTTTGCGGCCAGAGCCGATCAGGTGCTCGACGGCGGCCCGGGATGCTGCGACGTTGTCGATCGTCACGTGATCGAACCTCTTGGCAGCCTGTTCGCCCAACTGCACCACCGGGATGTCGAGGTGCAGATCGGTAAGCCGGTCGGAGCCGAGACCCAGCGCGCTGAGCAGCACCCCGTCGACCAGCCGCGACCTGCAAGCGATGTCGAGGAGCTCGAGTTCCCGGTCGGCGTCACCGCCTGATTCGTCGATCAAAACGGTGAGCGACAACGCCCGGGCGTGCTCGATGATCGCGTGGGCCACCTCGGCGAAATACGGTTCGCTGATCTCCGGGATCAGCAGCGCAACCAATCCGGTGCGGCCCTGGCGCAGGCTGCGGGCCAGCAGGTTGGGGCGGTAATCGAGCTCGTGCAGCGCGGCCTGGACTCGCTCGCGCATGTCCGAAGACACATGCTGGAACCCGTTGACCACGTTGGACACGGTGCGTACCGAGACGCCGGCGCGGTCGGCAACGTCGCGCAGCGTGACTGCCACCATCGGCTCCTCTCGGTCCCGGTCGGTCCTGATCACGAAGGCTATCCACTCGGGTCCGTGCGTCGCAGCAGGGAATCCTTGCATCGATGCAAAACCTGCGGCACAGTGAGCTGCAATACCACCCGACCCCAGGGCGTGCCCCCATACCAGCTCCGCGCTGAGTCATCTGGAGAGGAATATGAACTTGTCTGAGGCCCGACTTGTTGCCCACCCGGACCTCACGGTGGCTGACGTTCCGCGCCGGTTGTTCGGCTCGTTCGTCGAGCACATGGGCCGGTGTGTCTATACCGGTATCTACGAGCCCGGCCATCCCACGGCTGACGAGGACGGCTTCCGCAAGGACGTGCTTGAGCTGGTCCGCGAGCTCGGCGTCAGCGCGGTGCGGTATCCGGGTGGCAACTTCGTGTCCGGGTACCGGTGGGAGGACGGTGTCGGCCCGAAGGACGAGCGCCCCACTCGACTCGACCCGGCGTGGCACTCGATCGAGACGAACGAGTTCGGCCTGGATGAATTCGTGAACTGGGCGACCAAAGCCGAGGTCGAGGTGATGATGGCGATGAACCTCGGCACCCGGGGCACCCAGGAGGCGCTGGACCTCGTCGAGTACGCGAACCACCCGTCGGGAACGCAGCTGTCCGATGCCCGGATCGCGAATGGCGCCGAGAAGCCGCACGGGATCCGGATGTGGTGCCTCGGCAACGAGATGGACGGGCCCTGGCAGACCGGGCACAAGACGGCACACGAGTACGGCCGGCTGGCCGCCGAGACCGGCAATGCGCTGCGGCAGCTCGACCCGGACCTGGAACTTGTCGCCTGCGGGAGCTCCAACGCTCAGATGGCCACCTTCGGTACGTGGGAGGACACCGTGCTCGACCTGGCCTACGACCAGGTCGACTTCGTCTCGCTGCACGCCTACTACTACGAGGGCAACGGCGTCGACCGGGCGTCCTTCCTGGCCAGCGCCGTCGACATGGACCGATTCATCGAGGCGGTGGTCGCCACCGCGGACGCAGTGGGCGCGCGGCGGCGCAGCGAGAAGCGCATCAAGCTCAGTTTCGACGAATGGAACGTCTGGTACGTACCGCGGTTCTCCGGCGAGAACGGCCCACGTAGCACTTGGGAGCGGCACCCGCGCCTCATCGAGGACGAGTACAGCGCACTGGACGCCGTCGTCGTCGGCAGCCTGCTCATCTCGCTGCTGAAGCACAGCGACAGGGTTCGCTCGGCCAGCCAGGCTCAGCTCGTCAACGTGATCGGCCCGATCCGCAGCGAGCCGGGCGGCCCGGCCTGGCGGCAGACCATCTTCTACCCGTTCGCCCAGACGGCCGCGCACGCGAAGGGATCGGTACTGCACACACCGGTCCAGTCGCCAACCGTCGGCACCAGCCGATTCGGCGACGTCGCCGCCGTGGATGCGGTGGTTACTCACGACGATGGTGCGATCACCGTGCTCGCGGTGAACCGGTCGCAGGACGGGGTGGTAGCGCTGGACGTCGACCTGTCCGCCTGGACCGGCATCAGGATCCTCGAGGCGTCGATGATCCACGAGGACGATCCGGACCTGACAAACAATGCCGGACATCAGGACCGGGTCACGCCGCGGGAGTTGCCGGGTGTCACCGTCACGGACGGCCGGCTGCACGCGGATCTGCCCCCTGTGTCCTGGGCGATGATCCGGCTAACCGACAGGGCCTGACTCCTTCGGGCCGGTCGAGGCCGGTGGCGTGCTGGGCGGACCCAGCGACGGTCGTGGTGCCGCGGGGATGGACTTCGCCAACAGCAGGACAAGTAACACGACAATGACCATTCCGACAGCCCAGCGCACCAGCGACTGCCGCCGCCGGTGTGCGGTGGCGCCGGCCGCGAGATGCGCTGCGGGATGCTGGCGACCGCCCATGGCGGAGTATTGGCCGGGCGGGCCAGTACCCGGCGGGAAGGCAGTCACAGTCCAACTATAGGGACGAATTGCGGCCCCTCCCCCGGCCGCGAACCACGAGATAAGCACAGTAGGTGCGTTACTGTGAAAATCACGCGGAAGCCAGCCCGGCAGATTCCTCCGAATGGATTCCCGGCAGATAGAACCGCAACCGATCTGGCGTGCGAACCTCAAACGTGGAGTCGATTGCCATGGTGGCAGCAGCGGACGGGACACCCGGAACGCAGCCGCGCGCCGATGTCGACCTCGCTGCCGCGCTGGCCCGCGGTGAGCCGAGCGCCCTGGAAGAGATCTACGACCGCTACCACCGTGCCGTGCACGCCGTTGCGCAGCGAGTGACCGCCGACCGGACCCACGCCGAGGACGTCGTCCAAGAGGTGTTCGTTGCCCTCTGGAAGAACCCGGGCGCGTACAAGCCGGAACGCGCCAGCCTCGGCACGTGGCTGATGGCCACCACGCACAACAAGGCGGTCGACCTGGTCCGTCGCGAGGAGTCCTTGCGACGTCGCCGTGACCAGGTGTCAGCTTTGGCCGCGCAGCAACTCCGCGAAGACGAGATCTCCGAGCCCGTCGAGGACATGGCGACGGAGCGGTGGCAGGCCCAGCGGGTCCGCCATGCTCTGGCAGGACTTCCGCCGGCACAACGCGAGGCAATGGTGCTCGCCTACTTCGGCGGATTCACGCAGCGGGAAGTCGCTGCGGTAACGGGTGTGCCCCTGGGCACTGTCAAGACCCGCATGCTGGCTGCGATGCGCAAGCTGCGGGACGGCCTGTCTCCACTGGTCACGGTGGATGGAATTGCCGGCCGGAGCGGGCTGGAGGGGGGAGCACCATGAGCGATGAACCTGATCGTCACTCGGAGTGGGACGCGACCGCGGTCGGCTACGCATTGTCAGCACTCGAGCCGGGGGAGCAGCGCTCCTTCCGGGCACACCTCGAGTCCTGCGAGCGTTGCCAGCGCACCGTCGCGGAATCGTCCAGTATCGGATCTGCAATCGGGACGTCCGGTCCGGTGCCCGAGCCTGCGCCCGAACTGCGCAACCGGGTGCTGTCCGCGGCGATGTCGGCGCGACCGCCGGTCCGTACCGTCGCTTCGCATGCTGCCCCGGAGTCTGACGACAGCAACATCATCCCGATCGACCGCAAGCGCCGGCTGGGCTCAGTGTCCGGTCGCTGGCTGCTCTCGGCGGCCGCAGCCGTCGTGGTGGTCGCGCTCGGTCTGACGCTCGTATCGGTGATCGGTGATCGCAACAAGGAGCACTCGGTCGCCACGGCTCGGGAGAAGGCAATCCAGTCGTTGACGAACGGCTCCGGGGTGGTTATCCCGCTGCTCGGCCCGGACCACAGCACGATGGCCACCGTCGTCGCGCACCAGAACACGATCAGCGTCGTCTCCGACGCGATGCCGCCGAACGCCGCGAACACCACCTACGTGCTGTGGGGGATGACCGGTTACGGCGACACGCATCCCAAGGCGATCGCAGTCTTCGACGTGAGCAAGAAGGGCCTGTTCGTCCGGCAGGTGGCCGCCGACCAGCGCGGTGACTACACCTCGTTCGGTGCCTTCGCGGTCAGCCAGGAAAAGGGCCATGATCCGCCCGCCGTGCCGTCCAAGGTGCTGGCGAAAGGTTCCCGCTAAGCATCGAGGATGCAATGAGGCCGGCTCCAGAGCATCGGAGCCGGTCTCGTTTGCCGTGTACGATCTGACAGGCTTCGCGACCGGAACGGCGACGTACCGGTCAGAGGCGGAGGGCGATTAGCTCAGCGGGAGAGCACTGCCTTCACACGGCAGGGGTCACTGGTTCGATCCCAGTATCGCCCACCACGATCAGACCTGGATTCACTGCGCTGGGCGCGCTGGATGGCAATCCCATGATCCACCAACAATTCCGGCACGACTGAAAGGCATGAACCGGTCCCGCTGCCCATCCACTGTCCGCGCCGTGGAATCCGGACGACCATCCGACCTGGCGTCAGGCAGACTGTCGGATTGTGCTCCTAGAGATCTCTACGACTCACGAACCTGCGTCCGACCTGGGTTACTTGCTACACAAGCACCCCGGCCGGGTTCAGTCGTTTTCCGAGTCAGTGGGGACCGCGCACGTTTTCTATCCCGAGGTCACCGAAACGAGGTGCACCGCGGCGCTACTGCTTGAGGTTGACCCCATCGGGCTGGTCCGCGGACGTAAGGGTCCGTCCGGCGAGGGTTTCGCGCTTGGCCAGTACGTCAACGACCGTCCGTACGCGGCATCGAGCATGTTCGCGATGGCGCTCAAGGATGTCTACCGAACTGCACTGACGGGGCGCTGCAATGCCCGCCCGGAGCTAGCTGCATCGCCCATCCCGCTCGAGATCCACGTGCCAGCGGTGCCGTGCCGCGGGGGAATCGACCTGCTCCGCCAGCTCTTCGAGCCGCTCGGCTGGCAGGTTGAGGCGAGCACGACCGAACTCGACCCGACTATCCCCGAGTGGGGCGACTCGCGGTATCTCGATGTGCGGCTGGTCGCCAACATCCGTCTTGCCGACGCGCTCAATCACCTTTACGTGCTGCTGCCGGTACTCGACGACGCGAAGCATTATTGGGTCAGCAGCGATGAGGTCGACAAGCTGATCCGTGCCGGCGCGGGGTGGCTGGCGACGCATCCCGAGCAGCAGTTGATCATGCACCGGTACCTTGCCCACCGTCGCGAACTGACTCAGACCGCGATGGCTCGTCTCGCCGAGGTTGACGACACCGATGCTGACGAGCTGGACAATTCCTTAGACGGCGCATTCTTGCTGGACAGCCCGGATCGTCCGGTTCCACTGGCCGAGCTACGGCGTGGCGCGGTGCTGGCCGCAGTACGTGCATCTACTGCCCGCCGGGTCGGCGACTTTGGGTGCGGCGAGGGTGTTCTCGTCCGAGATTTGATCGCCGACCGCGCCATCGACGAGATCGTCGCCGTCGACGTCTCGGCCCGCGCCCTGCAAGTAGCCGCGCGAAAGCTCCGTTTGGACAAGATGACCGAGCAACAGCGTGGACGTCTCCAGATCTTCCAGTCCGCTCTGACGTACCGAGACGATCGACTCGCCAACCTGGACGCGGCCGTGCTGATGGAAGTGATCGAGCACGTCGACACTCCGCGACTGGATGCGTTGGAGCGGACCGTGTTCGGACACGCCGCCCCAGGCTCGGTCATCGTCACCACGCCGAATATGGAGCACAACGTTCGATTCGAAACTCTGCCCGCAGGCGTGATGCGTCACCGCGACCACCGCTTCGAGTGGACCCGCGCGGAGTTCCGGGAGTGGGCAGAACGAGTCGCTCGCTCCTACGGCTACAGCGTGCGCTACCTGCCGATCGGCGCGGACGACCCGGAGGTCGGGCCGCCGACTCAGATGGCCGTCTTCAGCAAGGCGGTTCTCTGATGACGCGCGAGCTGTTGGTACCCGAGCTGAGTCTCGTCGTCCTGATCGGCGTCAGTGGATCGGGTAAGTCCGCCTTCGGACGGGCGCACTTTCGCCCAACCGAAGTGATCTCCTCGGACTTCTGTCGCGGCCTTGTCGCCGACGACGAGAACGATCAGGCTGCAACCCCGGAGGCCTTCGAGCTGCTGAACTACATCGTCGGCATCCGGCTCAAAGCTGGACGGCTCACTGTGGTCGACGCAACGAATGTCCAGCCCGACGCCCGCAAGAAGCTCGTCGCAATCGCTCGTGAGCACGACGTGCTTCCGGTCGCGATCGTTCTCGACGTGCCGGAGGCGGTGTGTGTTGCCCGCAACGCCAACCGCCCTGACCGGAACTTCGGATCGGCTGTCATTCACCGCCAGCGCGATCAGCTGCGTCGGGGTCTCAAGGGGTTGCAGCGGGAGGGGTTCCGGACGGTCCACACGCTGCGCGGTGTCGAGGAGATAGCCGACGTCTCGGTTGCTCGGACCAAGCTTTACAACGACCTGCGGCACGAGACCGGACCGTTTGATGTCATCGGCGACATCCACGGATGCCGGGCCGAGCTGGAGCTGCTTCTCGCTGAGCTCGGGTACGAAGTGAGCCGTGACGGTGCCGGCCGCGCGGTAGGTGCACATCGGGAGGACCGGCGCGTGATCTTCGTCGGCGATCTCGTCGACCGTGGGCCGGATACGCCTGGCGTGCTTCGGCTCGTGATGGGGATGGTTGCGGCCGGTGATGCTTTCTGTGTGCCGGGCAACCACGAGAACAAGTTGCTTCGGGCGTTGCGCGGGCGCAATGTGCAGGTCACCCATGGCCTTGCCGAGTCGCTGGCGCAGCTGGCCGAGGAGACCGACGAGTTCCGCGCTCAGGTCGAGCAGTTCATGGACGGCCTGATCAGCCACTATGTCTTCGACGGCGGGGCGCTCGTTGTGTCGCACGCCGGTCTCATGGAGCGGTACCAGGGTCGGGCTTCTGGGCGGGTTCGCGAGTTCTGCCTCTACGGGCAGACGACAGGAGAGACCGACGAGTACGGCTTGCCGGTGCGCTACCCGTGGGCGCAGGAGTACCGCGGCAAGGCGATCGTCCTCTACGGCCACACGCCAGTTCCGACGCCGGAGTGGATCAACAACACGCTCTGCGTGGACACCGGCTGCGTCTTCGGCGGACGCCTCACAGCACTGCGCTATCCGGAGCGCGCGCTCGTCTCCGTCGCTGCGGCCGCGGTCTACTACGAACCGTCTCGACCCTTTCCGACCAACCCCGATGTTGCGGCCTCCGACTCCGCGAGCCGCCGCGAGCCGGAAATCCTGGACATCACCGACGTGATGGGCACGCGGATCATAGAGACGGCCTATCAGAAGCGCATCGGCGTCCGGGAGGAGAACGCGGCCGCAGCGCTCGAGGTGATGAGCCGCTTCGCGATCGACCCACGGTGGCTGCTGTATCTCCCGCCGACGATGAGCCCAGTGGCGACCTCGACAAGACCCGACTTGCTCGAACATCCGGAGCAGGCCTTCGAGTATTTCCGCGCCGAGGGCGTCGATCAGGTGGTGTGCGAGGAAAAGCACATGGGTTCGCGTGCAGTGGCGCTCGTGTGCCGGACACCGGACGCGGCCCAGACCAGATTCGGTGCCCAGGGGTTACGGTCAGGCGCCGTCTGGACCCGTACCGGTCGCCCGTTCTTCTCCGACGACCTCACGGCGCAGCTGATCGATGAGTTGCGTACTGCCGTAGAGGAGGGCGGCCTCTTCGACGAGTTAGAGACCTCGTGGCTACTGCTCGATACCGAGCTGCTGCCCTGGAGCGCTAAGGCCGGTCAGCTGTTACGCGATCAGTACGCCTCAGTCGGGGCAGCTGCGCGCGCAGCATTGCCAAGTGCGATTGCCTCCTTGACCAAGGCAGCCGAAGCGGGCCTTGAGGTCGATGAGTTGCTTGATCGCACTCGTGCTCGGGAGCTGAACGCCGCGGCGTTCACCGATGCCTACCGTCGCTACTGCTGGCCGACGGACGGGCTCGCGGGCGTGCGGATCGCGCCATTTCAAGTGTTAGCCACCGAAGGCGCCGTGCACCACGGGCGAGCCCACGCCTGGCACCTCGACCTTGCGGATCGGCTGGTTGCAGCAGCACCCGACCTGGTCGCGGCCACGCGTCGGATCGCCGTGGACACAACCGACCTGGAGTCGGTCGCAGCGGCGACGGGCTGGTGGACCGAGCTCACCGGCGCGGGTGGGGAGGGGATGGTTGTCAAGCCTGCGACAAATCTGACCCAAGGACGCAAGGGGCTGATCCAGCCGGGGCTCAAGGTTCGTGGACGGGAGTACCTGCGGATCATCTACGGCCCGGACTACACCGAGCCCGAGAATCTCGAACGGCTCCGCGCTCGCAGCCTCGGCCACAAGCGTTCGCTTGCGTTGCGCGAGTACGCCCTCGGCCTCGAGGCGCTCGACCGCGTCTCTCGTGGCGAGCCGCTGTGGCGGGTTCACCAGTGCGTGTTCGCCGTGCTCGCCCTTGAGTCCGAGCCGGTGGATCCGCGGCTATGACCCGATCAGTCGTCGTACCGGTTGTACGGATTGACGCAGACCGGTCTCGCTGAGTTGCTAGGCATGCATCAGCCTGCGATCGCCCGATTGGACGCTGGCACACACGAGCCATCATTGGCGACGTTCGCCCGATTGTCGAGCGCGCTGGGCATCAGGCTGGACGCTCATATTCAGTCCGACTCGATGGTTCCGCGGATCGCTTGAGGCCACGCCCGGGGTATCGGCCGCGGCACGGCAGCGAAGGCGCTCCTTGGCAGGCCTTCGAATTTTCGGCTCGGGCGATGAATGTCCGAACGCAGATGACAAGTGCTTGTAGGCCCAGTATTTGCTGGCCCCGAGGGCGTAGCACTCGCAGTTCGGCACTGCCGAGGCTCAGCCCGTCGAGAACCTGCGACCAGACGACGAACTTGCCCACCCCGGTGGGCGACCCGTACCGAAGAAATGATGACGGCACACCGTTGCGGCGGCGGCGGCGTCGACGTACGGTCACAATCGGTTGAACCCGCAGCCTGGCCACAGCGCGTGTCCCACCAGGATTGCCAGTGTTCTGGTGACCGTGCACGGCCTGTTCCTGACCCAACAAAAAGGGGAACTTCAATGGCCTTCACAGATTCCCAGCCGTCTGGCGACGAGACCGCCGAGCCGAACGATGCCCTTCCTATCCCACCGAATGACGACGAGCCGGTGGACCAGCCGGTCGCCGACCCCGACGCCGTCGCCCAGCAGGACGAGGACCAGCCGGCTACGAGCGACGACCCTGAGCTGATCCCGGGTGTCGGTCTGGCCGACAGCGAAACGGACCAGCCGGACTGAGCCATTCGGTGGTTTCACGTCCTCGACCAGGAATATGACCGCCTGGTGGAGAGCCTGACCGCCGGACCCGAGCCTGAAGAGTCATGCCGTCCTTCGGTTACACGTTGATGTGTGAGCAGTCCGCCCCGAACGCGCTTGTCGACGACGCGGTCCGCGCGGAGGCTGCCGGGTTCGACTTCGCCGTGATCAGCGACCATTACTCCCCTTGGCTGGACAGCCAAGGGCACGCACCCAACGCGTGGCCGGTGCTCGGTGCGGTCGCGCACGCGACGAACCGCATCGAGTTGATGACCTACGTGACCGCGCCGATCATGCGGTACCACCCGGCCGTCATCGCACAGCAAGCGGCGACCGTCGATTTGCTCGCCGGCGGCCGGTTCACCCTCGGCCTCGGCGCGGGAGAAAATCTCAACGAGCACGTGGTGGGCCGCGGCTGGCCGCCGGTGAACGTGCGGCACGAGATGCTGGAGGAAGCGCTCGAGATTATCTCGGCGTTGTTCCAGGGCGGCTATGTCAACTTCGTCGGCACCCACTTCCGGGTCGATTCGGCCAAGCTCTCGGATCTGCCCGACCCGCCTCCGCGAATTGCGCTAGCCGTGTCTGGGACTCAATCGATCGGGCTGACTCGAGGACTTGCGGATGCGTTGATCGCGGTCGAGTGGGCGCACGACCAGTTTCGCTGGTTCGCTGGCGGCTGGAAAGTCAACGCCGAACTGCCGGGCACCACCGGTTTCGCCGCAGCAACCCAGTTCGTGACCAAAGATGACGTCGCCGACAACATCTCGTGCGGGCCTGACCTCGACGCACATGTCGCTGCGGTGAAGAAGTTTCTCGACGCAGGATTCACCCACGTTGCTCCGGTGCAGATCGGTGGCGAACATCAAACCGAGTTCATCGACTGGGCCAAACGCGAACTGCTCCCAGCCCTGCGGGCCGCGTCGTCGTTCCGCCGATGTCTGAGCTGACGCCCACTGGTGAGTCCCGCTAGGCGGGGTAGATCGGGGCTACTGATCGTGGGCGGTGTGTCGCCTAGACCGACGGCGCGATGAGCTCGTCGGCGAACCAGCGTGCGGCTTGTCCGGCCGGGCGATGGCACGCTCGGAACCAATTGCTTGTGGCGAGCAATCATGAACGGCGCCGCAACGACGCGTCGAGCAACGACGGGGGTGTGTCGATCTTCTCGTCCGGCGCAAGATCGACCCCCGGTGCGACGATCTCGTCGATCGCATCGAGCACCTCCGGCGACAGCACGGTGTCCGCGGCGGCGAGCTGCGAGTGCACGTGCTCGATCGTCCGCGCACCGATGATCGCGCTGGTCACGCCCGGGTGTGCTGTTACGAAGCCGAGAGCGAGCTGGATCATCGTCAGGCCGGAATCGGCGGCCAGCTTGGCCAACTGCTCGACGGCGTCGAGCCTCAAGCGGTTCGCCGCAGCGGTGAGGTCGAAGCGTTCCGGCATGAAGGTCGCGCGGTTGGTGGTGACCTCGCGACCCTCGCGGATCACGCCGGACAGCCAGCCCGAGGCCAAGGGACTCCACACCAGCACCTGCTGATCGCACGTTCCCCGACGACCTGGCGGCACTGTGGGGACCGGTCAAGCCTCGCGACCGGCCGTTGCGTGTGCTCGGCTTGTTCGCCCATCCGATGACGAGGTGTTCTGCGTCGGCGGCACTATCGCCCGGGCCAGCGCGGCCGGAGCCGAGACCGCGATCGTGTGCCTGACCGAGGGCGAGGCCGGCGAGATCCGAGACTCGGCTGTGGCTACCCGTCGGGCCCTGGGGGCAACCCGGGTCAAAGAACTCACTGCCTCAGCAGTGGCCTTGGGCGTAACAAGCGCCGAGTGTCCCGATCTCGGCGACGGCAATCTGGCTCGGTTGCCGTTCACCGATCTGGTCTCGCACGTGCGCTCGACACTGGAGACGTTCGCCCCGGACGTGGTGGTCACGTTCGGCGACGACGGAGGTTTCGGCCACCCCGACCACATGCTCTCCTCGCTGGCCACCGTCGCGGCCCGGGAGCAGTTGGCCAGTCCACCCCGGGCGTTACACGCCCGATTTCCCGCTCAGGATCGCCTCCTGCTCGACCTGTTGGTCGACTGGTTGACCTCCGCGCCGCAACGATTCGTGGGGACCTCCGGATTCGGCAACGCCTTGCGGTTGTTCGCGGACGGATCGTCCATGCTGGGATTCGCGGCCGATCATCTGCGCGTCCACTGGTTCCCGTCAGGATCGTTCGTCATCGAGCAGGGCGAGCCGGCCAACGAACAGTTCTGCATCCTGTCCGGCTCGGTCGACATCGTCGTCGAGGGTGCCGACGGCCATCTACGTAAGGTCGACACTGCCGGAGCCGGCTCGTTCGTCGGCCAGGACGGGCTAGCTACCAATCGCCCCCGCAATGCCCACGTGATCGCCCGCGACGACGTGACCTGTTTCGTCCTCGCACCGCGAGGGCGCGATCTGTCGGCCGGTCGCGGGGTGAGTGCGATCTCCTCGCCGGCTACGTCGCCCCAACCGAGACCGGCGCCGCTCACCGTGGGCGAGAACGAGTTCGCTATCGATGTGCATTCTGCGCTAGACCGCAAGATCGCCGCACTGGTCGCCGCCCATCGCTCCCAGTACGCGTTGGACGCCGAGCTACTGTCCGGCCAAGTGCTGGGACCGCTCTTGGGCACCGAGCCCTTCACCGAGTGAGCTAACGTCCGGCCAGTCGGGTGTCCGTTTCGCCTCCGGTCAGCGGGGATCGGTTGGATCCTCCTGGCCCGCCGTCGCCGTCGCCGACGAAGGCGAAGCGGTGCACGGCATCGCCAACCCTTGTCCGGGCCTTGCGACTCGATGCCGACCCAGCCCAACGATGGCTGCGCGACACCATCCGGACCGCGATTACTTAGCAGTCAGCAAGCGTGGAGGACTCCCGGGTGGGTCTGCTCGGCACTGCTCAGCGGACTCGGATGCCTTCGACGATCAGATCGAGCATCCGTGTTGCCTGTGGAGTGTCGACGGCCGCAAGCATGACTCCGGCCAGGCTGGCCGAGATGTCTTGCGGGCGAACGTCGTTGCGCATCGTGCCATCAGCCACGCCGGCGGCAAGGATCGTGCCGATAGCGCCGCTGAGCTGTTCGCGAGTCTGCGCTGAAGTGATCGCACCGCTGGCGATAACCGCGCGAAGCGCCTCGGCCATTCCGCGCTTGGTCGTGACGAAGGCCTGGTAGCGCCGCATCCAGGTCCGCATCGCCTCGACCGGTTCGCGCGTCGCCAGAAGCCTTTCGGCACCGGTGCACAGCCGGGCCAGCGCGCTGCGGTACACCTCCTCCACGAGTGCCTCTCGGGACGGGAAATTGCGGTACAGCGTGCCGACTCCGACTCCCGCGACCTTCGCTACGTCCTCGAGCCGGACCACGTGGTCGCCCGACGCGAACGCCTCGGTTGCCGCCTTGATCAGCCTCTCTCGGTTGCGTCGTGCGTCCTTGCGAGGCGACGGCTGGTCCACCGAAAACGGAATCACCTCCACTTCTGCTACGGTCGAGCGAAGCGATACGGAACCGCCTCCGCTTCAATTCTACCGAGAAGGAGCCGCTCGTGTCGGCACAGACACCGTTCCCCGGCCACGCGTTCGCACCGCTGGGATCCCACCGCGTCCTGCGCGTCGGCTACGGGACCATGCAACTCGAGCACACCGAGCCGGAGACCGCCACGCGAGTGCTCCGCCGAGCCATCGAGCTCGGCGTCGACCACCTCGACACGGCCGAGTTCTACGGAAACGGCGTAGTCAACGGGGCCATCCGCGCCGCTCTGCACCCTTACCCCGAGGGCCTGCAGATCGTCGCGAAGGTCGGTGCGGAACACACCGGCACCGGCCTCATTCCCGCGCAGCGCCCCGAGCAGCTACGCGTTGGAATCGAAGCGAACCTCACGTCGCTCGGCGTCGAACGCCTCGCGGTGGTGAACTTGCGCCGGGTCGACGCCGGACCCGGGATCGTCGCGACCGGCGACCAAGTCGTCGACCTCGACAGTCAGCTGGCCGTGCTCGCCGCCCTGCGCGACGAGGGCAAGATCGGCGGCATCGGACTGAGCAACGTCAGCTCGGCCCAGCTGCGCCAGGCCGCGAGCGCTGAAATCGCCTGCGTGCAGAACCTCTACAACCTCCTCGAACGCGATGACGAACCGACACTTCGCGAGTGCGAGCGGCTCGGCATCGCCTGGGTGCCGTTCTTTCCGCTCGGCTCGGCCTTCGCGCAACGGACCAGCGTGACCCGGGATCCCGTCGTGACCGAACACGCCGCCCGGCTCGCGATGACTCCGGCGCAGGCGGGGCTTGCCTGGCAACTCGCGCACAGTTCGCAGACGATGCTCATCTCCGGCACCCGCAGCGTCGAACACCTCACCGAGAACATGGACACACTGCACGTCGAGCTCGACGACGCAGCGATCGCCGCATTCGACCGACTCGCGGCCAAGTAACGCCGACGTAGCCGGCTGGCGGGTCGACAGATAACGGCGGTCACCACTGTGCTGGGTGGATGAACGCCGCGGCCGGCTGGCCGAGCCATTGGGTGACGCGCATCGTGAGGTCCATGTCCGCGAAGCGAGCGGTGCGCAGGTTAGTCAGCCTGCTCGGCGTGCAGTCGAGTTCTTGTGCCAGCGCTGCCCAGGTGAGCTCGCGCTCGCGACGCTGCTCGTTGAGCGCTGTGTGCAATTCGTTCAGGTTCCACCGCAGACGGCTGTCGGCACCCGCGTCCGGCAACCGGACATCGCCGACGTCGACCACCGGACCGCTCAGGAAGTCCTCGGGCGCTCGGCCGAGCCACCGCAACATGAACAGCCCGTATTGGCAGGAGGTTGCTCCGCGCTGTTGCAGTCTGGAGACCGCTCCACCGCAGATCGGGCGATCCGTTCGCTGTGCGTTGAGATCAGCCGACTGGTCCCACAGCTCGTCAGCGACGTCGTACCAGCCCAGGCCGTCAGCACGTCGTTGTGCGTCCAGAGCTCCGTAGAGCGCATCGCAGTCGAATACCGGCAGCGCCCCCATGCGCGGATCATACGTGAGGAACTGACGCCCGGTCAGCTCGTCGCCACGGCGAGTGCTATGCCCCGCGCCGCCGGCCGACGAACCAGTACATCACCGATCCCAGAGTGTTCAGCGCGCTGGCGACCCGCCAAAATACCTTGTCGCCTCGGACAAGTGTGTCCGGCCGATCGCGCAAGTCTCGCCAAGTCAGCGTCGCCGCTGACACGTGGACCACCGCGATCGCGGCCACCACCAGCGGATTCGGCTTCTGCCTCGCTGTCATGGTTTCTCCTTCGGCGAAAGGTCAACTATAGATACCCGCAGAGATGTCCGACCCTCTGCGAAGCAGAAGGTGCGACGCGTCGACTGAATCGGTCGATGCACGTGGACGATCAGTTGGCCAAGTGTTCTTACTCGAGTCTGGCGAGGTGCAAGGTCAGGTCCGCAGTCACCGTGACGCGCTCTGGCAGTACCTCGAGGATCCGATCGAACAGCTGCGCCTGAACCGACGCGGGTAGCTCCAGATAGGCCGAGACGGTCGACAGGTGGCCGACGTAGTCGTGGGCCGACATGGTGGTCCGGCGTTCGATGGTGGACTGACGCACGTCGATGAATCGGTCGGACCGAACAAGCTCGGTGCCGGGCCACTGCATGGGGCTGTCCGGCGGAGTTCCGTCTGGGGAGGGAACCCCGTCGTCTGCCAGAAACGGTGCTCTCGCGGCACGGACAGCGTTCTCGATGGCCGGTTCGGCCAGAAACATCTGTCCGCCGAAAGATGCGAACACGCCATCGGGGTTGAGCAGTGCGGCTACCCGCCACCACCTCTGAGTTGGCTCGGTCCAGTGCAGTGCCGCGGCCGCGAAGATCAGGTCGTAGGTCGAAGTGAGCGGGAGATCCTCGAATGCACTCTGCACAGTGGCAACCGTTGCCGGCACGTGGTTGTGCAGTTCGCTGAGCATTGCTGCGTCCGGGTCGGTAGCGGTCACCGCGATGCCGCGCCGGGCGAACACGCGGGTGGCTTTGCCCGTCCCGGCGCCGACCTCTAAGGCGGTGCGGACCGGGCGACCCGCATAGGACAGCACCGCATCAACGATTGCGTCGGGGTATCCAGGACGGAACTGCTCATAGGCCGAGGCCACCGACCCGAAGCTCAGTGCGCGTCCACCCATGCGTTGATGGTGACATCGCAACCGCGACCGGTGCATCCGAGTTCTCGGCGACACCGCGCATCGTCGAGCATCGGAAAGGCTTGGAAGGTCGAGGGTTCAGCCGGTGATTGGCTTGACGCGGGTGGAGAGCGGGTCGAGGCGATTGGCGAGGCGCTCGCGGCGCTGAGCCGACGCGCGTAGGAACGTCGCGAAGTGGCGGCGGATGCGGCACTCGCCGGCCGCAGTCGACGTGACCATTTGCTATCCGACGCGGGACCTCTGAGAACTCGCCGACCGGGGCCGCCAGATCCACGCCTGCTCTGCCGAGGATCCCCCGGTTCCCTGTCGGTGTTGTGTGTCAGAGTGCGGGCATGGAGAAGCTGAGCACGCAGGACATTGGCGACGCGGGTCTGGACGACTGGCGCAAGCTCGCCCAAGCGCTGCATGCGCGGTACCGAATCGCGGACTTCAATGCCGGCGCGGCATTCATCGGTGCCATCGCGGAAGCGGCGGAGGCGGCCGACCATCACCCTGACCTGAAGATGTCCTACGGCATCGTCGACATCTCGCTGTGTACCCACGAGGACGGGCTGTGGGTCACCGCGAAGGACATCGATCTGGCCCGTGCCATCAGCGCGATCGCGAAGCAGCAGGGTCTCGACTCCGAGCCCACCGCCGTAACCCAACTCGAGCTGGCTCTGGACACCGCCAACGAGGCCAGCGTGGCACCGTTCTGGTCGGTCCTGCTCACCGGCAGCGCCGACAACAAGATTTACGACTCGGTCTTCGACCCCACCAGTCGCGTTCCGGGGCTGTGGTTCCAGGGCACCGATGAGCACGAGACTCCGCGTCAACGTTGGCACTTCGATCTGTGGCTCGCCCCCGAAGTCGCCCAAGAGCGGATCGCCGCGGCCGTGGCGGTCGGCGGTTCGGTGTTCGACGACTCCGAAGCGCCGTCCTACACGGTGCTGGCCGATCCCGACGGGAACAAGGTTTGTGTCGCGACCTCAGTCAACCGCGGCTGATCGTTAGGGGAGCCATTTTATCCATGCGTGCCCGATGATCGGGACGGTGCGGCAGACGCACGCGCCAAGGAGTTGCGGGACGCGGGTCGGCGGACCGGGCTGAGTACATCCGCAACAAGCGCGGTGCCTGGGAAAGATGGGGGATGCGCCTCTCGGACAAGATTCGTCGGCGCGATCCTGACGAGCTCTGGCCCTGGTAAAGAGCATCGAGTGGCGACCAGCTACAGGTCAGCGGACGAGGCTACGAACTCGCCGATGATGCGAGCCAGCTCGCTCGGCTGGTCCAGTGGGATCAACGTGTAGCTGTCGGCCACCTCCATCAGGCGCGAGTGGGGGAGTAGCTCGGCCAGGCGGCGGCCGTGCTCGAGTGGCATCACCCGATCCTCGGTTGCCCAGACCACCAGGGCAGGGCGGTCGAACGCGGGCAACGACTCGGCAGCGGTGAGCAGCAGGTGACGATCGGCGAAGGCTGCCCGCAGGATGCGCACGGCGTCGCGGCGAATGTCGTTGCGCATGATGACCGGCCGCATCCAGCGTGCGGTGACCGCATCGCCGCGGCGGGTCAACCAACCGAACGCGATCGGCAGCCGACGGACCGGCTTCAGTCGCATCTGTTGCATGAACAGCCCGAACAGCCGCGGCGAGAGCTTGCCGCTGAGCGCCAGCGTCTTGCCGGTCAGGCCGGGCGGCAAGTTGTCGAACGCGTCGCACGATGCGAGCACGACCCTGCCCACCCGGGCGTTGCCCGTGGCCATGACGAGCTGGACGAGCGCGCCGCCGGTGTCACTGCCGACGAGGGTGATGCCGTGCAGGTCGAGGCGGTCGAGGAACTCACCGACCAGCCGGGCGATGCCGGTCAGGGAGAGATCAGCGTCGGGGTGCATCGGATGTTGATGCGCGCCGAGCGGCAGGGTCGGCGCCACGCAACGATGTCCGGCGGCGAGCTCAGCGATCGATCCGGCCCACAGCGAGGCGTCCATCATCAGCCCGTGCAACAGCACCAGCACCGGCCCGGTGCCGCCGGTGTCCTCGTACTCGATGGTGCCTGAGGACAGCTCGATCTCGTTCATGCCCGCCCGCCCGCCCGCCTACTTCGCTGACTTCGCGGCCGCAATGTGATCGGTCCGCGCCGGTTCGAGCAGATGCCGCCGTAGGAAGGAAAGCTCCGCGTCAACGGTCTGCTCGTGTACGTCGAGGAACGGCGCGTAGTGCCCGCCGGGTAGACGGACCACTTCGCCGAGCGGGGCGCGTTGCGCCGCCGCGGCGGCCGGCTCCGGCAGGGCGGACTGGTCCTGGTCGCAGACCACGACGAGCAGCGGGCAGCGCACCCGAGCCGCGCGGCGGGCCGGTCGGTAGAACCCGGCCCGCAGCGCCCAGCGAGCCGCGACGGTTTGGTCCCAGCCGGCGTACCTCCCTTCGGGGTCGAGCGCGCGAGTGCCGTCCATCGCGTCCGGCGTGGTGAGCGTGGCCACGTCGCCGCGCACGCCGGCGGTCGGGATGAGCGATGGCCGGCGGCCGACGAGTGCGCCGAGTCCGTCCAGCGATGCCCGGGTTGTGAGACGCAGCAACGCTGACGGCGTCATATGCCGCAGCGCGTTCGGCGCTGCAGCCCGCCCGTCGACCAGCGGTGTCTGCGCGACCACCGCGGCGACGTCGGGGTTGTCGGCGGCAACCCGCAGCGCATGGCCGCCGGCGAGGGAGAACCCCCAGAGCGCGATCCGGACCCGATCGACGTCCGGTAGACCGGCGACGAATCCGATCGCGGCCTGCCAGTCGGCCAGTTGCTCGCGGATGCTGATCACCTGTCGCGGTCGGCCGCCACTCTCACCGAACCGCCGGTAGTCGAAGGCCACGACAGAGAACCCGGCATCGTGGAATCGCGTTGCGAAGCGGTCGGTGCCCGGCTCCTTCGTCACCGCCGCGCCGCCGGCCATGATCACGCAGCCGCCGTTCGTGCCCGGGTAGTGCCACGCGACGCACTCGGTGGCCCCGCTGCTGAATCGAACCTTCTTGCGCCGCACGGACATCCGTAGCCCCACCTCTGGGTCGACCGATCACCCCATGAGCTTAGAGTGAACCACGCGGCTCACTTTATTGTCCATCCGGGTCCGGCCGACCACGAGAGGCGGTGGCTAGGTGGTGTCGGCTTCTTCCCGGTTCAGCGCGCGATCCAGGGCGTCGAACCCAGCACTTACGCCGGCCGAGTCGGCGCTGGTCCGCCAATCCACGAGGAACCCGCGCAGCGTGCCCAGAATCATCTCGGCGACCTCGAACTTCCGCTGTTCCGACCATTCGGCCGGGCAGAGGGATTGCAGGGACGGCAGATACTGCTTCGATGCCTCTCGGCCCAGTTCGGCATGGCGGTCCGGGTCGTACATCGCCAGACCGATGGCCTGGTCGAGGACGCGCGCCTCGTCGCCGATGAGGATCGGCCATATGGAGCGCACCCGGGCTGCTAGCGAACGCCCGGCCGGTCCGCGGGTGGCCGCAGTGACGGCCCGTCCGGTGCGCCGTTCGCGCAGCTTGAAGACGGCCTGCCGAAGCAGGTCGTCGACGCCGTCGAAGTGGTACAGCAGCACCTTGTGCGTGGTGCCGGCCGCGCGCGCCGCGCGCCGCAATGAGAAGTCCACCATGCCGTTGACGGCGAGGTCGTCGGTAACGCGCTCCAACAGATCCTGCCGGCGCGCTTCGCCCCGTTTCGACCGGGTCGAGCGCCGGTAGCCGGGCTGCGATTCGCTCGGCGCGGAGTCGTCCTGATCGGCGGTAGTCACACTCAGACGTCCTCACTCAGTCGGTGCACGACGCGACCGATGGTGCCACCATCCGGGCCAACTGCGTGCACCTGCCGCCGCGAGCCGCAGCATCGAGCTGCATCACCGAGCGTTCTGTCAGACCCAGCCCGGGTGCCGCAGTATCGTCCATCGGCAGGTGCTCGAGCGTGCGCTCCGTACCGGGATGGAGCGACGTGACGCGCGGCAAAGAGGATCGCAACGCTTGGCTCGAGCCCGGCGCGTTCGAAGTGGCTGCTGGCGTGCACCGAATCCCGCTGCCCTTGCCGAACGACGGGCTGCGGGCGGTCAACGTGTACGCGCTGCGCGATGCAGACGGGCTCGTGCTCATCGATTCCGGTTGGGCGCTGGACGAGTCGCGACAGCAGTTGGAGACGTCCCTCGGCCTGATCGGCTTCGACCTAGGCAGCATCACCCGGTTCCTCGTCACACACGTGCATCGCGACCACTACACGCAAGCGGTGGTATTGCGGAAACTGTTCGGAGCCCGGGTGGCGCTCGGGATCGATGAGCGAGACACCCTCGAGTATGCGCAGCGCGTCCCATGGACGCTGTCGCCGGTACAGATCGAACGCCTCCAGGCGGCCGGTGCGGCTCACATCGCGCAGCAGATCGCAGCCGTGGCCCGCGACCCGGATCCGAGCCGGGCGGAGCAGTGGGCGATGCCGGACGAGTGGCTGCGCGGTGGCGACCGGATCCAGGTGGGGGAGCGGACCCTCGAGGCGGTGGCCACGCCAGGGCACACCCGTGGCCATCTCGTCTTCCACGACCGGCAGAACGCTCTTCTCTTCGCCGGCGATCACGTGTTGCCGACGATCACCCCGTCGCTCGGGTTGGAGCCGGTGCCGAGCCAATCCCCGCTGAGCGCCTATCTGAGTTCGCTTGACGTCGTTGCGGCTCTGGCCGACAGCATGTTGCTTCCGGCGCACGGGCCAGTCCGCCCGAGCACCGCCGGGCGGGTGGTCGAGCTACAGGATCACCATCGACGCAGGCTGGATGAGATGCTGTCCGTCACCGCGGCAGAGCCATCCACCGCGATGCAGGTTGCCCAGCGGGTGGGGTGGACACGGCGCAATCACGCGTTCGCTGACCTGGACCTGTTCAACCAAATGCTTGCCGTCACCGAGACACTGGCCCACCTGGACGTTCTCGTGGACCGTGGCCTGACATCGTTGAAGACTGAGCAGGGGATCCACCTGTACGGCTGAATTCCGTCTGTCGAATGGTGTCTTGGCCCGCGGTGACGTACCGTTCCCGGCAACTTCCGCGCGGGTATGCGCATTTTCCTCATCAAGGGCCCAAGACATTGACTGCACGACGCTCATTCCTGCCCGGCCTCAGCGTTGTGCGCTCGCTGTTTGCCGGCCTGGTGATGACGGCTCTTGTCGGCGGTATCGCACTGGCCGGATCGGCCGAGGCCGCGACTTATGGCCGACCCGTCGGGACGGTACAGAAGCTGACCGCCAACTCGGCAAAGCGCACCGCCACGATTAGCGGGTGGGCGTATGAACCGGCTGCGACGACGGCGCGGGTGACGATTACCGTCACAGTCGATCGGCGGCCTGCCAAGACCGCCACCACCGGTTACTACCGGCCAGATGTGGCGGCAGCGCAGCACATCGCCGGCACACACGCCGGCTTCTCGATCGCACTGACCAACCTTTCCTACGCCCGGCACGTGGTGTGCACCTACGCGAACATCAGGGCCGGCACGAAGACGCTCACCAGAAAGCTCGGCGTGTGCCGCGCCGTGACGATCGTGCGGCCGTTGACCAAGAACCAGCTCATCGCCGCCTACGCAAAGAAGTTCGTAGGCCACTATCGCTACGCCACCGGAGGGAACACTCCGCGCAAGGGGTTCGACTGCTCGGGGCTGACCCAGTACATCTACGCGCACTACGGCATCAACCTGGCGCACTACGCGCCCGACCAGGCGCGCGCCTTGCGTCACACGAAGCACCCGCAGGCCGGCGACCTGTGTTCTTTATCTCTGGTGGGCGCGTCTACCACGTTGGGGTGTACGAGGGCCACGGGATGATGGTCGCCGCGGCTACCACTGCGCAGGGCATTCGCTATCAGACGGTGTGGAGCCGGTCGGTCTGGTACGGCACTCGCACGCACGCCTGAAGCCGGGCCGCGGCTGCTAACTCCGCGGCGTCTGGCTGACGACCAACCGCTGTTCGACGATCGTCAGCTCGTGGCTCGCAACGAGCTCTGCCAGCGTGAGATGCGACTGCTCACGCGGCACTTCGGTATGGGTGACCAGCTGACCCAGCCCGAGGATCGGCTCGATTCCGGCGGTGATGCCGTCGTTGTCCGCGCTCAGCTCGCCGATCAGTGCTAGCACCCCGCCGCGTACGTCGTGCACGACGGTTACCTTTGTCGGCCGGGTCGTCATCGGCCCGGAGCCATCAACAAGCGTGGTGCGAACGAGACGAAGCTCGAACCCGGGTTGCGCCAATCGGTGTACCAGTCGTACTCGATCTCTTCGGGCCTGGCGGAAGCCGGGCGGTGACCACCCTCGGCAACCAGTTCGACCGCTCGCTCGGCAGCTGGCCGGTCGACGCGGACATCCGACAGATCGGGTGCGCCGCTCATCGCGAACCACCGATCGGGGTCGAACAGTGACCTGCCCTCAGCGTCCACCAGCCAGTGCCGGAATCGCACTTGAGCGCCGGGAGCCAACTGCACCGACTGAAAGGTGAACAGCTCTACTGAAACCTGCATGGCGACCTCACCCCCGGCCCGGCACGGCGGACCCTCGATACGGATTATGGCCGGGCACCGAGTTGCGGTCGAGGGAATCGGTCGTCAGTACGCGGAGCTACCGTGGCGGGGTGACGACCTCAGATGATGTTGCTGCCCGCTTCCTCGCGTTGCACCGTCCCGGTCAGCCATTGCTGCTGCCGAACCCTTGGGACGCGGGCTCCGCCCGGGTATTGGCCACCCTCGGTTTCCAGGCGCTGGCCACGACCAGTAGCGGGTACGCCGCGACGCTCGGCCGGATGGACGGTGCGGTAACCAAGGCCGAAGCCCTGAGTCATGCCGCAGTGGTCATCGCGGCCACCGATCTGCCGGTCTCGGCCGATCTGGAGAACGGGTACGCCGATGATCCGGATGGGGTCGCGGCCACTGTCTCCGCGGCGGTCGACGTCGGTCTCGCCGGTTGCTCGGTGGAGGACTACACCAACACCGAGGACGCGCCGATCTACGAGCTTGCGCTGGCAGTCGAGCGTGTCGCCGCGGCCGCTGCGGCGGCGCACCGCGGGCCACGGCAACTGGTACTGACTGCCCGGACCGAGAACTATCTGCACGACCGGGAGGATCTCGCGGACACGATCCGCCGTCTGCAGGCGTACCAGGAAGCCGGAGCGGACGTCCTTTACGCTCCCGGGCTGACCAGCCCGGCCGACATCAGGGATGTGTTGCGCTCGATCGATCGACCCCTCAATGTGCTGGCCATGGGCAGTGCGCCCACCGTCTCGGAACTCGCGGAATTGGGTGTCAGCCGGATCTCGGTGGGCGGTGCGTTCGCGTTCGCCGCGCTGGACGCGCTCGCCGTCGCCGGGCGGGAATTCCTCGACGAAGGCACGTACGGCTTCACGGCCCAGTCGAAGACGGGCCGGGCGCTGGCCGGCACCGCGTTCTCGGTCTGACTCGCCGTACCGTGGTTGATTGCGTACCTACTGGCGTCTACCTGTACCCGTGGGACATCGCTGGGGATGAGCTCGCCGCCGACCGTGTTGCCGCAATGGGGGTCGACAGTGTCGTCCTTGCCGCCGCGTATCACGCGGTGCGGGCCGTCACCCCCCGTCATCCGCGGCACCGGATCGTCACTGCTGCCGAGGCAGCCGTGTACTTCCCACTGGATCCGCTGGATTGGCAGGGCGCCAGGGTGCGACCAGCAGAATTCCCGCACGATCACGATTCTTTCGGCTCGGCCGTCGATGCGGTCCGGGCCGCCGGCCCCCGGGTCCGCGCGTGGGTCGTATTGATGCACAACGCGACGGTGGGGGCGCGCCACCCGGACCTGGTCGTCCGCAATGCCTTCGGCGATCGATATCCGTGGGCACTGTGTCCTTCGCATCCCGAAGTGGTTCAGTACGCCGTGTCCGTCGCTCGCTCAGCCGCATGTCGCCCCGGTGTCTCCGGAATCGAGTTGGAGTCCTGCGGCTGGTACGGGGTCGGGCACGGCAGCAGCCACGACAAGGTGAGCGGGATCCCGGCGTCCGGCATCGACGAAGTGCTCATGTCGCTGTGCTTCTGCACCGCTTGCGCTGCTGCGTACGGCGCCACCGGAATCGACGCGGTCGAACTGAGGCGCCGAGTCACCGGTGGCCTGGCGGCACGGTTCAGCCATGACCTGGACACGAACGAGCAGGGAGCAGGACTGGCCGGCGTCCTCGGCAGTGCCCTGGCCGCGCAGGTGGTTGCCGTCCGGTCGGAAGTCGCGGACTCGCTGCGCCGGCAGGTCGTTGCCGGGGTGCGCGAGGCCACCAGCCCGGGATTCGAGGTGCTGCTGCAGGCCGACCCACGCGAGACGGCCACCGGCGCGAACGTCGGCGTGGACTGGGCAGCGGCAGCTGCTGACGTCGACGGGCTGGTGCTGTCCTGCGCCGGGCCGATCGACACGGTGGCACAGCGGATCAGGGCGGCTCGGCTGAGCTCCGCCGGGCGAGCCCGTACGGTGGCCAGCCATCAAGCGGTTGCCGGGCTCGCGGGCACTGCGCGCGAGCTGGACGACCGGGTCCGGGCCACCGTCCGGGCCGGCGCCGACGAGGTGGTGCTGTACCACGCAGGATTGGCTTCGGCGTCGGACCTGGCCCGGATGGCTGAGATGATCGCGGATCGGGCAGTTGCACCTACGCCGGATGGAGCAGCGGATGGACACGGCTGAGGCTTCGACCGTGGGCGTCGGGTACTGGGGCGGGGTCTCGGATTCAGCTACTCGAAGCGGGCCGGTGGACCCGGTCTGTTCGCGCATGCCCGGGAGATCGCCGGTGAGGTGCTGGGGGAGGACGCGAATGACATAGGCAGAATCTGGCAGAAGCTTGTTTGGGCCGGTGCGTTGGTCGGCCGCAGCGGGCTCAGCACCCAGGCGATCGCCGCGATCGACATCGCATTGTGGGATCTCAAGGCCCGGCGTGCCGGAGTGTCGCTTGCCAAGCTCATCGGCGCCTATCGCGACGAAGTGCCGTGTTACAACACCCCTGGCGGCTTCTTCTCGTCCTCCATCGACGAGGTCGTGGCCAACGCGAGGGCCAGCCTGACAGCCGGTATCGGCGGGATCAAGATCAAGGTGGGCCACCCCGATCCGGCTGTGGCTCGGCCTTGCGCCGCACTTCGCGATGGAGTTGCACGTGCATCTCGCGGCTACCTATCCGAACGAGGCGTGGGTGGAGCACTTCGACTGGCTGGAGCCGCTCTTCGAGGAACGGCTCCAGATTCGCTCGGGGTCGATCGTCGTGCCTGATCGACCTGGCCTCGGTCTCACACTGACAGAGCAGGCTCGGGCTTGGACGGTGGACCGCTTCGAGGCGCACGCGACCGGACGGCCGCGGCGTTGACTACTGCGCCGGCGTGCGATCGTCCATCGTCCACGGCGATGCGAAGCCGTGCGGGGCGTCGGCGGCCAGCAGATCCAGGAACGGCTTCGCGTCGAACGCTTCCGGCCCGAGCACGCCGGTGCCTGACCACGTGCCGTTCGCTAGCAACTCCAGCGCGATGACGGGGTTGATCGCGGTCTGCCACACCACGCATTGCGCGCCGTAGTCGCGCATCGAATCCGCGTTGTCGACGACGTGCGAGAGGTACACCGCACGGGGCGCGCGGTCCTTGCCTGTGCCGGTCACCCAGAGCCCGGCACAGGTCGCGCCATGCATGGCATCACCCAGCGTCGCCGGGTCCGGCAGGCAAGCGGCCACCACGTCCCGCGGGGACACCGCGCCACCTTGCACCGTCACCGGATCGGTCTTGTCGAGGCCGAGTTTGTGCAGCGTGCGCAGAACGTCGATGAATTCAGAGCCGAGGCCGTACTTGAACGTCACCCGTTTCGCATCCACCCAACGAGGCATCAGCAGGACTTCCTCATGCTCCACATTGACGCATTCGACCGGGCCGATACCGCCCGGGAAGTCGAAGACCTCCGGCTCGCTGAACGGCTCGGTGGTGTACCAGCCGCGGCCCTTCTCCCAGATGACCGGCGGATTCAGGCATTCCTCGATCGTCGTCCAGATCGAGAACGACGGCGCAAAGTCGTACCCGTCGACGGTCAGGTTCGAGCCGTCCCGGGTGCCGAGCTCATCGATCTCGTCGAACAGGTGATCCGCGGCGTAGCGCGCGAAGACGTCCGATAGCCCAGGCTCGACGCCGATCCCGACGAGAGCCAGCCGGCCGGCCCGCTCCCACTTCTCGGCGACCGCGAACTGCTCGTCGCCGAGCTTCACTCCGGTCTGCGCGTAGGGCTGGTCGGGATGGCGGTGCGACAGTGACATCGCCATGTCGAGATAGTCGGCGTCCGCGTCCAGTGCGCCGGTGAAAATCGGCATGACGAAACGCGGGTCGACCGCATTCATCACGTGGGTGATCTGGTGGCGCTTGGCGAGCTGGGTTACCGCGGCCGGCTGGCCGGCGTCCACCTGGGCTGCGGTGAACCGGTCCTCGTCCGGATGTAACCGGGTCACTGCCGCGATGGTCCGCTCGGCGCGGGCCAGGTCGTAGTCGGCGACGACGAGCGCCTCGAAGAATCCGCGGTGCGCAGCGATCCGGGCGAACGCGTCGCCGACTCCGCCCGCTCCGACAAGGAGAATGCGCATCAATGCTCCAGACGCTGGGATCGGCCGACGGTCAGTCCTGCTCGGGTAGGACCAACCGTTCCTGCGAGCCGGAGTCCGGCAGTGTGAAACCGGTGGTGATTGGTGCGTCCTCGGCAAGGAAGATCGGGGTGTCCCGGTTCAGCGTCTTTCCACTGAAGAAGTCCTTGTACGGACCCATCGAGATGTACATCAGGATGACGCCGATCAGGATCGAACCGACTCCGATCAGGAATGCCCAGCCGATATGCCAGTGCGGCGAGAACGGCAGCACGAAGACGACATAGCTGTTCACCGGCTTCCAGTCCTGGACGATGGTGAGAATCAGCCCACCGAAGAGCATCAGCCCGCCCAGCGTCGGGAAGACGCCGCGCATGAAGAAGTCGCGCACGCTGCCGGTCAGCTCGTGGCGGTAGTACCAGGTGCAGGCGAAACCGGTGAGCCCGTAGTAGAAGGCGATCATCATCCCGATCGCGGTTACGGCGTCGGCGATGAGGCCGCCGTCGGAGTAGAAGTTCATCGCTAGGTAGATCACGGCCGAGATGACACCCATCCAGATGGTGGAACTGGTCGGCGTCAGATACTTCGGGTGGATGTTGGCGAACCGCTTGGGAATCGCCTTGAAGGCGGCCATCGACAGGGTGGTGCGTGCTGTCGGCAGGATCGTCGTCTGCGTCGACGCGGCCGCCGAGGTGAGTACCAACAGGATCAACAGCTTGCCCATCACGGTGCCGAAGCCTGACGAGCCGAACGCGGCATTGCCGATGACGCTGAGAATGTCCGACGAGTTGTCCGGGTTGGCCAGGCCGATGCCCTTGGTACCGACGCCCGCATAGGACTGGGCGGCGAGCGCGACGATCACATAGGTGACCAGGAGCAGCACCGTCGAAATGATCGCCGCGCGGCCGGGCGTCTTGTCTCGATCCTTGGTCTCCTCGTTGATCGACACCGCGGAGTCCCAACCCCAGTAGATGAAGAGCATCAGAATGATGCCCTGCGCGAAGGTGTTCAAGTCGCTGACGTGGAACGGGTTGAACCAGGACAGCGCCGGGTGGATCGCCGTGTCCGGCGCTCCGGAACCGAACGCTTTGATCAGCGCAGTGACGGCGAAGATGATCAGTACGACTACCTCGAGGGCGAGCAGGAACTGCTGGATGCGCGCGGAGATCTCGATGCCGCGGTAGCAGATGTAGGTCATGAGGGCCATCCAGACGAGCCCGACGAACAGCACCCAGCCGCTAGCCGCGTTCGATCCGATGCCGTCGGCGCCGAACAGCAGGAATACGTACTGGCCGGCGACCTGGGCCAGCGAGGCCATCACGAGGACGTCCGAGGCGATGATGCCCCAGCCGCCCATCCAACCTGTCTTCGGCCCGAACGCTTTCGTCGCCCACGTGAACGTGGTGCCGCAGTCGGGCTCGCGCTTGTTCAGCTGCTGATAGCCGATCGACACGAACAAGATGGGCACGAACGCCAGGACGATGATCGCCGGTGCCTGCAGCCCGACCAGGATGACGATGTAGCCGAGGGTTGCGGCGAGGCTGTACGCAGGTGCGGTCGACGCCACCCCGATCACCACGCTGGTGGCCAGGCCGATCGCACCGGTCTTCAGTCCCTTGCCGCCGTCGTCGGACGACGTGCGTGGCTCGGCTACAGCATCTGCGCTCATCGGCAGCTCCCCAGATCGATCCGTACCGGCCACTGCGGCAGATGGCTACTGCGTTTATCGCAGCCCGCCACTGATCTGGCAAGGGTTTCCGTGCTGTACGTTTGCAAATTCTACGGATATCGTCGTCCTCTGTCCGAATTCGGGTCGCCGCTACCCGTCGATGTTGCTCATCACGTGCTTGATCCGGGTGTAGTCCTCCAGGCTGTACATGGACAGGTCCTTGCCGTAGCCGGAGTGCTTGAACCCGCCGTGCGGCATCTCGGCCACCACCGGGATGTGCGCGTTGATCCAGACGCAACCGAAATCGAGGTCGCGGGCGAAGCGCATCGCCCGGCCGTGGTCCTTCGTCCAGACCGACGCGGCCAGCCCGTACTGCACCCCGTTGGCCCAGCGCAATGCCTCGTTGTCGTCGCTGAATTGCTGCACGCTGATCACCGGGCCGAACACCTCGTTCTGCACCATCTCGTCGTCCTGCCGCAGACCGGCGACGACGGTGGCCTCGTGGAAGTAGCCCGGCTGCTCGACACGGCTGCCGCCCGCGGCGACCGACGCGTGGTCGGGCAGCCGAGACAGGAATCCGCTCACCCGATCGGCCTGCGCCTCGGTGATCAACGGCCCGAACAGCACGTCCTCGTCGGGCATGCCGGTCTTGGCCGCCGTCCGGGCCTGTTCGCTGAGCGCCGCGACGAACTCGTTGTACACCCCCGGGGCAGCAAGCACCCGGGACGCCGCGGTGCAGTCTTGCCCTGCGTTGAAGTAGCCGCCGACGGCGATCCCCTCGGCGGCTGCTGCGATGTCCGCGTCGTCGAAGACGATCACCGGCGCCTTGCCGCCGAGTTCGAGGTGCACCCGCTTGACATCAGTGGCGGCGCTGGCGGCCACCTCCATGCCCGCGCGCACGGAGCCGGTGATCGACACCATCGCCGGCGTCGGGTGACCGACCACCGCGCGACCCGAGTCGCGATCGCCGCACAGCACGTTGAGCACGCCCGGCGGCAGGAACTCGGCCGCGAGTTCAGCGAGCAGGAGCGTGCTCAACGGTGTGCTGTCGCTCGGCTTCAGCACGACGGCATTGCCCGCCGCGATGGCCGGGGCGATCTTCCAAATGGCCATCATCAGCGGGTAGTTCCACGGGGTCACCTGCGCACAGACCCCGACTGGCTCTCGCCGGACCATCGAGGTGTGCCCGGCGAGGTACTCGCCGGCCGAGCGACCCTCCAGCACGCGCGCCGCCCCGGCGAAGAATCTGAGCTGATCCACCGACGGGGGGATCTCCTCGCTGGCGACCAATGCCAGCGGCTTGCCGGTGTTCACCGACTCGGCGGCGACGAACTCCTCCGCACGCGCCTCGAGCGCGTCCGCGATCTTCAGCATCGCGCGTTGCCGATCTGCCGGTGTGGTGCGCCGCCAACCGTCGAAGGCCGTGGCAGCGGCGGCCATGGCCGCGTCGACATCATCGGCCGAGGAGACCGGTGCGGTGGCGAACACCTGTCCGGTCGACGGGTTGACCAACTCGCTGGTGCGCCCGTCGAGAGCATCGATGGACCGGCCGTTGACGAAGTTCTGCAGGGTGCGGATGTCGGGCACGGCGAGCCTCCTGGGAGCGCGGTCGGACCACCGGGCTGGATCGTCCGGTGATCCGAGCGTAGGGCGGTGGCGTATCCGGAATCAATGGCGCCGCCAGGTCACGGCAACGAAATGCGTCGTCGTGGCGGGTGTCGGGCACGGATCCGCTTGCCAAGCATCGGGGACCGAGCAATGATCGATGGGTGCCGGCAAAGGAGCGAACCAGCCCCGTCCTCGACGATGCGTCGAAGGCGATCATCGAAGCGCTGCAACAGGACGGACGCCGTTCCTACGCATCCATCGGCACCAGCGTCGGTCTCTCCGAGGCGGCCATCCGGCAGCGGGTGCAGCGATTGCTCGACGCCGGCGTGATGCAGATCGTCGCGGTCACCGACCCGGTGCAGGTGGGCTTCAACCGGCAGGCGATGGTCGGTATCCGGGTCAGCGGCGACCCGATCGAGACGGCAGCCGCGGTGGAGCAGATCGCCGAAGTCGACTACGTGGTGATCACGGCCGGCTCGTTCGACCTGCTCGTCGAGGTCGTCTGCGAGGACGACGATCACCTGCTCGAGTTGATCAGTAGCCGGATCCGCAGCCTGCCGAACGTGACCAGTACCGAGACGTTCGTCTACCTGAAGCTGCGCCGACAGCGTTACGACTGGGGGACCCGATGAATGAACGGACGACATGAGCACCACGCCGCTGGGCACCGAGCGCGCTGCCGCAGCCCGGGATCACCTGTGGATGCACTTCACCCGGCAGTCGACCTACACCGCCGGGTCCGACGTACCGATCATCGTGCGCGGTGAAGGCGCCTACGTCTACGACGACGCCGGCCGAAAGTACCTCGACGGGTTGTCCGGTCTGTTCGTAGTACAGGTCGGGCACGGCCGGCGCGAGCTTGCCGATCGAGCCGCGGCGCAGGCCGGCGAGCTAGGGTTCTTCCCGCTCTGGTCCTACGCCCATCCGAGCGCAATCGATCTCGCCGAGCGGTTGGCGTCCTACGCACCCGGGGACTTGAACCGGGTGTTCTTCACCACCGGCGGTGGCGAGGCCGTCGAGTCGGCGTGGAAGCTCGCCAAGCAGTACTTCAAGCTGACTGGGAAGCCGGGCAAGCACAAGGTGATCTCGCGCAACGTGGCCTATCACGGCACGCCGCAGGGTGCCTTGTCGATCACTGGCATTCCGTCCGCCAAGCAGGCATTCGAGCCGTTGGTGCCTGGCGCGTTCAAGGTGCCGAACACCAACCAGTACCGGGCGCCGGAGCACCTTCGCGACGACGCCAAGGCGTTCGGGCTGTGGGCCGCCAACCGCATCGAGGAAGCGATCCTGTTCGAGGGCCCGGACACCGTCGCCGCGGTTTTCCTGGAGCCGGTGCAGAACTCGGGCGGGTGCTTCCCGCCGCCGCCCGGGTACTTCGACCGGGTGCGGGAGATCTGCGACCAGTACGACGTGCTGCTGGTCTCTGACGAGGTGATCTGCGCATTCGGCCGGATCGGCTCGATGTTCGCCTGTGACGACTTCGGCTACGTGCCGGACATCATCACCTGCGCCAAGGGGATGACCTCCGGCTACTCGCCGATCGGCGCGATGATCGCCTCGGACCGGTTGTTCGAGCCGTTCTCGCACGGGAACACCACGTTCGCGCACGGCTACACCTTCGGGGGGCACCCGGTGTCGTCCGCGGTGGCGATGGCAAACCTCGACATCTTCGAACGAGAAGGCCTGAACGATCACGTCAGGGCGACGGGCGGCGCGTTCCGGGCAACGCTGGAGACCCTGCTGGACCTGCCGATCGTCGGCGACGTGCGCGGTGCCGGTTTCTTCTACGGCATCGAGCTCGTCAAGGACAAGGCAACTCGGGAGACGTTCAACGAGGAGGAGTCGGAGCGGTTGCTGCGCGGGTTCCTCTCGAAGGCCTTGTTCGAGGCCGGCCTGTACTGCCGGGCCGACGACCGCGGCGACCCGGTGGTACAACTCGCGCCGCCGCTGATCTGCGGGCAGGCCGAGTTCGACGAAATGGCGCAGATCCTGCGCGGCGTGCTGACCGAAGCGTGGGCTCGGCTCTAGCGCCGCGATGCACGCGGCGGGTTTAGCCGAGCGCCTGCGACGCCGCGTTGAGCGTGTGCACCACGTCTCGACCGAACCGCACGTCGCACTCGGATGGCGTCGGGTCCAGCAGCGCGGAGACGCAGTTCCGGTACGCGGCAACGGCATCGGCCGGACCAGTCAGGTCAGCGACGCCAGCCGCGCCGTAGAAGACCATCCGGCTGGCCACCCCGGCCGGTGGCGCGGTCAAACTCAGTAGCACTGTGCTCACGCCACCCCAGGCGTGGCGGCAGGTGAGCCCGACGGTGTCACCGTGCCCGCGTACGCCGACCACTGCGTCGACGGCGCCCAGCACCGGAACGGTCATCGACAGGGCATGCGGTCCCATGTCCCAGAGCGCGCCGTTCTCCTTGCGCCACCGCGATCCCTCGTGCGGGCTGCCGGCTCCGAAGATCGAACCGTGCATGGTGATGTCGGCCGCCACCCATCCTGGTTCGGCGCCGGGCCCGGCGATCCACGCGGCTGTCTCCGGGATGAACCGCCGCGTGAAGAACACCACGGACCGGACTCCGCCGGCGTCGGCCGCCGCGACCAGCCGGTCGGCCGTCTGCGGATCGAGTGCGATCGGCTTGTCGAGGAGCAGGTGGCGGCCGGCGGTTGCCGCCCGGATCGCGATCGCTGCCTGCACGTCCGGAGGCACAGCGAAGGCGACGGCATCAACGTCTGCGATGAGGGAGTCCGGGTCGGGATAGACCCGGACGCCGAAGTCGGCGGCCAGTGCGGTCGCCGCTTCGGGACGGCGGCCCCAGATGCCGACAAGATCCACTTCCGGGTGGGCGGCCAGCGCCGCAGCATGCGTGCCGCGTGCCCAGTGACCGGTCCCGATGAGGCCGAAGCGCGTCACCGTTGCGGATCTTCCACCAGGCGGCGCAGCACCCGGCCGAACAACAGTCGCGACGACAGCACTGTCGCCGGATCGATGAAGCGCGGAAGCTTCCACACCTGGATGTCCTCCCGCCACGTCGTGCGGGATCCAGTGCTGTCTGCTGCCACGGTGAGTTCCGCCCAGCCGGTCATCACCGTGCCGCGCTTTTGCAACCGGCACCGGCCTGGGTCCGTGCTCGACGGCGGCTGCCAATCGGTGACCTCCATCGGGTCATCGAAGCCGAAGCGGCTGATCCCGGTCCGGGCGAGGAATGTGGTGCCGACACCATTGGGCGGGGGAGTGAGGACGCCGATCCGGGTGAGCGGGACGTGCTCGCCATGTCGTGGCCAGTCGGTCACCCGTTGCCAGGCCGCCTCGATGGGAACGGTGCTGGTGTGGGTGATCTCGAACAATGCCATGGCTCAAGCATGCCGGTCCGTGGTCAGGACTGCTTGGCCGGCGCTGCCTCGCCGCGCAGTATGCAGAACTCGTTCCCCTCCGGATCGGCGAGCACCACCCAGCCACCGCCGCCGTCCACCCGCCGATCGGCGACTTGCGTCGCGCCCAGCTCGAGGAGTCGTTGCACCTCTTGCTCGCGGGTGCGATCGGTGGGCCGCAGATCGAGGTGCGCGCGGTTCTTCAGCTGCTTGGCGTCAGGTACCTCGATGAAAAGGACCCGTTGCGACCCGTCGGGGGAGAAGATCATGCACCCCTCGGGCCCAGGCTCGTTCGGGTCGTCCGGATCCTCGCGAAAGCCGAGCACCGCGCACCAGAACACAGACTGGGTGTAGGAGTTGAGCGCGTCGAACGAGGTGTGCGAGATGCGGCTGACCATCGGGCCACCCTGACTGACCAGGCCCGCTCTGTCCATCGAAAATCGCCGAGTGCGACTGACTCCCGCGGCGTGGGGCAATCGTTCGGGAGGAGGTACGGCAGGATGCGGGGTATGCGGGTCGCCCTCTTCGTCACATGTCTCGTTGACGGCATGATGCCCGAGGTCGGCAAGGCCACCGTGCGGCTGCTGCAGCGGCTCGGTGTTGACATCGAGGTGCCGCTAGCGCAGACCTGCTGCGGGCAGATGCACATCAACACCGGTTACCCGCGCGAAGCGTTGCCGCTGGTGGGTAATCACGTTGCCGCATTTGCCGGGTACGACGCGGTGGTTGCGGCGTCGGGCTCCTGTGTCGGATCGGTGCGCCACCAGCACGCGCATCTCGCCGAGGAAGCCGGTGACCTGGTGCTTCGCGATGCCGCGCGCGAGCTCGCCACCCGGACCTACGAACTGTCGGAGTTCCTCGTCGACGTGCTTCAGGTGACCGACGTCGGCGCCTACTACCCACATCGGGTCACCTACCACCCGACCTGCCATTCACTACGGCTGCTGCACGTCGGCGACCGGCCGTTGCAGTTGCTGCGCGCGGTGCGGGGTATCGATCTCGTCGAGCTTCTGCAGGCGGAGAGCTGCTGCGGGTTCGGCGGGACGTTCGCGATGAAGAACGCCGATGTATCCGCGGCGATGCTCACCGACAAGATGAAGGCGATCGCCGCCACCGGATCGGAATTCTGCGCGGCCGGCGACTCGTCCTGCCTGCTGCACATCGGCGGTGGGCTGTCCCGGACATCGGCTCGGACCAGGACGGTGCATCTCGCCGAGATCCTGGCGGCAGCGGGCGGTGCGCGATGACGTTCCTCGGCATGCCTACCGCGTCGCCCGGAGTCGGGCAGCTCCGGGGCGACGAGTCGTTCCCGGCGGCGGCGCGGACCGCGGTCGCTGACGAGCAGCTCCGGCGCAATCTGAGCCGGGCCACGACGACCATCCGGGACAAGCGCGCGTCGGTCGTCGCCGAGGTGCCGGACTGGGCGCAGCTACGCGCGGCCGGCGCAGCGATCAAGGACGAGACCCTGGCCAACCTGGACAGCTATCTGATCGAGTTGGAGCAGCAGGTGACCGCGAGTGGCGGCACCGTGCACTGGGCTCGTGACGCCGTCGAGGCGAATGCGATCGTGACCGAGCTGGTGCTGGCCACCGGCGCAAGCGAGGTCGTCAAGGTCAAGTCGATGGCCACGCAGGAGATCGGGCTGAATGAAGCGCTCGCGGACGCAGGCATCACCGCGACGGAGACGGACCTCGCTGAGCTGATCGTGCAGCTCGGCCACGACAAGCCGAGCCACATCCTGGTGCCGGCGATCCACCGCAACCGCACGGAGATCCGCGACATCTTCCGCCGCGAGATGCCCGGCGCCGACCCTGCGCTCACCGACGACCCGCCGGTGCTGGCCGAGGCGGCCCGCCAGCACCTGCGCCGCAAGTTCCTCACCGCGGAGGTAGCGATCAGCGGGGCCAACTTCGCCGTCGCGCAGACCGGCACGCTGGCCGTCTTCGAGTCCGAGGGCAACGGCCGGATGTGCCTGACGCTGCCGCGCACGCTCATCTCGGTGGTGGGGGTGGAGAAGATCCTGCCGTCCTGGCGGGACCTGGAGGTGTTCCTGGCCCTGCTGCCGCGTTCGTCCACCGCCGAGCGGCTGAACCCGTACACCTCGACCTGGACCGGGATCACGCCCGGCGACGGTCCGGAGAACTTCCACCTGGTGCTGCTGGACAACGGACGCACCTCGGCGCTGGCCGACCCGACCGGCCGCCAGGCGCTGCGCTGCATCAGGTGCTCGGCCTGCCTGAACGTGTGCCCGGTGTACGAGCGGACCGGCGGCCACGCCTACGGCGCGCCCTACCCGGGCCCGATCGGCGCGATTATCCCCCCGCTGCTGCGCGGCATCCCCGATCCGGTGGACGCCTCGCGGCCCCTCGCCTCCACGTTGTGCGGGGCCTGCTACGAGG
>JBPCMU010000048.1:0-10038 GCA_051001975.1 Jatrophihabitans sp.
ACGCGGACCTGCTCGCGTCTGCCGTGATCGGCCTCGACCCTGAGGTGGCGCGTGCGGTGGAGGACCGGGTCCTGGAGCGCGGTGCGGAGCAGACGTTGGCGCAGTTCCGGAAGTCCGTCACCCGCGCCGTGCTGCTGTTGGATCCGGCCGGTGAGGCCGAGAAGCATGCTGACGCGCTGGCCGAGCGGCGCGTTGTGTGTACTCCGGAGCCGCATGGGATGAGCTCTGTCTGGGCGTACCTGCCGACCGACGGTGCCGCTTGTCTGATGACCGCGATCGACTCCCTCGCATGCGAGGCGGTGTTCGGGAAAGGCGGCGACCCGAGGACCGCCGATCAGCGCCGCGCCGACGCACTGGTCACGATGGCCGAGGCGATCCTGGACGACCCGCATTTGACGCGCCGCCACGGTGCGCGGCCGGCGGTGCAGCTGACGGTCGCGGCATCGACGCTGCTCGGGTTGGATGAGCAGCCCGGCGAGTTGGCCGGGTACGGACCGATCCCCGCCCAAACGGCTAGACGCATCGCCCAGGATGACACCGGCACCTGGCGGCGGCTGATCACCGACGACCACGGCCGCCTGATCGACTACGGCACCCAGACCTACCGGCCACCAGCACGGCTGGCGGCGTTCATCATCGCGAGAGACCAGACCTGCACCTTCGCCTCCTGCACCCGACCCGCAGTCGCCTGCGACCTGGATCATCTTCGGTCCGCCAAGGACGGCGGGCCGACCTGCGAAGGGAACCTGCACCCGCTGTGCCGGCGGCATCATCGGTGCAAACACGAAGCCGAGTGGCTCCCGGAGCGACAACCCGACGGATCCACCATCTGGACCAGTCCCACCGGCCACCAATTTCACACCCGGCCCGACCCGCTACCCACCACCATCGAGGCTGGGCCACCGCAATCGCCACCCGAACCAGCCGACGACCCGGACCCGCCGCCGTTCTGACGGTTACGTGGTGCGGGAGAGTCACCCGTGGTGCCATATATCCGGCACACAAACAAGCGCGCACCGGGCATCACTGAGTGTCAGATAGTAGGATGGCCCGATTGCACGGAGGTGCAAGCCTCATCGGTCGGCGTTCAGGCGACGAACTCCGCGTGGTACGCCAACGGCGCGCCGGTGTGCCGCACGTAACGCAGCTTGCTGCCGTTGGCGAGACGGACCAGCTTGCCGAGCGGGAGGTGGTGCCGGTCGGCGAATTCACCGACGATGAGCCGGCCACCCGGCTTGAGCACCCGGCGCAGTTCACCCAGGAGAGCCGGGCGATTCGGGATCTCGCCGAGCACGTTCACCAGATAGCCGGCATCGAAGGTGGCATCGTCGAGGGGCAGCGACGTCGCATCAGCTCGTACCGCTCGGAGCCGGACGCCGCGCTGTGCCGCCCGGCGCTGCACGTGGTCGAGCAGCTCCTGCCGGACGTCGACGACGGTGAGCTCGCCGGTCCTCAGCAGTCGCGCAACCTGCAGGGACCGCAGTCCGGTGCCCGGGCCGATTTCGACGATCTGCTCATCGGATGTTGGATGAAGCATTCTGCGCAGTCTGCGGGGTGAGAGCAACGGCAGCGGCAGATCGAGGAGCCTGGGTGGCGAGTACGGGTCACGCGCTCGGCCGGGGAGCCACCACCCGGCTGTCGCCGCCCCGGCCGTGAGCGCGGCCAGCCCCGCGGTGCGCCGCTTCATCATCCCGCGGCCAAGGGCCGGTCGGTCACCGTCACGGCGTGCTCAACTCTCGGGGCTGCATGCCGTCCACGTTCGTCCGTCCGGCCGCCGAAGTCGCTGGCTCTACCCACCCACTTCGTGCGGGGGTTAACCCCCGTACCGAATGGAGGATCGCCGGGTTCCGAGTTGTCGCCCCCGTCGATAGCGTGGTGCCGTTGGTCGAATCACTCGACGCCAGATCACGTGAGGGAGGCAGGGCGTGTCGAGCACCACCGCGCGCCTGCCCGCTGCGCTGATCCCGGCGAACTCGATCCGGGCACTGTTCTCGCCGTACCTGTGGCTGGCCACCGTCCACCTCACGCTGGACACGGTGACCGCGGTGTTCCTCGACGGGCTGACGTTCCTGATGCTGCTGGCCGTCGTGTTAAGCCTTCCCTTCGCACTCGTCGGGCTGCCGGCGTTTGCGTTGTTCGCCGCGGGGATCCGAGCACTGAGCCAGCTCGAGCTGCGGCGCTACGCGGTGACGCTCGGACTGCAGACCGAGAACGCATCGTTCCCGACGCGGATCGGTCCGGCACGCACCGATCTGCGTCGGCTGCTCGGCAGCCGGGCGATCTGGCGTCGGCTCGGCTACTTCCTGGTGATGGTCCCGCTCGGCGGACTCAACCTGGCCGGTGTCCTGCTCGCGTGGTCGATCCCGCCGACCTTCGCGGTGCTCCCCTTCTATGTGCACGTCGGTGGTGACGGCCGGTATCTGAACCTCGGTGCGCTCACGCCGCAGGTGCAGAGCGAAGCCCGGATCTACTGCGCGATCGCTGTGGTGTTCCTGCTGCTGGTCTCGCCGCAGATCATCCGTGGGCTGGCCGCCTTCGATGCGATCCTCGCTCGTCTGCTGCTCGGTCAGTCCGCAGAGCAGGTGCTGGCCCGGCGGGTGGGGGACCTGGAGCGAACCCGGCGCCAGGTCGTGGACGCCGGTGACGAGGAGCGGCGGCGCATCGAGCGCGATCTGCACGATGGCGCGCAACAGCGGCTGGTCTCGCTGGCGATGACCCTCGGCCGGGCCAGGGAGCGACTCCCCGAGGACGTCGATGCTGACACCGTCGCCATGTTGGACGAGGCGCACAGTGAGGCGAAGCAGGCGATCACCGAACTGCGCAACCTGACCCGTGGCCTGCACCCGTCGGTGCTCACCGATCGTGGCCTGGACGCTGCCCTGTCGTCGGTGGCAGCCCGTTCACCGGTACCCGTCGCTGTTCACGTGGCTGCCGACCCGCGACCGAGCGCCACTGTCGAGGCGATCGCGTACTTCGTCTGCACCGAGTCGCTCACCAACATCGCCAAGCATGCTCGGGCCACCCGGGCGTCCATCACCGTCGACCGGGAAGGCGATGTGCTCCGCGTAAAAATCATCGACGACGGCGTGGGCGGCGCCGATCCTGCGCACGGCTCGGGCCTGCGCGGACTTGCCGATCGGGTCGCCGGCATCGACGGCACCGTTCGGGTGTTCAGCCCCGTCGGTGGCCCGACCACCATCTCGGTGGAGTTGCCGTGCCGATAAGAGACGCGGAGCATCCAGAGAAGGCGGAGCACCTAGAGAAGGCGAGGCACCCAGAGAAGGCATTGCGTTGCGTGATCGCCGAGGACTCGGTGCTACTGCGCGCCGGAGTGCTTCGGCTGCTCACCGAACGCGGCTTCGAGGTGGTCGGTGACGGCGAGGAACTGTTGCGCGCGGTCGCCGAGCATCAGCCCGACGTCTGCGTGGTCGACGTGCGGATGCCGCCGACTTTCCTGGACGAGGGCCTACGCGCCGCCCTGGTGATCCGCAACCGCTGGCCGGACGTCGGCGTGCTGGTGCTGTCGCAGTATGTCGAGGAGCGGTATGCCACCGAACTGCTGGCCGGCCGGTCCGAGGCCGTCGGCTACCTGCTCAAGGACCGGGTCGCAGATCTCCGCCAGTTCGCCGAGGCGGTGCGGAGGGTGGCCGAAGGTGGGGCGGCTTTCGATCCCGAGGTGGTGTCGCAACTGCTCGCGCGGACCCGGCATGTCGACCCGCTGAGCAGGCTGAGCCCGCGGGAGTCGGAAGTGCTGCAGGCGATGGCGGAGGGTCGGTCCAAACGCCGGGATCGCGCAGCACCTCGTGGTCGGCGACGGCGCCGTGGAGATGCACATCCGGAGCATCTTCAGCAAGCTCGACCTCGCCCCCGACGAGGCGGAGCATCGTCGGGTGTTGGCCGTGCTGCGCTACCTGGGCGCCTGATGGGTCAGCCTCTCGGTCGGCCGCGGCGGCTGGTGCTCGGCGTCGGTCTGGTGCTGCTCGTACCACTGCTGCTCGCCGGCGCCTACCTCACCGTCGCGCTCCTGCAGGGCACCCGGCACTACGACTTCAGCCGCACGAGTGCGGCGGCCACGGCACTCAACGTGCACGGGGACAACACCGCGGTGAGCCTGGACCGCAGCCCGGACGAGAAGATTCACGTCGTGGCGACGGGCAGCTACACCGGCAACGCACCGACGGTTCGGCTCAGCGACACCGCGAGCGGGATCACGGTGACCACCCGGTGCAGCTCCAGCCTCGTGCAGCGCTGCACACTGCGGCTGCGGGTGTCGATGCCCGCCGCGACCCCGGTGTCGGTGCAGAACGACGACGGATCGATCACGGCAAGTGGACTGACCGGCTCGTTGCAGCTGCACAGCACCAACGGCGGTCTCCACGTCACGGGTGGGGTGGGCGCACTCGACCTGCGCACCGTCAATGGCAGCATCGACGGCACCAGCCTGCGATCTGCCTCCACCGTGGTGTCGACTTTCAACGGCGACCTGCGTCTTACCTTCAGCGATGTGCCGTCCAGCGTCGAGGCGGACACCACCAACGGACAGGTCACGGTGCAGCTGCCCGGCACTGAGTTCTATTCCGTCGACGCCGATACGGTCCCAACGGCGACCGGCAGGTGAGTGTCCCGGTGAACTCAGCCAGCCCACACCGCATCAGCGCTCACTCGGTCAACGGCAGCGTCACGGTCGAAGCCCGCTGACCTGCGTGGCGAATCGCGGCGGCGGCGCTCCGTAGAATCGAACCGTGACTGCCGATTCCGCGGCCGCCGATCAGGCCGGTTCCGCCCCGACCACCTCGTTGCCGACCCAGTATCAGCCGCACGAGGTAGAGGGCCCGCTGAGCCAGAAATGGGAAGACGGCGGGTACTTCACCGCCGACCCGACCTCGAGCAAGCCGGCGTTCTCGATCGCCATCCCACCGCCGAACGTGACCGGTGTGCTGCACCTCGGCCACGCCCTCGAGCAGACGATGATGGACGCAGTCACCCGGCGCAAGCGAATGCAGGGCTTCGACGCACTGTGGCTACCCGGCACCGACCACGCCGCGATCGCGACCGAGACGCTGGTGGAACGCGACCTTGCCGAGAAGGAAGGCAAGAGCAAGCGCGAGTACACCCGCGAGGAATTCATCGAGAAGGTGTGGGAGTGGACCCGCCTCTACGGTGGCCGCATCCAGGGCCAGATGCGCCGACTGGGCGACAGCGTGGACTGGACCCGCGAACGGTTCACCATGGACGAGGGCATGTCCGCGCCGGTGCAGACCGCGTTCAAGCACATGTACGACGACGGGCTGATCTATCGCGCCGAGCGAATCGTCAACTGGTGTCCGGGCTGCCACACCGCGATCTCCGACATCGAGGTGGACCACTCCGACGACGAGGGTGAGCTGATCTCGATCCGCTACGGCGAGGGCGACGACGCGGTCGTGGTGGCCACCACCCGGGCCGAGACGATGCTCGGCGATACCGCGGTGGCGGTGCATCCCGACGATGACCGGTACCGGCATCTCGTTGGCACCGAAGTTGCTCTGCCGCTGACGAACCGCCGCATCCCGATCGTGGCGGATGCGCACGTGGACCCTGCCTTCGGCACCGGCGCGGTCAAGGTGACTCCGGCACACGACCCTAACGACTTCGACATCGGTCGGCGCCACGATCTGCCGATGCTCACCGTGCTCGACGAGCTGGCCAGGGTGACGGTGCACGGCCCGTTCGAGGGAATGGATCGCTTCGAAGCGCGCATCGCAGTGGTGCAGGCACTTCGCGAAGAGGGGCGCATCGTCGCGGAGAAGCGGCCGTACCTGCACTCCGTCGGGCACTGCTCACGCAGCGACGACGTGATCGAGCCGCGGCTGTCCGAGCAATGGTTCGTCAAGGTGGAGACGCTGGCCGCTGCGGCCGGTGCGGCGGTGCGCGACGGCCGCACCCGGATCGTCCCCGAGTCGCTGGCGCCGCGGTACTTCAGCTGGGTCGACAACCTGCACGACTGGTGCATCAGCCGGCAGCTGTGGTGGGGCCACCGCATCCCGGTCTGGTATTCAGCCGACGGCACCGAGCAGGTGTGTCTCGGTCCGGGCGAGCAGCCGCCGCAGGGCTGGCGCCAGGACGAGGATGTGCTGGACACCTGGTTCTCCTCCGGGCTCTGGCCGTTCTCGACGCTCGGCTGGCCGGCGGACACCACGGACCTGCGCCGCTACTACCCGACCAGCGTCGTGATCACCGGCTACGACATCTTGTTCTTCTGGGTCGTGCGGATGATGCTGTTCGGTCTGTACGAGACCGAGCAGTCGCCGTTCCCGACGATCGTGCTGCACGGGCTGATCCGGGACGCGACCGGCAAGAAGATGTCGAAGTCCAAAGGCAATGCGGTGGACCCGCTCGTCTGGATGGACGCCTACGGCTCGGACGCGGTGCGGCTGTCGCTCGCCCAGGGTGCGAACCCGGGCGCCGATCAGGCCGTCAACGAGGAGTGGGTGATCGGTGCCCGCAAGTTCTGCAACAAGCTCTGGAACGCCACCCGCTTCGCACTGCTCAACGGTGCAACCACGTCGGGTGACCTGCCCGCCGAGCGACGCTCGCGCAGCGAGCAGGATTGCGTGCTGACCGACGCGGATGCCTGGATCCTGTCCCGGCTCGACCGTGTCGTTGCCGAGGTGGATTCGCTATACGAGCAGTACGAGTTCGCCAAGCTCGCCGACCTGCTCTACCACTTCGCCTGGGACGAGGTTTTCGACTGGTACGTCGAGCTGGCCAAGGTGTCGCTGGCCGACCCGGGCACCGCGGACGCCACTCGACGGGTGCTGGGCGAGGTTTTCGACACGCTGCTGCGCCTGCTGCACCCGCTGGTGCCGTTCGTGACCGAGGCGCTCTGGACCGAGCTCACCGGCGCCGAGACGATCGTCGTCAGTGACTGGCCGACGGCTGACGGCTCACGCGTGGACACGGCCGCGGAAGGACGCATCGCGCACTTGCAGAACGTCGTCACCGAGGTGCGCCGGTTCCGCTCGGAGCAGGGCGCCAAGCCGTCGCAGCGCGTCCCGGCCCGACTCAACGGGCTCACTGCGGCGGCCGAGAAGTCGGTGCGCACGCTGCTGCGTCTGGACGAGCCGGGAGCGGACTTCGCGGTCACCAACGAGCTGCTCGCCGCCGGGAATGTGCGGGTGGCGATGGACCTCTCCGAGGCGATCGACGTACCGGCCGAACGAGCTCGGCTGGAGCGGGCGAGGGTGGCCGCGGAGAAGGAGCGCGACCAGGCGACGCGCAAGCTGTCCACCGAGTCGTTCCTGGCCAAGGCCCCAGACGCGGTGGTCGAGTCGGTGCGCGCGCGGCTCACCGCCGCTGAGGCCGATCTGAACCGGATCGCCGTCGCGCTGGCCGCGCTCCCGGTGTAGGTGCCAGTGAGCGACTCGCTGGCCGGCCGGGTCTTCGCGATGAGTACCACCATCTCGGCCGACCGGCTGCCTGCCGATCTCGTGGTGGACACGCTGGCCGACGTCACATTCTCGGTGACGCCCGACGGTGTCCGGTTTCCGCTGTGCCCACGTCCGTAGACTCGGTGGACGTGACTGTGCCCTCTGCGTCGGTGGCCGCCGAGCTGCTGGCGATCGAAGCCGACATCTTCAACCGCCGCGGCGAGGGCCGAGTCGACCCGTCGACCGAGCGGTTCGAGGCGCTGCTGGAACTGCTCGGCGAACCGCAGCGCACCTTCCGTTCGGTGCACATCACCGGCACGAACGGCAAGACCTCCACCGCGCGGATGATCGACGAATTGCTGCGCGGCTTCGGTCTGCGCACCGGGCGTTACACGAGCCCGCACCTGAGCAGCGTCACCGAACGCATCGTGCTGGACGGCAGCCCGATCAGTGACGAGCGGTTCGTCGAGGCATACCAGGAGCTCAAGCCGTACATCGACCTGGTCGACGCCCGGTTCGACACCCCCCTGTCGTTCTTCGAGATCATCACCGCGCTCGGATTCGCCGTCTTCGCCGATGCGCCCGTCGATGTCGGCGTGGTGGAGGTAGGGCTGGGCGGCAAGTGGGACGTCACCAATCAGCTCGACGGGGAGGTGGCGGTGGTCACACCGATCGACCTGGACCACACCGAGCTGCTCGGGAACACCGTCGCCGAGATCGCGGCCGAGAAGGCCGGCATCATCAAGCACGGCGCGCGGGCGGTACTCGCGGCGCAGTCGGGCGAGGCGGCCACTGAGCTGCTGAAGGTCGTCGTGGAGATGGAAGCCGTGGTGGCTCGCGAGGGCGCGGAATTCGGCGTGCTCGACCGGCAGGTCGCGGTCGGTGGCCAATTACTAACCCTGCAAGGCCTCGGCGGCGTTTACGACGAGATCTTCCTGCCGCTGCACGGTGCCCACCAGGCGCAGAACGCGGTCTGCGCACTAGCCGCGGTGGAGGCGTTCTTCGGTGCCGGTGCGGACAGCGGCCCGATCGCCGCGGATGTGGTGCGAACGGCATTCGCCGCGGTCCGCTCACCGGGCCGGCTTGAAGCGGTCCGCTCCGCCCCCACCGTTTTGGTCGACGCCGCGCACAACCCGCACGGAATGGCGGCCACCGTCGCAGCACTCCGCGACGCGTTCGACTTCCGCCGGCTCGTTGCGGTGGTTGCCGTGCTGGCCGACAAGGATGCCCGAGGACTGCTCAACGCGCTGGAGCCGGCCGTCGACGAACTTGTCGTATCGCAGAACGCGTCGGCGCGGGCAATGCCGGCCGATGAGCTCGCCGCACTCGCGGTGGAGATCTACGGCGCCGATCGGGTGAGCGTCGAGCCGCGCCTCGATGACGCGCTCGAGTCGGCGATCCGGCTGGCCGAGGAGAGTGCCGACGGGACGCTGAGCGGCGCGGGGGTACTCGTCACCGGCTCTGTCGTCACCGCCGGAGAAGCGCGGATGTTGCTCGGCGCGCGGCCGTGACGGAGCCGACCGAGCCGGGCCAGCCGACCGCGCCGGGCCAGCCGACCGCGCCGGTCCCGCCGACCGCGCAGGTCCCGCCGACCGAGCTGACCCAGGAGCAGTTGGCGCAACGCCGGAGCAAGGCCGAGCGGGCGACCCGTGGCGTGCTCGCCGCGTTGCTGTGCCTGGAGGCGGTGGTCATCCTGCTGGTGCCGCGGGCGATCGCACAGACGTCGACCGGCCTGGACGGCACCAAGACCGGCTGCCTGATCGCGCTGGCCGTCATGCTCGTGGCGACCGGATTCCTGCTGCGCCGGCCGTGGGGGATCGGGCTGGGTTCCGCGCTGCAGCTCGTGGTGCTGAGCACCGGAGTCTGGGCACCGGTGATCATCGTGGTTGCCCTCATCTTCATCGCGATCTGGTGGTGGGTGCTGACGATGCGCCGCGACCTCGCCGGCAAGCCCGGTGGCCTGCGGATGCTGGTCTCCTGAGGGGGTTGGTCGTCGGACGAGGGGCTGAACGGGCAGATCCGTGAGCAGATAGGGTCTCCGGCGTGACTGCTGCACCCATCGAACGAACGCTGATCCTCGTCAAGCCCGATGGTGTCGGCCGTGGCCTGGCCGGGTCGATCCTGGCTCGGGTGGAGGCGAAGGGTTATCGCCTCGTCGCGCTCGACCTGCGGGTGCCCGACGACGCGCTGCTGGCCGCGCACTATGCCGAGCACGAAGGCAAACCCTTCTATCAACCGTTGATCGAGTTCATGTCCTCCGGACCTGTCGTTGCCGCGGTGGCCGAAGGTCAGCGGGTCATCGAAGGATTCCGCGCCCTGGCCGGAGCCACTGATCCGACGGCTGCGCTGCCCGGCACGATCCGCGGCGACCTCGGCCGGGACTGGGGCCTCGCCGTGCAGCAGAACCTGGTGCACGGCTCGGATTCCCCGCTGTCCGCCGCTCGCGAGATCGGCCTCTGGTTCCCGGCTCGCTGACTGCGCCCCATCCGGCCCCGGCCGGCGCGCTCTGACGTTCCGCTGCGCACCACTCAACTGACGGCTGGGGGTGCGGTGCCGGGGGGGGGGGGGGGGGGGAGGAGGGGGGGGGGGGGTGGGGGTGACACAGTTCGGCGTGGGCCAGGGAGAAGGA
>JBPCMU010000049.1:0-6417 GCA_051001975.1 Jatrophihabitans sp.
CCCTCGGCGCGTCCTTGCCTTTCAGTGCGACGAACGAGAGCAGGGCCGGGTCAGGCCTGGAGGAGGGCATCCAGGCGGGCGGCGACGACGTGCCAAGTCCAGTCCTGCTCGGCCCAGGCGCGGCCGGCGCGGCCCATGCCCGTGCGGCGTTGCTCGTCGGCCAGCAGGCCGGCCACCGCGGCCGCGGTCGCTGCGACGTCGCGGCCGTCGACGACCAGCCCGGTCTCGCCCTGCCGGACGGCATCCGGCGCACCCCCGGAGTCGCCTGCTACGACCGCCCGGCCGGTCGCACTGGCTTCCAGGTAGACGATGCCGAGCCCTTCGACGTCCATCCCGGCCCGCCGGGTGCGACACGGCATCGCAAACACATCGCCGGCCGCGAAATGTTCGGGTAGTTCGGCCCACGGCACGGGGCCGGTGAACACGACGTGCTCGGCCACACCGGTGTCAACGGCCAGCCGACGCAACGTGTCGCCGTACCGGCCCGAGCCGACGACGAGCAGCACGGCGTTGGGAACGGCTCGACGGATCTCCGGAAGAGCCTTGATCAATGTGTCCTGGCCCTTGCGCGGCACCAGCCGGGACACGCAGACGACCACGGGGCGATCGATCAGCCCCCAGCGCGCGCGCACCGCGGCACCGGACACACTCGGAGTGAAGGCGTCGACGTCCACGCCGGGCGTCAGCCGGGCCATCGTCGCCTGTGGGCCGAGCGCCCCGGCCAGCCGGCGCCGGGTGTACTCCCCCAGATACGTGACGGTGTCGCAGTGCCTACCGATCCGGCGCAGCGCCTGCCGGGCGCCGGGCAACATCGCCCAGCCCACCTCGTGGCCGTGCGTCGTCGCGACCAGTCGTTGCGCACCGGCGCGCCGCAGCGACGGAGCGAGCAGCGCGAGTGGCGCGGCGGCGCCGAACCAGACGGCGGTCGCGCGGTGCTCGCGCAGGGTCGCAACGACACGTCGCCGCGCAGCCGGCGTAGGAACGAGCAGCCCGGTGCCGTGCCGGACGACCGGGAACGGCTGTGCCGCATCGAAGGGCGCCGACCCCTCGTAGTCCGACGCGTAGACCACAAGCTCTGCAGGCAGCCGCAGCGCCATCTGATGCACGAACGCCTGAATGCCGCCGGGTCGGGGTGGGAAATCGTTGGTGACGATCAGAACTCTGCGGCGTCCGGTCATCGCGTGCCGAGCTGCTCGGCGAGGTAGGCCCGCCAGCGGGCAGTGAACGCGGGTACGTCCGCCCCGACGGCGGCGCGCAGAGCGGGTCCGAGCGCGGAGACGGGGTCGGTCGCGGCGGCGACGCGTCGATAGAAGCGCACGAGCCCATCCTGCCCGGCCAGGTTCGCAATCAACCGGCAGGCCAGCCAACCCTCTTGGTAGGCCCGCGCGGAACGACTCGCCGCGCCGGTGAAGTCGGCCGAGGTGGGGAGCGTTGGCGGGGTATGCCCAGCGCGCACTTGTGTGCCGAGTTCGAGCGCAGTCTGACGGACCGTCTGCGTGCTGTGCAGGTTGGCGACGTAGTCGGCGAACCCTTCGACCAGCCAGGTCGGCGTTTGCGTCTGGGTGATCACCCGGGTCGCAATGTGCGTGACCTCGTGCTGCACGACGAGTTGCCTCCCCGCGGTGGTGAGCCGGTCCAGGTTGGCAGGGTTGAGCACCACCCGCTGACCCAGCACGCGACCGGCCGGCACCTCGACGTCATCGGCAACGGCCACCGCCGCGATGTCGGCGAGATCGATATCCTGGCCGATCATCTGCGACATCTCGTCCTGCGTATCTGGGATCAGCACGGCCACCTCCCGGGCCCAGCCGCTGCCCCAGACACTCGTCACAACCGGGACGGCGCGATCCACCAGCGCGGCGAACTGCGCCTCTCTCGCTGCGTTGCGCGGATGCGCCAGCACGAGGCTCGATGCGCCGCGGTAGACGGTGACCGGGCCGAAGTCCCACAGACCGTGCCAGGTGTCGCCGCCGTTGCCGGTCACGTCGGTGTCGCCGGCCAACAACCAGCGCCCGTCTCGACGAACGAGGCTGATCCATTGCGGCCGCTCGGTCGGTTGCGGGTCGACCCCACGCAGCGCGTACCGCAGCTGTACGGAAACGATCGCGGTGGGTACGCCGTACCGAGTCGCGGCCGCGGTCAGCAGGGGCCCTGTCACCGGCGCGGGGTTCGGGCCGTAGCCCCAGCTCGCCAGTGGTACCGCCGCGATGTTCGCGAACTCGGCAAGCTGCCGATCGCGGTAACCGCCGCTGGGTTGGCGGGTGTCGACCCCGGCGCTGAAGGCCGCTCGATCGTGGCGCACCAACGCCTGCGCATGGGCGGTCAGCACCCGGCTGATCTGACCAAGCTCGGCGCTGTCCGGCACTACCGCCCCGGCGGCCTGCTCGGAGTGCGTCGACCGGGTGGCGCCGAGCACGACGACGAGGCCGGCCGCCAGAACGAGGATCAGGAGCGCCCCCCACCGGCTCGTCCTGCCGACGCGAAGCGCCGAACCCAATCGGACGGCCGCCGGGCTCGGGACAAACCTGCTCCGGACATGAATGACGGGCGGGACCGATAACGGCCTCCGCCCGCCACTCATTGGGGGGTCAATCACGCTCGCTGGCGCATCAGGGCAGTCGAATAGCTCCCTGATAGTCCGACGCGAACGTCGACAGCGGAACAATCTTCACAACGTCACCGGGCTGCGGGGCGTGGATGATCATGCCCTTTCCGATGTACATCGCGACGTGCCCGATATCCGGGTAGAAGAACACCAGGTCGCCGGGTGCCAGCGCACTTTCCGGGATGCGATGACCCGCGGTGAACTGCGTCGGTGCGTAATGCGACAGATGCACCCCGGCCTTGCCCCACGCAGCCATCACCAGACCGGAGCAGTCATACGCTCCGGGTCCGGCAGCAGCGAAGACATAAGGCTTTCCGAGCTGGGCCAGCGCGAAGTTGACCGCGATCTGGGCCAGCTTGGACGGCGCGTGCACCGGCCCGTACTTCTGCGGCGACGCGGTGCCATGCGCGAGGTACGTCTTCTTCTGCGTGGCAGTCAGTGTGTTCAACAGGGCGGAGTACTTGGCCTGCTGCTTCTTCACCGTCGAGCGCTGCTTGAAGAGTGCGGCTCGCTTCGAGCGGGCGTCGGCAAGCTGCTTGCTCGCAGCCTTCTGCGCGCTGACCGCCTTGGTCTGCAGGCCCTTCATCGACGCGGCGACGCCTTCGCGGTGGTGCGAGAGCATCGACATCATCGAGAGCCGGTCGAGGTACTGCTGAGTCGAACCCGAACTCATCAGGGCGCTGGTCGTGCTGAACTGCGACCCTCGGTACTGCTCGACGAGGGATGCGCGCAGCGACCCGCTGGCCGATTCGTAGTTGGTGTGCGCGACGCCCGCCGCCTGCACAGCCTTCTCGGCCTGCACCTGCTTTGCGGTCACCTCTTCATTGGCCTTGTTGAAGAGTTCGGTCAGCGCTTCGGCCTTGTGGGCCAGCTTGTCGAGGGTGGTCATCACCTGGGTCACCGTCGGCTTCGGCGTTGCCGCCGCAGGCGTGACGGTGGTGGCCAGTAGACCGATGAAGGCAACTAGTGCCGTGAGGACGCCGGCAATACGCCGGGTATGTGGGGCGGACGCCACGAGCAGCGGCTCTCCGTTTCTTCCACTCGCCCGCCTACCGAGTTAGCTGTCGGATTCGGGCTGCGGAAGTAGCCCTACGGGTCCCAGCGAGATACAGCAAAATCTGCTGCGTTCCCCCTCGGTCCCGATTCACCCCAGGAACCTGGTTCCCCGGCTCGATCGCCGTCTTGTGAACGGACTTTCGACTCGGCGGTGCCCCTCGAGTCGGTTCCGGCTGGATCCGAAGTTCCCCGAAAGGTCTTCGGCAGATTACGGGATGGTCACGGACGAATGCAACGCGGTCGTGTTATCGGTGTGTTGCCGTTCGACCGGATCCGATCGCGATCGAACAGCCATTCGTCACAGGCGTCACACCAGTCACACCCGCTCCTCATCCCGTCGCGGCCATTCCACCGTCCGCAGCCTTCGTAGCCGCGGCCGGACGCATCGGAATCAGCCGCAGGGGTGGCGTCAGGCCACCCTCGGCCAGCACCCCGAGCGCGTGGCGCTCGTCCTCATCCAGATCCACCGACGATGGCGCCCCCAGCAGCAAGCTGATGACACAGTCCGAGCAACCGACATCCCGTACCCGGCACGTCTCGCAATCGATCAACATCTCCCTTGCCTCCTCCCCGGCCCTCTCGGACCGGCTCAGTGAGAACGCTAGGGAGACCCACCGACAATTTTGATTGGTCGCGCCGTGGTCGTCCTGCGACCCGCGACGAGCCGGTCGCCGTCGAGCCTGTCGACACCGAGCGGCTGGCAGCGGCGAACGCCGCGGCCTCGCGGTTCTACACTGCTCGGTACCGCGGGTCGTGGGCCGAGCACTGCATAGCCGCACGGCTCGGCTCGGGCCTGGCCGAACGGCGCCGGCCTGGCCCGCCCCGCTAAGACGGGCAACCTCATCGACACCTTCCGCGACCGCCTGATGTTCCCGGTCGTCGACCCCAGGACCGACGGTCCGTCGCCGGTGGTTGCCTTCTCGGGCCGCCGGCACCCTCGTTATGACAAGCCGGCCGATGACTTGCTGGGGCCATACCTGCAACCGAAGTACGTGGACACCGGCTCAACGCCGCTCTACACCAAGGGCGAGCACCTCTACGGCTTGGAGAATGTGCGTGCTGCGGTCGCGGCGGGTGGCGCCGCGGTGCTCGTCGAGGGTCCGCTCGACGCGCTCGCGGTCGACCTGTCCGGCACCGACCAGCACCGCGTCGGTGTCGCCTCCCTGGGAACAGCGGTCACCGACCGGCACGCCGCAGCGCTCGCCGCCGCGGTCGCTGCGCGGCGCGAGGCGGTGGTGGTGGCCATGGACGGCGACGGCCCTGGCCGCGCCGCCGAGCAGCACGCGTACAAGATGCTGACCGCCGCGGGGCTCGACCCGCGCTCGGCCACACTGCCGGACGGCCACGACCCCGCGGACGTGCGAGCCACCCGCGGTGGCCCGGCGCTGGGCGAGCTGGTCAGCGGCACCGAGCCGCTGAGCGCCTACCTCGCGCGGCTGGCCACCGGCGTGGTGCACGGCGTGGTGCACGGCGTGGTGCACGGCGACGAGCTGTACACCCAGCGCCTGGCAGCCCGAGCTGCCGCGGAGGTGATCGTGCACGCGCCGCTGGACACCTGGCCGGCGGTCACCCGGGCAGGTTGCGCAAGCCTCCAACGTCCCGGCCGCTCTGATCGTGGAGTACCTCGTGCAGACCGTGCCGGCGGAGCCGCCGCTGGGGCGACTCGCTGGCCGCGATCCACGCGACGAACTCGACCGCGGCCAGCACCTCGACCAGCGCACCGCCGCACAATTCGCGGCCGCCAGCACACCACCCACGACCCGACCGCCGACGCCGACCGTCGATCGCAGGGCAACCCTGGTTCAGGCCGAGGCCCTTTGCGTGCGAAACACGCTCCGCTGAACGGCGGGCAGGCAGAAACCACTGATGGGTTTCCGGTCCGGTAACGTCTTTGTGGATTATCTTCCCACTCATTCGCTACCAGTTTGGCGATCAACTTGTGCTGGTCGTTAGCGTCGTTCCAGTGTGAACTTGCTCCAAACCACGTCTGCGACGTTCGCAGCGTAATCGTGGTAATCGTCCCCCTCGAGGACCAACGGTCTTCCGTCTCCACGGAATCTGAGTTCTTCTTCGATAACCGCCTGCAAGTCTTCCCAAGCCACTCTTTCACTCTTCCCGTGCTTCTTCACGCCGCCTCCAGTTAGTTTTCGCGGTTTCTCCAAGGCATTCCACCGCCACCACCCCAGCCTCGGCCCGAACCCTGCCCGCCACCTCTGTTCGGACTAGGGCGCCGCGCCCGCCACCACCGCCGCGGAACCAGCCGCGCACCCTGGCACGTACGTCACGCGCCCGAATATGGCGCCCGCCCGGAGTATTCACATGCCATCCGTTCCGCCTGTCCCATTCGACGCGCCACGAGTGATTCTTCGCATGAAATGCCGGTCTGTGGTGATTGATTTTTAGGTGCGTCCCCTTCACCTTGAATCCCAGGACTCGCCAGAGCCTCCACCACTCGAATTGCCCATTGAGGTCGCCACTGTTGATCGGGTCGGTCGGGTACGAGTAATTGTTTGCACCGCCGCCCGGAACCGGGTCAACGGTAAGGAAGCGGTCGGTCGCTGGGTTGTAGAGGAGTACGCCCATAAGGACGATCCCACCGAGGGCTTCGGAGGAGCTACTTTCACGGCCCCCCGAACCGCAGTTCACCCAGGTGGTAACGACGCTTGGTACTGTACGCCAGATGCACCTTTACAAGGTCGGATACACCGGCGCCGACCGATCATGGTTCGAAGGTATCCTTCAGGACGCCGAACATC
>JBPCMU010000050.1:0-32030 GCA_051001975.1 Jatrophihabitans sp.
GCAGGTCCGCGTGCCGGGCGGAGATCAACCCCTCGCGCAACGCTTCCAGCGACGCGGTCAACGTGGAGGTGAGTAGCTGCGCGCGATGGACCTGCGTCGCGGCGGTGCCCGGAGCGATCCGCAAGACGGCGGAGATCTCCTGAGTCGACCACTGATCTTTGCTGCCGTCGGCGCGGGAGATGGCCGCGAGTAGTTCCAGCTTGCGGGCCGCGTCGAACCCTTCCTGGCGGCGCAACACATCGAGTAGGTCGATCCGGGCGGCGTCGGACAGCAGAGCGGGCTTCGCGAAGCACGCCGCGTGTACCGAATCGGTCGAGGGAGCCACCCGCGCTAGGACGGCAAGCGACTCGTCCGGGAACATCAACACCTCGAACGGGGACGGCACAGTAACCTCGCCGTCCCGGTCTGATTCCCCGTCGTCCATGGCACCAATTTTACGGCCGGCCACCGACAAAATCGGGCTATCCACAGGCACGAATCGAAAGACTTTCCCCATATCCCACAAGGCAAACCGACGAACTCACGCCAAGCGCTTTGACCCACCGCGAACCGGCATCGGACAGCGGAATCAACCGTCCACGCATCCGTCGCTGCCGCAGTAGAGAGCACCATCCACGAACCGTCACCCGACAGCGAAACCAAACACTCACCCACCGTCGCTGCCGCAGTAAGGCAGCACCGACCGAGAAACCGTCACTCGACAGCGAAACGAGAGGATCACGCATCCGCCGCTGCCTTAGTAAACCTCGCCACCCGAGGACAGGCACCCGACCACGAAACCAAGACCGAGCGTGAGAGCCCCAGACCTGCGCAGACCTCGCTGTCGTAGTAGACGGCACTCCGGCGGGCTCGGCGCGCCTTACCCAGTAACACTGATCACACCCGTAACGTGCGTCGCGATCGACCTGCACTGGCGTCGACGGGAGGCAGCCATGGCGAAGACACGAATGGGTAGCTATCACGGCCGGCATCGGCTGGGCCGCCCCGGCCTTATGCACTGCCGCACGCTGATGGCGATGGCCGCAGCCCTGAACGCCCGCAAGGCCGGGTGGCGTCCGGTGCGCCACGACCAGGATTCCGTCCGCGCTCGGGTGACCAGGATGCCGGGGGCCGTGGTACCGCTCAATGTCCCGGCCTTGATCGACGGGTCGGCGCACCAACCCGGGCTCGCTGCCTGAGCCTTACCGGTCGTCGTCTGTCGCGTTGAGCGACATGTATCGCACCTCATCGCTGAACGTGCCGTCCAGGTTGCGTAACCGCTGCTGCCGAATGCCGTCCGGGATGAAGCCGCCGGCCGCAGCCGCTTTCTGGGAAGCGACGTTGTCCTGCTTCGCGCCGAGTTCCAGGCGGTGGAATCCACCGGCGGCCAGTGCCCACCCGCGGATCAGCCTCAGCGCTCGCGCCGTGAACGCCCGACCGCGGAACACCGGCAGAATGCCGTAGCCGATGCCGCCGATTCCCGGTGGCCCGGACTTGCGCAGCGTCATCGTGCCGGCGGTCTGCCCGCTCGCTGCATCGAGGATTGCCATCGTCGCCATCCGCCCGACCAGCCAGTCCAGCCGGCGGGCCGTGGCGTCACTTCGGGCCCAGTCCAACGTCAGCGCGCCGGGGTCGACGAGCGCCCAGCGTTGCGATTCCCGGTTGGTCATCTCCTCGAGCAGCCCTGCCGCGTCCCGCGCGTCGAGTGGCCTCAGTTGCACGATGCCGTCGGTGAGCCCGGCTTCCGGCAGTGACGGGAACGAGGGCGCGATCGGACTGTCCGGATCGGCCGTCGCCCGGCCGAAGTGGGCCGTGTCGCCGATGCCGCTCGGCCACGCCCGAGCGGCCCGGGCAACTCCCTCGAACCGGAAGCCCGCGTTCAATGCCGTCTTGGCCGACGCGAGGTTGGCCACCGCGCACTGGATCGACACGCTCGGCACGCCCTGCCCGAACGCCCAGCCGGCCAGCAGTCGCGCGGTCGCGGCGGCATAGCCGTTGCCCTGCGCGGCCGGATAGATTGCGTACCCGATCTCGGCGCGCACCTCGCGCCCGGCCGGCAGCCGCATCGAGGCCGCCCCCACCATCTGGCCGGTTCGCTGTACCTCGACGGCCGACTCGAAGCCGGTCCCGGCGCGACGCCCGGCCTGCCCGCCGTCGCTGGCGTAGGCGAGCGCATCGGACTCGGTGTACGGCGAGAGGATGCCCTGCAGGAAGCTGCGCATCGCCTCGTCCTGCATTCCGGCATGGATCGACGGCGCATCGGCAGTGGTCAGTGGCCGCAATCGCAGGCCGTGCCCCGTGAGTTCCAGCGCTGTCAGGTCAATGCCGCTCCACGTACCCATGCCGCAACGGTGCCATATCGGTTATGCCGGGCACCAACTGGTCAGGTGGCGCCGTCGCCGGGTCCGCGTCAGCACCGTGAACACGGCAAGTAGTCATCGACGATGTGCGCTGGCTGCAGCACCCCAGCGAACCGGCGCGTTCAATTTCGGCTCGGTGCAGCGCCGGCGGAGGCGTCGGAGTCGACCTCGAGCGAGATCCAGACGTCCTCGCGGCCGTCGCCCCAGCTGATCAGGCGCACCGAGAAGGCCAGGCAGAGGACGGCCAGGGCTGCGGGTACACCTGCTCGGCGGGAGGGCGGGTCGCGGGCTGTGCATCGTCGCGCCCTTTCGATGCGCCACCCGTTGCGCCACCCGCACCGGACGAGCCAGCTGCGGTGTTCGGTGAGGCTACCGGGGTGCCCGTATCATCGGCTCGTGGTCCTCTCAAAGATTCTTCGCGCCGGCGAAGGCAAGATGGTCCGTCGTCTCGACGCGATCGCCGCACACATCGAGACGCTGGAGGACGACTACGTCGACCTGAGCGACTCGGAGCTGCGCAAGCTCACCGCTGATTTCAAGGAGCGGTATGCAGACGGGGAGACGCTCGATGACATCCTCCCGGAGGCGTTCGCCGTCGTCCGTGAGGCGGCTCGCCGCACCCTGGGGCAGTTCCACTACAAGGTGCAGCTGATGGGCGGCGCCGCCATGCACCTCGGCAACATCGCCGAGATGAAGACCGGCGAGGGTAAGACGCTGGTCTCGACCCTGCCTGCTTACCTCAACGCCATCGCCGGCACGGGTGTGCACGTCGTCACCACGAACGACTACCTCGTCGCTCGTGACGCGGACTGGATGGGCCGGGTGCACCGTTTCCTCGGGCTCACCGTCGGCAAGGTGCTCTCCGAGATGACCCCGGATGAGCGCCGCACGTCCTACAACTGCGATGTCACCTACGGCACGAACAACGAGTTCGGCTTCGACTACCTGCGCGACAATATGGCCTGGTCCAGCGACGATCTCGTGCAGCGCGGTCACAACTTCGCGATCGTCGACGAGGTCGACTCCATCCTCATCGACGAGGCGCGTACTCCGCTGATCATCTCCGGACCGGCTGAGGAGAATCAGCGGTGGTACTCCGAGTTCGCCCGTCTTGCGCCGCGCCTGAAGCGCGACAAGCACTACGAGGTCGAAGAGGGCAAGCGCACGATTGCGGTGAGTGAGGAAGGCGTCGAGTTCGTCGAGGACCAGCTCGGCATGGACAACCTCTACGAGGCAGCGAATACGCCGCTGGTCGGCTACTTGAACAACGCGCTGAAGGCCAAGGAGCTCTTCCACCGGGACAAGGACTACATCGTCCGTGACGGGGAAGTGCTCATCGTCGATGAGTTCACCGGCCGCGTCCTGGCCGGCCGACGTTATAACGAGGGCATGCATCAGGCCATCGAGGCCAAGGAAGGCGTGAAGATCCAGCAGGAGAATCAAACGCTGGCGACAATCACGCTGCAGAACTACTTCCGGCTCTACGAGAAGCTCGCCGGGATGACCGGCACCGCGCAGACCGAGGCCGCCGAACTGAACCAGATCTACAAGCTCGGTGTGGTAACCATCCCGACCAACAAGCCGATGATCCGCGGCGACGAGACCGACATCATCTACAAGACCGAGGACGCCAAGTTCTCCGCCGTGGTCGACGACATTGTGGACCGGCATGAGGCGGGCCAGCCGGTGTTGATCGGTACCGCATCGGTGTCCAAGTCCGAGCTGCTCAGCAGCCTGCTGCTGCGTGCCGGCGTCAAGCATGAGGTGTTGAACGCGAAGCACCACGCCCGGGAAGCGGCGATCATTGCCCAGGCCGGGCGGGAAGGCGCCGTCACGGTCGCGACGAACATGGCCGGCCGCGGTACGGACATCATGCTCGGTGGCAACCCCGAGTTCATGGCGGACCAAGCCCTGCGGGACAAGGGACTCTCGCCGGCCGAGACGCCGGAGGACTACGAAGAGGAATGGCCCGACGCGCTGGACCGCGCGAAGGAAGAAGTCGAGAAGGAGCACGACGAGGTCGTCGAGCTCGGCGGGCTGTACGTACTCGGCACCGAGCGGCACGAGTCGCGCCGCATCGACAACCAGCTGCGCGGTCGGTCCGGTCGGCAGGGCGACCCCGGCGAGTCTCGCTTCTACCTCTCCCTCGGCGACGACCTGATGGTGCGCTTCAACGGGGCCAAGATCGCCGCGATGATGAACTTCATGAAGATGCCCGAGGACACCCCGCTGGAGTACAAGCAGGTCACCAAGTCGATCTCGTCGGCGCAGTCGCAGGTCGAGGCGCAGAACTTCGAGATCCGCAAGGACGTCCTCAAGTACGACGAGGTCATGAACAAGCAGCGCACCGTCATCTACGACGAGCGGCGCAAGGTGCTCGACGGCGAGGACCTGTCCGATCAGGTGCGCTCGATGATCGAGGATGTCGTCGGCGGCTATGTCGAGGCGGCCACCTCGGAGGGTTACTCCGAGGACTGGGATCTGGAGAAGCTCTGGGCGGCGCTCAAGACGCTGTACCCGATCACGCTGAGCATCGACGAGGCGATCGAGACCGCCGGCGGTCACCGCAACGACCTGACCCGGGAGTTCCTCACCGAGGAGATCGTCGCGGACGCGCAGGCTGCCTACGACGAGCGTGAAGACACGCTCGGCGCCGAGGTGCAACGCGAGCTCGAGCGCCGGGTGTTGCTGTCGGTGATGGACCGCAAGTGGCGCGAGCACCTATACGAGATGGACTACCTGCAGGAAGGCATCGGACTGCGCGCGATGGGCCAGCGTGACCCGTTGGTCGAGTACAAGCGCGAAGGCTTCGACATGTTTGCCGCGATGATGGAAGCGATCAAGGAGGAGTCGGTCGGCTTCGTCTTCAACCTCGAAGTGGAGGTGTCCGACGAGGACGCCGCCGCCGCCGAGGAGGTCCCAGCCGCCGCGCCGGAACCGGTCGCCGTGCGGACCGCCGCCAAGCCCGCGGCGCGCAAGCCGGTGACGAACGAGGCCTCGCCGCAGATCCGGGCGAAGGGCCTGGACCGCAACGAGAACCGGCCGAAGACGCCGCTCACCTACAGCGCTCCGGACCTGGACACCAACGCGCCGGAGGTCACCGTAGAGGCGGACGCCGAGGCGAAGACGGAGACGGCCACCGCGCGCCGTCAGCAGCAGGCTCGGTCGAACCCGAACCGCGGCTCGCGGGGTAACCGCGGCGCCGCACGGTCGAACAAGAAGCGCCGCCGCTGACGGGGCTGCCTCTCGGCTGACCGATCAGCCGAGCTGCAACCGCACGCATCGCCACCGTCCGTGCGCGATCTCGATCCGGGCGGCGATCGCGCGGAACCTCCCGTCCACCGAGATCACGGCACTGAGTTCGGCGATTCCCTCGGCGGGTTCGCATACGTGCACCGAGGTCACGATCGGTGGTCGGCCCGGCGTCTGGAACCTGCCCAGATCGGTGCTGTCGCGGGCCAACCCGGCCTGGATCGCCGGCGTCAGATGTGCGCTCAACTGTGCGGCCGGCCGCAATCCGTTGAGTACTTCGACGATGCCCTGCACCAGACTGTGCCCGAATCGGCCTGCGGGTGGTGTGACGATCGGCGGTGGGACCAGCCGGATCGGCGGTCGGTTGCGACGGACAGTGCCGCCGTCCGCGAACGGGAGCCGCGGCTGCCGTCCACCGTCGAGGAGCACCAACCTCGCAGGTGATGGCGCCGCGTTGTCGGCCAGTTCGTCGTCGAATGGGGGTTCACGGCGCGGGGCCGGCCGGATAGTGATCGGGCGTAGAGGTGGGAGCGCATCGAGCGCTTCGGTGCTATCCGATGCGCGCTGGATCGCGGTGGGCTGGATCGCGGTGGGCTGGATCGCTGTGGGCTGGATCGCTGTGGTCATGGAGTCTCCTCGGCTCGGGGGGCGTAGAGGCGTAGCCCAGGCTGGATCAGATCGGGGTTGGCGCCGATGCGTGCTCGGTTGGCGGCGTACCAGCGCCGCCACTCGGCGTTGATGTCGACATCCGAGGCATGCGGGCCGAGCCGGTGGGCCGCGATCTGCCACAACGAGTCGCCCGGGGCCACCACGACGCTGACCCGCGTGCGGGGACGGGCCGGAGCGGGAGTGGTGGGCCAGGGCACGGCGTGGTGTGGGTGCGTCGGCGTCGTCGGCCACGGCGCCAGCGCCACGGGGTGCGAGCTCGCCGCGTGACCTGCCGACCGGTACGCGGGTTCCGCGACAGCCGCGACGCCGCTCGCGATGACTGCCGCACCGAGCGCTGCGGCCGTCAGTCGGCGCAGGAGCGGGGGGAGCATCGCACCGGAAAGCCGCTGGGCGGCGACAGCGCATCGGCCGGGCAGTGCACCGACCAGAGCCGCGGTCCAACCCAGGGCCAGCCACCATGCAGCTAGCCAGAGCAGGGCACCGGCGAGCTGCATCGTCACGGCGTCGGTGCCGGACTCGGCGACCCACCGGTGTGGACCGGACAGCCCGCGACCGAGCGCCCCTGGATCTGGCCGGGTGCACGCCAGCACCCACACATCCATGACCACTATCGCGCTGATCAGGCACCGGGCCGCCCGGCGCCGGGCGGTCTGAGCAATCATCATACCTATTCCTTCGTTTGCCTATATTTGCACTCGGTAACAGTTGTAGGCGTCTGGATGCGGTTGGTCAAGGTGCGCTGAAGTCTGTGGATGAGACGGATCATCTCCGGCGATCTGGGCGATGCTGGTTGACTGCCCCGCATGCGCTGGGACGAACTGTTCGATGACCTGGCCGGCGAGGCGGCCGCGCTGGACTTCGCCGAGCGAGCGGCCGAGGTGGCCGAACGGACCCGTGCCGAGGTCGGGCAGATCGACCTGGTCTCTCGGATCCGACCGGCCGTCGGCGGTTCGGTGAAGGTCCGGTGCCGTGGTGGTCTGCAGTTGTCCGGCCGGCTGAGCAGAGTCGGTCCGGATTGGCTGCTGCTCGACGAGGACGCCGGTCGGGAGGCGCTGCTCCCGGTCGCTGCGGTCGTCTTCATCGGCGGCCTCGGCCGGCTGTCCGCGGCCCCCGGTTCAGAGGGGGTGGTCGGCGCGCGGCTGGGGTTGCGCTCGGCCCTGCGCGCCGTCGCTCGGGATCGGTCCGTCGTCGCGGCGCATCTCGTGGACGGGCCAGTGCTGTCCGGCACGCTGGATCGCGTCGGGGCCGATTTCGTGGAACTGGCGGGACATCCGTCGGGGGAGTGGCGTCGCAGCGGCGAGGTTCGCGAAGCAGCGGCCATACCGTTCGGTGCGCTGGTGGCGGTGCGGCGCTAGCGCCGGTGGGTCGCCCCCGGGCGTCTGGGAGAATTCCCGACGTGGCAACGGCGGCGCAGTGGTTGGTAGGTGCCCGGCTGCGGACGTTGCCGGTAGCGGTGGCGCCGGTGTTGGCCGGGACGGGCGCGGCGGCGGGGCTGGGCCATTTCGTGCCGGCCAAGGCGGTGCTCTGCCTCGTCGTGGCACTCGCCTTGCAGGTTGGCGTCAACTACGCCAACGACTACTCCGACGGTATCCGCGGCACCGACGCCGACCGGGTCGGGCCACAACGCCTGGTCGGTTCCGGCGCGGCGACGCCGGCCACGGGGAAGCGCGCGGCGTTCCTGTTCTTCGGCCTGGCCGGCGTCGCCGGGGTGGTCCTCGCGGTGACGACGGCCTGGTGGTTGTTGTTGCTGGGTGCGGCGGCTGTCGGGGCCGCGTGGTTCTACACCGGCGGTACGCGCCCGTACGGATACCGCGGCCTCGGCGAGATCAGCGTGTTCGTCTTCTTCGGTCTGGCCGCCGTGTTGGGCACCACCTATTCGCAGGCGCAGACGATCGGCCGAAACGCAGTGCTGGCCGCAGTTGCTGCCGGCCTGCTCGCTTGCGCGGTGCTGGTCGCCAACAACCTGCGCGACATCCCCACGGACCGGTTGGTGGGCAAGCGGACGCTCTCGGTCATGATCGGGGACCGGGCCAGTCGGGCGCTCTACATCGGGATGGTGCTGGTGGGCCTGCTGGCTCCGCTGGCGATGACCACACCATGGGCTTTGCTCGCCTGGGCGGCCATTCCGTTGGCGGTACCCGCGGTGCTGGCGATCCTCCGCCAGGCGTCCGGGATGGCGCTGATCCGAGTGCTCAAGCTGACCGGCTTGACCGAACTCCTCTTCGGCGCCGCGCTCGCACTCGGGTTGGCCATCGCCGCCTGACCCAGCGGCGGCCCCTGGTCAGGGTTCGTCGGTGAAGGGGTGGTCGGCGACGAACTGCCGGGTCTGGTCGTACATCCGTCCGATGTAGGTCTCCAATTCGGCCCGTTCCACCCGCCACTGTCCGCGACCGCCGATCTTGATGGCCGGCAGGTCGCCGTTGCGCACCAACGCGTAGGTCTGGGCCGCCGAGATGTTCAGGACCTCAGCGACGTCGGCGAGGGTGAGGAACCGGTCGCTGGCCATGGTCGAATTCTGGCAGGTCCGGATGATCGATGTGCACTGTCCACAAGTGCGCCGGACTATCGCGTCCGCGGCGTTCGTGATGCACCATTACGCCGTGACGCCTAATTCCCCTGCTCCGCGTCGGTTGCGTGCTCCGCGGTGGTTCGACCTGCGGGTGCTGCTCGGGGTGATGCTCGTGCTGTGTTCGGTCCTACTGGGCGCCGTGCTGCTCACCCGGGCGTCTGCGGCGCAGCCCTACCTCGCGGCAACCCACGATCTGGCAGCCGGCACGACGATTTCGGACTCGGACGTGCGGGTCACCAGGATCCGGCTGCCGCACGCCGCCGAACGGTATTTCGCAGCCGGCCAACTCCCCAACGGCCAGGCGTTAGCCGCTCCGATCCGGGCCGGCGAGCTGGTCCCTCGCTCAGCGGTGCAGACCGCATCCGCTGGGACCACGGTGACGATCCCGGTACGGCCGGAGAACGCACCTGATCTGCAGCGCGGGCAACGAATCACAGTATGGGTGAGCACTCGCTTCTGCCAGGCCGCCGTCGTCATCGCCGACGTGCCCGTGCAGCAGGTCCGCGACGGGAGCAAGGGCGCATTGACCGCGGACGCGGCGGTGAGCGTCGTCGTGCGGCTGAGCCCCGAGTTGGCGGCACGGGTGGTCAGCGCGGTCGGGTTGCCCGACGTCGTCATCCGCATCGGCGTCGTCAGCGGCCGTGCTGACGACCACGCGAACGATGCGCTGCCCGACCTCGCCGGCTGCCAGGCGCCGAGCTCAGAGTCGACGTGAGCCGAGCATGACGGGACGGCGCTGGTGAGCATTCCGGTTCTCACGGCGCTGGGTGGCGCCGGGTGGGAGACGGCAATGGTGGCCGGTCTCGAACGCAGCCCGGCGGTCACCGTCGTGCGCCGCTGCGTCGACGTGGTCGACCTGCTGGCCGTGGCCGGTGCTGGGCAGGCCGTGGCGGCGCTGATCGCCGCGGATCTGCGTCAGCTCGACGTCGACGTCGTGGACCGGCTGCTCGCCGTCGAGGTCACTCCGATAGGCGTGGTGAGTGGCTCCGACCCGGCAACCGAGCAGCGGCTGGCCGCGCTGGGCATCACGTTCGTCGTGCCGTCGGATGCCAGTGCGGCGGTGGTGGTCTCCACCGTCGAAGCCGCCTTGGCCGATCGCCACAGCGGAGTCGACAGCAGGCTGGCGTTCAGCGACCCGGCCGCCTCCACCGCGTCGATCGTGCCGCCCGGTTCGGTGCCTGCACCGCAGCTACCGGTGCACCGCGGGTCGGTGGTTGCGGTGTGGGGGCCGACCGGTGCACCTGGGCGCACCACGGTCGCCGTCGGGCTGGCAGACGAACTGGCCCGGCAGGGCGAGGCGACGCTGCTGGTGGATGCCGACTGCTATGGCGGTGTGATCGGCGCAGTGCTGGGTCTGCTCGACGAGTCGGCCGGTATCGCCGCGGCCTGCCGGCAGGCCGGTCGGACCCGTTTCGACGCTGCGGCGTTGGCGCAGCTGTGCTGGGGACTTGGTCCGCATTTGCGGGTGCTCACCGGTATACCGCGGGCGCAGCGATGGCCCGAGCTACGCCCTAGCGGGATGACCGCAGTGCTCGGTGCCGCGCGGGCGCTGGCGGCCACCACCGTCGTCGACTGTGGCTTCTCGATCGAGGCGGACGAGGAGATCAGTCTCGACTCGGTGGCACCGCGCCGCAACGGCTCGACGCTGGCCGTGCTGCACGAGGCGGATCTGGTCGTGGTTGTCGGCTCGGCCGACCCGATCGGCATGCAGCGGGTGGTGCGCGCGCTCGGCGAGCTGCGCGAGGCCGAGCTCGACGCACCGGTATGGGTGGTGCTGAACCGGCTGCGGACCGACGCGGTACCGGGCCGGGCCGAGGAGGAACTGACCGCCGCGCTGCTGCGCTTCGCCGGCATCACGCCGTCCGCGCTGCTGCCCTACGACCAGCGAGGACTGGATGCCGCACTGGCCGTCGGCAAGACTCTCGCCGACGTCCGGCCCGGCAGTCCGCTGCGCACCGCACTCAGCCGCTTGGCGGCCAGCCTGACCGGCCGGCCCGCCACCGCTGGATCCCGCCGGCGGCAGTCCAGCCGTCACGGTTGAGCCGGTGCCTCGCGGTGCGGGCGGGCCAGCACGGCGACCAGTACCGCGGTTGCGGCGACCACAACGGCAGCCAGCGACAGCGCGTTCTGCAGACCGTCGACGAAGGCGGCGCGGACCAGAGCCGCGACCGGGCCGGGCAATCGCGGCAGGTCGGCCGCCGACGCGCCGCCACCGTGCGGCATGCCGTGCAAGCGGTCGGTGATCGAGCTGGTCAGGACGCTGCCGAGCACAGCGATGCCCAGCGCCCCGCCGAGCTCCCGGGCTAAGTCGTTCATCGCCGACGCGACACCCTGCTTGTCGCTGGGCAGAGCGTCGGTCAGCGCCGCGGTGGCCGGGGTCATCGCCAGGCCCATGCCGAGGCCGAGCAGCAACAGTCCGCCGACGAGCACGACGTAGTTCAATTCGGTGCCGAGTTCGCGCAAGACGAGCAGGCCACCGGTGACCAGCACCAGTCCCGCAACGCACGTCGCCCGGGTACCGATCTTGCCGACCAGGCCGGCCGCAGCTCGGGAGGCGGGCATCAGTGTTACGGCGATCGGCAACACGCATAGCGCGGCCGGCAGTGACCCCAGCCCGGCGACGATCTGCAAGTACTGCAGCAACAGGAATACGAAGCCGAAGAACGCGAAGAACTGAAAGGTGATCGACAGCGAGGCTGCGGCGAAGGCGCGGTGCCGGAAGAGCCTCGGGTCCAGCAATGGTTCGGTAACGCGCATCTCCCACCACCCGGCAACGATGAGCAGCACCCCGCCGCCGACCAGACCACCCACCGTCCGCGCGCTGACCCATCCGGCAGTGGGGCCTTCGATGATCGAGAAGATGATGGTGCCGAGGGTGACCACGAACAGCACTGCGCCGACCACGTCGAGGTGTCCGTCCTCATGCGACGTGCTCTCGGGTACCACCCGCAGCACCAGCGCGAGTGAGGCAACTGCGAGCACGACGTTGAGCCCGAACACGGCATGCCAGCTCCACAGCTCGAGCACCGAACCGGAGACGACGAGACCGAGCACCGCACTGGCGCCGGCAACTCCGGACCAGATGGCGACGGCCTGGGTCCGGGCCCGATCGGTGAAGGTGATGGTGATCGTTGACAAGGTGGCCGGCATGACCAGCGCTGCACCGACGCCGAGGAGGCCGCGTAGCGCGATCAGCGCTGTGACGTCGGAGGTCGCCATCGCGCCGGCCGCGCCGCTGCCGAAAAGCAGCAGTCCGATCAAAAGGACCCTGCGGCGTCCGTACCGATCGCCGATTGCGCCGCCCGCGAGCAGTAGTGACGCGAACACCAGCGCGTAGGCGTCGACGATCCAGGACACCTGCGTCTGCGAGGCGCCAGTGTCCTTGGCCAGGTCGGGGAGGGCCACGTTCAACGAGGTGACCGCTGACACGACCGTTGCCAGGGAGAGACAGACCGCGACGAGTACCGCCTTCAGGGCGGGTTCGCGTCGGACGGTCGGGATGTCTTGTTCGGTGATCATTCGGTCCCCACTTTTCGTCAACGAGTGTTTGCCAACATACGTTGACTTTAGGGGTGGACGCCATGAGTGTCAACGCATGTTGGCCTACACTCGTCGACATGGCGCGTGATGAAGCACACCCCAATCCGCAACGGCGCTCGGACCCGACTCGGGCCGCGATCCTGACCGCGGCGCGCAACAGATTCGGCGCTGACGGCTACGAGCGCGCGACGATCCGGGCGATCGCGGCGGAGGCCGGCATCGATCCGGCCATGGTGATGCGCTACTACGGCAACAAGGAGAACCTCTTCGCCACTGCCGCGGAGATCGACCTGCGGTTCCCCGATCTGGCCGAAGTGCCGCGCGATGAACTGGGCGCGACGCTGGTGCGGATCTTCCTGGACCGCTGGGAGGCCAATGATTCCCTGCCGATGATCCTGCGTTCGGCGATGACCAAAGAGGCCGCGGCGCAGAAAGTGCAGTTGATCTATCGTGACCAGGTCGCGGTGGCACTCTGGGCGGTGACCACCTCGGCCGAAGTGGTCGAACGGGCCGGGCTGGTGGCCAGCCAGGTGATCGGGCTGGCGATCTGTCGGTACGTGCTGAAATTGGCGCCCCTGGACACACTGACCGACGACGAGATGGTGGCCCGGTTCGGACCCACTCTGCAGCGATATCTCACCGAGCCGTTCACGCCTACTCGACTGCGCAAGCTGACCTCGAAGAAGGCTCGGTGATCGACGGCTCAGTTTGATGGTGGAAGGTTGAACAGCATCGTGCCGCGCGCGGAGAGCACGCCCGACCCGGACGCGGCAACGGCACTGCTGCCCATTCGGTTGGATACAAAGGGGGTGCCCGATGATCGATCGATCGCAACGGTCCTGGTTCGGACCTAAGCGGATCGGCCTCGGGTTGCGGCCGCAGACTTGGCAAGGCTGGTTGATCGTTCTCGTCCTGGCGGTGGTGATCATCGTGCTTGCCGTTCTGGCCGCGCACTGACGCTGTCATCATCGGCGCACCGGAACGGCACGGATCTTTGCCAGACAGCAAAGTGGCCAAAAGCCCTCGACATGTCGCCGGGCGGTGACCCAATGGGGGAAGGCCGTCGCATTGGGAGCGGCGTTACCACCGAGTAGCATCGCCAGGTCGGCTGCCGATTCAGTGCAGCCATGCCGAAGGCGCAGCGAAGCGAGGTGTCCGACGCGGATGACCGATCGACTCTCGTCCCTGGACGTGTCCTTCCTCCATCTCGAGGGCACTGCGACGCCCATGCACGTCGGCGGCCTGGCGGTGTTCGATCCGCCGGCCGGTGGATTCGACTTCGACCGTTTCGTCGAGCTCATCCAGGACCGAATTTCGCTGGTGCCGCGGTATCGGCAGAAGATCAAGTGGGTGCCCGGGCATCTGGCGAACCCGGTGTGGATCGACGACAACGAGTTCGACATCAGCTACCACGTGCGTCGCTCGGCCCTGCCCAAGCCCGGTTCCGACGAACAACTGCGTGAGCTGGTCGCCCGGCTGCAGTCGAGACATCTCGACCGGCACCGTCCGCTGTGGGAGATGAACATAGTCGAGGGTCTGGCCGATGGCCGGATCGCAGTGATCAGCAAGACCCATCACGCGATGATCGACGGGCTGAGCGCAATCGATCTGGTACAGGTCATCCTCGACGTCACTCCGGAGCCACGTCCGGTTCCCGACGATCTATGGGAGCCGCGGCCCGAGCCCTCGGGGGTGACGTTGGCGGCGAATGCGGTCGCCGACATCGTGCGCCGACCCACCGCCGCGATCGACGCGATCCGGATGGGTGTCGAGGACGTGCGGGCGACCAGCGGCCGGGTCGCCGGGGCGATCGGCGGGTTGCTGTCGGCGGCGCGGATAGCCGCACGGCCGGCGCCCTCATCGCCGCTGAACGCGTCGATCGGGTCGCAGCGCCGATTCGCGGTCGCACGCACCGAACTCGACGATTACAAGCGGGTGCGCAAGCAGGCCGGCGGTACGGTGAACGATGTAGTGCTGGCCACCGTCGCAGGTGCGCTGCGCGGCTGGCTGCTCTCCCGCGGGGAGGCGGTCACCCCGACGACCAGCGTGCGCGCCATGGTGCCGGTGAGCGTGCGAGCCTTCGGCGGTGAGGAAGACCAGCGCAAGACCGGCAACCAGGTCTCGGCATACCTGGTCGACCTACCCGTAGGCGAGCCGAACGCGATGATGCGCCTGACCCAGATCAGCTACGCGATGACGGCGCACAAGGAGTCCGGCCAGTCGGTCGGGGCGGATGCGCTCATCGCCCTGTCCGGCTTCGCGCCGCCCACACTGCACGCGCTCGGTGCGCGCGCCGCGAGTGGGCTGAGCCGGCGGCTGTTCAACCTCGTCGTGACGAACGTCCCGGGGCCGCAGTTCCCGCTCTACGCTGCTGGTGCTCGGCTGCGCGAGATGTTCCCCATCGTGCCGCTGGCCAGTGGTCAGGCGGTGTGCATAGGGCTCACTTCATATGACGGCGGCGTGTACTACGGGCTGAACGCCGACCGCGACGCGATGAGCGACGTCGACACCCTCGCTGCCCTGATCGAGGAGTCCCTCCACGAACTCCTGGCCGCCGCCGAAGAAGCCCAGAAAACCCGCAAGCGAGCACCCAAGAAATGACCCCAACCTCAACCAGCAAAAGCACTTCCGACTGCGCCGGCACCCGTCGCATCAATCCGACCGCGGTGTCGAGACCCAGCCATCACGCGATGAGCGCTTGCGCGAAGAGCGGATCGCCCGCGCGAGCGCAGCGAGCTTGCGGCCGAGCGGAGCGAAGGGTCGGTTGCGAGTGCCGTCCGATGCGAAGCGAGGACAGCGCGAGCAATCGACGGTGCGATCTATGAGTAGCGCGCTCGTGCTCGGCGGCGGTGGCGTGCTCGGATTCGCTTGGACGGTCGGCGCGCTGAGTGCATGGCAGGACCACACCGGGCAGAACGCCACCGACAGCGCGCTGGTGGTCGGCACCTCGGCCGGTTCGGTACTGGCCGCGCTACTCGGCTGCCGGATCCCGATCGAGGTCATCGAACGACACCATCAGGGTGTTCCGCTGCCGGCAGATCCGGCCATCGATTGGGACTACAACGCCGAGTCCGGCGGGGCGTTGCCGCCGCGACCGGGCTGGCGGCCCGGCTCGCCGCGGCTGGTGCTGGACGCGGTGCGGCATCCGCGGTCGAGCTCGGCGACGGTAGCCCTGTCCGGATTGCTGCCGCGTGGCCGCGGCACACTGGAGCCAATCCACGACATGGTCGCCGCAACGTCAGTTGAGTGTCTGCCTGGACAGAACTGGCCGACCGACCCGAAGGTGTGGATCGTCGGCACCGATTACGAAAGTGGCAAGCGGGTGGTGTTCGGCCGGGACGACGTGTCGGCGATCCTCGCGGACGCGGTCTGCGCGTCCTGCGCGATCCCAGCCTGGTACCCGCCGATCGAGATCGACGGCCGGCGCTTCGTCGACGGGGGCACTGCGTCGAATGCCTCCGTCGACATCGTGTTGCCGCTGGTGGAGACCGGCTCGATCACCGAGGTAGTTATTGCGGCACCGATGGCCGCGGTGGACTACGACAAACCACGCTCGCCGGTTACCCGGCTGGAGCGGGTCGTGCGCCGGGCCATCACTCGTGGCATCGAGACCGACGCCCAGCAACTGCGTGCGGCGGGAGCCGACGTGACGATTCTGGCGCCGTCCGCCGACGATCTCGAGGTGATGGGCCCGAACCTGATGAACCCGAGGCGCCGTAACGAGGTGTTGCTCACCGCGCTGCGGACCACCACCGAACTGCTGGAGCGGGGCGGGCCGGCCGCGCTGCTTGATGAAGGCGCTGCTGCCGACGGCAGCAGCTCGTGAGGGTCTACCTGCCGGCGACAAGCACGCTGCTCGGTGAGCTGCACGAGCGTGGCCTGATCGGCCCGGCGCCGTTGACCGGCTTCGCGGTCACCCCAGGCATTCGCGAGTGGTACGTCGACGAGGATGTCGACGAGCTGGAATATGCGGCCAGCGGTCAGGCGGCCCGGGCGTCGGTACGGCTGATCGACGCGGATCCGAGTGCGCTGCGGCGCCGGGTTGTCCTCAGTGTGGACGTCCCGGACGAGCAGATCACCGTCGCCGACGGGTTGGAGCGCGGCGCGGTGCGGATCTCCACAGCCGTACCGGCGTCGTCGGTGGCGGCGGTGCATGTGGACGACGCCGATGCGGAGGAGGTAGTCGGTGCAGCGGCGGTAGCGGTGATCGAGGCCGACCTAGGCAGCGAGGCGGCGCAGCAGCGCGTCGACGACGCGGAAGGCTACGAACTGTCCTGGTACGCCCCGCAGGAACTCGCGGACGTCGTCGCCCACCTGCAGCAGTAGGTGGTTGGCAGCTGCCGAAGACCCCCGCCCACCGTAGGTCCAGGCGGGTGCGTTCGGCTGAGCTTGCGAAGCCGGCGCCATAAGTACAGCAGCCGGCGCCATAGACTCGACCACGATCTGTTCGCGCACAAGAGAGGCCCGCCATGGACGCCATCACCACCCCTCCGCCGCCGATCAACGAGTCCATCGGGACCTACGCACCGGGCAGTGCCGGGCGTGAGTCGCTGCAGAAGCGGGTGGCCGAACTGGCGGGCGAGCGGGCCGAACTGACGATGACCGTCGGCGGCGCACAGCGGATGGCCGGCGGCTCATCGTTCGACGTCGTGCAGCCCCACCGGCATGCCGCGGTCCTCGGCTCCGGGGCCCAGGCCACCACCGGCGACGTCCAAGGCGCGATCGACGCGGCGCTGGCCGCGGCCCCAGCCTGGCGGGAGCTTCCGTTCGACGAGCGGGCCGCCGTCTTCCTGCGCGCGGCCGACCTCATCTCCACCACCTGGCGGGACACTCTCAACGCGGCGACGATGCTGGGCCAGTCGAAGACGGTGCAGCAGGCAGAGATCGATTCGGCCTGCGAGCTGATCGACTTCCTGCGATTCAACGTCCGGTTCGGTCGGGAGATCCTCGGGCAACAGCCGATCTCCTCGTCGCTGACCTGGAACCGGATGGACTACCGGCCGTTGGAAGGGTTCGTCCTGGCGATCACCCCGTTCAACTTCACCGCGATCGCCGGCAACCTGCCGACCGCACCGGCATTGATGGGCAACACGGTTGTATGGAAGCCATCGCCGACGCAGTCACTCGCCGCGCACTACACGATGCGGGTGCTCGAAGCCGCCGGCCTGCCACCCGGGGTGATCAACCTGGTCACCGGCGACGGCCACGCCGTCAGCAAGGTTGCCCTTCCCCATCCGGCGCTGGCCGCCATCCACTTCACCGGCTCGACGCCTACGTTCCGGCACCTCTGGCAGACGGTCGGCACCAACATCGACCGGTACGCGGGCTACCCACGGCTGGTCGGTGAGACCGGCGGCAAGGACTTCGTATTCGCGCACCCGTCGGCCGACCCGGCCCCGCTGGTCACCGGACTGGTCCGCGGCGCGTTCGAATACCAGGGGCAGAAGTGCTCGGCAGCATCGCGCGCGTACCTGCCGCGATCCCTCTGGGACGGTGGCGTGCGAGATGCGCTGGCCGCGACGACCGACGGTCTTACCTACGGCGACGTCACGGATCTGAGCAACTTCGGTGGTGCCGTCATCGATCGGCGCGCCTACGACAAGCTGTCCGGCGTATTGCAGATGTGCGCCGCAGACCCGGCGGTGACAGTGCTGGCCGGCGGCACCGCCGATGACAGCGAGGGCTTCTTCGTCCGTCCGACGGTGGTGACCTGCGCCGACCCGAACCACGAGGTCTTCAGCCGGGAGTACTTCGGCCCGTTCCTCGCGGTGCATGTGTACGACGACGCCGACTGGCGCACCGAGTTGGCCGCGATGGAGTCCGTTGCTCAGTACGCGTTGACCGGCGCTGTGTTCGCCACCGAGCGCGCTGCCGTCGACGAGATGAGCCGAACACTGCGCTTCGCCGCGGGGAACTTCTACGTCAACGACAAGCCAACCGGAGCTGTCGTCGGTCAGCAGCCATTCGGCGGGGCGCGCGCCTCGGGCACCAACGACAAGGCTGGATCGGTGTGGAACCTGCTGCGGTGGGTGTCACCGCGGGTCATCAAGGAGAATTTCGTGCCGCCGACCGAGCACACCTACCCGCACATGTCTTGAGCTCTGCCTAACCGATCGGGAATTCCTCGATCGGGCCTGGGTCGGCGAGTTGCACCGGTAGAAGGTCCTCGCCGGCCAGGGCGGGGTCGCGGAGCAATCGGCCGGCGATCATGATGCCACGCCCCGGTGGGCCGCTGGCCCTAGTGAGCGGTAGCCGTACGCCGAGCACCTCGCCGTCACCGGGTGCCGGGCGCAGCAGCACGCCCAACCGCGGCCGGATCGCCTCCGCACCCAGCCCGCGGAAGGACACCACCAGGTCATCCGTGCGGCCGGCCGCCACCAGGCTCGCGCCCGTGGGGGCGGCGAGCAGCAACTCCACGAGTCGGTCTCCGGCGGGCGTGTCCAGGAACCGTTCGACGTCGTCCACGATCAGCAGAGGACGAGCGCCGCCGGGTAAATCGAACCGCGTCGTCTGCTGCGGAGTGACCAGCGGGCGGCCGCGAGCGCGCGCCCATCGGCCCAACCCAGACTCCGCCGGGCCGGCGAGCAGCACCGAGGTGGGTCTGGCCTGGCCGGCGATGAGCCGCAATGCGCTGCTGCGCCCGGAGCGCGTCGGACCGGCCACCACGAACCGGCCGCCAGGCGCGTCGAGATCGAGCCGGAAGGGTGTGCAGGAATCTCCGCCGAGTCCGAGCACGATGCCCGCTCCCGGGCGGCGGCTCAGCACGTCCGCTGCGGGTATCCGGGGCGGTAGCGCACGGATCTGCAGCGGGCCGCCGGCCGACTCGGCCGGAGCCGCCGGGCTGTGGGCGGCGATTGCGGCCACTTGCGCCCACTGCGCCGGCGGACTGGGATCGGCGCCCAGCACCGCTAGTTGCACCTCGGTTCCGTACTCGGCGAACACCGCTCGGCCGGGCGGCATCCCGGCGGGCATGGTGCGCACGGACAGGCCCGCCGCGGCGTAGTCGCTCGGGTCGGCGAGCCGGAAGACCACTCGGGTGTCGACGAGCCCGGCCAGTCGGGAGGTGAGCGCACTTCGCCCACCGGTGATCATCACGGTCAGGCCCACCGACCCGGCTTCCCGGATGAGGTGCAGGACCGTCTCGACCGGCTGCCCCATCGCGACCGACTCGGTAGCGGCCAGGAGACCCTCCCAGCCGTCGATGATCAGCAGCATCATTGGTCGCGCCGGCGGGTCTCGGGGATCGCCGGTCCGGTCGTGCCGCTCGTCGCACGCGGTGGCCAGCCGGGTCAGCAGCCGGTCGACGGTCTGCGGATCGTCGCGGGTGACGTAGCCGCCGCAGTGCGGCAACCGGCTCAGCGGCTGCAGCCCGCCGCCGGCACAGTCGATCACGTAGAGGTGCGCGGCGTCGGGTCCGGCTCGGGCGGCCATCGTCGCCGCCAGCGTCCGCAGTGCGCTGCTGCGGCCGGTGCGGCCAGTTCCGACCAGCAACGTGCTCCCGCCGGCGTGCAGGTCTGGAGACCAGATCCGGACCGACTGCGCTGCCGGATCATCGACCAGACCGATGCCGTCGGGCGGTGATCCGGGTAGTTGGCCTACTGCGACTACGTCTGGCAGTGGCGGCAACCACGGTCGTCGGGGTGCCGGTAACCCGCCGTCGAGCGCGGCCTGCCTCGCGCTGGCGACCAGCCGCGCCAAATCGGGAGCCGACGCCGGCCCGACCGCGCTGTCCGAGGCAGAACCACCGGTCGGTAACCCCCATGCATCGATCTGGATGACGCGGATGCCGCTGGGTGATCGGGGCGCCGACCCACCGACCCGACCGACCTGCACCGCGAGGACTTCGGTGCCGCGGCGGAGGTATGCGCGTCCCGGCTGCGCCGGGCTGACTGCCGCGGCGTCCGCCGTGCCGACCACGTCGAGCGAGTCGCTCGGATCGGTCACCCGCAGGGCGAGCCGCAACGGCATGTTGGCCCGGATCTCGGCGGACACCACCCCGCTCGGCCGTTGCGTGGCCAGCACCAGATGCACCCCGAGCGAACGACCACGTTGTGCGATGCCGACGAGGCCGGTGACGAAGTCGGGGAGTTCCTCGACCAGCGTCGCGAACTCGTCAACGACGATGACCAGCCGCGGTAGGGACTGACTCCGGCCGGCCGCTGTGGCCTGGAAGGCGGCCAGATCGGCGACGCCCGCGGTCGCGAACATGTTCTCGCGGCGGCGCAGCTCGGCGTTCAACGACACCAGGGCGCGCTCGGTCAGGTGCTGATCGAGGTCGGTGACCAGACCGACCGCGTGCGGCAGTTCGGCGCACTCGGCGAAAGCGGCGCCACCCTTGAAGTCGATCAGGACGAAGTTCAGCTGCCCGGGAGAACAGTTCACCGCCAGCCCGGCGACCAGCGCCTGCAGGAACTCCGACTTCCCGGATCCGGTAGTGCCCGCGACGAGCAGGTGCGGGCCGTCGCGGCTCAGGTCCAGCTCGACCACGGCGTCGACTCCGACGCCGATGACGGTGGCCGGGGCGCCGTCCGACTGAGCCCAGCGCTGCTGCAGTTCGGTGCTGTCGAGGTCGTGGTCGGTGAGCAGCTCGACCAACCGGGCCGAGCTGGGGAGAGCCGCGTCGGCAGCTCGGCTCGGGTCGACGAGCGGCGCCAGCCCCCGGGCGATCTCGTCGCACCAGGGCGCGCTCACCTGGTCGGCGATCACCGATCCGACCGGCGGACGCCGAACTGCGCGGACTGCCACCTCGGCGCCCGTCTCGCCGCCGACCTCCACGATCGATGCGCAGCCGGATGGGAGCCGGCGCAGTTCGGTATCCACGCACAGCGCCGTGACGCCGTAGCGCGGGCCGTCGCGGATCAGTCGGTCGAGCCCGGGCACGGCGGCCAGTGAGGAAGCGCCGACCAGCACGACGACCAGCCACGGGCCGGGCCAGTGCTCGGTCGCCCGGCTGTGTGCCGTCTGGCGTCGATCGAGCTCTCGACCGAGCGCGATGACCAGTTCGCGGCAGTCGTCGGCGCCACGTGCGGTCCTCCCGCGGGCGAGGTGCGGAAGCCAACTGAGCCAGGTCCAGTGCAGATCTGCCGGCGGGGATCGGTCCGGCAGCAGCAGAGCGAGCGACACATCGTTCGGGGAATGCAACGCAGCCACCTGCCCGATCGCCCAATGGACGAGCCGATTACCGACCTGCCGCGGCCCGCACACCCCGACCGCTCCGGTCCGCAGTGAGACGGTGACCGGCACCAATGGCAGCCGCGGTGGGTCGGCCGGCCCTTCGACGGTGATCTCGGCATCGACGTCGGTGAGACCGACCCGGACGTCCAGAAAATCTGGGTCGACGCAGCGACGCTCCCAGATCCGGCTGGTCGGTCCGGTCGCGATGCGGCGGACCTCGGCCGGGTCCGGGGATAACCGCAACCTGCTCGCCAGCTGGGCCTGCACTGCGTTGGTGAGGGCGGTCTCGGCGGTGGCGACCTCGTGGCGATGCAGCTCCGCCGCGCGGCGCCGGGACGGCCGGCCGCGGATCCGCTCGGGCACGGTGGTGGCGAGCATCGTCAGCGGTGCCATCAGCATGAGGGCGAGGTAGATCCACGACCGGAACAGCGCGGCCATCCCGATGCCACCGAGGATGGGTACCAGCGCAGCGAGCCAGGATGTCGGTGTCCGGCTGGACGGCGCCTCGGCGGGAAACGTGACGACTACCGGATCTGCGCGCACCTCCAGCCGCGGTGGCCGGTTTACCTGCAGATGCCCGGCCTCGTCCAGTTGCGTCACGGCCGGTGGATCGTGGAGCTGGGCCAGCTGCACCACGGAGTTGCCCAGTCGCACCCGCGAACCGAGGGTGAGCGGCACTGCCTCGGACCCGACCGGCAACTCGCGGCCGTCGGACAGCAACAGCGTGGCGCCGTTGGTCGAGTCCAGGTCGCGGACCCGGGCGCCCGCCGCATCCACGGTCAATTCGATATGACGGCGGGACACCTCGGGGTCGGACAGTAGGAGGTCGGACCATTGGTCCCGGCCGAGGTGATGGGCGCCGCGGTGCAGCGCGACACCTGCTCCGGCGTCCGGGCCGCCGACGACGTCGAGGTGCAGCACCGCACCCAGATCGGTCGAGCGCCGCCCCGGCGTATCGACGCCGACTATGCAGCCGCTGCGCACGCCCGGACCCCCGAGCAACGCGTTGTCCGAAAGTGCTCGGCTGCCGGCCCACAGCGTCGGGGGGCACCCGGTAGACCATTCGGCGAGCTGCGCACGGAGATCGCCGACGGTCGCCTCGGGAAGCGCCTCGATTTCGATGTCCCCGGTGCCAGCGCGGGACCGAAGGGTGAGTCTGATCTGCACGCGGCGCAGTGTGCGCTCCCGCGCCGACGATCCGCCCGGCGCTGTGGATAACGCCGCGTTGTCCACATGCCTCCAGATTCGCCGCCGAAGCTGGGTCCTCCTGCCTAACGTCGTCGACCGATGCCGGCATCCCGCCGGCCGAGGAAAGGACCCGCCATGTCACTGAAGGTGACTCCGGAACAGCTGCAATCGCTGTCCGGTTCGGTCGCGCGGACCGCAAGCGACGTGCAATCGGCGCACGCAAGCCTCCGGGGCCAGCTGGCACCTTTGTTCGGCGCGGATTGGGTGGGGGCCGCGTCGGCGCAGTTCAACGGTCTGTACGAGGACTTCGACAAGGGCGCCCGGACCATGAGCGAGGCCCTCGCCGGCATCGGCAGGTTACTGCACTCGGCCGGGTCGAACTACGCATCGGCGGAGCAGCAGATCGCTGCGTCGTTCCGGGCGTGAGGCTGGCACCGGTCGGATTGCTAGGAGCGGGCCGGCGCGGTGGTTTCGCCGGCTGGCAGGGCGCGGAGGGTGTCGGGTCGCGCGCCGCCGCGCCGGGCCGACCCGACCCGGCTGCGCAACCAGGCCCACCAGCGTTCCACCGGGACGAAGGCGAAGATCGCGACGCAGTGCGGCAGGAAGATGATCGTCACCCCGGCGAACACGGCGAGGTGGAACGACCACATGCCCAGCGCCACCACGGTTCTGGCCCGGTCCGACCGGGCCAGCAGTATGAGCGGCGAGCAGAGCTCGGCACCGATCATCGCGAACTGCATCGGGATCAGTAGCTGCGGCTTGTCGGTGATCCAGGACGAGAGCGGTGTGCTGCGCCGTAACAGCGCGGATTCCAATGTCGCGCCGGTCGGCCAGTGCCAACCGCCATAACGGATCTTGGCCCAGGACGCGAGGAAGTAGGTGAGCACCACGGCAAGCTGGACGCAGCGCAGCGACCACCCTGCCGACTCCGATTGCTCGGTGTCCCGGGCGCGGGCCCGACCCACCGTGGGCAACACGGCCAGAGCGACGAGGAAGGCAAACCGATCGTGGTCGACCTTGCCGTAGGACATCGCCACGAGCATCCAGGCCAGGTACAAGACCGCCGCGGCTGAACCGGTCAGTCGGGGCATCCGGCCGGTGGCAGCCGCCACCGCGCAGAGCACGACACCGATCTCGAGCAGGTTCACCAGCAGGGACGTCGGCGTGGGCAGGTGCAGCAGGTGTGAGACATACAAGGGGTGGTACAGCTCACCGCCGAGCTTCGCGTGCTCGCGAACCCAGGTTCCGGTCACCAGGACGTCGATCGGGATGTAGAGGTAGACCAGCACCCGCAGCACCGCGATCCGACCCAACGGGACCGGCGAGAACCACCAGCCCGGGCGCGTCATTGCGGCACCGCCACGGAGCACACCACCGAGTACGTGGCCGGCTGAGCCCGGCCGTCCTTGAGCCGGTGCTCGCGCCAGACCAGCTCCAAGGTGCGCGCCGGCCCGGGCAGGTCCACGGTATAGATCGGCACCAGCCGCTGCAGCAACCGGGGGTCGTTACGCAGCTGGTTCAGCTGACCCTCCAGCTCGGCGCGGCGCGGGGCGCCAGTCAGATCGGTGCGATCCAGCACGGCCCCGGAGACGAGGATGACCCGGACCCGCAGCTCCCGGCTGATTCCGTCGGGATCCACCCGGGTGGCATACATCCGGAACGGCCCGAACGGGAAGTCGTGGTCGGAACCGTGCACCGTCCCGCCCAGGATGAGCAGCAGTCCGGCCGCAGCCGCGACAAGGCGAATCAAGCGGGAGCTGCGGCTCAGCCCAGGTGCTCGCTCCGCAAGCTTCGCTCGTGGGCCGGCCCTCACAGCCAACCGTTGCGTTTGAAGGCCCGGTGCAGGAAGAAGCAGGCGACGAGGACGAGAGCGAGCACAGTCGGATAGCTGTATGTCCAGTGCAGCTCGGGCATGTGTTTGAAGTTCATCCCGTAGATCCCGGCGACCATGGTCGGCACCGAGATGATCGCCACCCAGGCGGAGATCTTGCGCATGTCCTCGTTCTGCATCACGCCCAGCTGCGCCAAGTTGGCCGTGACCAGGGTGGTCAGCAACTCGTCGAAGGACGACACCCGCTCGACGACCTGCGAGATGTGGTCCTCGACGTCGCGGAAGTAGGTGCGCACATCCGGCGGGATACACCCCATCGTCGAGGTGGCCAGCACCTTCAGCGGCTCAGCCAGCGGTACCACAGCGCGCCGAAGCTCGACCACTTCGCGTTTGAGCAGGTAGATGCGGTTGGTCTCGGCGGACCGGTTGATGCCGGCGAAGACCGCGCTCTCCACCTCATCGACGTCGTCCTGCAACTCCTTGCCCACCGCAAGGTAGTCGTCCACGGCACGGTCCACGATCGCGTGCAGCACCATCGCCGGGCCGTGCCGCAGCAGGTCATGATGCGACTCCAAGCCCTGCCGCAGTCGGTGCAGCCCGCCGTGCTCGCCGTGTCGCACGGTCACCACGAAGTTGGTGCCGAGGAACACCATCAGCTCGCCGGTTTCGACGACCTGGGTGACCTGTTTGCCGTCGTCGTTGTAATGCACTGTCTTCACCACGCAGAACAGGCTGTCGCCGTAGCGTTCCAACTTCGGTCGCTGATGCGCGTGCACCGCGTCCTCGACGGCCAATGGGTGCAGGTGCAGCCGATCGGCGATGCCGCTGAGCTGGCGCTCACTCGGCTCGTGCAGCCCTACCCACATGAACCCGGTACCGGCCGCTTCGACGTCATCGATGGCCTCCTGCCAGGTCGGCGAGCCCGGCTGGCGAACCCCGTCGCGGTACACGGCGCAGTCGATGATCGCGGTGCTGCGGTCCACGTCGGGGATCCACGGCATCGCGACACGCTTCGCAGCGCGCCGGCGCGGGTTGCGCGGCCGGAGCGATTCGGGGATCGGCAAGCTGGGCATCGCGTCACATTGTGCCCCTTTGCCCGCCGTGACGGTGGAGTATCGCGGTCGGCGTTCACCCGCCGTTGTCCCGAGGAGAGGAGCGCACAGTGCAGTTCGGCCGGTATTACGAGGAGTTCGAGGTCGGCGCGGTCTACAAGCACTGGCCGGGAAAGACGGTGACCGAGTCCGACGACCACCTGTTCTGCCTCATCACCATGAACCACCACCCCCTGCACCTGGACGCCCACTATGCCGAGGAGACCACCGACTTCGGCCAGAACGTCGTGGTCGGCAACCTGATCTACTCGCTGTTGCTCGGCATGTCGGTGCCGGATGTCAGCGGCAAGGCCATCGCGAACCTGGAGATCGAGTCGCTGCGGCACGTCGCGCCCACCTTTCACGGCGACACGATCTACGGCGAGACCACCGTGCTGGGCAAGGTCGAATCGAAGTCCAAGGACGACCGCGGCATCGTGCAGGTGGAGACCATCGGTTACAAGCAGGACGGCACCGTGGTGTGCATCTTCCGGCGCAAGGTGCTGGTCCCCAAACGCAGTTACGGCGACGCCCGCGGCGGCGAGCAGCCCGGCCGGCCCACTGCGCAACGCTGACTCGCCCTCCGGCAGCGTTGACGTTCGCGGCGCCGGGCGGGACGGTGGTCGGGTGCAGACCGAGCACTGCCCGCGCTGCGGCTGCGGCCTGGATGGCGGCTCCCCAGCGGCGGGCGGTGGTGTCGACCGGCGTTGCGAACGTCACGGCCCGGTCCCACCGTTGCGTGTCGTGGAGCATGCCGGACCGGCCGGTGTGGCGCGGCTGTGCGAGGCGGCCGGTGTCCCGGTTTGGTTGCCCGACCCGCTCCCGGTCGGCTGGCTGCACAGTGGTGGCGCGCTGGTCGGCACCGATGTGGCCTCCGCGGTAGCGGTAGCGGTCGCCTTCGCGGTGAGCAGTCCGCTCGGCGGCGCCGGAGAGCTCGTCTTGGTAGCCGAGGAACCGGCCATCGGGCTCGGCGCCGCGCTGGCCGCGGTACCCGGCGCGGCCGATCCGGAGACGCTCGACATCGGCGCGTTCACCCGCAGCGCCCCGCACGCCAAGATCACCGCCGAAGGCCGGCCCACGGTGCTCTGGTCGGTGCCTGCCGCGGCCGATCGGGGCGCTTACGTGGGCGAGGCGGCCGGCGTGCTGCTCTGGGTCATCGGGTTCCCGGAGGAGGTGGCCTACCTGGTCCATGAGGATCTGCGGCTGTCGGACGCGCGGGCCCGGCCGCCGAGGGAGTTGCCCGGTGGGCCGCCGAGCCGTCGATTGCACCCCTAGGAGGCCCGGACGGTGCGGCGTGGCATCCCGAGACCAGGCCCCGGGTGCGATAGGAACGTAAGACGACTGCCTGCTACGAACCTGTCGGGCGGACAGCTGACGCGGAGGGATCACCACGATGGAGACCAAGAAGATCGTCGGAGTGGTCTTCGTGATCTTCGTGATCTTCTTCATCGTCCAGTCCCCGAGTGACGCCGCGGACGTGGCCCGGCACATCGGACACGGCGTGGGCCACATGTTCGATCGGCTGTCGGAGTTCCTCAAGAACGTCACCTGATGCATCGCCCGGTCGCCGGTCCCAGGCCCTAGCCATGCCTGATATCGACAGCTATCTCCTCCCCACCGAACGGGCGGTCGTCATCGCCCGGCGGCACTGGGCGGTACTCATAGCGCACTGGTTGCAGGTCGTCGTGGTGTGGGTCGTGTTCTTCGTACTGATGGCGATGAGCGACAACGGCTTCCTCGGCCTGATGGCGATCTGCTTCTTTCTGATCTCCGCCGGCTGGCTCGGGTGGGAGGCCGCCGAGTGGTACGTCGAGCAGTTCGCCGTCACCGACAAGCGGGTGCTGCTGGTGACCGGGCTCATTTGGAAGCGAGTCGCGATCATGCCGCTGAGCAAGGTCACCGACATGACCTACGAGCGCTCGCCGGTTGGTCGCATCCTCGGCTACGGGACGTTCATCATCGAATCGGCCGGCCAGGACCAGGCATTGAGCCGGATCGACTACGTCAACCATCCCGACATGCTCTACCGGCTGATCTCCACAGAGCTGTTCGGCCGGCGCGGTGCCATCGACGACGACGACCTGCCCTCCCGGCCGATGCCGACCGACCGGCTGCCGCGGCTGCGGTGACCATCGACCTGCACACGCACAGCACGGCCTCCGACGGCACCGATCGGCCCGCCGAACTCGTCGCCGCCGCAGCGGCCGCGGGCGTGAGCGTGCTCGGACTCACCGACCACGACTCGACTGCGGGCTGGGCGGAGGCGAGCGCCGCGCTGCCGTCAGGGATGACGCTGGTGCCGGGCCTGGAGATCTCCTGTGTCTGGGACGGTGCCGGTGGGCGGATCGGCCTGCACCTGCTCGGGTACCTGCCGGACCCGGACGACGCGACGCTCACCGGCGCCTTGGCGGCGCTCCGGGAGAGCCGGCTGCACCGCGGTGCGGCCATCGTCGACCTAATGGCGGCCGACGGCCTGCCCATCACCTGGGACCAGGTCGAGCGCTTCGCCGACGGGGGCACGGTGGGTCGGCCGCACATCGCCCGGGCGCTCGTCGAATCGGGAGTGGTCGGCAGCGTCACCGAGGCCTTCGCGGAGCTGCTCAATTCTCGGGCGCAGTACTACGTGCGCAAGCACGATATCCCGGTGTGTGAGGCGATCACGCTGGTACTCGGCGCCGGCGGCGTCCCGGCCTTCGCCCACCCGTTGGCCCGCCGCCGCGGCCCGGTGCTGGACGACGACCAGATCGCCGCGCTGGCCGAGGCTGGCCTGCTGGGCATCGAGGTCGACCATCCCGATCACGACGCCGCCGACCGGGTGCACCTCGCCGGGATTGCCGCCGAGCTCGAGCTGATCGCGCTCGGCTCGTCGGACTACCACGGCACGAACAAACTCACCCCGCTGGCCGAATGCACGTCCAGTCCGCAGGCGCTGGCCGCGCTCATCGCCCGCGCCGCCAACCCTGTCGTCGCCGGGTGACCAGGGACGACACAAGAGTGACGGTGCCGACCTCTACTGTCGAACGATGACTGCGCCACCGACTGGGCAGGATGCGCTGCCGCTGACCGGGGTGCGCCGGCTGTTCTCCTGCACTCCGTCCCGGCTGGCGGCCTTCGACTGCCCGCGGCGCTACCGGTTCACGTACTTGCAGCGGCCGATGCCGCCGAAGGGTCCACCCTGGGCGCACAACACCCTCGGCGCGATCGTGCACCTGGCTCTGCACCGGTGGTGGTCATTGCCGACCGAAAATCGCACCTCGGCGGCCGGTGGCGAGTTGGTGGAGCGCAACTGGACCAGCGACGGCTTCCGCGATGGTGAGCAGTCGGCCCAGTGGCGGGCGGTGGCTCGGGCGTGGGTGGCCGGCTACCTCGTCGGCGTCGACCCGGAGCACGAGCCGATCGGGGTGGAGCGTACGGTCGCGGCCCGCACCGAGCGGCTGGCCGTCTCCGGTCGCGCCGACCGAATCGACGATCGCGGTGCCGAACTGGTGGTGGTCGACTACAAGACCGGCCGGCACGTGCCGGACGAGGGAGATACCCGCGGTTCACTAGCGCTGGCGCTCTACGCGCTGGCGACCAGCCGGGTGTTCCGGCGGCCGTCACGCACCGTCGAACTGCATCATCTGCCCACCCGTACGGTCAGCGCGTTCACGCACACCGACGAGACGATCGCGCGTCAGGTCGGCCGGGCCGAGGCGACTGCGGATGACATCGTCGCGGCCACCGACACGCTGGCGTCCGGCGCCGATCCGGACGAGGTGTTCCCGCCGGCGCCGGGCCCGGGCTGCTCGTGGTGCGATTTCCGCAAGCACTGTCCGGAGGGTCAGCGCGCTGCGCCGGAGCGGCACCCGTGGGCGGCCTTGGCCGACCTCGACCACTGACCCACCGCCGCCCGATCTAGGGATCAAGGATCCGAGCGGTTGGCGGCTACTACAGCAGGACGGTGGTCGATGTCCCCCCGACGAGGAAGCCCGAGCCGAGGCGGTCCAACTGACGGGCGGCCAGCGTCGAGGGCCCTGAATACGTCGTAGTCGGCATTCCAGTCCGGCTGGACAGCAGCCGGACTCCTTGCGCTGAGACGGCGAACAGGGTCTTGCCGTTGTCGTCGCCGAGCGATGGCAGCGTGGGCAGGGCGGCGGACCACATCGCTGCATCGCCGGTCAGGGTGAGCGCGTAGCAGGTGCCGCCGATCTGCAGCAGCTGTCCCTGCGGCAGCGCGAACTGTGAGATCGGCGCGGTGACATCGGGCGCGGGGGAGAGGCGCAAGGTGCCGGACTGCTTGCCGTTGGCGCGGTTGTAGGTGATCAGCTGGTGGCTGTCCGGGTCGATGGCCGCCACGAAGAAGTTGGCTGTCACCGGGATGGCCTTGTCGTTGGCCAGTGTCCAGAAGATCCGGGTGTGCGTGTCGTCAGTGCCTTGGTATCGATCGCGCAGCAGGAGCTGGGAAACGCCGTTGCACTCCTGGCTGATCAGCACGCCCAGTTGGCCGGGCGCGATGTGCTTCAGCGTGCAGCCGTCCGGCGCCGGGTACGTCCAGGCGTCGTAGCCGCAGTTCGATCCGGTCTCCGCCTTGCACGCCAACGTAGAGATCGTCACCGCGTAGATGCCCGATCCGGTCCACACGAAGAGGGCGTCTTCGGCAGCGATGACGTTCGGGTGAGCACCGAGCACCGGCTTCATGTTCTCGTCCAGCGTGCGCTCCCAGGCGCGGGTACCGGTGTCGGTGTTGAACGCGTCGATCTCGTTGCAGTTGCCGTCGCGGGTGAACATCGCCAGCGTCTTGCCCTGCTCCTGCGCGACCTGGCAGATCGTGCTGTTGGTTCGGGTGTAGCTCCAGGTGACTGCGCCGGTCAGAGCGTTGCGGGCGGACACCGTATGCGTCGAGTAGGTGATCACGGTGCCGTTGTGTAACGGCTCGCCGATCGCCGTGGCGTCGCCGTTGTGCCAGGCCACCCGCAGCGGGTTGGAAATCGCAGTGAAGGGAACTCTGGCCGGTGCGTGCTTGGCCACCGACAGGTGCGCGTTGTGCGCCTCACCGGTCGTCCACGCGACGGTCACCACCGTCGCGACGATGACGGCAGCGACGGCGAGCACGGCGCCGTACCAGGTCCACCAGCGCCGGCGTCGGGCCGCGAAGGCACTCAGCACGCCACCGTCCGGTTGGTCGCGGGCATGCTGATCGCGGGCGTGGACGGTTACACGGGGCACGCCCCCATCATTGCTGATGCGTCTGCGCGCGGTCGGGTGGCTGTCTTCGACGCCGGGGCGTGTTACTTGCTGGGCGCGTTGCCGGAGCTCGACTGGGTGCCGGCGTCGCCGCTGACCGGCGCGCCGCCGCGGGTGCGTCGACGCTGACCGGAGCGCTTGCGTCGCGCCTTCGCCGGCTCCGTCGAACTCTGCTCAGCAGAGCCTTCCCGCCCGTTGGCACCGCTGCCACCGGACCGGTTCGGCTTGTCGCCGTCCCGCCCAGAGCTGCGCCGCCGCGTCCGGTCGCCGGCGCCGACGCCCGAGCCGCGGCCGGAACCGTGCCGGCTGTCCGGGCCGCCGAGATCTTCGACCTGCTCGGCGCCCAGGCCGGCCCGGGTCCGGTCCGCACGTGGCAACGTGGAGCCGATGTCGTCGGGGATGTCGAGCTCGAGATACAGGTGCGCCGAGGTGGAGTACGTCTCGGCCGGCTCGTGCATCGGCAGTTGCAGCTGGTCGCAGATGAGCTTCCACCGCGGCATGTCGTCCCAGTCGACGAGCGTGATCGCGGTGCCCGAGGCGCCGGCCCGGGCGGTGCGCCCGATGCGGTGCACGTAGATCTTCTCGTCCTCGGGGCACTGGTAGTTGACGACGTGTGTGACCCCCTCGACGTCGAGGCCACGGGCCGCCACGTCGGTGGCCACCAACACGTCCACCTTGCCGGTGCGAAATGCCCGTAGCGCCTGCTCGCGGGCGCCCTGACCGAGGTCGCCATGCACTGCGGCAGCGGCGAAGCCGCGGCCGGCGAGGTCATCGGCGACCTTCTGCGCGGTGCGCTTCGTCCGGGTGAAGATCATGGTGAGTCCCCGGCCTCGGGCCTGAAGCACCCGGGCCAGCAGTTCGGTCTTGTCCATCGCATGCGCGCGGTAGACGAATTGGTCGACGTGCTCGATGGCCGGCTTCGTGTTGCTGCCCTCCGCGCGGATCTGCACGGGCTGGTTCATGAACTGCCGGGCCAGCGCCACGATCGGCCCGGGCATCGTCGCCGAGAACAGCATGGTCTGACGCTGCTGCGGCAGCGTCGCCATCAGCTTCTCGATGTCAGGCAGGAAGCCGAGGTCGAGCATCTCATCGGCCTCGTCGAGGACCAGGATGCCGACCGCGCCGAGGACCAGATGGCCCTGTTGGACGAGGTC
>JBPCMU010000051.1:0-76389 GCA_051001975.1 Jatrophihabitans sp.
CGCAGCAACTGGTGTTGGATCTCCTTTAACTGTGGTTTTGGTGCGGTTGTGGGGCGGTTCCCGCGGCGCTTGGGCAACGTCCGCCACTGGGAGTTCCGCAGTGGTGCAGCGCCGTGCCGCTCACGACCCTGCAGGTCGGCGAACCAGTCCAGCTCGCCGGCATCGAGGTCCAGCCAGCGGGTCAGCGCGATCAGACCCGTCAGCTCGGGGTCGGACGGGAGCAACGCCGGCGTCGGGACGGGGTTACGCCACGGATCGATGAGCCAAGTGGCAACCAGGGCGCTCAGCGCGGCGGATGACGGCGGCGTCCGGAAGCGGCGAAGCGCCTCCGCAACGAGTGCACGAACGTCGTCGTACACGATGAAGCTGCCGCGAGCGATCGTGACCCGGATGCTCATCGGCTCCGCGCGCCAGGGCCCGGCCAGCAGTGCGTCGGCCAGGTCGGCGGCCCCGCCGTTCAGCGGGGCAGGGTCGGGAGCGGCCATTCCCTGCCACGCGCGCCCGGACCTTCGTTCTGTGAAGCGTGGGGCGTGCGATGCGAGGCTGTGCTCACTGCGCACCCTCGGGGTAGCCCCGAAGTGATCGGCAACCGCCGATCGTCCCGCTCCCGACCCATGCCAACACCATAACGACATATCCGCCGGACGAGCAGGTACCCGGCGCCCGGGCGACTCAGCAGGTCAGTCCGGATCGTAGGCGAGATTCGGGCGCAGCCAGCGCTCGATCTCGGCAACGGTCATCCCGCGCCGTTCGGCGTAGTCGACGACCTGGTCCTTGCCGATGCGACCCACCGTGAAGTAACGCGCCTGCGGGTGCCCGAAGATCAGACCGCTCACACTCGCCGGCGGTGACATCGCGAACGACTCGGTGAGCGTCATGCCGAGCTGCCCGGCGTCCAGTAGCTCGAAGAGCGCCTGCTTCTCGCTGTGATCCGGACTGGCCGGGTACCCCAGTGCCGGACGGATACCGCGGAAGCGTTCCGCGTGCAGGTCTTCCAGCTTCGGATCGGCGTCCGGCTCGAACCAGGCGCGCCGTGCTTCGAGGTGGATGTACTCGGCGAATGCCTCGGCCAGGCGGTCGGCCAGTGCCTTCACCATGATCGCCCGGTAGTCGTCCTGCTCGGCCTCGTACTTCGCCGACAGTGTGTCGGCGCCCTGGATCGTCACGGCGAACCCGGCGAGGTAGTCGTCGGCCGGCGCGATGTAATCGGCGAGGCAGCGGTTGGCCCGACCCTCGGGCTTCTCGGTCTGCTGCCGCAACATCGGGAAACGCACGACGCCGTGGTCACCAGAGGGCGATCCGTCCAGGACGATGTCGTCGCCATCGGAGTGCGCCGGCCAGAAGGCGTAACTGCCATGCGCCTGGAACGAGCGGTTGGCGATGATCTCGTCGAGCAACTTATTCGCGTCGTCGTAGAGTTCGCGGGCAACCGGCTGGTCCAGGATCGCCGGGAACTTGCCCCTGAGCTCCCAGGCGAGGAAGAGGAACTGCCAGTCAATCATCGCCCGCAGCTCGGTGAGCTCTGGGGTGACGACGCGGTTGCCGGTGAAGTCAGGGACCGCGGTCTCGTCGAAGGACACATCCTCCCGGTTTGCCCGGGCCTGCTCGATGCTCAGCACCTTCTTGTACTGCCGATTGGCGTGCTGCTCGCGCAGCCGCTCCTGCTCCGCGCGATTGCTTACGTCCAAGGCCTCTGCCCGGTCGGCGTCGAGCAGATCGGAAACAACACCGACCACCCGCGAAGCGTCGAGCACGTGCACTGTCGTCGCTTCGTATGCCGGCGCGATCCGCACCGCGGTATGCTGCCGCGACGTGGTGGCGCCGCCGATCAGCAACGGCAGCTTGAGGCCGCGACGCTGCATCTCGGTGCCCACCGCGACCATCTCGTCCAGCGACGGTGTGATCAGCCCGGACAAGCCGACTGCGTCGGCGTTCTCGGCAAGAGCGGTGTCGAGGATCTTCGCCGCCGGAACCATCACGCCCAGGTCGATCACCTTGTAGTTGTTGCAGCCCAGTACGACGCCGACGATGTTCTTGCCGATGTCGTGCACGTCGCCCTTGACCGTGGCGAGCACGATGGTGCCCTGACCGCGATCCGCGTCGACATGCCCGTCCAGCTTCCGCTGTGCCTTCTCCGCCTCCATGTACGGCTCCAGGTAGGCCACCGAGCGCTTCATCGCGCGAGCGCTCTTCACCACCTGTGGCAGGAACATCTTGCCGGACCCGAACAGGTCGCCGACGGTCTTCATGCCGTCCATCAGCGGACCCTCGATCACCTGGAGCGGACGGGCGAACTGCTGGCGCGCTTCCTCGGTATCGTCCTCGATGAATTCGACGATGCCGTGCACCAAAGCGTGTTCCAAGCGCTTCGCGACCGGTGCCTCGCGCCATGTCAGGTCGAGGACACGCTGCGTTCCGGAACCCGTGACCGATTCGGCGAAGGTGACCAGCCGGTCGGTGGCGTCCTCGCGGCGGTCGAACAGCACGTCCTCGACCAGCTCCAGCAGATCGGCGGGTATGTCCTGGTAGATGGCCAGCTGCCCGGCGTTGACTATGCCCATGTCCAGGCCGACCGGCACCGCGTGAAAGAGGAAGGCCGAGTGCATCGCTTCACGCACCACATCGTTGCCGCGGAACGAGAACGACAGGTTCGAGATGCCTCCGCTGATGTGCACGCCGGGGCAGCGTTCCTTGATTCGCGGTAACGCGTCCAGGAATGCCTTGGCATAGCCGTTGTGCTCGCTGATCCCGGTCGCCACTGCCAGCACGTTCGGGTCGAAGATGATGTCGTCGGCGTCGAAGCCGGCCTGCTGCGTGAGCAGGTCGTAAGCGCGGCCGCAGATGGACACCTTGCGCTCCGCCGTGTCGGCCTGGCCCCGTTCGTCGAATGCCATCACAACGACACCTGCGCCGTACTGGCGGATTCGCCGAGCCTGCTCCAGGAAGGGTTCCTCGCCCTCCTTCAGGCTGATCGAGTTGACCACGCCTTTGCCCTGCACGCACTTGAGTCCGGCTTCGAGCACACTCCAGCGCGAGCTGTCGATCATGATCGGCAACCGGGCCACCTCGGGCTCGGTCGCGATCAGGTTCAGGAAGGTCGTCATGGCCTGCACGCTGTCGAGCAGATCGGCGTCCATGTTCACGTCGAGCAGGTTCGCGCCACCGCGTACCTGCTCCAGCGCGACGTCGACCGCACCCTGGTGGTCGTCACCCTCGATGAGGCGACGGAACCGCTTCGAGCCGGTGACGTTGGTGCGCTCGCCGATCATCACGAAGCCGGTGTCCGGGCCGATCGAGAACGGCTCCAGTCCGCTGAACCGGGTCTGCCCCGTTCGTGCCGGTACTAATCGTGGCGGCAGACCCCGCACCGCTTCCGCGATCTTCGCGATGTGCAACGGTGTCGTGCCGCAGCATCCACCGACGATGTTGACCAGTCCGTCGGCAGCGAACCCGCCGACCAGGTTGCCGGTCTCGTCGGGTGTCTCGTCGTACCCGCCGAAGGCGTTCGGGAGTCCGGCGTTCGGGTGGCTGGCGGTGTAGGTCCCGGCCAGCCGGGCCAGATCGGTGACGTGCGGGCGCATCTCTTCCGCGCCCAGCGAGCAGTTCACCCCGACCACCAGCGGATGAGCGTGCTCGATCGAACTCCAGAACGCCTCGACCGTCTGCCCGGAGAGCGTGCGACCACTGAGGTCAACGATGGTCACCGAAATCCACAACGGCAGCTTCGGCGCCACTTCCTGCGCGGCAGTGATCGCTGCTTTCGCGTTGAGGGTGTCGAAGATCGTCTCGATCAGAAGCAGGTCGACACCGCCGTCGGCCAAGGCCTGGATCTGCTCCGCATAGGCGGCCTTGACCTCGTCGAAGGAGACGGCCCGGTAGGCCGGATCTTCGACGCGTGGCGACAGGGACAGGGTGATATTCAACGGACCGATCGACCCGGCGACGAACTTGTTGTCGAACTCGTCGGCGACCTCGCGGGCCAGCCGGGCACCCTCGAGGTTCATCTCGCGGACGAGGTGCTGCAGCCCGTAGTCCGACTGCCCGATGCTGGTCGCGGTGAAGGTGTTCGTCGTGGTGATGTCGGCGCCGGCGGTGAGGTACTGACGGTGCACATCGCGGATGACGTCGGGCCGGGTGAGGTTCAGCAGGTCGGGATCGCCGGTGACGTCGTGCGGGTGATCCTCGAGGAAGTGGGAGTGGTAGTCCTCCACGCTGAGGCCGGCTGCCTGCAGCATCGTTCCCCAGGCGCCGTCGAGCACCACGACCCGCTCTGCGAGCAGCTTCTTCAACGAGTCGATGCGGTCGACTCGCACATCGCTAGCGGGGGAGTGGTCCACCGGGGTCGCCTCCAAGATCGGAGGCGCCCTTCGTTCGTCGCACGAAATCGAGCGTGGCGGGCCTGTACCCGTCGCAGCGCCTCTCGACTTCGCTATCAGACTACCGGCTGGGCCGGCGAGACCGGCGCAATATCCGACGCCGCCGCGTCAGAGTCAGCCCTCGTCGGCGCGGTGATGGCCGAAGAAGCTGCGTTTCTTGATCAGCGCGGCAACTTCGGCGGGGACCATCGGCTCCCAGCTCGCGTCTCCTGCCGCGATCCGACGCAGCACGTCGCGGCTCAGGATCGGCAGGTATTCCGGCTTGTAGTTGTCCAAATCGACGAAACTGCCGCGCCTGGCCAGGTAGTCGTAGAGCGGTTGCAACTCCTCATCGACGGTGGCGTTGTCGATGCAGAAGACCTTCTCGTCGCGCAACATCGGGTACACGAACAGCTTGAGGTCGTTCTTGAACAGCCGGCCGAAACTCTCCAGGATGCCGCCCGGCAAGTGCGCGTGGTTGTTCTCGTTGAACAGGTCGATGAGGCTCGGCACGCCCATCACCATCCCGATCGGGCCGTCAGTGCGCCAGGCCAGATAGGCGGCCAGCCGGTGGTAGTCGACGTAGTCGGAGATCAGCACTGTCATCCCGCAGGCGGCGAGCAGATCGGCGCGGGCCAGGAAATCGCGTCGATCGACCCCCTTGCCGCCGGCCAGGAGGTTGGCCATCGTCAGCTCCGTCAGGCTGAGCACCTCGCGATCGACCACCGCTCCCTCGGCGTGGAACTTGTCGAGAGCGCACTCGAGCATGTTGATGTTGACGACCGTCGGCGGCCGGAAGCTGCCACGCTCGACCAGGATCGCCTTCTTGCGCAACACCTCGCTGGGCTGCAATACCTCCCGGTCCGGGCCGAACATCGCTGCACCGCTGAGCCCGACCTGAACGAGCTTCAACGCCATCACCCGGTTGTCGACGGACCGGAACTCGATGCCCTTGAGCTCCAGCATGTCGATCTCGATGCGGCCGGTCGTCAACCGGTCGAGCAGGCTCTCGACCAGTTCTTCGGGCTCGTGGTGTTGGAAGAAGGCAGCATGCAACAGATTCACCCCGACGATGCCCAATGCCTCCTGCTGCAGGCCCGCCTCGGTGTCGAGCATCCGGACGTGCAGGATGATCTGGCTCGGCTCGTCGTTCACGTGTGACTGGAACTTGACGCCCATCCACCCGTGGCATTCATTGCCGCCGCTGTAGCTACGGGCCACCACGGTGTCGGCAAAGGCGAAGAACGCGTTCGACTCACCCCGCTCCTCGCTCAGCCGGTCCAGGTTGAGCTGGAACTCCAGATCCAGCATCGCCTGCAGTCGGCCCATCGAGACGTAGCGGTCGGACTTGCCGTAAACAGCGTCGCTGACGGCCATGTCATACGCGGAGATCGACTTGGCGACCGTGCCGGCTGCCCCGCCGGCTCGGAAGAACCAGCGAGCCACTTCCTGCCCGGCGCCGATCTCGGCGATCGTGCCGTACCAGCGCGGGTCGAGATTGATCCGCAGCGCCTTCTGCAAGGTGTCGGTTCCGGGTTCCATCGCAGCCGCCTCCGCCGTCGCCAGTACGACGGTGCGAAACGATAGACCCACCAGGTGTCCGAACGGGTGGTGTCGAACTCAGACCGGCGCCGCGGCGTCCTCCCAGCTGATCCCGCTGCCGAACCACGATCCGTACACGTCGTGGCCAGTGCCCACCGTCTCGTCAGCGGCGCCGCCAACTGCTCGTCGGGGTGTCGGCGCCGGTCGCTGCGATCGGGATCTGGGCGGACCCGCCGGCGGGCCAGCGGCCGGAGTACTGCAGTGGTCCGCGCCCGTGCCGCCCGGCGCGCAGGATGGGCGGGGCGCCGATCGGGTCGTCGTCCGTTGGATCAGACGGATGGGAAGACACAACACGCTCCGGGAGGGATCGGGGCGCTGGCCATCGGTGCCGAACCGGTTTGATCACGCTAGCCTCTCGGGTCCCGGCAGGCGCGCCCTGAGCGGCGGGCCGTGGTGCGACGGTTCATCAGTCAGAACCGCGCCGCGCCGTCAGATCAGGTGGCGCAGGTATCGCTCGGGGGCTGCGAGGAAGTCTCGCGTCAACTGCACCGGCATGGCGTCGTCGTAGGGCACCCGAACGAGCCGGCCAGAATCTTCGATCTGCACGATGCTCGCCCCTGGCAGGGCCAGCAGCACCGGCGAGTGGGTGGCGATGACGAACTGACACTCCTGATCGACGAGTTCGGTGATCCGAGAGAGCACGGCCATACAGCCGCGCACCGAGAGTGCGGCCTCAGGTTCATCGAGGATGTACAGCCCGTGGTGCCCGAACCGGTACACCACCAGGCTGAGGAAGGACTCGCCATGGGATTGTTCGTGCGGAGAAGTTCCGCCATAAGCGAGATTGATGAGCTGACGATCGCTGCCATCGATGCGCTCGATCTCCGAAGCGAGGTTGTAAAAGGACTCGGCGCGCAGGAAATACCGAGGGTGCCACCTGACGCGCACTCGATCCCAGAACGCCGCCGGGACCTTCCTGGACGGCTCGCCAGAGGATCGATCGATGCCGTTCCCGTAGTGCCTGTCAGAGCCACTGGGCACACTGTGCCAATGACGGACTCATACTCGCCCGGGCAGGTCGCGGACCGGACCGGGTTCAGTCTGGACACCCTGCGTTATTACGAGCGGATCGGTTTGCTCGACGGCATCGCGCGCAACAGCAGTGGCCAGCGTGCGTTCACCGACGATGACATCGGCTGGCTGGAGATCCTGCGCTGCCTGCGGGACACCGGCATGCCCATCGCCCGGATGCAGCGCTACGCGGAGCTGGCTCGCGGCGGCGACGAGACACTCCTCGAACGGATGAAGGTGCTGCAGGAACACGACGCAGCGGTCGAGGAGCACATCGCCGAGCTGCGCAGCCAGCAGCAGCGCATCCGCGAAAAGATGGATTGGTACCGCTCGGCGTTGCCGCAGCCCGCCGGTACCGCGGCCGGTGAAGCTACCGCACGCTGACGATGCCCTCCTCGTAGGCGTAGACGACCGCTTGCGCGCGATCACGCACGGCGAGCTTGCTGAAGATGCGGCTGACGTGCGTCTTCACCGTCTGCTGGGCCACCACCAGGCGGGCCGCGATCTCGGCATTGGACAAGCCGCGCGCCACCAGCACGAGCACTTCGGTCTCCCGGGCGGTGAGCGCCTCGATCGGCGCGCCGGTGTGCCGAGCCGGCTCGACGCGCACGAAGCTCTCGATGAGCCGGGTCGTCACCGATGGCGCCAGTAGCGACTCGCCACCGGCCACCGTCCGGACCGCGGCCACCAGCTCGGCCGGCGGCAGGTGCTTGAGCAGGAAGCCGCTGGCGCCGGCTCGCAGCGCGTCGTAGACATATTCGTCCAGATCGAACGTGGTCAACACGATGACGCGTGGCCGCGGCTCGGCTCCGGCAAGGAGCTCCCGGGTGGCAGCGATGCCGTCCAGCACCGGCATCCGCACATCCATCAGCACCACGTTGGGACTGAGCCGGCCGGCCAGCTCGATCGCGTCGGCGCCGTCGACCGCCTGGCCGACCACCGCGATGTCGGGCTCCGCATCGAGCAGCGCCGCGAAACCGGCGCGCACCATCGCCTGGTCGTCGACCACGATCACCGAGATCGTCATCAGGCTCGCGTCCCGGCGAGCGGGATGACCGCATGCACCTGGAATCCGCCGGCCGGATCTGCGCCGGCGCTGAGCGTCCCGTCGACGAGAGTGACCCGCTCGAGCATGCCGCGCAGGCCCTGCCCGATGCCAGTGGACTCCGGGCGCCGCGCCGACGCAGCGTTGCGCACGTCGACGGACAGTTCGCTGCCGTTGTGGGCAAGGCTGATGTCGACCGAGGCGTCAGGTGCGTGCCGTAACGCGTTGCTCAACGCCTCCTGCACGACGCGGTAGGCGGTGAGCTGTACCGCCGGATCCACCACGCCGACACGTAGCTGCTGGCTGAATCGTACCTGTGCACCGGCGGCGCGGGCGCGTTGCACCAGCTCGCCGACCGACGCGAGGTCCGGCTGCGGTGTCAGCTGCGCCACCGGGTGCTCGTCGTCTGCGCGCAGCAATCGCAGCACCCGGCGCATCTCATCGAGGGAGGTACGGGCGTCGTCGGCGATCGCTGCGAATTCTGCTCGGGCGTCGTCGTCCAGCCCGGCGACGCGGTGCGGTGCACTGTCGGCCCGCACGACCACGACCGACAAGTGATGGGCGACCACATCGTGCAGTTCGCGGGCGATCCGGGTTCGTTCCTCGGTGCGGGCCTGCTGCTCCTGCACTGTCGCGGTCGCCGCCTCCTGACGTACCAGCCGGGTGCGCACGTCTGCACGGGAGCGCAGCAGATCCGCGACGACGACCGCTGCGGCCGAACTGATCGCCGCGGGCAGCAGATCCACCCATCGGCCCCGGTCGGCAGTACCGAGCAGTGCGATTACGCCGACCGCCTGCGTGGCGAGCCAGGTTGCGGCCAGGATGTTGCGCAGTTGCCTGCTGTCGCCGGCGCATCGCGCACCGAGGATGACGATCACGGCGATCTGCCCGGCCAACCCGGTAACCGGCCATGGCCACGGCTCGGAGCTGCTGACCGGGGTGATCAGCAACGCGGTGATCAGCGCTACCGCGGTCGAGATCCCCAGCGCGGTCACCGGCCGGCTCCAGCAGATGAGCAGGGGTAACGCCCGTGCGATCCCGATCGCCAGGGCCACTCCGACGGCCGTCGTGTAGTGCTGGGCGATGTCCAGGGCGGTGATGGCGAGCGTCGCGAGCACACCGGCGGCAGCCAGCCAGCCGCGCCACTCTGACGGCCATCTCACGCTCACGACTCTAGAGTTGCCGTGCCGAGGTGCCACTGACCCGTGCGGTCGACACCGCGACGGCTCTGGAATCCCGCTGCTGGTTCGGCATGGCTCACCCTCCGGTCGACGTCGGCTGCACAGTCGACGGTAGAGACCTCGCCGACTCATGTCGTCACTCTGCGGGCCGATTCGCCGCCCCTACCGGAGTACTACGCGGTTACCTCGCAGGAATCGGCTCTCGTCGGTCGACGTGGCGTGCGCGGTGCCGACGGCACCGGCTCGGGCCGGGATTCCTCGACGAGGTGCCGGCCTGACCGTCGGCCGGCTACCGGCGGTTCCCGGTCGATGCGATCGCAATGAGGTCGCGTACCGGGCCGGCCGGAGGTGTCCGGGCGCCCATCCAGACCGCACGCAGAGATCGGGTCAGGTCCACCTCCGCGACGGCCACCACCCGCAGCCGGCCGGCGGCGAGATCGTCGGCGACGACCAGGTTGCTGAGCACGGCCGGTCCGGCGCCGGCCAGGACGGCGGCCCGCACTGCGGCGGTGGTGGACAACTCCAGCGTGGGTGCGGCGGCATCGGCGTCGATGGCTGCCCGCAGGGCCACGGCTAACGCCTCGCGCGTTCCCGATCCGAGTTCGCGGGTCACCAGGGCGGTACCGGCCAGACGCGCCGGGGTCACCGGGCTGCGCCGACTTGCCCACGGATGGCTCGGCGGCACGACGAGGACCAGGCGGTCGTTTCCGATCACCCGGTTGCGCACTCCGCGCGGCGCGTTCGGGCCTTCGACGAAGCCCAGGTCGGCCGCGCCGGCGCGCACGTCGGCGGCGACTGTGTCGCTGTTCGCCGCAGTCAGCGTGACGTCGGTCGGGTGCGCACCGAGGCGGCGGGCGGTGGTGCTGAAGGAGACCAGCCAACCGGGCAGCAACTGCTCGGCGATGGTGAGGCTGGCCGCCACTCGGAGCCGAACCCGGCGGTCGTGGCGCAACGAGGCAAGCCCGGCATCGAGTTCCGCCGCGCCGTCCAGCAACCGCGCAGCCCACTCGGCGACCACCACGCCGGCCGGGGTGAGCGACGACCCGCGCGGAGATCGGAAGACGAGCGAGACGCCGGTCTGCGATTCGATGGATGCGATCCGTGCCGATACGGCTTGCTGGGTCCGGCCGAGCTCGGCCGCTGCGGCGTTGAGGCTGCCGGCGTGCGCGACCGCGACGAGCACCTCGAGAGCGGAGAGATCTGGCATCCGTTGACTGAGCACTACCCAGTCTTACCAGTCCGGTTTGTATCCCGGCGAGCGGCGACGCCGCCGGTCACCAACCCGAGGTGCCCGGCTCGCCCTTGAACGGGCCGACGATCTCGTCGGTGATCCAGCCGCCGTAGAAGCCGCCCGCCTGCGCGCGTACCCGCTGCCCGTTGACCTCGCACTGGAGCCGGCCCGGGTAGAACGAGGGATAGCCGGCGATGGCCTCGAAGCCCGGCGACGGTCGATCGTAGGACCAGGCCACGCCCGGCTCGTCGAGTACATCCCAGTAGGTCGCGGCGCCCTTCCACTCGCACCACGTCGACGGGTGCGCCGAGCGGGTCAACAGTTCGGCGGCGATGTCGGCGCGCGGCAGGTACCAGGCCGGCGGATGGCTCGTCTCCAACACTCGATAGGCAGCGTGCGTGTCCGCGATGACGTGCTCGCCGAGTCGCACCACCACATGCCGGTCAGAGAGCAGACAGGCCGGCGGCCGGGGGTAGTCCCAGACCGACTCCTGGCCGGGTCCGGGATCCTCGCGTGCGGTGCGGAACGATGTCACTGCTTCATCCAACTCGGAGCGGCCGGCCCGCGCCCGTCGAACTCCTCAGCCCACCTTGCCGGCCGGGAAGGTATCGGCGAGATAGGCAGCGTGGTCAGGGACATCAGGGCTGAGGACGTGGCGCACCCAGGCGGCCCGCTCGTACTCCAGCGGTGGCAGTTCCCAGACGCAGCCGACCAGCGGCATCTGGATCTCGGCCCACTCGAGCAGGTCGGGATCGGTACTACCCAGGAAGGGCTGGTCGCCGGTCGCCGCGGTCCGGCAGTGGATGACGTTGGTCCAGACCCAGCTGTATGCGTTCAGGTACATGCCGGCTGCGCCGCGATGCAACACGGTGAAGGTGATCGGCGCGGTCTCGGTATCCTCGAACGATGGGAACAGCGTCGGCAGGTACGCCTCCGCCGCCTGCTGCAACTCCGGCGCGATGTCGAGCCCGGGTGTCGTCACCACGTAGCGCTTGACCTGCCGCCCGGCTACCTTGGTGACCGGTAGAACCCGAAGATCTTTCTGCTGGAAAGGCATCCGACGCTCCGTTTGCGACGTGGCCAGGACGATGGCCCGGCGCTGGGCAGGACGGTAGGTGATCGGTCCGACAAGGCAGCCGCAGAACCGTAGATGCGTTCGGGAGCGAACCCCAGGTATGAGCCCACTCGGGGATGCCGACGATCGGGTCTACCGCGCGGTGATCAGGATGTTCCGGGTGGTGTTCCGCGCGCTCGGGTTGCGCCTCGATGTGCGCGGCAGCGAACACCTCCCGAGCCGCGGCGCCGCGGTGCTAGCCAGCAACCACATCGGTTTCCTGGACTTTACGTTTGTCGGGCTGGCCGCCGGTGAACTCGTCGGTGTCTTCCCGGAGGCGACGATCAGCCGATCCTTCACGCTCAAGCCGTTCAAGCTCGGTGCCGCCACGCTGGCGGTGCGCGAACGGGTGCCGCTCGTCCCGGTCGTGCACTGGGGCAGTCAGCGGGTCTTCACCGTCGACGGCCGGCGCAGCCTGCGCCGGGGCACGGCCATCTCGGTGCGCATCGGCGAGCCGATCATCACCCGACCGGACGACGACCCGCGGACGGTCGACACCGAACTGCGTCGGCGCATGCAGGAGTTGCTCGATGCGGTGCTACGCGAGTACCCGCAGCGGCCCCGTCACGCCGCGGATCGCTGGTGGGTGCCGGCCCAGCTCGGTGGGACGGCGCCGAGCCCGCAGATCGCGGCCGGACTGGACGATGTGGCACTGGCTCGCGTCGATCGGCCGCGCGACTGATCCGCGAGATGCGCTTCGCTCAGCAGCCCTCGAGCACCACGGCCAGGCCCTGGCCGACGCCGATGCAGATTGCCGCCAACCCGTACCCGCCGCCGCGTGCGTGCAGTTGGTGGGCGAGATGCCCGACGATCCGTGCCCGGACGCACCGAGTGGATGACCGATCGCGATCGCGCCGCCGTGCACGTTCACGATCGACGGGTCGAGTTCGGGCCAGTCGGCCAGACACGCGAGCGACTGCGCCGCGAAGGCCTCGTTCAGCTCGACCATCGCCAGGTCGCCCCAGCCGATACCGGCCCGGCGCAGTGCCAGGTTCGCAGCTGCCACCGGGCCGATGCCGAAGTACTGCGGTTCCACGGCCGCGACCCCACGCGCGACCACGCGGGCCAGCGGGGTGGCGCCGGCCGTCGCCGCGCCGGCCTCGTCGCCGATCAACAGGGCTGCGGCACCGTCGTTGAGCGGTGAGGCGTTGCCGGCAGTCACCGTGCCCTCCGGGCGGAAGGCCGGCTTCAGTTTCGCCAGCGTCTCGACGGTGGAGTCCGGCCGGATGCACTCGTCACGCGGTAGGTCCACGCCGGGCACCACGACCACCTCCGCGTCGTACCTGCCGGCTGCCCACGCCGCTGCGGCCTTCTGATGGCTCGCTGCGGCGAACGCATCCTGTGCTTCGCGGCCGATGCCGTACTTCTCGGCCAGCAACTCGGTCGCCTCGCCGAGTGTCACCGTCCAGTCCGCCGGCATCTGCTTGTTCACCATCCGCCAGCCCAGCGTGGTGGAGTGCAAGGTCTCCGACCCGGCCGGGAAGGCTCGCGACGGCTTGAGCAGCACCCAGGGCGCCCGGCTCATCGACTCGACCCCACCGGCGATGGCCAGCGAGACGTCGCCGACTGCGACCGCTCGGTTCGCCTCGATGAGTGCCTCCAGCCCGGAGCCGCAGAGCCGGTTCAGCGTCACTCCCGGAACCGACGTGGGCAGGCCGGCCAGCAGCACCGCCATCCGGGCCACGTCGCGGTTGTCCTCACCGGCGGTGTTGGCGGCCCCGAAGAAGACGTCGTCGATCCGGGCCGGGTCGAGCGACGGGCTGCGCTCGACGACGCTGCGCACCACGTGTGATGCCAGGTCGTCGGGCCGGACCCCGGCCAGCGCGCCGCCGAAGCGTCCGATCGGGGTGCGGACCGCGTCGAGGATGAGGGTGTCGTTCACTGTGGGCCTTCCGTCATCGGGTGCCCCGCGTGGACGGGGAGCGCGGCTGATACTCCGGCGCCGATAGTGCCACCCGGTGCCCGTCCCGAACCTGTTGAGTGGTGCGATCGGCAGTTGAGTGGTGCGAAATATCGCACCACTCGACGGGAACCGCACCACTCAACGGGTGGGGACGCGGTCGGCGAGAGGTGTACAAGAAGTATTTAACAAAGGTGGTTGCACAATAGCTCTTGTGGACTTATGGTTGTGCCATGACGACGACGACGCAGGACCTCCGCATCCCGATCCACCCGGGCGCGGCGAGTGAGCCGACCCGGGCCCCGGCCGATCTCTCCTGGTGGAGCCGACTGGTCCGCAGCTTCCGGTCCACCGGCCCGATGACCACCGACCCGGCTGCCGTCCGGCGCGAGGCCCAGCGCCTTCGCCAGGAGCAGGACCGTTACGTCACCACCCGAGCGCTCGGTCTGTAGCAAGCTGTCCCCATGAGCAAGCCCACTCGTGACGTCACCGACGCCAAGGTTCTGTCCGCGCTGTCGCATCCGCTGCGCAGCAGGTTGCTGGACATCCTGAAGGTGGACGGCCCGGCGACGGCGAGCACGCTGGCTGAACGCACCGACCAGGCGGTCGGCAACATCAGCCATCACCTCAAGGTGCTCGCCCAGTGCGAGCTGATCGCCGAGGCGCCGGAGCTGGCGAAGGACCGCCGGGAACGCTGGTGGCGCACCATCCCGATGCGGATCCGCTGGAGCAGCGAATCCTTTGTCGATGATGCGAGCGCAGAAGCGGTTGCCCGCGCGGCCAGTTCCCGAAATCTGGAGAAGCATTTTGAGCTGGCCCGAGCCGCCCTGATGGCCGAGGAAGAGGACGACCAGACGTTCTCCACCGACACCTGGCTGCGAATGACCTCCGAGGAGCTCGTCCAACTGTCCGAGCAGATCGTGGCCGTCGTGCAGCAATGGGCCGATCGAGACCTGCCCGATGACGGCCAAGAGCGTCGCCCGTCCTACTTCTTCGCGCACGGATTCCCCGCGCAGCCCTAACTCCCTTCCAGCAGCAGCGTCTGGCGCGCGGCGTGCTGTAGTTCGCGCCCGTACCCAGGCCCGTAACCAGCGGCATGCACGGCCAGTGGATGAAGCTGATGCAGCGGGATCCGCTCGCGCCAGCCCTCGCGTAGCGGCCGGCTCGCCTCGTACCCCGCCAGGATCTCCTCCAGGAGCGGGCAGCCGAAGAGCGAAAGCATCGCCAGGTCGGTCTCCCGGTGCCCGCCGTGCGCGGCCGGGTCGATGAGCACAACGCCATCGGTGGTCCAGAAGACGTTTCCGGTCCACAGGTCGCCGTGCAACCGGGCCGGCGGTTCCGCGTCGTCGAAGGCACCGGCCGCGACGAGTTCGCAGGCCCGGTCGATGTCCACGCGTTGGTCGGCCGAGACGTTGCCGACGGCCACCGCGATCTTCAGGAACGGCCGCACCCGTTCCGCGATGTAGAACTCACCCCATCGGTCGTGCGGTGTGCTGGGCATCGGTCGGCTGCCGATGAACAGCTGGCCGGCGAATCCCGGCGGCGGACTGCCGAATGCAGCCGCACCGGCGGCGTGCATCCCGGCCAGGCGGGCGCCGAACTCGCGAGCGGCAGCCACCGTGGGAGCTGCGGCGTGCAGCCGGCGCAGCTCGATATGGTCGGCGTCGACGCTGCGTACATCAGCGGTCCGCGCGCCGCCCTCAGCCAGCCACCGGAGTCCGGCCGCCTCGGCCGGATAGAAGTCCGGGTGGGCGCCGGGTCGCGTCTTGCTGAATACATTGGGCGTGCTCATCTTGCGCCGCGTCCTGATCGATCCGGCCGTCTAACGCGATCGGGACGTGTCCGCGGGCAGCGGCGCACGGGCCATCGACAACTCGCCGCCCTCGCAGCAGGGCATCAGGAAGTAGCACTTCGGGCACAACCACTTCGAGCCGTTGCCGTAGGGCGCAAGGTCGGCGTCTCCGCATTGTGGGCACGGTTCGGTCGACGTCGAGCAGGAGCTGTCCATGCCCGAACGCTACGACCGCCACCCCGCGGTGCAGTGCACCGACGCGCGCAGTTCTCAGAGGACGTGCACGCCGTACATCTCGCCGAGTGGGTCGGCGATCAGCTCGATGCGGGCACCATCCGGGTCGCAGAAGTACACCGAGACGCCGCTGTGCACCTCGGGCTCGACGCCGGCGTCGGTCAGTCGCTGTATCAGGGTCTGCCAGTTCTCCGGGTCGACGGAGATCGCGCAGTGATGCAGCCCACCGAGCACCTCGGCATACGGCCCGACGCCCAACCCGGGGAAGTCGAAGAAGGCCAGCAGGTTGCCGTTGCCGATGTCGAAGAAGAAGTGCGACGAGCCGGGGTAGTCGCGGTTCTCGATCAATTCGGTGAGCGGGAAGCCGAGGACGTCCTGGTAGAAGCGGATCGTCGCTTCGACGTCGCTGCTGATCAGCGCGGTGTGGTGCAGGCCGCGCGCGGTGGAGGCCGGCCGCTCGGCACCGGGACGGACGTGGGCGGTACGGAGCTGGGCGCGCCGGTCGGCGAGCGCATCGAGATCGGGCACCGGTGCCTCCAGGGCTGGCTGGTGCGCTCACGGTAGGCCAGGCGCTGGGTCAGTCGGCGTCGGCACCCGACTCGGCGAGCAGGTCGTGCAATGCGGCGAATATGCCCGGCGTGGCGGTGATGGTCAGGTCGTCGCTCTCCGGCGTGCCGTGCAGGCCGCCCACCAGCGCGCCGGCTTCGCGGGCGATCAGCGCACCGGCGGCCCGGTCCCACGGGTTCAGCCCGCGTTCGTAATGCGCGTCCAGTCGGCCACACGCGACGTTGCACAGGTCGATCGCGGCGCTGCCGCCGCGGCGGATGTCGCGTACCCGCACGATCACGTGCTGCAGGGTGCGCGCTTGCGCCGCGCGCCGGTCAATCGCGTAGCCGAACCCGGTGCCCACCAATGACTGGGCCAGGTCGTGCTGGCCGCTCACCGTGATCAGGTCGCCGTCCAGTCGGGCGCCGGACCCGATCGCGGCGGCCCAGGTCTCCCCGTCGGCCGGGTTGTGCACCACTCCGGCGATCGCCTCGCCGGCCACCTCGGCCGCGATCGAGACGGCGTACTGCGGCAGGTCGTAGAGGTAGTTGACGGTGCCGTCGATCGGATCCACGACCCACGTCACCCCACTGGTCCCTGCGGTACCGCCGCCCTCCTCGCCGAGCATCGCGTCGTCCGGCCGGGCGCCGAGGAGCCGGGCGCGGATGAGCTGCTCGGACTCGCGATCGGCATCGGTGACCACATCGGTGGCGCTGGACTTGGTGCCGGCCAGCGACACCCCGGCCCGGCGTCGGGTGAGGATCAACTCGCCGGCCTCGCGGGCCACGTCCTCGGCCATCCGTAACAGGGTGCCGGCATCGGGCTCGCTCATCGCAACGCGTCGACGAATTGTTTTGCCTCGGCCAGCCCCATGCCGGTCTGCTCGTGGACGTACTTGACCGCGTGGATGGCGCCCTGTGTGTCCCGGATCTGGCGGGCAGCAGTGGCCAGGTCCGCGGCCGACGGCGCGGGTAGGGCCGACTGATCCGAGGTGAAGGCCGCTGGCGAGGTCGGGTCCGGCAGCCCAGTTGTGATGGCGTGCCCGGACTCGATGGCCTCAACCAGCTCCTTGGCGTCCTTGAGACCGATGGAGCGGGCCATCCGGACCTCCTTGATCGCCTGAATCTTCTTGCCCTGGCGCAGCAGGGTCTGCACCCGCTCGGTCAGTTCGACCGGCGCAGAGGGGGGGACCCCGACGTCGGCGTCGTCGGCTCGGTTCACGGCGCGGTCCACCGCAATGCCGATTCCGAGCACCACCAGGACCCCCGCCACCAAGTACCAGATCACGCGACGACGCTACCAACGCCGTCGATGTGCTCCGGTGCCCGGCGCCGTGAACGCGGGTCCTGCCGAGCGTTGGTCCGGGCGGGTGCGTCCGGGCTGAGGTTGCGAGGCCGGCGCCGTGAACGCGGGTCCTGCCGACCGTAGGTCCGGGCGGGTGCGTCCGGGCCGAGGTTGCGAGGCCGGCGCCATGAACAAAGAGTGGCGCAAAGGGGGCCTCATGGGTCACAATGACCACGTACGTCACACCTGCTGGGGACGGCTGCGCTGGGGAAGGCGAAGCCGAATCAGTGGAGGTGTGTCATGACCGGTGCCGCACGGCCTGTCGCGACCCGGGGAGTGGTGTTCATGCACTGCTGCCCTCCTGCGCTGGCCCCGCACGTCGAATGGGCCCTGGCCGGGGTACTCGGCCGTCCTGCTCGCCTGCCCTGGAGCGCCCAACCGGCCGCGCCGGGGCAGTTGCGCGCCGAAGCCACCTGGACCGGTCCCGTCGGTACCGGCACCAAGCTGGCCGCTGCGCTGCGGGCCTGGCCCATGCTCAGCTACGAGATCACCGAGGATGCCTCCGCTGCCAACGACGGTGAGCGCCTAGCCCACGTCCCGGGGCGTGGTTTCCACCGCGCGGCCGTGTCGGCCGACGGCGACATCCTGGTCAGCGAAGAGCGGCTGCGCGGCCTGCTGGGCCGGGCGCGGACCGCCGACGACTACGTGCACGGACTCCACGACCTGCTCGGCTCGGAATGGGATGCGGAGTTGGAGCCGTACCGCGAGGGCGGCGACGGTGCCCCGGTCACCCTCCTGCACCAAGCCATCTGATCGAGTGGCGTGGCAGGTGGGCGGCCCGCGGCGGGCCGGCTACAGCGGTATGTTGCCGTGCGCGCCGCGTCCGGCCGGCTGGGCTGCGAGCGCCTCGGTGAGTCGGGCCCGGGTGCGGGCCGGCTGGACGATCTCGTCCACGACGCCAATATCCATGGCGCGACCCACGCCGCCGGCGATCCGCTCGTGCTCCGCCGCCAGTCGGGCGTGCAATGCCTCGCGTTCCCCGGGAAGTGCGGCAGCCAGCTTCTTGCGGTGCAGGATGCCGACCGCGGCCGTCGCCCCCATCACTGCCACTTCGGCGCCCGGCCAGGCGAACACCGCATTCGAGCCGAGCGAGCGGGCGTTCATCGCGATGTAGGCGCCGCCGTAGGCCTTGCGGGTCACCAGCGTCACCCGCGGCACCACCGCTTCGCCGAACGCGTGCAGCAACTTCGCGCCGCGCCGCACCACGCCGTCCCATTCCTGACCAACGCCGGGCAGGTAACCGGGCACGTCGACCAGGACGACGAGCGGCACACCGAACGCGTCGCACATCCGCACGAAACGGGCCGCCTTCTCCGCCGACGCCGAGTCGAGACAGCCACCGAGCCGCAAGGGGTTGTTGGCGATCACGCCGACCGTGCGACCGGTCAACCGACCGAGCCCGATGACGACATTCGGCGCCCACTTGGCATGCAACTCGGTGAAGGTGGCTTCGTCTAGGACGCCATTGATGAGCGGCCGCACATCGTAGGCGCGCTTCGGGTTGTCCGGCAGCAACGCAGAGACATCGGTATCCGCACCGATCGTCGAGTGGTCGAAGCTGCCTTGTGCGGCGAGCAGATCGGCCAGAGTGCGCGCGGCATCGATCGCGTCCTCGTCGGACCCGGTGGTCAGGTGCACCACGCCGCTGCGCCGGCCGTGGGTGTCCGAGCCGCCGAGTGATTCCATGTCGACGTTCTCACCCGTCACGCTGCGCACCACGTCCGGGCCGGTGACGAATACCCGGCCGTTCGCCGACATGATGACCAGGTCGGTCAGGGCCGGCCCGTACGCCGCACCTCCGGCGGCCGCCCCGAGCACGACCGAGATCTGCGGCACCCGGCCAGAGGCGCGGATCATCGCGGCGAACACCCGGCCGACCGCATCCAGCGCCTCGACGCCGTCGGCGAGCCGGGCACCGGCGCAGTGCCAGAGCCCGACCACCGGAATGCGATCGCGCACCGCGGTGTCGATGGCATCCACGATGTACTGGCAGCCGACCGAGCCCATCGCCCCGCCCATCACGGTGGCATCGGTGCAGAACGCGGTCACCGCGGAGCCGTTGATGGTGCCGCGCGCCGCGTAGACGCCACTCTTGTCGCGCGGGGAGAGCGGCTGCAGCGAATCGGGATCCAGCAATCGTTCGAGGCGCAGCTCCGGGTCGCGCGGGTCACGCATGACGTCGGACGCGGTGGCCGGTGGTTCGGCGACGACAGTCATCGATTCCTCAGGGTGTGATCAGACCTTGCGAAACAACACGGACGCGTTGTGCCCGCCGAAGCCGAAGGAGTTGCAGATCGCGGCCGGCACGCTCATCGAGCGCGCCTCCCGGGGTACGTCGACGCAGAGCTGCTCGTCCGGGTTCACCAGGTTCGCCGTCGGTGGGATGACGTCGTCGCGCACGGACAGCAACGTGGCGATGCTCTCCACCGCTCCGGCTGCGCCGATCAGGTGGCCGGTCATCGACTTCGTTGCAGTGACGACGGTCTGCTCGCCGAACAGCTGAGCCACTGCCTTCACCTCACCGATGTCGCCGACCGGGGTGGACGTGGCGTGCGCGTTCACGTGCACCACGTCGGATTTGTCGATGCCGGCGCGGTCCAACGCCTGCTGCATGGCCCGCTTCTGCCCGGCACCTGCCGGGTCCGGCGCGGTGATGTGATGGCTGTCCGCGGTGACGCCGGCGCCGGCCAGGATGGCGTACGGCGCGCGACCGCGGGCGGCCGCATCCTTGCTCCGCTCCAGGATCAGCGCACCGGCACCTTCGCCGATCACGAAGCCGTCGCGGTCCCGGTCGAAGGGGCGTGACGCGTGCTCAGGATCGTCGTTGCGGGTGCTCATCGCCCGCATCTGGGCGAAGCCGCTGATCGTCAACGGATGGATGCACGCCTCTGCGCCGCCGACGATGACGAGGTCGGCGCGGCCGAGTTCGAGCAGGTCCAATCCGTAGGCGATCGCTTCGGCGCCGGACGCGCACGCACTCACCGGGGTGTGCACCCCGGCCCGGGCGACCAACTTGAGCCCGACATAGGCGGCCGGCCCGTTGGGCATGTCCATCGGGATCAGCATCGGGCTGACCTTGCTCGGCCCGCGGGCGAGCATCAGGTCGTGCTGGTCGATGAGGCTGGTGACCCCGCCGACCCCGGTGCCGAACACCACGGCGACCCGCTCGGGAACCAGGCCGTTCTCCGCCGAGGTGCCGACGAAGCCGGCATCGGCCCAGGCTTCGTCGGCGGCCACGATGGCAGCCTGCTGGCTGCGGTCCATCCGACGGGCCTGCGCGCGGGGGATAAGATCGGCCGGGTTGACGGCCATCCTTGCGGCGAACCGCACCGGCAGCTCAGCAGCCCACTCCTCGGTGAGTGAAGCCACCCCGGACCGGCCGTTCAGCATCCCGTCCCAGGTCGCCTTGACGTCACCTCCGAGCGGAGTCGTCGCGCCGATACCCGTAACAACAATGTCGTCTCTGCTCATGACGCCGCCTTCGCAAGCTCAGTCGGCGGGGTCCCTGCGAAGACGCGGAGTGCTCTTTGCGGAGCGTCTTCGTGGGGTGCACGTACGCGCCTGGACCTACGGTCGGCGCGAGAACGTCGGTGTTCCGCGCATCGCACAGTCATCATCGGGCTCCTCGGCGTACGGGGATCAGGCGGACTCGTTGCTGGCGATGTAGGAGACGGCGTCGCCCACGGTCTTGAGCTTCGGCAGCTCGTCGTCGGGGATCTTCACGCCGAACTTCTCCTCGGCGGCCATCGCCACCTCGACCATGCTGAGGCTGTCGACGTCGAGGTCGTCGGTGAACGACTTGTCGTCGGCGACCTGGTCCGGAGCAACGTCGGCGACCTCGTTGAGGATCTCTGCCAGTCCTGCACGGATCTCGTCGGCTGATGCCACGGGCCCGTCCTCTCTCTGAATGTCGGCCGCCCACCTTGGACTGCCGGTCGTGCTGCGCCGCCGGGTGGCGACGCTGGAAAAAAGTTACGGCGCGAGGACGACCTGGCCGGCGAAGGCCAGACCAGAACCGAATCCGAGGATGAGTACCGGCGCGCCGGACGGGATATCGCCGCGGGCGACCATCTTCGACAGCGCCAGAGGGATCGTCGCCGCCGAGGTGTTGCCGGACTCGACGATGTCGCGAGCGACCCGGTCGCTGGGCACGCCCAGCTTCTTGGCGATCATTTCGATGATCCGCAGGTTCGCCTGGTGCGGCACGAACGCGGCGAGCTCGGAGGGGTCGACCCCGGCCCGGGCGCAGGCCTCGAGCGCGATCGGCACCATCCGGGTTGTCGCCCAGCGGTACACCGCCTGCCCGTCCTGCTCGAAGAAGCCGGTCGACGGGTTGATCACGACCTTCTCGGACAGGTCACCATCGCTGCCCCAGACGACCGGCCCGATGCCTGGCTCGGTGGCCCCGCCGACGACGGCAGCACCGGCACCGTCGCCGAGGATGATGCAGGTGGACCGGTCGGTGAAGTCGAGCCAGCCGGAGAATCTTTCGGCGGCGACGACCAGCACGGTCTTCGCCTGGCCGGCGATGACGGCAGCCGACGCCGAGTTCAGGGCATAGGCAAAGCCCGCGCAGCCGGAGTTGACGTCGAAGGCGCCGGGCGCCTGGATGCCGAGCCGGGCGGCCAATTGCGGCGCGCAGGCCGGCACCGGCGACGGCATCGTGCAGGTTGCGGCGATGACGAGATCTACGTCGTCGGTGGCGACGCCGGCGTTGGCCAGCGCCTTGCTGCCGGCCTGCTCGGCCAGATCGACGACGGTCTCGTCGGGCGCGGCGTACCGACGCTCGGCGATGCCCACCCGGGAGCGGATCCACTCGTCGTCGGTGTCGACGCCGCGGTCGATCAGATCCTGATTGGTGACGACCTGTGCGGGTTGGTAGTGGCCGAGGCCGAGGATGCGGGTGTGCCGTGCGCTCGGCTGTGCGGCGGGCAACGTCGTCATCAGTCCTCCGAACCAGTCTGGACGCGGGCGACCGGGAGGCCGGCGCCCACGATGTCACCGTCGTGCTTGAGCCACTCGGCCAGCACGCCGGCGCTGCCTGCGACGACCGCGTGTTCGTCGCGGTTCGTCGCGATGGTGCCTATCCGGGCGCCCCGTCGGACGAGTTCGCCCTCCACCGCGTCCGGCGCCGGATGGAAGATCCCCTTCGCCGGGCTGACCACGATCTGGAAGTCCACAGTGTGCTCACCCTGGCCGTCGTGGGACACCGAGCCGACCGCCGCGCGGGCAGCCGCCAGGTCGTCGGGCGACTTCAATGCGAGAAGCTGCACCCCGGGCAGCTCCCGCTTGGCGATCCCGGTCAGCGCTCCGGCCGGTGGGAGCTCGATGGCGACGGTGACCTTGAGGTGACGCAGCGTGTCCAGGCATAGGTCCCACCGCACCGGGCGGGTCACCTGGCGGACCAACCGGCCGAGTACATCGTGGCCGGTCATCATCGATGCGCCGTCGGCGTTCGACAGCAACATCTGCTCCGGATTGCGCGCGTTCAGCGACTGCGAGAAGTCGGCGAGCGCCTCTTCGGCAGGGCCCATGTAGTGGGTGTGGAAGGCGCCGGCGACCGGTAGCGGGCGCACCCGGGCGCCGTTCGGCGGGTTCTTGGCCAGTTCGGCGAGCGCGTCCAGCGAGCCGGCGGCGACGACCTGGCCGGCGCCGTTTCGGTTGGCGGCGGTGAGACCGCCTGCGGCGATCGCCGCAACGACCTCATCGGGATCGCCTCCGAGCAGCGCGGACATCCCGGTCGGCGTCAGCGCGCAGGCCGCGGCCATCTCCGCGCCGCGCCGGGCAGCGAAGGCGACCGCGTCGGCGGCCCCGATCGCCCCGGAGACCGCCGCTGCGGTCAGCTCCCCGGCACTGTGCCCGGCGACGACCACGCCGTCGCCCTGGAGGTTGAGTTGGCCGGCAGCGACCAGACCGAGGGCCACGATCAGTGGCTGGGTGACTGCCGTGTCCTTGATCTCCGCCGCGTCGGCCGTGGTGCCCAGGCGGCGCAGGTCCAGGCCGGCCAGGTCACTGAACTCGGCGATCTGCTGCTCGACTCCGGGCAGGTCCAGCCAGGGGGAGAGCATTCCGGGGGTCTGCGAACCCTGACCCGGGGCGAGGACGGCTAGCACCCCACAACCGTCCCGCGGATACCGACCGCCGCGCGAGCCGATCTCGCACAGCGTTGTCCCGTCCACGTTTGGAGGATACCTACAAAGACTTGCTGATGCTGCCCCTCGTTAACCCGGTACCCCTGGAGGAAATCTCCCAGACACGACCTGCGCCGGGGAGGAACCGCTGGTCCGGACCACTGCTGCGCTCGCCGCCACGTAGCGGCGTAGGTGCGAAGCGGCGACGATTCAGCGCGGAAGGCGAGGCATGCTGGCTCCTAGTGACGGTGGCTGATTCGTTCGGTGCGAGCCGGCCCGGGCGGAACGCTGAGTCCGCCCGGGCCGATGGTTGATGGCTATCGGGTGAGGGTCGTGTAATACAGCTGCCCGGGTGGCCCACTGTTCGGCCCGTTGGCCGTGGTCAGGTAGATCTGATCCGTGCCGTCGCTGGTCGGGACGACCGACAGCCGGTGGATCGCCTTGCCGGGAGCGAGCGCACGTTCGGTGAAAGGCCCAGCGTCGACGCTCTCGCTGACCCACGCATTGTTCGTCTCGACGGTGTCCTTCTTGACGTAATAGATGCGTTTGGTTATGCCGTCATCGGTGATGCTCAGCGCGGCGGTGGTGTCGTACTCCCCGCCGTAGACCTGCGCCGAACTCCAGCTAGTGGTGCCCCACGTCGCCCGGTAGACCTTGAAGTTGCCGGTCGTCGTGCTCCGGTAGCGGTACACCGCGATCGGCACGTAGCCGGTCCCGGTCGGATGCATCGCCAGCTTGGTGGTCTGCAAGCCGATGCCCGTGGTGCCGTCGCCGGCGTCGTTCGCGCCGGTCTCACCGGCGGCCAGCGGCCGGTAGACGACATTCGGGGTCGTCGTGGTGGCCGGAGCACTCAGTGCGTTGCCCGCCGCGGTGTAGATGGTGCCGGTGCTCGGGCGATAGCGCAGGTAGGAGCCCTGGTGCCTAAGCCCACCCGCGCTGGCGTAGCACCATTCGTAGGTGATGTGCACGTCGCCGTCGGCGGTGGTGGTCACCTGGTCGGGATAGACGGTGGCGCCGGACTGCTTGGCGAAGACCGTCGCCAGCGTCCACACGTTTGTGGCGTTGTTCCAGTGGTAGAGGCGGCCTTCTCCCCAGGTCTGGTCGTTGCCTGAGCCGAACCGGGCCCGGATGATCAGCCAGAGATCACCGTTCGGTGAGCGGGAGAGGGTCGGGTAGGTGAACACCGAGCCCTGATCGGGCATCGTGCTCGAGCTGTTCACCAGCGTCGTCGGATCCAGCGTGGTGGTTGAACGGTAGTAGATCCACGCGTTGTTGTGCATGTTCGCGAAGACGTGCACGTAGCCGTCCCCGTCGACGTGCAGCGACGGATCGTTGTGCCCGGAGTCGTCGGCGACCACCGAGCATGCACCCGTCGTGGTCTTCAGACAGCCGCGGAGAAAGGTGCCGTCAGGATTGCGGCGGGCGACCCAGACGTTGTGATGTGGGGCGTCGCCGGGGATGTCGGTGTCGTACGCCATGAACGTGTAGTTGCCGAACCTTTCGATCGGCGACCACCATCCGGCGGCGTTGCTGCTGTCGACGGCGGTCGAGACGGTCTCGATGGGACCTTGGGTGCCGACGGCGCCAGCGGGTGCGGCGCCAGCGACGAGGCCGGCGCACAGGAGTACGGCCGTGGCAAGTGCCCGGCCGACTCGAGATCTGTTGGGCATGTGCAGGTCCTTACTGTTGGGGGTCAAGGGCGCTGTGTATGAGCCGCCCGTCGAGGCTGGAGCGCGACGGGCTGGCAGCGGTGGTGACGTACAGCCGGTTGCCGACGAACAACGGGCAGGTGGGCCGGGATACGGGTGTCTGAAGCACATCGAGCACCGTGCAGCCGGCGTCGATGCGGACCACGGCGGCGCCGTCCCACATGGCGACCCAGAGATCGCCGTCGTCGGTGACGCAAGCGCCGTCGGGTCGGCCCGGGAGCCCGTCGAACCGAGTCACCAGAGTGCCGTCGAAAGTGTCCGCGGTGTAGCGGGTTAATGTGCGGGCATAGGTGTCGACCTGCCAGACGTCGCCAGATGCCGGGTCGAGACACAAGCCATTGGCCGCCTGCACGTCGGCGACCACGCGGGTGGTCTCGCCGGCTTCGACCAGTACCAGTTCGCCGATCTCCGAGCGGTCGCGAGACAACAGCCCGGCGAGCACCGAACCGTCCGGCCGCACGACCAGTCCGTTCACCTGCCATCGCAGCGGATCGCGGGGAATCGTCGCGAGCATGGTCTTACCGCCGTCGTTGCCGAGCACGAGCAGGTCCATCCGCGATGCAACGAGCACACCCTCGCCGACTGGGCGTGCAGCGGAGATCGGCGGATCGAGTCGGTGCAGCAGCGTCGCCGACGCGGCGTCGTCGCCGGCCGGGCGCGACCAGATCTCGCCACGCGGCACGTCGACCCACACGATGCGATCGCCAGCAGGGTCGAAGGTCGGCTCCTCGGCCAGTTCGTGCCGAGGACCTGGAACCGTCGCCCACTCGAGCCTCGTCATCGATGGCTGCGCAGACTCACCACGACCGCCTCATCGACTTCGATCCCGAGGCCCGGGGTCGTCGGCACGCGACGCACACTGCCAGTGGGGACGTCGAGATCCGCGGCGACGGCGGCCAACGGATTGGTGCCGATCCAGTGCTCCATGATCTGCAGGTTCGGTATCGCGGCCGCGCACTGCAGACTCGCGGCGAAATGCACGGCCGATCCGATGCTGATGTGTGGCGTGGCGATCGCGCCGAAGCTGTCGGCCAGCGCGGCGATCCGCATCGTCTCAGTGATGCCGCCGGCCCGGCACACGTCCGGCTGCAGGATGTGCAGGGCACCGGCTCGCAGGAACTCCAGGCTCTGCGCCCGGGTGGCCAGCGAGTCCAGCGCCAGCGGGATGTCCAGACGAGCGGCCAAAGAGCGGTATCCGTCGATGTTCTCCGGCGGAACCGGCATCTCGAAGAAGCCCACGCCGAGCTCTTCGAGGCCCCGACCGACGTGCAGCGCCTGCCGGACGTCATACGCGCCGGCTGCGTCGGCGAACACCGTCCCGTTGGCGCCGAGCGCCTCGGAGACGATGCGCACCGAATCGAGATCCGCCTCCGGGTCGATGCCGATCGCGACCTTGATCGCTGTCCAGCCCGCTGCCACGAGCCGGTCTGCCTCCGTGCGGATGGCTTCGGCGGCCGAGGGGTCTGCCGCGATCCGACGAGCCGGGATGCCCGACGCGTAGACCGGCACGTCCGTGCGGAACGCACCACCCAGCAGTACGTGTACCGGCTGGCCAAGGGTCCGCGCCCAGGCGTCCCACAACGCGATGTCGACGCCGGCGAGCGCCTCGAGCCAGAAGCCCGACGCGTGGCCGCGAACCCGCATCCCTGCGTACATCCGTTCCCAGGTCACCGCGATGTCGGTGAGCGAGCTGCCGAGCGCCACTGGGGCGAGGAGCTGGTTGACGATCTCGGCGGCGACCTCGGGTGCCACGGGTGCCTTGCTCTCACCCCAGCCGATCACGCCGTCGCTGGTCTCGACGCGGACCAAGCAGGTGTCGATCGTCTCGGAGTAGACGTATCGCCGCCGCTGCTGTGGCGGGTACCCGCTCAGCGTGGCACCCCGATCGGCACTCCACGTCCGGGCGCCCCAATAGATCTCCTGCGGCTCGGCCCGGAGCGGGATGGCCTCCACGCGAACGATTTTCATGACTGCCTGCCCAGCGCGACCAGCAGCGCATCGATGAGTGGCCCCTGACCCCACGGGAACACGCCGCTCGCCGGTTCGTAGTAGGCAGCGGCATCCCCGACCGGGGTGGCCGCGCTGACCGGTAGCGAGCCGTCCGGTCGAATGCCGGCCAGGGTTGCACTCAGCGCGCGATCGGCCATCGCCTGCCACTCGGCCGGAAAGGCACTCTGAGTGCGGGCACCGCCGAGCGCTCCGGCCACCATCGCAGTCAGACTGGCCTCCGCAGGGCTCTCGGCGTCGTCGACGATCGTGTGCCACCGTCCGTCCGTCTCCTGCTCGGCCAGCGCGCCGATCAGGCGGGCCAGCGAATCGGTCAGGACCTCGGCGTGCGGTGGTTCATAGCGCAGCAGACCGACCAGTCCGTAGAGGGCCCACCCTTGCCCGCGCGCCCAGTGCACGCCGTTGGCCAGACCGGTATCGACGCGGTAGCCGTGGCTAAACAGGCCGCTGCCGTCCTGCAGGGCAAGAACAGCGTCGCGGGCCACCGCGCAGGCGGCGTCGACCCGGCCGGCGGCGGCGAGGCCCGGACCGTCGGTGTGCAAGCAGTCGACCCAGATTGTCCGGCCCAGCACCGAGTGGTGGGGTCGATGGACCTGCGGTCTGCCGATGACCGGGCGGACCGCGCCGGCCACTGCGTTCACGAACCGGTCCGCCGCGTCCTGGACCTTGACAGCCGGTTGCAGCCGATGCAAGAAGAGCAGTGTCTCGACCGGGATGAGGTGATCGATCTCCTCATCGGCTGCCGCGGATAGCGACGGGGTGACGATGTCGGCAACGGCGTCGACGAGATCCGGCCGCTGCAGGGACTCGACCGCTCGAAGCACACCGAGCAGCGCCGGGCCCTCGCCGTACCCCCACAATTTGTAGGGGTATGCCAAGGCCTGGTCGACGGCCAGGCGGAGCGAGTCCATAAGGTGACTGTCGGACATCGTCAGGACATCAGCGCCTTGATATCGGATGCCGCTTGGTCCATAGCTTTCTTCGGCGTGGTCTGCCCGGTCAGCACTGCTTGGACCTGGGTGGCCAGCGCTGTGTCCATCTGGGCCCCCTTGGTGTAGCTCCAGAACGGCCCAGGTTTGGCGGTCTTGGTGATCGTGTCCGACCAGGTACTGACGAACTTGTCGCCGGAGACCTGCGACAGGGCCAATCCCTTGGTGGTTGCCGGCGGGAGCGATGCCTTCGAGAACCAGGCGGTGATGGTGGGCGTGTCGGTGGTCAACCAGGTGCCCAACTCGGTGGCCTTGTCCGCACCCGTGCCCTGCAACACCACGAGCGCGTGGCCCCACAGCAATGCCTGGGGCTCGTCGCCGGCGTGCACCACCGGACGCGCGAACGGCGTCACCTTGGCGCTGAGTTGCTTGTCGCTGGACGCTGCAGCCACCGCACTCCGGCCGCTGATCGCGTCCTCGTAGATCGCGGCTTTCTTCTGCGCGAACAAGGCGCGAGCGTCGAATCGGTCGACATCCGCGGCGATCAGTTTCTGGTCGTACAGTTTCTTGTAGAATGTCACCGCGTCGACGCTGCCGGCGTCACCGAGGGTGACCTTGCCGTCCTGGATGATCGTCCCGCCGAAGGTCCAGATCCACGGCTCGATGTCCTTGAGCTGGGTGACCTTCGTCGATGCTGCATACGGGATGACGCCGAGTCCTTTGAGTTCCTTGAGCATCGCCTCGAAGTCGTCGATGGTCGCCGGCATCGTCTTCGCACCGATCTTGTCAAGGAAGTCCTGGTTCGCGGTGAGACCGATCGAGGCAGTACTCCATGGCAGGCCATATTGCTTGCCGTTCACCTGGCCGCTGCTCAATGCCGCAGGCGTGTAGCCGTTCTTGCCGGCAGTGCTGCCGAGATCGGCCAGCTTGCCCAGCGCGGCGATGGAGCCCAGCCAGGCGATGTCCATCTGCACCAGACCGGACAGCTCGCCCCCGTTCATCTTCAGGGTCAGCTGGCTCAGATAGTTGTTATACGGGTAGGACGCCTTCGACAGCGTTGCCTTGTTCGAGGCCGCCCAGGAATCGACGAGGGAGTTGAGCGTGTCCTTCGTGGCTGCCTCGTTCAGCGACCAGGCGGTGAACCCGAACTTGGTCGACGTGGTGTCGCCCTTGTTCTTGCCCCCGCCTCCAGGGGCGCAGGCGGCCAGCACGCCCAGGCCGCCGGCAGCACCGAGGAGGCCGAGCATGGACCGTCGAGTGATGTCGGTGCTCATAGTTTCCTTCCGATCGTGAATGGAGTGGCGGGCTCGGTCAGCCCTTGACCGCTCCGGAGGCGAGTCCAGCGACCAGATAGCGCTGGAGGAATGTAAACGCGAGAACGACAGGGATCGAGACGACGAGGGAGGCGGCCATCAGATCGGCCCAGGAGGTCTGGAATTCGCCGATGTAGGTGTTCACCAGGCCGGGTGGCAGGGTCTGTGTCTTCGGCCCGGACAGGGTGAGCGCAAAGATAAAGTCGTTCCAGCCGCGGACGAAGGCGAACAGTCCTGCCGCGATGAGACCGGGCCGGGTGAGGGGGAGCACCACCGAGTGCAGGGTCCGCCACCGGGACGCGCCATCGATCCGCGCCGACTCGATCAGTGAGTCGGAGATGCCGTCGAAGAAGCCTTTCAGCATCCACACGCACAGCGGCAACGTGAATGTGCTGAACGACAGGATCAGCGCCAGGTAGGTGTTGAGCAGGCCGTAGGCGTTGAACAGGGCGTACAGGGTCACCAGAAGCAATGCTTGCGGGAACATCTGCGAGGCCAGAACCGAGTACATCAGCGCCTTGCGTCCGGGATAGCGGAATTTCGAGAAGGAGTACGCCATGTAAGCGGACACCACGACGCTCAGCAGTGCTGTCACCACCGAGACGATCGCGCTGTTCACCAGGTAGCGCAGCAGTTGTGAGTTGTGGGTCAGCCCGGTGAAGTGGCTGATCGTCACCGAGGTCGGGAAGAACCGCGGCGGGAATTGAAATACCTCGCCGTCCGGTGTCAGGGACGTGACCAGCAGCCAGTACACCGGCAACAGTCCGAAGCAGCCGATGACCACGATCGCTGCCCAGGCAACTATGCGTTGGCGTCGGATGTCCGTTCGTAACTGTCGACGCGCTCGCCGCCGGGGAGTCGGTTCGACAGGCGCGTCCGAAATGATCCTTCCGGGGTGGGTGGTGGCGGTCGGCATCAGCTAGACCCTCGTTCGCTGAACTGCACATAGGCCACGGTCAGGACCATCAGCATCAGCATCCACAGAGCGCCCAGTGCGCCTGCCTTGCCGACATCGAAGCCGGTGAAGGCGGTCTGGTAGAGGTCGACGGCCAGCGTTGTGGTCGCTTTCGCTGGGCCGCCTCCGGTGAGCACGAAGATGGTGTCGAAGTGCTGGAAGTTCCAGATGAACTCCAGCAGCAGGACGATGCCGGCGATAGGCCGCAGGTGCGGAACGGTGATCGCGCGGAACCGTTGGATCGAGCCGGCCCCGTCCATTGCGGCGGCCTCGTAGAGCTCGCCAGGAACGGTCTGCATGCCGGCCAGCAGCATGACCATCATCCACGGAAAGCTCGCCCAGCTCTTCGCGATGATCACCGCGAGCATCGCCGTATGTGGCTGACCCAGCCAGGCGACGCTCGAATCGATCAGATGGAGCTTGAGCAGCAGACCGTTGAGCACTCCGTAGTTGGCGTTGAAGATCCACAGCCACAGAAATGACACGACAACGCTGGGCACCACCCACGGGATCAGGAACAGCCCGCGCAGCGCCGCGCGACCACGGAGGTTGACGTTCAGGGCCAGCGCCAACCCCAGACCGAGCAGGAACGGCAGCGCCGTGGCCCCTACGGTGAAGATGATCGTGCGCTGCAGGTCGGGCCAGAAGCTGCCGTCGAGCACGGTGCGGAAGTTCTGTAGACCGATGAACTTGCGACCCGGGATGACCAGGCTCTGCTTGAAGAATCCGGAGACGATCGAAGCCACTAACGGGTACGCGACGATCGCCAGGAACAGGGCAAGCCCGGGCAGGATGAGTACGAACGCGAAACCGATGTCGCCGCGCTGATCCGGTCGGGACAACCGGCCTTTTCGCGGTGGCGCGGTGAGCGTTGTCATCCGGTCGACTCCTCGGCCGCTGCACTCATCGCGTGCAACGGGAGTGCGACAGCGCGGTATCCGAGCGCGATACTGATCGTGTCGGCCAGTTCGACGACGGCCTGACCGAGTTCGTCTTGGCGGGTGTCCAGGTTGACTGCGGAGAGCGGTCCCGAGATCGACACGGCGGCCACGACGTCGTTGCTGCGATCGCGGATGGGTGCGGCGACGCAGGCGCGGCCCCGGGCCAGTTCCTCGACCTCGGTGCCGTAGCCACGATCGAGCACGGAATTGACCGCGGCGTCGAGGGCATCGTGCGTGGTCAGGGTCCGCGCGGTGAACGCGGTCAGTGATTCCTCCGTGAGCAGTGCGCGGCGGCTCGCGGCGTCCAGCCCGGCAAGTAAGGACTTGCCCAAGCCGGTGGCGTGCAGCGGATTGCGGGTTCCGGTCAGGGTGAACGACCGTGGCGCCAGCCATCCTTCGGTATTGAACAGGTACTGCAGGTGATCGTCTTGCCGTTGGGCCAGGTTGACTCCCAGGCCGAGGCTACTGGCGAGGTTCTGCATGTGTTGGCGTGCCTCGCGATAGACGGGGGACTGGTTGGCCGCAGCTCCGCCGATGCTCAGGGCTACTGCGCCCAGCCGGTAGGTCGATGTAGCCGGATCGCGCTCGACGAATCGCAGTGACTCGAGGGTCGCCAGCAGGCGCGATGCGGTGGACAGTCCGACTCCGGCGGCGGTGGCCAGATCCGAGGCACGCAACGCGCGGTGATCGTCGGCCATCGCCTGAAGCAGCGCGGCGGCACGTTCCACGCTCTGGTTGGGCACGTTCTCGACAGGCATGTGTCTCCACGATTGCGATGAGGTTGCCAACGTGGACTGACGATAGGCATACTGCTGCAAGGCGTCAACCAGAAACCATGATGGAATGCTCGATTCCTGCAACTTGACATCCATAATGAGAGGGCGGTGGCGAGTGAAAATCGCGGAGGTCCGGACTTATCCGGTGCGAGTGCAGGCGGAAGCCAGCTATCTCGGTACGCCGCCGGACGGGACCGCGACGGCCTACTTCACCCGGGCGCCCTGGCGCAGCCTCTACTCGGCCGGATTCGAGTCGATGCTGGTCAAGATAACTACCGACGACGGACTGGTCGGCTGGGGTGAAGCGCTGGCGCCGGTTGGTCCGCAAATCAGCGCCGCTGTCGTGGATCTGTTGCTCACCCCGGCGCTGCTGGGTGAGGATCCGACTGCGGTGCGGCCGTTGGCCAGCCGGTTGAGCGGTCTGATGCGCGAGCGTGGCCACCTCGTCGGGCACCAGGCCGACGCGCTGGCGGCCGTCGACGTCGCTCTGTGGGACCTCGCCGGGCGCGCGGCGGGGCTACCAGTGGCCGATCTCCTCGGTGGTGCGTTCCGGCGGCAGATCCCGTACTACATATCCGGCCTGCCGCGTCCGGACGATGCGGCCCGCGTAGAGCTGATGGCCTCGTGGGTGGCCGACGGACAGCGCCGAGTGAAGCTGCATCTAGGCCAGGGGGTGGCCGCTGACCTGGCCACCTTCGACGCCGTCGCAGCCGTGCATCCGGACCTGCAGATCGCCGTCGACGCGCATTGGGCGTACACCGGATCCGAGGCGACCCGACTCGGCCGGGCGCTGGATGAGCGAGGCGCCTGGTTCCTCGAGGCACCCCTACAACCGGAGGATCTCGCCGGGCACCGCGAACTCGCTGCTGATGTGATCACGCCTATCGCCGTCGGCGAGACGTTGCGCAACAGGTTCGAGTTCGCGCAGTGGTTCGCTGCCCGTGGTATGGACATCGCTCAGCCCGACGTCGGACGCACCGGAATCACCGAAGCGATAGTCATCGCTGGTCTGGCGTCGGCGGCCTTCGTGCCGGTCGCGCCGCATCACTCGGTGGGCCTCGGTGTCGTGTTGGCGGCTGGGCTGCACGTGGCAGCCGCTGTCGAGAACCTGGCCGTGTTCGAGTTCCAACCGGATACCACGCCGGTTGGCAACGGCATTCTGCGTGCACCCGTCGAACGCGGTGGCGCCGGCTTCGTCCTTCCTGACGGCCCGGGGTTGGGCGTCGAGGTGGACGAGGCCGCCGTGCAGGCTGCGGTGATCGGATGAGGGCCGCAGCGATGCGCATTGGTGGGCTCATCCCGGTGCTGGCGACACCGTTCACCGAGGACGGCGAGGTGGATCTTCGCTCGCTGACCACCCTGACCGAGTTTCAGGTCGGCGCCGGCGCCGACGGGGTCGCGCTGTTCGGTCACGCGTCGGAGGGTTTCAGCCTCACTACGGTCGAGCGCGCGGAGATACTGAAGACCGTGCGAGCTGCCGTACCGGACCCGTTCCCGATAGTGGCCGGAGTGTCGGCCACCGGGACAGGCGAGGCCGTTGAGCTCGCGGACCGCGCCGCAGATGGTGGGGCCGCCGCGCTCATGGTGCTCCCGCCCCACATGGTGGCGCCGAGTCCGGACCAGCTGGTCGACTTCTATGCCGCCGTTGCCGCCGCCGGAGTACCGGTCATGGTGCAGGACGCCCCGGGGAACTCTCGGGTGTCGATGAGCGTGGAGCTGATCACCCGGCTGGCCGAGGTCGACGGGGTCGACTCGGTGAAGGTGGAGACGCAGCCGACGACGCCGAAGGTGGCTGACCTCGTTGCAGCCGCGCCGGCCGGGTTCGACGTGTTCGGCGGCCAGAACGCACTCTTCTGCCTGGAGGAGTACGACCGAGGAGCAGTCGGCACCATGCCGGCCGGCGAGTTCACCGACCTGTTGCGCCCGGTGCTCGACGCCTTCGTGACCGGCGACCGCGCCGGCGCCCGGGCCGGCTTCACTGCGCTGCTGCCGTTGATCCGGTTCGGGCTTCAGCCGGGGCTGGCCTGGGCAGTGCACAAGCAGGTGATGGTGGCCCGCGGTTTGATCGCGACGGCCACGGTGCGCGCGCCGGCGCAACCGCTGGACGAGTCGGCCAGTCGCTGGCTCGCGGACCTGCTCGACGACCTCGGTCTAGGCGGTTCGCCGCAGTGACCCGGGGCGTCTTCGTCGCCGGCGCGAGCAGCCCGATCGGGTTGGCTGTCGCCGCCGAGTTCGCTGCGTCCGGTGACCGCGTCGTCGGCGCCTCGCTGGAATCGTGCGACGCTCCGGTGTTCGCCCAGCATCTCGTCGTCGACCTGGCGAAACCGCAGAGTGCTGCGCGGGCCGTTCGCTACGCCGCCGAGGTGCTGGGCCGGCTGGACGTGATCATTCTTGCCGCCGCGGTCATGCCGGTAGCTTCCGCGGTAAAAACGACCGACGAGCAGTGGCATACCGCCGTCGCGAGCACTCTGGACGGCGCGTTCTGGGTGGCCCGGGAGTCCCTGCGGTTGCTCGGCGCCGGGTCGAGCATCGTGGCCATCACGTCGGTGAACGCGACGCTGGCCGCTCCGAGCCTGCCGGGGTATGCCGCCGCCAAAGCCGGGGTGGAAGGGCTGATCCGGCAGTTGGCACTGCAGTACGGACCCGCTGGCATCAGGGTGAATGCGGTCGCTCCCGGGATGATCGGGAATGCCGAGCTGCCTGGGGTTGCCGACGGTTATCCGCTGGGGCGGGTCGGCCGGCCCGAGGAGGTGGCCGCTGCCGTGGCATTCCTTGCATCGTCAGCTGCGAGTTTCATCACCGGGGTCACGTTGCCCGTCGACGGAGGGCTGGCCATTTCCTCGCCGGCCGCCTGGCTGCGTCCGGACCTGCGCGCCCGGTTCCTTTAGCCCGCCGCGCTCAGTCGGCCGAGGCCGATCGCGATGCGGATCGTGTAGGCCTCACGGGGCTGGGTCGGCGACAGCCCGCAGACGGTGGCCACCCGGCGCAGCCGGTAACGGACCGTGTTCGGGTGCACGAACAGGGCCCGGGCGGTCGCCTCCAGCGAGCTGCCGCCGTCGAAGTAGGCGTCGATCGTGCTCAGCAACGTGTCACCGGCGGCCAGTAGTGGGGCGTAGACCGAGCGGACCAGGTGATGCCGGGCCGCCGCCTCGCCGGACAGGGCGCGCTCGGCGAGCAGTTCATCGGCTGCCACCGGCCGCGGGGCAGCCGGCCACGCCGCCACCACCGAGAGACCGTTCAACGCGGCGCGGGTCGAGTCGCCCGCGGCCGCGATGTCCACGACGAGTGGTCCCGCGACGACCGGCTCCTCCGCAGCGAACACGTCCAGGAACGAGGCCGATACGTCGACGTCAGCCGATACGCCACCGACGACGACCACCAGCCGGTCGGCATGCACCCCGGCCATGCAGTCCAACTTCAGCCGGCGGGCCGTGCGGTGCACCAGTTCCAGGGTCGCGGTCGGATCCAGGTCGGGCGCTCCGCCGACGATCGCGGCGACGGATCCCGCGCGGTGCCAGCCGAGCGCGGCCGCCTGGCTGGACGGCGCGGACTCGCTCGTGTCAGTGCCGCGGACGAGCCCGTCGATGACCAGTGATTCCAATCGGGCATCCCAGGCGCCGCGGCTCTCCGCGGCGCCGGCGTAGACCCGGGCCGCGGCGAACGCGATCTCCCGGGAGAACCGCAGCATCGACTCACGAACCTCGATCTCGTCGCCGGGCGCGGCCAGCAACGGCACCCGCTCCTCCACGACACCGACCATCACCCGGACCATCTCGACGGTCTGGCGCAGTGACACGGTGCGGGTGAGCTCTGGCGGTGCCGCGCCGAAGACGTCGGTGGCCAGACTCATCGCGTCGGTAGGGGAGCGCATCCATTCGACGAAGCTGCTCACCCCGGCCTGCGCGACGAGGGTGACCCAGCTGCGCTGGTTGGCCGGCAACGCGCGGAACCAGGCGAGCGTGTCGTCCATCTTCGCCACGCTCTGTGTCGCCAGCGCGCCGGAGGATCTCTCGATCCGCCGGATCGTCTCCTCCTCGACGTCACCCACGACGAGCAGCCTGCCACGCGCGGGGTCTTCCCGGCGCCCGGTCCGGCGAGGATCATGGTGCGTCACCACGGGGGGAGCGGTCATGGCCGGCACCAAGGACGACCCCTGGAGGTTGCACACGCCACCGGGTAGTTCGGCCTACGAGATGTACCGCGACGATGCCACCGAGCCAGCCCAATTGATGTGTCAGGTCGGCGCTACTCGGCTGGCCTATGACGTCCGCTGCATCGACGACACGGTGGTGATGCTTACCGCGCACGGCGATTGGATGCCGCTCGGCGCCGTAGACGAGCAGAAGCCCGCTGCCGAAGGCACGCTGGAGGCCTGGGCACGCAGCAGCGACAATCCGATCGGCGATTGGTACGGCCTGCGCAAGGGCTACCGCGGCAGGTTCGCGATGTACGTCCCGCCGTTGCTGGAGGAGCTCGGTCTGGTCGAGCTGGAGCATAATCCGCGGAACAATCGGGTTCGGATTCGTCAGTAGCGTTGTGAATTAAGGCTGGCCCCGGAGTTGACTTCAAGTTCACTTGAAGTCAGAGACTGACCAGCATGACTGCGACCGAGGTCCCCACCCGGCGGCACTACGGCTATCACGAGTTGCCGCGGTTGCTCGCATCGATGCCCGGCGACGAGGTGACCCGCCCGTCCACCCTCGACGTGTTGTGGGTGCTGTACGACCGCATCCTCACTGTGGACGCGGATCGTCCGGACGATCCCGACCGGGACAGGTTCGTGTTGTCGAAGGGACATGCGCCGAGCGCGTTCTACGCCGTCCTTGCCGCGAAGGGGTTCCTCGACCCGGCGGTGTTGCCGACCCTCCAGCAGTTCGACTCGCCGCTCGGCGGTCATCCGGACCGGGTGCTGGTCAGCGGCGCGGAGATCGGCAGTGGTTCCCTGGGGCACGGCCTGCCGCTCTCGGTCGGCATGGCGCACGGGCTGCGCGCGACCGGTCGCTCGGCGCGGGTGTTCTGCCTGATCGGCGACGGCGAACTGGACGAGGGCAGCAACCACGAAGCGATCGCCTACGCCGGCGCGGTCGCGCTGGCCGGCCTGACTGTCGTCGCCGTCGACAATGCGTCAGGTCGACACGGTTGGCGCGGCGGGATCGCCGCCTGGTTCGGGGTCGCCGGATGGGCTACTCACACCGTCGACGGACGCGATCACGATGCATTGGCAGCCGCCTTCGAGGCGCCGGTCGGCAATCGTCCGAAGGTAGTCGTTGCGGAGGTGGCAGCCTGATGACAACGACGATGCGCGACGAGTTCAACGACGTCATGCGTGGCACGCTCGATGTGGATCCGCGCGTCGCGTTGGTGCTGGCCGAGATCAGCGCGGATGCCTTCGTCGATGCAGCTGAGCGGCACCCGGATCGAGTGATCAACACCGGCATCCGAGAGCAGCTAATGATCGGGGTCGCCGGTGGGCTGGCTCTGACCGGCATGCGTCCGGTGGCACACACGTACGCCCCGTTCCTCGTCGAGCGACCGTTCGAGCAGATCAAGCTGGACCTGGGCCACCAGGACGTCGGCGCCGTGCTCGTCTCGATCGGCGCCTCCTACGACCGGAGTGTCTCCGGCCGAACTCATCAAGCGCCGGCGGACGTGGCGCTGTTGGACACGTTGCCCGGCTGGACGGTGTACGTACCGGGTCATGCCGGCGAAGTGGGGCCGCTGCTGCGCCAGGCGATCAGCGGTGAAGACCGGGTCTACCTGCGGCTCTCGACGCAGGCGAACGCCGCCGCCCGCGAGGTGGATCCGGGCCGGTTCGAGGTCGTCCGGCGTGGCTCGGCGGGCACCGTCCTCGCGGTCGGGCCGATGCTGGATCGCACGCTCGAAGCGGTGGCCGGCCTCGATGTGACCGTGCTCTATGCGACAACGGTCCGGCCGTTCGACGGGCGAACGCTCTTGGCAACGCTCGGCGCGCCGGTGGTGGTGCTCGTCGAGCCTTACCGGGAAGGGACATCGGTGCCGTTCGTTGCCGCTGCGCTGCGGCACCTGCCGCATCGCTCGATCGGCATCGGGGTGCCCGCCGTCGAGCTACGTCACTACGGCTCGCCCGCGGAGCACGACACCGCGTACGGGCTCGACGCCGCCTCGCTCCGGCGCCGAATCCAGACGGTTTTGGCCGCCCAGCCCGCTATCTGACGGCGGGCGGCCAAAAGCGTTCGGGGCTGCAAAGATGGCCGTCATGGCCGCCCCGTCCCGTGACCCCGTCGACGACCTGCGTCGGATCGCGTTCCTGCTGGAGCGCTCGAACCAGCCGTCCTACCGGGTGAAGGCATTCCGAGGCGCGGCCGCGACGCTGACCGGTTTGCTGGCCGGCGAACTGGCCGAGCGCGCGGGCGCCGGGACGTTGCGGGAACTACCCGGCATAGGTGAGAAGACCGCCGCGGTCATCGCCGAGTCCATCCGCGGCGAGGAACCTGCGTACCTGCGTCGCGTCGAGGACGAGACCGGCGGTGGCACGAAGCTGCCGACCGGGGACGAGGCTCGCACCGACGAGCGTGCCGTCGCCCTGCGGGCAGCGCTGCGCGGCGACTGCCACACCCACTCCGACTGGTCCGACGGCGGTTCCCCGATCGACGAGATGGCCGACACCGCACGTCGGCTCGGGCACGACTACGTCGTGCTCACCGACCATTCACCGCGGCTCACCGTGGCGCGCGGGCTCACCGCAGAGCGGCTGGAACAGCAGCTCGAAGTGGTGTCCGCACTGAACGAGCAACTCGCTCCGTTCCGCATCCTCACCGGTATCGAGGTGGACATCCTCGACGACGGGTCGCTCGATCAGTCCGATGAGTTGCTCGGCCGCGTCGACGTGGTGGTGGCCAGCGTGCACTCGAAGCTGAAGATGGCCGAGATGGAGATGACGCAGCGGATGGTTGGCGCGATCGCCAATCCGCATACCGACATCCTCGGGCACTGCACCGGCCGCCTTGTCACCGGCGGGCGCGGCACCCGGCCGGAGTCTCAGTTCGACGCGGAGATCGTGTTCGCCGCCTGCGAGCGGTTCGGTGTTGCGGTGGAGATCAACTCACGCCCGGAACGGCAGGATCCGCCGAAGCGGTTGCTCCGCCTGGCGGTGGAATTGGGTTGTCTCTTCTCTATCGACACCGACGCACATGCGCCCGGCCAGCTGGACTGGCAGTTGTTGGGTTGTGCCCGAGCGGTGGACTGCGAGGTGCCTACCGAGCGAGTGGTGAACACCTGGGCCGAAGCAGACCTGCTGGCCTGGGCGGCGGATCACTGGACGCTGCCGAGTTGATCGGTCAGCTGGTTTCGTCCGCCGGCGCCCACCAACATCCAGCCGATCGCCTTGTCGACCAACTGCGGCAGAGCCTCGTAGTCCTCGTCGCTCATGGCCTCGACGATCCGCTGCTGCATCTGCCCGGCGCGACGATCCGAGCTCTCGTTTCGGACGAACAGCTAGCGTGTTGGTCGTGTCGACCAGCCGAGGAACTGCGGTGCAGGACCTGCTGAGGGTCGGCTTTTCGTGAGGGTCGAGGTGCGCCGTGGCGCCGACCGCTACCGGGTAGCGCGGCCGGGGATCGAGACGTGGCACAGCTTCTCCGCCGGTGCGCACTACGACCCGGCGAATGTGTCCTTCGGCTCGCTGATCGCCTTCGACGAACACCTGCTCGCGCCGGGCGCCGGCTTCGACCGGCACCCGCACCGCGGCGTGGAAATCATCAGCTATGTCGTCGAGGGTGTGCTCCGGCACGAGGACGACACAGGCCCGCACGACGTGCCTGCCGGTCGGCTGCAGCACCAGTCGACCGGCACCGGCATTCACCACGTCGAGCGCAATGGGTCGGAGCGGGAACCGGTGCGGTTCCTGCAGATGTGGCTGCTGGCCGACGACCCGCAGGCGGCTCCTCGCTATGCCACGGTAGACGCGGCGGACGGGGTTCGGGTCGGTGATGCGCAATTGCGCGTCCACCCCCTCGACGTCGGCGAGGAGGCTCAGCTCGACGCTCTGCGCAGTCTCGTGTTCGTGGTGCACGGCGCGGTGCACGTCGGTTCTGTCGAACTCGGCCCGGGCGACGCGGCAAGGGTGATCGGCGGGCCTCTGCGCGTGGTGGCCGGCGCGAATGCACTCGTCCTCGCCTGGCGACTGCCCGGCTGAGGTCGGCTCAGGGCCAGTTCACTGCGTGCGCGTCGAACGCGGCGGGATGTTGCACCGGCACGACGCAGAACAGCAGCCCGCCCGGGTCGGTGCGGATGGCGTACCCGTCCCGCTGCTGGACGATCGCCGCGCCGAGGGCCACCACGCGCGCGATCTCGGCGGGCACGTCGTCGGTCTCGATGTTCAGGTGGACACGCGCCGACGTGCCGGCGCCAAGTCGTTGCAACTCGAGGCTCGTCGAGGCCCCGAGGGTGTCGAGGGAGGCGTAGGTGCCGTCCTCGTCCGGCTTCGCTGGATGCCCGATGGCGCCTGCCCAGAAGGTCATTGCGGCGTCGTACTGCTCAGCGGGGTGGTCGATCAACACGACGCCGATCCGACTGCGATGCATGATGCGTGCCTCCTCGGGCGGCAGGCGGCGGGAGCAGCTCGCTCGGGGGTCAGCAGATCACAACCTGCCGACAAGCTGCGGGCTGGACGTGACGTTCATGGGCTACTGGCGCACCGACCGCCCGATCGACCCGAGCTGATCGGTGCATCGGTGGACCGGCTGGCCGAAAGGGAGGGAAAGGCCTCAGCTGTCTCCACCGATAGTGCCGGCGCCGGCCGCGTTGACGTCGAGCAGTCGGTACTTCTCGATCGCCTCCCGCGGCGCCTCCGGCTTGACCTCGCCGCGGCGGGCAAGCTCGCGCAGCACGGCGACAACCGTCGATTCGGCATCGACGTGGAAAAACCGCCGGGCTGCGCCGCGCGTATCTGCGAAGCCGAATCCGTCCGTGCCCAACGAGGTGTAGTCGCCGGGTACCCACCGCGCGATCTGGTCAGGGACCGCACGCATCCAGTCCGATACAGCCACGACCGGTCCGGGCGAGTTCTCCAGCTTCGTCGTGACGTACGGGACGCGGTCCTCCGGGTCGTCGTGCAGCAGGTTGTGCTCCTCGCAGGCCACCGCGTCGCGGCGCAACTCGTTCCAGGACGTCACCGACCAGACGTCAGCGTCGACGTTCCAGTCCTGACCGAGCAGCTCCTGCGCCCGCAACGCCCAGGGCACTCCTACACCTGAGGCGAGGATCTGTGCCCGGGGCCGGCCTTCTACAGCCAGCGCGGGGGAGTACAGGTGCAGGCCGCGGATGATGCCCTCGACGTCGACGTCCTCCGGCTCAGCCGGCTGCTTGATCGGCTCGTTGTAGATCGTCAGGTAATAGAAGACGTCCTCGCCGAGGCCGCCCTGCCCGCTGTCCGCGTCGTCGCGGGGCGAGGCCGGGTCGCCGTACATCCGGCGCAGCCCCTCCTTGACGATGTGCGCGATCTCGAAGGAGTAGGCCGGGTCGTAGGAGACCGCGGCCGGATTCGTCGAGGCGAGCAGCAGCGAGTGCCCATCGGCATGCTGCAGTCCCTCGCCGGTCAACGTCGTCCGCCCAGCAGTGGCACCGAGGACGAAGCCGCGGCCCAGCTGGTCGGCGAACTGCCAGTACTGGTCGCCGGTCCGCTGGAATCCGAACATCGAGTAGAAGATGTAGAACGGGATCATCGGCACGCCGTGTGTCGCATAGGACGAACCCGCTGCAATAAGCGACGCCATCGAGCCGGCCTCGCTGATCCCCTCGTGCAGGATCTGACCGGTCTTGGACTCCTTGTAGGACAGCAGCATGTCGCGGTCCACCGCGTCGTACTCCTGGCCGTGCGGCGAGTAGATCTTCGCCGTCGGGAAGATCGCGTCCAAGCCGAACGTCCGCGCCTCATCAGGAATGATCGGCACGAAGCGAGCGCCGATCTCCTTGTCCTTCATCAGGTCCTTGAACAGCTTGACAATCGCCATCGTGGTGGCTACCTGCTGCTTACCCGAACCGGCCCGAAGCTCGGAGTAGACCTTGTCGCCCGGCAGCGTCAGCGGCTTGGCGCGGACTACCCGCTTGGGCAGTGCGCCGCCAAGGCTGGCCCGCCGCTCCTTCATGTAGGCGATCTCGTCGCTCTTCTCGCCAGGGTGGTAGTACGGCGGCAGGTCGGCCTCGAGCTGCTCGTCGGTGATCGGGAGGTACAACCGATCCCGGAACGCCTTGAGATCCGGCGTGGTCAGCTTCTTCATCTGGTGCGTGGAGTTGCGGCCCTCGAAGCTCTCCAGAGTCCAGCCCTTGATCGTCTTGGCGAGGATGACGGTCGGCTGCCCGACGTGCTCGCGAGCGGCTTTGAACGCCGCGAAGACCTTGCGGTAGTCGTGACCGCCACGGGACAGCTTGCGCAGATCGTCGTCGCTGAGGTCCTCGACCATCTTGCGCAGCCGCGGGTCGTTGCCGAAGAAGTGATCGCGGATGTAAGCGCCGGATTCGACCGTGTAGGTCTGGTACTGCCCGTCCGGCGTCAGGTTCATCTGGTTGACCAGCGCACCGTCGCCGTCCTTGGCCAGCAGCGGATCCCAGTCCCGGCCCCAGACGACCTTGATGACGTTCCAGCCGGCACCGCGGAAGTAGGACTCAAGCTCCTGGATGATCTTGCCGTTGCCGCGCACCGGGCCGTCGAGCCGCTGCAGGTTGCAGTTGATGACGAAAGTGAGGTTGTCCAGCTCCTCGCGAGCGGCGACGCCGATCGCTCCGAGCGACTCCACCTCGTCCATCTCGCCGTCGCCGAGGAAGCCCCAGACGTGGGAATTCGACGTGTCAGCCAGGCCGCGCGATTCGAGGTAGCGGTTGAACCGGGCCTGGTAGATCGCGCCGATCGAGCCGAGGCCCATCGATACGGTCGGGAATTCCCAGAAGTCCGGCATCAGCCGGGGATGCGGATAGGAACTGAGCCCGTCCGGCGCGTGCGACTTCTCCTGCCGGAAGCCGTCGAGGTGCTTCTCGGTGAGCCGGCCCTCCAGGAAGGCACGGGCATAGATGCCCGGCGCGGCGTGGCCCTGGAAGAAGACCTGGTCGCCCATCCCGCTGGCGAGGTCCTTGCCGCGGAAGAAGTGGTTGAAGCCGACCTCGTAGAGCGAGGCCGCCGATGCGTAGGTGGCGATATGCCCGCCGACGCCGACGGTCTTGTTGGCCCGGCTGACCATGATCGCGGCGTTCCACCGGATGTAGGCGCGGATCCGGCGCTCAATGTCCTCGTCGCCCGGGAACCACGGCTCGCTTTCCGGCGGGATGGTGTTGATGTAGTCGGTGCTACGCAGCGCGGGCACCCCCACCTGCCGCTCACGGGCACGCTCCAGCAGCTTGAGCATGAGGAAACGGGCTCGTTGCCGGCCGTCGGCGTCGACCGCCGCATCGAGCGACTCGAGCCACTCCCGGGTTTCTTCCGGGTCGATGTCCGGAAGCTGGCTGGGGAGTCCGTCAGTGATGATGCTGAATCGATCCGTCGTCACCTGTCCAGTGTCCTCTTCTCACGCGCGTTGGGTCACCTTGGGTCCCGCTCCGGGCGGGTTCAGTGGGAGGCTGTGCCGGTCGTCCGAAGGGTGACGGCCCGGCCCATCGCACCCCGGGACCTCTCCCCAGGTGCGCTGCTGCCGTGGGTTGTGATGGACTACGCACACTGAGCTAGGAGGAGATCTTCAGTGCCCAACCCGGATCCATCGGCGAGCCCGTCCACCGGCTCGCCCATTGCCGAGCGCCTAGGGATTCGCGCCGGCATGATCGTGCAGGAACTCGGCTACGACGAGGACACCGACGAATCGGTGGCCGTCGCGATCGAAAAGTTCCTCGGCACGAACCTGGTCGATGCCGATTCCGACGAAGTCATCGACGCGGTGCTGTTCTGGTACCGCGACGGTGACGGCGACCTGGTCGACCTGCTGGTCGACGCGATCGGCCCGCTCGCCGAAGACGGGGTGATCTGGCTGCTGACGCCGAAGCGTGGTCGGGACGGCTACGTCGAAGCGTCCGACATCTCCGAGGCGGCGCCCACCGCCGGGCTCACCCAGACCTCGATGATCTCGGTCGGACCGGACTGGGCGGGTGCTCGGCTGGCTCCCCGCCGGGCCCGTCCGGAGAAGCGCTGAGCGCAGCAGTCACTTCGTCCATTCCCCCTGCAGAGAGCTGAGGCACCATGCCGCTCGAGGTCGGTACCACCGCGCCTGACTTCACGTTGAAGGACCAGAACAACCAGGACGTCATCCTGTCGAGCTTCCGTGGCGCGCAGTCAGTCCTGTTGATCTTCTACCCGATGGCGTTCACCGGGATTTGCACCGGCGAGCTCTGCGCGGTGCGCGACGACCCGACAGCCTTCGCCGGGGCCGACCTCGTCACGCTGACCGTCAGTTGCGACAGCACCTACTCGCACAAGATCTTCGCCGAGCGGGAAAACTTCGCCTTCCCGCTGCTGTCGGATTTCTGGCCGCACGGCGCGGTTGCGCAGCAGTACGGCGTGTTCAATGCGGACGCGGGTTTCGCCAACCGAGGCACGTTCCTCATCGATACCGGGGGCGTTATCCGATTCAGCGAGCTGAACGGGCCGGGCCAGGGCCGCGAGCCGCAGGACTGGCGCGACGCGATTGCCGCCCTGCGCGGGTAGCTCAGTCGGAGAAGTGCTTGGCCTCGGTGTCGGCTGCGATCTCGTCGGGGTTCGGCGGGGTGCGCATCGTCGAGGCGTAGCGGGCCGCCGCCGGGAAGTCGGTGGCCTGGATGCGGGCGGCCGCGCCCTCGACGTCATAGGCCGTCTGCCGGGCGTGTAGGCCAGCAGTGTCGGCCAGCGTCCACAATGCGGCGGGCGGTCCATCGTGATACGGCAACCCGACGCTTCCGCATCCGACGATGCGCCGGCCGGCTGCTTTGCGCTGGTACTGCAGATGGGTGTGGCCGTGCACGACGGTCCGCTCGGGCACGTCGGCGCAGGCCGCCTCGATGCGGGTGGGTTTGGTCAGCCAGGAGCTCGATGTCCGATCTGGGGCTGCCGTGGCAGAGCCGGACGGCCGTCCCGCCGGCCTCGATGGTGAGCGCTGCGGGGAACCGATCGAGCTCCGCGATGCCGTCGTTTCCGTGCGCGGCGAGTATCCATTCGTCGACGGGCTGCGTGGCCGGGCGGCTGCCGGCAGCGAGCTCCACTACGGCCCGTTCGCCGTTACCGCGCAGGGAGAACGTCGGGCGGCTGAACTGGTGGAGCAGGTCGAGCACCTCCAGTGGATGCGGCCCCCAGGTAAGGCAACCGAGCGAGCACACTGCGTCCACCTCGGCGAGGGCGACGTCGTCGAGGACCGCGCGCAGCGCTTCGGAGTTGCCGTGCACGTCGGAGACCAGCGCGACGCGGTCGAACGAGCCGAGCTGCGTTGCCGGCAGCGTGGACAGTGTCCTGGTGTCGACCGTCACGGAGTGCGAACTCCTCCATAGCGGTCGGTCATTCGCGCCGCGTGCGCGGACTCCTCAGGCGTTCGGGCCGGTCGGACCTGCGGTTCATCGATCTCGTCGACGGTGCTGGGCGCCTCGTCCGGATCGCGGCTCTCAGCCCGGGCCATCACCAACGGTGCGGCCAGGGCGAGCAGCGCGAAGAGATACCACTGCAGGATGTAGGCGATGTGCTGGGGCTCGACCGCGCCGCCGGCGGGATTGGACAGGTCCGGGTCGGGGATCGGCGTCAGCCCGGCCACGCCGGGCTGCTTGTCGAGCAACTCGGCGTAGCCGTCGTAGACGGACGTCCCGAGCCGGTCGGCCGCACTGATCGGGTTGATGGCGCTGACCTGGCCGGGCTCGGACTCGCCAAAGCGATCGTTGCGCAGCTCGGGCGGCTCGACGCGGGCGGTGACCGTGACGGTGCCGGTGGGCGGTGCGGCGACCGCCGTGGGCCGGTTCCCGTCAGCGGTGATGAAGCCACGAACGACAAGCAGCGTGGGACCGGCCGTGGTCCGCAAGGGCGTCACGACCAGGAACCCGACCGTACTGTCGACGGTGCGCTCCCGCGCCAGGAACTGATGCGCGAGGTCGTAGCTGCCGATGGCCGTCACCCGGCGGAACTGGCCGTCCGCAGCGCGCTGCTTGCCGTTGGGCGCGGTCGTGGTGGCCAGGATGTCGGGCAGCGCAGCGACGGCCGCGCGAGCGTTGTGCCGAAGCAGGTGGTTGGCGTTGTGCTTCTGCTTGAACCGGAAAACCTGCCAGGTGCCGGCGCCGAGGCATATAGCAGCGACCAGCACCATCACCGCGCCGAGCGCGATATAACGCGGCTTGCGCAACTGCTCCAACACAGCCCCGAGCGTACTGGTCTTACCGATGGCTGCCGTCGGGTTCTGTTCTCGGGTTGATCGTTTGCCGAGAGGGAGGTTTCGGTCACGACACGCCGATGATCGTGACTGAAAGCTCCCGCTCGGCCGCGACAACCTCCCGTTCGGCCGCGACAACCTCCCGTTCGGCCGCAAGGGTTCGGGCGATCGGCGAATCACGGGAGCGCATCGCGTGCGGGTTTGCGTGAGGGGAGCGGCGGGGGAGCCTCGGAGGGTGAGCGCTGCGAGTTCGACCCGTCCCGGGGATCACGACGAGTTGCACGAGAAGACCCGGGACGTCTGGCTGGCGCTGAGTCCACGGCGCCGCGCGGCGTGCCTGGCCTGGCTGGCCTTCGGAGTTACCTGGGCCATCACCCGTGCGATCACCGTCCACGGCAAGGACAGCGGCGGCGGAGCGGCGATCAGCATCGCCGGGCACCACGTCCACCACTACCTGTTCGGCATCATCCTGCTTGGCATCGTCGGCGCCATCTCGATCTTCACCCCGGCCGACCGAGCTGTGGAGTGGCTCGGCGTCGGCTATGGCATCGGGCTGGCGTTGATCATGGACGAGTACGCCCTCCTGCTGAATCTGAAGGACGTCTACTGGACACATCAGGGCCGGTTGAGCGTCGGTTTGGCAGTCGGAGTCCCGGCGGTCGGCAGCGCATACATCACAGGCATGGCTGTGGTGCATGACGTCGCGCGAAAAACCCGTCGACGGTTCCGCCGAACTTGACCACGCGTCGGAACGCCGGGCGGGAACTCAGGCGGAGCGGTAAGTCTCCAGCAGCCGCAGCCAAATCTCGCTGACCGTCGGGTACGAGGGCACGGCATGCCAGAGGACGTCCAATGTGACCCGGCCGACGACCGCGACCGTTGCTGAGTGAAGTAGCTCGGCGACGTCCGGTCCGGCGAAGGTGGCGCCGACGATGACGTTGTCGTCGGCGTCGATCACCAGCTTCGCGATGCCCTTGTAGCCGTCCTGCTGCAGTGCCGACCCGGCGACGTTGCCGAGTCCGTACTCGACGGTCTCGATCCGGTGCTCTGCCGTCTCGTGGGCCTGCTCCTCAGTGAGCCCGATAGAGGCGACCTGCGGTGAGGTGAACGTCACCTGCGGCACCTGGCCGTGGTCGGCCGACGCGAGGAATTCTGCGCCGTCGATGGAGCGTCCGTCGGCCCGCGCTGCGATGACCGCACCACAGATGCGGGCCTGGTACTTGCCCATGTGAGTGAGGAGTGCCCGTCCGGTGATATCACCGATCGCATAGAGCCACTGTCCGTCGACACCCTGTACCTGCAGGTGGTCGTCGGTGCTCACGAATCCCTTCGGCTCGAGGCCGACGGTGTCCAGGCCGAGGTCGGTGCTCGCTGGGGTGCGTCCCGCGGCGACCACGACCTCGTCGACGGTGAGCTCGGCGTCGTCGACCGTGATGGTTACCGCGCCACCGTGGATGTGCCCCTCACCGGTGGCCTGTGCATCGACACGTCGCACCCGCTGCACGCTGACTCCCGTGCGTACGTCCACGCCGTGCTCCCGGAAGTGGTCCATCACCAACTGAGCGGCGGAGGGTTCCACGTTTCCGAGCAGCCGCTCGCCGCGCTCCAGCACGGTCACCTGCGCGCCGAGGCCGCGCAGCCAGGTGGCAGATTCGGATGCCACCACGCCACCGCCGATGACAGCAACTCGATTGGGCACCTCGTGCAGGTTGGTCACGTCGCGGGAGATCCATGGCAGCGCCTCGCGCAGTCCGTCGATCGGCGGTACTGCGGCGGTGGTCCCGGTGCCGAGGATGACGGCCTGGCGAGCGGTGAGCGTCTGAGTCGTCCCGTCGCTGGCAGTGACCTCGACGGTGCGCTCGCCGGTGAGCCGGCCGTGGCCACGCACGACGTCGATGTTCGTGTCGTTGGCCCACTGCACCTGCGACGAGTCGTCATGGTCGTGGGTGAACCCGTCCCGCCGCTTGAGCACCGCGGAGACGTCGATCTCACCGGTGACCATCGCACTGACGCCGGGCATCAGCCGGGCCTGCTCGGCGAGTTCGATCGGGCGCAGCAGCGCTTTGCTAGGCATGCAAGCCCAGTAGGAGCATTCGCCGCCGACCAGTTCGCGCTCCACGATCACCGCGGTGCGGTCGCTGCCCTGGATCGAGTACTGCGCCGCGTTCTCCCCAGGCGGGCCCCCGCCGATCACGATGACGTCCCAGGTGTCCGTGCTCGTGCCGCCGCCAGACTCAGTCATGAGGCAACGGTAGCGTCGGGCCGCTATCCTGGCCGATCGGTACCCGGGCGCTTAGCTCAGTGGAAGAGCACTCGCCTTACAAGCGAGGGGTCACTGGTTCGAACCCAGTAGCGCCCACCACGCGAATCCCTTATGAAGTAAGAGGATTCGCCACTATCGGGGTCCGCAGAAGCGCCTTGGGCGATCTGTGGGCGATAGACCGGGAGCGCTGCGCTATTCGGCCAGGAGGCCGCAATGACCAGTACCACCGACAACGACACCGCCAAGATCCACCGTATCGACGGGTGGGAGGCGCCGGCATGGGCCACCGAGCATGAGCGCAACCGGCTCGACTCGGACGACATCACATGGCGTCGCGAAGGCGCTTCGATCCTCGGCAGGGAGACGTCTGCATGGTCTTCGGTGATCTCCAGCAGGTCAGCCCGGCGGAGGCGCGGAAGCTTGCCGCCACCCTGATCGAGCTGGCGGACCTGGCCGAGGGCCTGACCCGATGACGAACACGCTGACCGATGACGAGATCGACCGGATCATTCGCTACGGAACCGACGAGGAACGTGCAGCAGCCATGGACATGCTCAGAAAGCAGCAGGAGGTTGAGAACGCGGTCAGGACGGGCGCAGAACCCGCCGTGCCCGTCCTGGTGCGTCCTGGTGCGTCCTGCAAGCCGGCCACCTCTACGAGGGGGTGCTGCCCGTCGACGAGAACATCAGGGTGAGGTCGCACTTGGCGCTGAGTGAGCGGCTCGGGGTCCAGGTGTGCGTAGAGGAGCGCAACCGGCTCGGTGTTGTCGAGCTGGGCGCGCCGTACATCATGGTCTACAGCGACGGCGACGAGATGACTGCCGAGGAGGCCGAACAGCTCGCCGACACCATGCGCGCAGCGGCGCAGAAGCTGCGGGAGATCACCAGTAACTGAACCGCAACGATGAGCCCCGCTTCCCGGATATGGAGGTGGGGCTCATCGCTATTGGCACTGCAGCCAGACGATTTCCGTCGACGGCTAGCGCGTCAGGACTGCGTGCGAGGCCATCACGTCGTGCAGCACATTGATACGCCTCTGCAAGTACCGAATCTGTGATCCGAACCAGGCGGGCGCCCAAAACCAGGTCGTAAATGACCCCACCCGCGTGGGGGAACCGACCCGGGAATGAGCCGCGTTGAGGAGATTAGCCGTGTGCCCCAATCCGACGAGGTTCATGATCGGGATGAGCTGTGCCCACCAGTGGCTCGTCACCGATACCGGCTGCCCGAGAATGGCGGCGAGCTCTTTGTTGATTCGGCCATACCACACGAGATAGTAAATACCGATCGTGATGGCGCACAGCCACCACAGTGCCCAAGCGCCCTGTTTGCGCGGCGCGAGTCCCGGAACGGTCATTGTTCTCCTTCACGAGATGTGCGCGAAGGATGAGCCTGCTGGGACGTTCTGTCAAGGCGCCGGAAGAGAACGTGGAAGCCGAGATCAACGATGCCGGCATCGTCTACCGGCGCGGCTGGTGAGGCGCGGACAATTTGCTCTGGGCGCCCAGCAAGTAGAAGTCGCCGACGACGATGGCCAACGCGTTCTTCAAGTCGCTGTTCCCCAAGAGAACACCGACTTGACGTCCCCCTCGGGGTTCTACTCCAACGCCAACGAGTACGTCGCTCTGAACTCCCGGGCCCCGCTTCCCGATCATGGGAGGCGGGGTTCAAGAGCAGGGCAATGATGTATGTGCTGGCCAGCCGGCTGCTGTTGACTGAAGTTCCCTCACCGATGACAACGCGAGACGTCGGCCTGGAGATACTGAAGCTGCTCGCCCGCCCGCATGCCGACTCCCCGGACTACCGCGAGGAGTGGCATCTGGTGGGCTAGACCTACGGTCGGCGCAGAGAGGCTTAGTCGAGTCACACCCCTCGCACAGTGCGGCTCGCGCAGGCTTACGGATCGATTGGCCACGCCAGGCCGCCACCCTCCAGCGGAGTCTCTCCTCGGGCTTCGCGGCGGAGGTTCATGATCTCCCTTGTTCGGGCGACCAGATCGAGCTCGAGGCGCTCGATCGTGTTGGCGATACCGAGAATCAGATCCGGAGCTTCTACTCCCGGCGCTCTGCCCCGCTTTGTGGGTGCCTTGCCACGCCCCGGCTTGATGAACTAGAAGCCCTCGGAGTTCACGCTCCACAGCCCATGCAGGATGGCGTTTCTCATGGCCCAGGCGTCATCGCATTCACTGAGGGTGGCTTGCGTCCGCTCCCGGAAATCCCCATCCGGGACGTGGGCGAGGAAGTCATCGATGCGGCCTCGGACGAAGCTCCAGGGCGCGGCCTGGATCGTGACCCGTTCAGCTTCGTCCTCCGCCAGAGTGGCGCAGAGATTCCCGAGTGCGGACTCCATACCTGGCGTGACGAGCGCGACGTGGCCCACGGCGAGCACGAATGGGTCGTAGGAAAGGTCTCGCGCCACGGTACGAGCATCCCAGGCAATCGGCCGAAGACGTGAGCCCCCGGAAGCGGTGGGCACGGCCGAACAGTCACGTCATCGCACTCCTCACGCGACATCGAGAGGGTGCGAGCATCTAAGGTTCGTGCATGACTGACATGGACGATGCGGTGGACGGACACCCGCGCCTTGTCCGCCATCGTGCCGATCACATCGTCATCGCCACGAAGTAGATGCGCGAGCCCTCGGCGCGCTGACCGACTGCGTCGATGCCGGCGATCATCGGCAGCGCGCGGCTGCTCGTGTAATGCGCGCCGCCGTTACCGGTCTGGTCAGCCGAGTCCTGGTTGCCCATGCCACCGACCGGGGCATCGACCTGTTCGCCAGCACAACCAACAAGTGAGCGCATTGCCTCGGGAAGACTCGCAGGGTCTTATCTCCGGCGGCTCGCAGTGGCAGACTGCGGAACGGCCAGCGAGCGAGGACCCGCACGATCGCACCGGGCTCCGCGCCTCGCCGAACCCGTCGGTAGGGAGAATCGCAGATGCGTAAGGGTCCCCGATTGTTGCTCGCCGCCGGAGTCGTCGTCGGTCTGCTCGTGCCCAGTGCCGTCGCGGCCGCGTCGCCGCCACACTTCACGCCTGGATCTGCGGGGTCCGGTGACCCCTACTTCCCGGACATGGGCAACGGCGGCTACGACGTCGGCCACTACGACATCAATCTGGCGTTCGATCCGACCACACACGCGATCGCCGCGACCACGAAGATCACCGCTCGGGCGACGCAGAATCTCTCACGTTTCGACCTCGACTTCCTCGGCCCGCTGACGATCAGCCGGCTCACCGTCGACGGGCACAAGGCATCGTTCACCAGGACGGGTGCGCAGGAGCTGGTGATCACGCCGCGGCGCGGGCTGCGGCGCGGCAGCTGCTTCACCGTCTCGGTCACTTACGCGGGCGTACCGCAGAAGATCGACGACGACGCCCTTGGGGTGTCCGGCTGGGTGGCCACCAAGGACGGCGCGGTCGGTCTCAACCAACCGTTCGGTGCGGCGACCTACTACCCGGTCAACGACTCGACCAGGGACAAGGCCACATACACGCAGACCGTAACGGTGCCCACCGGTTTGACCGTCCTCGGCAACGGCGACCCCGGCCGGGTCACTACGAAGCACGGCAAGACGACGTTCCGGTGGCGGATGAATCAGCCGATGGCCAGCGAGCTCGCCTCCATCGCGATCGGCAAGTACACGGTGACGACCGGCCGAGCCGGGCGGATCCCGAACATCACCGCGATCGGCACCGCAATCGACACCACCCCGGGACGCGATGCCCTCTTCAACAAGACGACGGCTGACCTCGTCAAGTGGGAGTCCTCGATGTACGGGCGCTACCCGTTCAGCTCGACCGGCGGCCTCATCGACCGGATCGGCGTCCAGTACGCGCTCGAGGTGCAGAGCCGCCCGGTGTACGACCAGCGCAGCAGCACGATCGACGCGGACACGATGGCACACGAGTTGGGCCACCAATGGTTCGGCGACAGCCTGACGCCGGCGCACTGGTCAGACATCTGGCTGAACGAAGGCTTCGCCACGTACTCCGAGTGGCTCTATCAGGAGAAGTACCACGGCACGCCGGTGCAGACGAGCTTCGCCAAGACCTATGCCAACACCACCGACTGGTCGGGCAAGGTGGCCGACCCCGGCCGGGACCGCATCTTCGACTCGCTCGTTTACGACCGCGGCGCGATGACCCTGCAGGCGTTGCGCAACACGACCGGCGACCGGGCGTTCTTCGCCGTGCTCCGGCAGTGGCCCGACCAGCACCGCTATGGCAACGTCTCGACGCAGGAGTTCATCCACTTCGTCGAGCACCTCACCCACCGCAACCTGGATGCCTTCTTCACCACCTGGCTCTACTCCGAAGGCAAACCCGCCCTCTGAGACACCTCGCGGTGGTCAGCTGATGGTGGCGCCGAAGAGATGCCCGACGCCGTAGGTGACCAGCGCGGAGACCAAGCCGAGCAGCAGCTGCCGGCCGCCGGCGTACCACCACGGCCGGGTGGTGAACCGCGACGTGATGGCGCCGGTGACGAACAGGCCGGTGAGCGCGAGCACGGCAGCCAAGGCGAGTTGTTTACTGCCGAAGAGAAACGGCAGCAGTGGCAAGAATGCACCGACCGAGAACGAGACGAACGACGATCCGGCCGCCACCTGCGGATTCGGCAGGTCGTGGATATCGACGCCGAGTTCCTCCTGGGCGTGCACCTCGAGTGCCTGCTCCGGATTCGCCGACAGTTGCTCGGACACCCTCCGTGCCAGCTCCGGGTCGACGCCGCGGGCGATGTAGACCTCGGCGAGTTCGGCTATCTCACCCGACTTGTTGCGCCGCAGCTCCTGGCGCTCCACCTCGACCTCGGCCTGCATCGACTCGTTCTGGCTGCGCACCGAGATGTATTCGCCGGTGCCCATCGAGAAGGCGCCGCCGATCAGACCTGCGACGCCTGCCAACACCACTGGCTTGGCCGTCGAGGACGCTGCGGCGACGCCTGCGATCAGTGCGAAGTTGGAGACCAGACCGTCCACGACGCCGAACACCGTGGGTCGCAGCCAACCGCCGGTGACGTCACGATGTTCGTGGCCCACCGCCTGCTCGTCGTCGGACACGCCTTGAGCGTAGGAGTTCGACGGACACCGACGCCCGGCCAGGGTCGGCTAACCACGCCGGTACCGTGACGTCCGTGGTCGCACTTGCCGAGGTCATCGCAGCGATGGAGGGCTGGTTCCCGCCGAGCTGGGCGGAGAGTTGGGACGCCGTCGGCCTGGTCTGCGGCGACCCGGCCGAGCCCGTCACCCGGGTGCACCTCGCGGTCGACTGTGTGCCGGAGACGGTCGAGGAAGCACACGCGGCAGGTGCGCAACTGCTGCTCACCCACCACCCGTTGCTGCTGGGTGGGGTCACCACCGTCGGTGCGCATACCACCAAGGGTGCGATGGTGCACCGGCTGGTCAGCCAGGGCACGGCGCTCTACGTCGCGCACACCAACGCCGACGTCGCCTCGCCAGGAGTATCCGACGCACTCGCGGAGCGGATCGGGCTGAGCGACGTGCGACCGTTGATCGAGGATGTCAGCGAACGGCTCTACAAGATCGTCGTGTTCGTACCCGTGTACGGCGCCGACGCGATGATCGACGCGCTCGCCGGAGCCGGCGCCGGAGGGCTGGGTGCCTACGACCGATGCGCCTGGACGACCACCGGGGTCGGCACATTCCGGCCGGGCGCCCGCGCCGCACCCGCGATCGGCGAGCCGGGACGCATCGAGCAGGTCGCCGAGGCCAGGGTCGAGATGGTGCTTGCGCCGAGTGCGCTCGCCGCGGTTGTCGCCGCGATGCGCGCAGCGCACCCGTATGAGGAGCCGGCCTTCGACGTGCTGGCCCACGTACCGCTACCGACCGGCCGCGGCACCGGCCGGATCGGTGAGCTGGCCGCGCCCACCACGCTGGCCCGGTTTGCCGACGATGTTGCGCGGCTGCTGCCGGCCACGGCGTGGGGCGTGCGCATCGCCGGCAAACCGGATCGAGCTGTGTCGCGGGTAGCTGTGTGCGGCGGCTCGGGCGCCGCCTACATCGAGCAGGCCCGTAGCGCGGGCGCGGACGTCTTCCTCACCGCTGATCTGAAGCACCACACCACCGTCGAGGCCGTCACCGAGCACGGATCCGACGCCATGGCCCTCATCGACGCGGCTCACTGGGCGACGGAGGCTCCCTGGCTGGACGCCGCGGCCGCTGCCCTCCGCGACCGCTTCGGCACTACGGTGGAGACGACCGTGTCCCACCTCGTCACCGACCCGTGGACACTGCACCGCCCGTCATCTGCCCACCAACCTGAATAGAGCGTGACTCCCGAACAGTGAACGCCGATCCCGCCGCTCAGCTGGCGCTGCTCAGCCTGCAAGGCATCGACTCCCAGCTCTCCCAGCTCTCCCATCGTCGCAAGACGCTGCCCTCCCTGGCGGTGCTCGCCGACTGCCACCAACGGGGCACCGAGCTGCACTCCCGAACCGTCGAGCTCAGCACTTCGCTGAAGGACATCGCCACCGAACAGTCCCGGATGGAAGCCGACATCGACATGGTGCGGCAGCGCGAGACCCGCGATCAGCAGCGGCTGGCCTCCGGCGGCATTCCGGCGAAGGAGCTCACCGGTCTGGAGCACGAACTCGAGACGCTGAAGCGTCGACAGTCGGCACTCGAGGACGAGGCGCTGGAGATCATGGAGCAGCGGGAGACGGTCGAGACCGACCTCACCGCTGCGCAAGCCGCGGAAGCGGTGGTCGCCGATCAACGTGCCGCCGCCGAGGCAGAACGTGATGCAGCCTTCGCCGAGATCGACGCGGTAGTTCGGAGCAAGCAGGCCGAGCGGGAACCGTTGGCCGCGACCATCTCCGCCGATCTCATCGCGATGTACGACAAGATCCGCGACACCCGCGACGGCGTCGGCGCCGCCGCGCTCAAGCAACGCCGTTGCGAGGGCTGCCGGATCGAACTCGCCGGCAGCGAACTCAACGCGGTTCGTGCCGCAGCGCCCGACGACGTGGTGCGCTGCGACAACTGCCGACGCATTCTGGTGCGCACTCCCGAGTCCGGCCTGTGAGCCACGAGTCGGTCGTCGTCGAGGCGGATGGGGGATCTCGCGGAAACCCTGGCCCGGCCGGCTTCGGGGCAGTGGTGATGGATGCGACGACTCGAGAGGTGCTGGCCGAGCGATCCGAGTCGATCGGGATCGCCACCAATAACGTTGCCGAGTACCGCGGGCTGATCGCCGGCCTGACAGCCGCGCTCGAGGTGGGCGCGGTGCAGGTGGCCGTGCGGATGGACTCCAAGCTGGTCGTCGAGCAGATGTCCGGACGTTGGCAGGTCAAGCACCCGGACATGCGACCTCTGGCCAGAGAAGCCAACGAGCTGCGCCGCAAGCTCGACGAGATCACGTTCGAGTGGATTCCCCGGGAGCTCAACAAGCACGCGGACCGGCTGGCCAACGAGGCGATGGACGCAGCGGCCGGGATCAGCCGTAGGCGAGTCCCGAAGGCGGCGCCGCCGGTGCAGTCCGTGATCAAGCCCTCGACGGCCGATCTCGCCGGCCGGGTGCGCCAACGTGCCCTGCTGCGCGGTGAGTTCACGCTGCGATCCGGCCAGGTCAGCGACCACTATTTCGACAAGTATCTTCTCGAGGCCGACCCGGCGATGTTGGGCGAACTGGCCGAAGCGATGGTCGACCTAGTCCCGGCCGACGCTGATGTACTCGCCGGGCTCGAGCTCGGCGGTGTTCCGCTCGCGACCGTGCTCAGTCAGCTGACCGGGACGCCGAGCCGGTTCATCCGCAAGGTCGCGAAGGAGTACGGCACCGCGCAGCAGATCGAGGGCGGCAGCGTCGACGGCCGGTTGGTGGTGCTCGTGGAGGACGTCATTACCAGCGGGGGAGCGGTGCTGGACGCCATCGAGGCGGTCCGCGCGGCGGGCGGCGTCGTTGAGAGGGTGGTCTGCCTCATCGACCGCCAGCAGGGTGGCCGGGCCGCGCTGACCGGCAAGGGGGTCGCCGTCGCGGCGTTGTTCACCGCGGCTGATCTCGAGTGACCCTCAGACACCAATGAGGCGGGCACTCGTCCATAGCAGCACGGTCGTGACCGCCAGAATGACCGGCACGCTCAGCGCGCCGTACAGATGGAACTCCCGAGCTCGCGGCCGCAGTTCGTCCGGGAGCAGCCGGCGCCAGAGCAGCGTGGCCAGCGAACCGATGTAAGTCAGGTTCGGCCCGACGTTCACTCCGATCAGCACGGCGAGCACGGCGATCGGATTCGCGGCCACCAATGGAGTTAGCACAAGCGTTGCCGGCAGGTTGTTCAGCAGGTTCGCTACCACCGCCGCCACTACCGCGATGGCCAGCAGTGCGGGCAACGCCGAACCGTGTGGCAGGACGTGCCGTAGGGCGGTGCCGAGCCCGTGCCGGGCGACTCCGTCCACGACGATGCCTAGTGCGAACACGAATGCCACGAATCCCGGGCTCGCCTCGATGACCATCCGGGGCAGCGTCGTCTCGCGGCGCAGCACTCGCGGGACGCCGAGCAGCACGACGCCGGCCAGGGCGGCCCAGACCGGCGGCACGTCCACGGCGGACGTCCCGGCGAATCCGGCGACGGTCAGCGCGATGACGACGAGCGAGTACCGCGGCGCCGGCGGCGGCGGATCGACCGGGTGCGAACTGGCCGGCAGATCCGAGCGGAAGAACAGTCGCAGCCCGAGCCATTCGAGTGCGCTCGCCGCGAGCCACGGCAGCGCCATCAGTGCGGTGAACCGGCCGAAGGAGACACCGGCCGCGGCGAACGCCAGCAGGTTGGTCAGGTTCGACACCGGCAGCAACAGCGATCCGGAGTTGGCCAGTTGCGTGCAGGCATAGGCGTGCGGGCGCGGCGCTGCACGTAGGTTCCGGGCGGTCTGCACGACGACCGGCGTCAACAACACGACGGTGGCATCGAGGGTGAGCACCGCGGTGACCAGCGCCGCGAGGACGACGACCAGCAGGAGCAGCCGCCGCGGTCGGCCACCGCTCAGCCGTGCACTCACCGCGCCGAGGTAGGTGAACACTCCCGCCTCCGCGGCGAGATGACCGAGCACCAGGATGGCGGCGAGGAAGCCGACAGTCGGGCCGAGCTCGCGCAGCGTGTGCCATGCCGCCCGCGACGGGACGATGCCGGTGATGACCGTCAGCGCCGCGGCCGGCACCGCTACGAAGCCAGCCAGCACGCCGCCCGGTCTGGTCGCGACCACGCCAAGACAGGCGACGAGCAGAGCGATCGAGATCGTCTCCGCCAACCAGCCCGTCACGAGCGGGCACGCTACAGAGCGGGCCGAGGCGCGCACCAACATCCCGGTACGCCCATCGCGCCGAAGGCACTACGCTCACATCGCGGCGGACGAGCCGACCGGGCGGCCGCGTCGTCACCGAAAGGTGATGCCGAGGAAAGTCCGGGCTCCACAGGGCAGGGTGGTTGTTAACGGCAACCCGGGGTGACCCGCGGGACAGTGCCACAGAAAACAGACCGCCGCCGGCGCAAGCCGACGGTAAGGGTGAAACGGTGGTGTAAGAGACCACCAGCGTTCCGGGTGACCGGAGCGGCTAGGTAAACCCCACCCGGAGCAAGGTCGAGAAGGTGTCGAGGTCTTCGGGCCACGACACTGCGCAGACGTTCGAGGGCGGCCCGCCCGAGTCTGCGGGTAGACCGCTCGAGCGTGCCGGCAACGGCACGCCTAGATGGATGGTCGCCACTCGCGCCGCCTCGGCAGTGCGAGTACAGGACCCGGCTTATAGGTCGACTCGTCCGCTGTATTTATGGCCGCCTCATCGGTTGTCTCGCGCGCCCCTCGCTTCGCATCGGGGAGCACTCGAAACCGATCGCTCGCTGCGCTCGCGCCAAGCGCTCCTTCGTCGCGCGGCGGCGGCCAGCTCTTCGCGCGAGCGCTCATCGCGTTCGTGCGCGCGGGCGATCGGCTCTTCGCGCGAGCGCTCATCGCGCTCGTGAGAGGCAGCGTCACCGTGGCTTCGCTTAGCGGTGATCATGTGACAGTTCACCGGCTAGGACCGTCGAATCGTCACATGATCGCGTCGTTGGGAGGATGGGGGGATGGAATTGGTGACGGAACGATTGGTGATGCGGCGATGGACGGACGCGGATCGGGCGCCCTTCGCGGAGATGAACGCGGATCCGGAGGTGATGCGCTACTTCAAGGCCCCGTTGGATCGCACCGCGAGTGACCTGTTCATCGATCGGATTGAGTCCGCGTTCGACAGATTGGGCTACGGGCTGTGGGCGGTCGAGGTCACCGACACGCGTGAGCTGATCGGATTCACCGGCCTCGCTCTGCAGACCTTCGACGCTCCGTTCACACCGGCGGTCGAGGTCGGTTGGCGGTTGAGGCGGCCGGCCTGGGGCAACGGGTATGCGACCGAAGCCGCCCGGGCCGCACTCCGATTCGGTTTCGAGCAAGCTGAGGTCGAGCAGATCGTCTCCATCACTACGCGGACGAACGAGCCTTCCCAACGAGTGATGCGCCGGCTCGGGATGACTCGTGATCCGGCCGACGACTTCGAGTACTCGATGCTGCCGGAGGGTCATCCACTACGACCGCACGTGCTGCACCGATTGAGCAGAGAGCAATGGCGCACTACGTGACCAACAACTAGAAGAGCTGATCGCCCGCGCGCGACGAAGGAGCGCTTGCGGCCGAGCGGAGCGAGGGGTTCGGTTGCGAGTGGGCCCCGATGCGGAGCGAGGGGTCCGCGAGGAACCGACGAGGCGATCGATAAGCACAGCGAGGAACCGACGAAGCGATCTGTAAGCACAGCGATCGATAACGACGTGATTGGCGATGCGGTTCGGAAGTCAAGATCGGACCGGATCGTTGTGGTACTGCATCGATCACAAGCGCGCCGAACGGTTCGAAGACTGCGACAGTCACGACCGCAACGGGCCTCACTCGTCGATCGTCGAAACGAGTCGCGCGCTGCAAACGGCTAAAGAGCGCGAAGAAAAGTACGATGCCGAAGATGCGGCATGAGACGGTGGCGAGCGAACTTTCGCATCGCACGTATCGCCGAATACCCCTATCGCATAAGGGTATTCGGCGATGTCGTGCGACGGTGCACGACTTATGCGGCCGCTCTCCGGTGAAGTCGCTCAACACGGTGGTCAAAACTTGTGCGGCGTGGCTTATTGACCGCGCGCGTGTAACGACGTGAACTTGTGTCTCGATCGACTCGTACGACCGTCGCCCCTAGGAGGAGCAACAAGATGACGGCACCAAAGCGCGCAGCCAAAAAGGCACCGGCGAAGAAGGCCGCTGCCAAGAAGACCGCAGCCAAGAAGACCGCTGCCAAGAAGACCGCAGCCAAGAAGACCGCAGCCAAGAAGACCGCAGCCAAGAAGGCGCCGGCTCGTAAGACCGTCGCGAAGAAGGCACCGGCGCGTAAGACTGCAGCGAAGAAGACCGCTGCCAAGAAGGCACCGGCGCGTAAGACTGCTGCGAAGAAGGCCGCTGCCAAGAAGGCACCGGCGCGTAAGACTGCTGCGAAGAAGACCGCTGCCAAGAAGGCACCGGCTCGCAAGACCGCCGCCAAGAGGGCGCCGGCCAAGAAGGCCGCACGCTGATCGGCTGACCAGCGTCCGTGCAGACCACCAGGCTCGCCGGCGCACCTCTCGACTTCGCTGCATTGCGCAGCACGTTGAAGGTGCCCGGCGAGTTCTCATCTGAAGTGCTACATGCCGCCGAGACTGCGGCGGCGGCGGTACATCTTCCGGACGACGACGCCACGGACATTCCGTTCGTCACCGTCGACCCGTCCGGAAGCAGGGATCTCGACCAGGCGCTGAACATCGCAGCGCATGGTGACGGATTCGTAGTCAGCTACGCCATCGCGGACGTCGCTGCATACGTCGAGGCGGGGTCGATGCTCGACGCGGAGGTCAACACCCGCGGCGAAACGTTGTACTTCCCCGACACCCGGATCCCGCTGCATCCAGCCCTGCTGAGCGAAGGTGCGGCCAGCTTGTTGCCCGACCAGGTGCGCCCTGCCGTGCTGTGGCAGATGGAATTGGACGCTTCCGGCGCGGTGCGCGATGTGGTCGTGCGGCATGCCCGGGTGCGCAGCCGTGCTCAACTCGACTACGCGGGGCTTCAGGAGGTGCTAGCCGCGGGCACCGCACCGGAAGCCGCTCGGTTGTTACCCGATGTCGGCCGACTGCGACTCGAGCAATCCCGGCAACGGCACGCGATCAATCTCGACGTCCCCGAGCAGGAGGTCGAGCCGGACGGCCACGGCAGTTGGACCCTGCGCGCCCGCCAACAACTCGACGTCGAACGATGGAACGCCGAGCTGTCTTTGCTCACCGGCATGTGCGCAGCCGACCTGATGATCAAGCACCGGGTTGGCATCCTGCGCACGCTGCCGCAACCGGACGAGAAAGTGATCGGCTGGCTGCACCGGGTCGCACCCGCACTGGACGTCACCTGGCCGAAGGGCGCCAAACCTGGAGACGTGGTCGTCGATCTAGACCGCACCGATCCGAAGCACATGGCGTTCTGCGATCACGCAATGTCGCTGTTGCGGGGCGCCGGGTACACGGTGCTCTCCGGCGCGCTGCCCAACGATCTCGGTCACGCAGGCGTGGGTGCTCCCTACGCGCATGTCACGGCGCCGCTGCGTCGCCTGGTCGATCGTTACGGCAGCACGCTCTGCGTGGCATTGAGCAAGGGCGAGCCTGTGCCGGACTGGATCACCGCGGCACTTCCGGAGTTACCGAAGACGATGGCCAGCGCGGACAGCAAGGCGAACGAAGTGGATCGGGCGGTCGTCGACGCCACGGAAGCGTGGCTGTTACGCGACAGGGTCGGCCAGCAATTCACCGCGATCGTCTTGGACACCGAGGACGGCTCGGCGAAGATCACCATCGATGAGCCGGCCATTCGGGCGCGGGCCAAGGGCACCGGCTTCGTCGTCGGCGAGCCGGTCACCGTTCGGCTCACGGAAGCCGATGTGCCCTCGCGTATCGTTCGCTTCGAACGCGTGTAGAACGGCCCGGCGCGTCTCGAGAAGAACGATTCGAGGAGCGCACATGGTTGCCCCGGACATCGCTTCGCTGCGCATCGCCGTCATCGGTGGGACCGGTCCGCAAGGACGCGGTCTCGCGCTGCGGTTCGGTGCGGCCGGCCTCCATGTCGCTATCGGATCCCGCGATGCCGCGCGTGCCGAGCAAGCCGCAGCAGAGCTCGCCGACTCGGTGAGCGGCGCGGGCAACGCCGATGCGGTCCGCGACGCCGACATCGTCATCGTTGCCGTGCCATGGGACGCGCACGAGGCGACCTTGGCCGGCCTTCGTGACGAGTTGGCCGGCAAGATCGTCGTCGACTGCGTGAACCCGCTCGGCTTCGATGAGCGCGGCCCGCACTCGCTGCGCCCAGCGGCCGGCAGCGCGGCGGAGCAGGCTGCCGTCCTGCTTCCGGACTCGACGGTGGCCGCAGCGTTCCACCACCTCAGCGCAGTGCTGCTCGACGACCCTGCCGTGGACGACCTCGACATCGACGTACTGGTGCTCGGCGATGACCGCGAGGCCTGCACGCTCGTTCAGCACCTCGCCGACGTCCTGCCCGGAGGCCGGGGTGTCTACGGCGGCCGGCTACGCAACGCGGGTCAGGTGGAGGCGTTGACCGCGAACCTCATCGCGATCAACCGGCGGTACAAGACGCACGCCGGCATCCGGGTGACCGGACTGCCCACCACCTGACCTCGCGCTCCGGGTCAGGTGTAGCTGCGCTGCGCGTCCGGGTAGACGCCGTCGCGCACCTCGGCGGCGTACTGCTTCGCGGCGTCGCCGAGCACGGTGCTGAGGTCGGCGTACTGCTTGACGAACTTGGCCGCCTTGCCGCCGGTGCGCAGCCCGGCCATGTCCTGCCAGACCAGCACCTGTGCGTCGCAGTGCGGCCCGGCGCCGATCCCCACGGTCGGGATGGACAACTCGGCGGTGACCTTCTCCGCGAGGTCGCTCGGCACCACCTCGAGCACCACGGCGAACGCGCCGGCGTGCTCGAGTGCCTTGGCGTCCTGCACCAGCCGGTGTGCGCCCTCGTCGCCACGGCCCTGGACGCGGTAGCCGCCGAGCACGTTCACCGACTGCGGGGTGAGGCCGATGTGTGCCATCACCGGAATGCCGGCCGATACGAGCGCCTCGACCTGTGCCGCGACCCGTACGCCACCTTCGAGTTTGACGGCCTGTGCGCCGCCTTCCTTCATGAACCGGCTCGCGGTCTCCAGTGCCTGCTGCGGTCCGCCCTGATAGGTGCCGAAAGGCAGGTCGGCGACGACCAATGCCGTGCTGGCGCCGCGAACGACACCGCGGACCAGCGGGATCAGCTCGTCGCTGGTGACCGGCACGGTGGTGTCGTAGCCATAGACGACGTTCGCCGCGGAGTCGCCGACGAGCAGTACCGGAATGCCGGCCTCATCGAACACGTGTGCCGTCGAGTAGTCGTAGGCGGTGAGCATCGCCCAGCGCTCACCGGATTCCTTCGCCGCCTGCAGGTCACGGATGGTGACCCGGCGGGTGCGGTTGCCTCCATACAGCGTTTCGCTCATGGGATATCAGTCCTGTTCTCTCCTCGAGGCCGGCGCTGCCGGTCCCCGGGCTGTCTGTGGACGCCACCATCATCCTCTGTTACCGGCGAGTTTCGCCTCGCGAACTGAAGTGCAGTTTGTCACTGCGCCCGCAGTCAGCCCGCAGGCGGCTCGCCCGGATCGCGCCAGTGGTTGCTGATCGGCAGCCGACGATCGCGGCCGAAGGCCTTCAAGCTGATCTTCGGGCCGGGCGGGTACTGCCGACGTTTCCATTCGGCGCGGTCGATGAGCAGGGCAATCCGAGCCACTGTCGCGGGGTCGTGGCCCTGCGCGAGGAGCTCGTCGTAGCCCAGATCGCCGTCCACGTAGCCGGCGATGATCGGGTCGAGCAGGTCGTAGTCGGGCAGTGAGTCCGAGTCGAGCTGCCCGGGCCGGAGCTCCGCCGACGGCGGCTTGGTGATCGAGTTCGGCGGGATCGGCGCAGTCTCACCGGCCGCCTCTGCGGTCGCATTGCGCCAGCGAGCCAGGTCCCAAACGAGAGTCTTGGGGACGTCCTTGAGCGGGGCGAATCCACCGACCGCGTCGCCGTAGATCGTGGAGTACCCGACGGCCAGTTCGCTCTTGTTGCCGGTGGCCAGCACCAGATGACCGTGCTGGTTGGACAGTCCCATCAACGTTGTGCCGCGGACCCGGGCCTGGACGTTCTCCTCGGCGAGGCCGGTCAGCCCGAGCGCGGCCACGAACGCATCGACCATCGGCGCGATCGCGACCGTGTCGTAGTGCGCGCCGATGCGCTCGGTCAGGTCCGCGGCGTCGGACTTCGAGTGATCGGAGGAATACGCGCTGGGCATGGAGACGCCGTAGACGTTCGCTCCGTCGACCGCGTCCGCGGCGATGGCCGCCACGACCGCCGAGTCGATGCCGCCGGACACCGCGATCACGACGGAGCGGAATCCGTTCTTGCGGATGTAGTCGCGGGTGCCGGCGACCAGCGCGCCCCAGACCTCGGCATGGTCCTCGATCCGATCTGTGATGACGGCCGAGGCGAAGGGGTAGGCGGCCACCTCCGCAGTGCCAGTGTCGACACGGCGGATCTCCATGCCGTCCGACACGCCTATTCGGTCGTTCGAAGCTGAGGGCAGGCTCAGGTCGAGGTAGTGAATATCTTCGGCGAACTGCGGTGCTCGCAGCAGCACGGTGCCGGCCGCGTCGACCACGAACGAGTCGCCGTCGAAGACCAACTCATCCTGCCCGCCGACGGTGTTGACGTACGCCACCGGGCAGCCCGCTTCGGCCGCCCGGCGCTGCACCAGGGGCAGTCGGGTGTCGTCCTTGTTCCGCTCGTAGGGAGAGCCGTTGATGCACAGCACCAGCCCGGCGCCGGCCGTCCGGGCGACGCGAAACGGGCCGCCCTCCTGCCAGACGTCCTCGCAGATCGTCATCGCCACGTCGATGCCGTGGAAGCGGACGACGTCGAGGTGATCGCCGGGGACGAAGTACCGGCGTTCGTCGAAAACCCCGTAGTTCGGGAGGTGATGCTTGTAATAGGTGGCCAGGACCCGGCCACCGAGGCAGAACGCACTGGCGTTGCGGGGCCCCAGGTCGTCATCGAGATAGCCGACCACCACGCCCAGCTCGCCCAGTCCATCGGCCGCCAACCGGGCGGCCAGTTCGTCCAACCGGGCACGCGAGGCGGCCCGGAACGAGCGGCGGAACACCAGGTCTTCTGGTGGGTAGCCGGTGAGTGCCATCTCCGGGAAGACCGCGAGGTGCGCGCCCCCGGCGGCCGCCCGGCGAGCGCCGGCCAGGACCGTGTCGGCGTTGCCGGACAGGTCGCCGACGGTGAAATCGAGCTGGGCCAGAGCGATGCGCAGAGCGGGCACGGGACCAGTCTGCCTCCGATCGGTGGCCTGTCGTTCGGCGGGTGATTCGTCGGGTTGTGACCTAGTGTCATGAAATCGAGACACTGTGTCAGCGGATTCTGGCAACACATTGGTCAGATGGTGCGTCACAATAGGTGGACACGGCATCGGATGACGCTCGGGACAACCGAGACGGTGCCGTGCGGTCTTGCGAGGAGGCAGGCGTAGTGAGCACCCACCGACCCTTTCGAGTGACGGTTGCAGCCCTTCTGGCTACTGGGCTGGCCCTCGCCGGTTGCACCTCGGGCAGCGGGACCAGCAAGGACAACGGCAAGAGCGGCGGATCCTCCGGCTCGACGACCTCCGGTTCGCAGTCCTCCACATCCGCCGCCCCGGCGGCACCGGCGGTACTGGCGCTCAACCCGGCCAACGGCGCGAAGAACATCAACCCGGCAGTCCCGATCACCGCCACCGTCAAGGACGGCACGATCTCTTCGGCCACGCTGGTCAGCTCGACCAACACGGTCGTGAAGGGTGCAGTTGCGGCCGCCGGAACGTCCTGGAAGTCGGCCCGGGCGCTGGGCTACGGGAAGACCTACACGTTGAAGGTCACCGCGAAGAATGCCGACGGCAAGGTCGTCACCGAGGCCAGCAAGTTCACCACGGTGACGCCGAACAACGTGACGATGCCGTACCTGCAGGACACGTACAACACCGGCCTGGTCAAGGGCGGGACGTACGGCGTGGGCATGATCATCAACATCCACTTCGATGAGCCGATCACCAACCGGGCCGCCGCCGAGAAGGCCATCTCGATCACCTCGACCCCTGCGGTCACCGGCGCGTTCTACTGGCTCAGCAACCAGGTCGTGCACTGGCGACCGAAGGCGTACTGGAAGCCGGGCACCATCGTCACGGTGAAGGCGAACACCTACGGCGTCCAGCTCAGCAACGGTCTCTATGGGCAGGCGGACAAGGCCACGAGCTTCAAGATCGGTGCCAGCCATGTCTGTATCGCCAGCGACAAGACCTACATGGTGACGTGCCGGACCAACGGCAAGGCCGTGAAGACGATGCCGACGGCGATGGGCCAGCACATCACCATCCAGGGCAAGAACGGCCCGGTCAGCCTCTACACCCCGCAGGGCACCTACACCGTCATGGACCACAACACGTCCGTGGTGATGGACTCGGCCAGCTTCGGGGTGCCGCACAGCTCGCCGTACGGGTACAAGGAGACCATCTACTGGGCCACCCGGATCAGCAACGGCGGCGTCTTCCTGCACGAGCTGGACAGCACCGTCTGGGCCCAGGGTCACCAGGACATCTCGCACGGCTGCCTGAACCTGAACCACACCAATGCCGTGTGGTTCTACCACTACTCGCAGATCGGCGACGTGGTGACGGTGACCGACACCAACGGCCCGACCCTCACCGTCTCAGACGGTGGCGACTGGACCGTCTCGTGGGCGACCTGGCTCAAGGGTGGCGTCAACAAGGCATAACGGCTCGGTGCCGCCCGCCTGCGCGAACGTCAGCACCTCGACACGCCGGGTTACACACGGGAAACATTGACCGGGGCATAGTGAGCGCGTGGACCGTCAACAAGAGTTCGTCCTGCGCACGCTCGAGGAGCGGCAGATCCGGTTCGTCCGGCTGTGGTTCACCGACGTATTGGGCACGCTGAAGTCCGTCGCCATCGCTCCGGCCGAACTCGAGGGCGCTTTCGCCGAGGGCATCGGGTTCGACGGGTCGGCCATCCAGGGCTTCGCCCGGGCCAGCGAGAGCGACATGCTGGCCCGACCCGACCCGGCCACCTTCCAGGTGTTGCCGGATCTGATCGCCGGCGGCGTGATCGACTCGGCCCGGATGTTCTGCGACATCCTGATGCCCGACGGCACTCCCTCGTGGTCTGACCCGCGCACCGTGTTGCGCCGGACGCTCAGCAAGGCGGCTGACGCCGGCTTCACGTTCTACACGCATCCGGAGATCGAGTTCTTCCTGCTCCGGGACCGTCCCTCTGACGGGTCGGAGCCGCAGCCGATCGATACCGGCGGCTACTTCGACATGACCAGTCATGACACCGCCCACGACTTCCGTCGAGCCGCGGTTACCGCGCTCGAGGCGATGGGGGTGTCCGTCGAGTTCAGCCATCACGAGATCGCACCGGGCCAACAAGAGATCGATCTGCGTTACGCCGACGCGCTGTCGATGGCCGATAACATCATGGCGTTCCGGCAGGTCATCAAGGAGGTGGCGATCGCCCGTGGCGTGCACGCCACGTTCATGCCCAAGCCGTTCCGGCACCAGCCGGGCAGCGGCATGCACACTCACGTGTCGCTGTTCGAGGGTGACCGCAACGCCTTCCACGACCCGACCGACGCGCTGAACCTGTCCAAGACGGCACGGTGCTTCATCGCCGGGCTGCTGCGCCACGCCCGGGAGATCACGGCCGTCACGAACCAGTGGGTCAACTCCTACAAGCGGCTGTTCGGGTACGCCGCACCCGGCGAGCTGGTCGAGGCGCCCACCTACATCTGCTGGGGCCACGCGAACCGTTCTGCGCTGGTGCGCGTCCCGCTCTACAAACCTGGCAAGGCGAACTCCACCCGGGTCGAGCTGCGCTCGATCGACTCGGCTTGCAACCCCTACCTCGCCTTCGCGGTGATGCTGGCTGCGGGGATGAAGGGCATCGAGGAGAACTACGAACTGCCACCGGGCGCCGAGGACGATGTCTGGGCGCTGTCGGACACGGAGCGCCGCGCGCTGGGCTACGACGAGCTGCCGCACAACCTCGCCGACGCGCTGCGGGTGATGGAGGACTCGGAGCTGGTGGCCGAGACGCTCGGCGAAGGCGTCTTCGAGTTCTTCCTGCGCAACAAGCGCGCCGAGTGGGTGGACTACCGGGCTGAAGTCACGCCGTTCGAGTTGCGCCGGTACCTGCCGCAGCTTTGAGGCGTGGATCGCTGCGCCGGTACCTGCCGCAGCTCTAGGGATTGAGCAACACTGACCACCGCACGGGTGGTCAGAGTTGCACGATCGCCGGCGCGCGGGATTGCGTAGGGTTCTTGGCGTGACGTTGCCTGTGTTGGTGGTGCAGAACTCGACGATCGATCCGCCGGCCCGGCTCGGCGAATGGTTGACTTCCGCCGGCCTGACGTTGGACGTCCGCGAGATGTTCGCCGGCGACTCTCTGCCCACCGATCTGACCGGGCACTCCGGGCTGCTGGTGATGGGCGGCCAGATGGGTGCGCTGGAAGACGACCGCGCGCCGTGGCTGCCCGAGGTGCGCGCGCTGTTGCAGGAGGCGGTTCGCGCCGAGGTGCCGACGCTGGGAGTGTGCCTCGGTGCGCAGCTGATCGCGGTGTCCCTGGGGGGCCGGGTCCAGGTCGGCGCGGACGGCCCGGAGATCGGTGCGCAGCTGATCGCGAAGCGGGCCGTGTCCGCCACCGACCCCCTGTTCGGACCGATGCCGATCACCCCGGACGTCATCCAATGGCACGACGACGTCGTCACGAAGCTGCCGGGGAATGCGGTGTTGCTGGCCAGCTCGCCGGTCTACGAGATGCAGGCATTCCGGGTGGGTCGGGTCTGCTGGGCGGTCCAGGCTCACATCGAGACGACACCGGAGATGGTGCGTGCCTGGGCGGCGAGTGATCAGGACCGGCCCGGGATCGACTTCGACCGGGTGCTGGAACGCAGCGACGCCGTGCATGACGACATCGCCGAGACGTGGCAGCCGTTCGCCGAGCGATTCGCCGAGGTCGTCAAGGATCCGGCCGCAGTGAAGGTCGGTCGTGGGCCAACCGTGACAACAGCTGCGCCCATCGACGACCCCGCTGCCATCCGCGCTGCCCTGGCCATGGACATGCAGTCCTCGCGCGGTCACGGCGTACTCCCGCTACCCGGCTTGCGACCGTCCGACATCCCGGACGCGGACTGATCGCGGTAGGCAAGCATCGATGTCAACAACAGGTCGAGCCGATCGGGTAGCCGCCCGGCTGTCCCGGCTCGGTTTCTCCGAGCCGGACGTGGCCGGTGAACTGCTCGCCGGCCCGGCGATGGCACTGTGGGATCGCGCCGAGAACGAACCCGTCGACGCCGGTGCCGCCGCTGTGGTGTCGGCGCTGAGCCGGGCCGCGGATCCCGACGCGGCGACGGCCGCCCTGGCAGCGGCGTTGCAAGCGGCATCCGACCGGGACGCGCTGCGCGACGCGCTGTGTAACGACCCGGACGTGCGCTCCCGGCTCATCGCCGTGCTCGGCGCCTCCCGAGCTCTCGCCGACCACGTCGCCCGCGTCCCCGCCGACTGGGTGGTGATGCAGAGTGACCGGGAACTGAAGCCGGTGGATATGGCGACTCGACTCCACCGGGCGATCGGGGCGGACGCGGCTGACCCGGTGCGTGGCAGCGCGGGCAGGCCGGCGGCTGGCGCCACGCCGGTGGTGGCACTGCGCCATGCCTACCTGCGCGAGCTGCTGGCCATCGCCGGGCGCGACTTGAGTGGTGAACTCGCCATCGACAAGGTCATCCCGGCGCTGTCCGAGCTGGCCGGTGCGACCCTGCAAGCAGCACTCGCCGTCGCTGCCGCCGAAATCGCCTCGCCGGTGGGCTTCCGACTGGCCGTCGTCGGCATGGGCAAAGCCGGCGGCCGCGAGCTCAACTACGTCTCGGACGTCGATGTGGTGTTCGTGGTGGAGGCGGCCGACGGAGCCGAGGAGTTGCCGGCTCTGGCCGCCGGATCGGCCATGGCCGCCGCGATGATGCGGATCTGCCGTTCGGTCGCCTGGGAGGTGGACGCCGCGCTGCGCCCGGAAGGGAAGGCCGGCCCGCTGGTCCGGACTCTGGCCAGCCATGAGGCGTACTACCGGCGATGGGCCAGCACCTGGGAGTTCCAGGCTTTGATGAAGGCCCGGCCGATGGCGGGAGACCTCGAGCTCGGCACCGAGTACGTCGCCGCGATGCAGCCGATGGTGTGGGCCGCCGCGGAACGCGCTGACTTCGTCGCCGACGTACGCAGCATGCGACGTCGAGTTGTGCAGCAACTGCCGGCCGAGACGGCGGCCCGCGAGCTCAAGCTCGGCCCGGGCGGCCTGCGTGATGTGGAGTTCGCGGTGCAACTTCTGCAGCTGGTGCATGGACGGGCCGACCTATCGTTGCGCGGTGGCGCCACATTGCCGGCGCTGGCGGCACTGCGTGACGGTGGGTATGTCGGCCGGGACGATGCGACCAGCCTGGCCGACGCCTACCGGTTCCTGCGGGCTACCGAGCACCGTCTGCAGCTGTTCCAGTTGCGCCGCACCCACCTGGTGCCCGAGGAGGACGCCGCCCGGCAGCGGCTGGCCAGGTCGTTGGGGTTTCGGCCCGATGACCGCGGCGACTCGCGCGCTGTGTGGGAAGCGGAGTGGGCGTTGCACGGCCGTGAGGTGCGCCGCCTGCATGAACGGCTGTTCTACCGTCCATTGCTGGAGGCAGTGGCCCGGGTGCCGGCCGGTGAGCTGCGGCTGACTCCGGAAGAGGCGGGACGACGGCTGTCCGCGCTGGGTTTCGCCAGCCCGCGGGGCGCGCTCGGACACATCGAGGCGTTGACCAGCGGGCTGTCCCGCCGGGCGGCGATCCAGCGTGCGCTGTTGCCGGCCATGCTCGAGTACTTCGCCGATGCCGCAGACCCCGATGCCGGACTGCTTGCCTACCGCAAGGTGTCCGATGCGCTCGGTGGCACCCACTGGTACCTGCGCACGCTGCGGGACGAGGGCGGCGTCGCCGAACGGCTGGGCTACCTGCTGGCCACCAGCCGATACGTGGCCGATCGTCTCGTGGCTGTTCCCGACTCGATGCGGATGCTCGCCGAGCACGAGTTGCCGCTGCGGTCCGCGGCGGAACTTCGATCGGTGATGACCGAGACCGCGCGCCGCCAGGAGGGCGCTGACGCCGCGGTGGCGGCGATCCGGTCGGTCCGGCGCACCGAACTGCTGCGCGTCGCCTGCGCAGACCTGCTCGGGCTGGCCGACGCCGCCGCGGTGGCAGCGGCGCTCACCGCCACGATGGACGCCACCCTCCAAGCTGCCCTGGACGTCGCGACCGACGCGATCCGGGTGCAGCGCGAGGTCGATCAGCTGCCCATCGAAGTAGCGGTGATCGCAATGGGGCGGCTCGGCGGTGCCGAACTCGGCTACGGGTCCGATGCGGACGTGCTGTTCGTCTACGACCGACTCGAGCCGGCCCACATTGCCGAGTCGGACGCCGCCGCGCTGGCCCACGACGTGATGGACCTGTTCCGCAGGCTGCTCTCGGCGCCCAGCTCGGACCCGCCGGTGGGCATCGACGCGGGACTGCGGCCGGAGGGACGCAACGGCCCGCTCACCCGGTCACTCGGCTCGTATGCGGCGTACTACGAGCGATGGGCATCGATCTGGGAGGCGCAGGCTTTGCTGCGAGCTCGCCCGGTCGCCGGCTCGACGAAGCTGGGGGAACGATTCGTCGAGCTGGTCGAACCGATCCGCTATCCGGCCAGCGGGTTGGCTGCCGCGGACGTGCTGGAGATCCGCCGGCTGAAGGGGCGCATCGACGCCGAGCGGCTGCCCCGCGGTGCCGATCCGGCCACGCACACCAAGCTCGGCCGCGGCGGTCTGGGCGATGTGGAGTGGACCGCGCAACTTCTCCAGTTGGAGCACGCCGCGAAGGTCCCGGAACTGCGCACCACCAGCACCCTCGGTGCACTGCGTGGCGCGCGGCGCGCGGGACTGCTCGCCGTCTCCGCGGCAGAGGCGCTGGAGGCCGGCTGGCAGATGGCGTCCCGGACCCGTAATGCCATCGTCCTGGTGCGCGGCAGGGCGGAGGACCAGCTGCCTGCGTCCGGGCCTGCGTTGGTCGGCGTCGGTCGGGCGCTCGGGTATCCGGCATCGTTCGATCCGGGTCAGTTCGTCGACGACTACCGGCGGGCCGGTCGGCGGGCTCGGCGCGCGGTCGAGCAGGTGTTCTACGACGGGGCGGGCCCCGGCTGATCCGGCTCGGGTAACTCCGCTGGTCGGTAGCCCCCGTGGCCGGACAGCAGCCGTTGGATGCCGAAGCCGACCAGCAGGGTGACCACCCCGCCGACGGCATCGAGTATGAAGTGGTTGGCGGTACCGACGATGACCAGCAGCGTGCCCACCGGATAGAGCAGCGCTGCGATCCGCAGCCACAGGATGCGGGAACAGAAGAAGATCGACAGGCCGCCCCACAACGCCCATCCGATGTGCAGGCTGGGCATCGCGGCGTACTGGTTCGACCGCTCGGCGAGCTTCGGATCGGCCAGCGAACCCCAGGTGTGAAACTTGATCAGGGTGTCGATGTAGCCGTATTGAGGCAGCAGTCGGGGCGGCGCGAGCGGGTACAGGTAGAAGCCGACCAGCGCGACGATCGTCGTACCGAACAGCACGGTTCGGGCGCCGCGATAGATGCGCGGGTGCGCCACGAACAGCCACACCAGGACGCCGATCGTGACGATGAAGTGCAGCGTCGCGTAGTAGTAGTCCATCACCTGAGCGATGGGTTCGTGGACGCCGACCCAGTGGTTCAGCGAGCGCTCGAAGTTCAGGTGCAGCCGGTCCTGCAGGTGCTGCACCGATCGGCCGTGCCGCAATGCCAGCGTCTCGTGCTCTGGGACGGCGTTGCGGACCAGGCCGTACAGCCAGTAGCCGATGGCAATGAGGCCGATCTCCTGCCACCAGCGCGGCCGCCGGTAGCGGGTCATCCGGGCAGGCAGGATGCCAGCGAAACCGCGCTCCCTCAGAGTGGGACGGTCGTCTACGTTCACAGGCACCTACACATCTTAGAGAGGGCGGCGTCTGCAATCGCCCCGGGTCGGCCGGAGATGATGCTTGACAGTCCGATCCTGGTCGGAAACCGTGTGCAAGGCGTGAGGCCGGTCGGTCGTGACGAGGGGTGTGGTGTCAGGCGATGACATTTGGACCGGGCGGGCCGCGGCCGGCGTCTCCGCAGGCGATCCCTGGTCCACCGGACCTGTCCGCGCAGCGACAGCGGATCGGTTTCGAGATCGCGCAACGGCAGACCGGGATCGCCCGCGCCGAGGCGGACCTCGGTCAGGCCGTCGTGGATACGCTCAACGCACCGTGGTCGGCGCCGCCGCCGGGTGAGCTGCACGAGGACCTGGGTCGTATCCAGGCCGCTCGCGGGTACATCGATCAGCTCGGCCAGCAACTGCACGCGATCGACGCCGAGCATGCGGCTTCGTTGGCCAATCGCCCGGATCCGTCGAGTTCCTGCCCGGCGTGCCGGTCGGCGATCGCGCCGGGGCAGCGGTTCTGCACGGTCTGTGGCGAGAAACTCGTCGACCGCGAGGGGGTCGCTGGGCCGGCCGGTCACGTCGCACACCCAACTGCACCGACCTGTACGCAGTGTGGTCGCCCGGTCGAGCCGGGACTGACGTTCTGCCCCCTGTGTGGTTGGCGGGTCGGCCGGTCCGGGGTGAAGTGGTATCGGGCGCGCTGGTTGCGGATCCTGCTCGGCGGCCTGGTGCTCTACTTCTTCACCCGCATCATGCTGCCGCACCTCGGCTACCCGATCGCCGCGATCATCGCGGACCTGATCATCGGCGCAGCGATCGTGCCGGTCAGCTTCGTCGCGTGGCTCTACGAGCGCGGAACGAGGGATCAGACGCCGCCTAGTGCGCTGTCGCTGGCCTTCCTGCTCGGCGGCGTGGTCGGCACGATGATCGTCTTCGTCGTGTCCCAGCCCATCCACATCAAGGGCAACTGGCAGTTTATCCCGGTCGGGTTCATCGAGGAAGGCGCCAAGCTCGCTGTCGTGCTGCTGTTCTTACGCCGCAAAGATCTCGGCGCCGCGGACCGAGGACTGGTGATCGGCGCGGCCGTTGGGATGGGGTTCGCAGCGTTGGAGACAATGCAGTACGGGCTGACTGCCTTCCTGCAGGTGTTCATCTCCGTGCTGCGTCAGGGTGGGTCCTCCGGGGACGCGTTCCACTACGGCGTGAAGTTCCTCAATCAGAGCCTGCAGCTGCGCGGGCTGCTCGCTCCGATGGGCCACGGCACCTGGACGGCGATCATTGCCGGCACAATCTGGTTCACCCGGGCCCGCGGGCAGAAGTGGTACAGCGCGCCACTGTGGATCGTCTACGTGGCCATGGCGCTGCTGCACGCGGTGTACGACATCTCCATCGGTGCGAAGGTCGGCCAGATCTCGATGCTCGGGTCCAAGGTCGGCATCTTCGGCATCATCCTTGGGCTGGCCGGGTTTGCGACACTGCTGGCGATCGTGATGCGGGCTCGCCGCGGTCGCGATCCCGTCTCGCAGTTCTTCGACGCCGCCGCGCGGCTGACCAGGGGCGCCCTGGCCGACTCGCGCGGCCCGAATTACGGCATGCCGGTCTGGCAGACTCCGCCCGCTGGGCCGGGCTGGGGGCCGCCCGGTGCGCCGCCCGGCTGGCAGCCCGGTCCGCCACCAGGCGCACCGCCCGGTTGGGCTGGCATGCCGCCACCGGGCGCACCGCAATCGGGCCAGTCGCCGGTGCCACCGGGAATGCCATTACCGCCGAGCGGCCCACCTCCCGGGTACCCGAGCGGCCCACCTCCCGGGTACCCGGGCGCACCCCGATGAGCCTCTTCGACAAGGCGATCAACGCCGCCTCGGATCTCGCCCGTTCCTCCGCGGACAACTACAAGCGCTCGCAGCAGCGGCGCGTGGTTTTCGACCAGATCGCGATGCACCAGCAGACGATCGCCTGGTCTCTGGCCCGGATCGGCCGGCTGCGGCTGGAGGCCAACAAAGCAAACGGCTCGCCACTACCGGCGTCCGCGGGGCCTGCCGTCGAGGCGATCAAGACCTGGGAGGCCGACATCGCGCGGTTGACCGACCAACTGCACGTGCTCGATGCGCAGGCTGCTGCGATGCACGCTCAGCAGCCCGGCCAGCAGCTGCCTGGGAACCGGCCGCCGTTGCGGTAGATGGAACAGCACTACCTCGGCCGTCTCGACACCTACCCATCGATGTGCGTCAGCCGAAGAGGGTGGGCTGCGTATCCGGCAGGTCTGCACCTTCGATGGTGAGTAGCGCGCGCTTCGTGGTGGCCCCGCCGTTCGCGGAGAAGCCGCCCAGCTTGCCGCCCGCGGCGACGACGCGGTGGCACGGCACGATGAGCGGCACCGGATTTCGTCCCAACGCTTGCCCTACTGCTTGCGCGGCGCCTGGTTCGCCGAGCTGGGAGGCGACCTGACCATAGGTGAGCCACCGGCCGGGATCGATCTCGCGGGCCACGCGATAGACCCGAAGGTGAAACTCCGGTACGCCGGTCAGGTCGATCTGCACATCGCGCAGGTCGTCGCGCTCACCGCGCAACAGCGCCGAGATGCGGGTCATCGCGGTACGCACGGATGATGGCGGTTCGCGGCGCACCGCGCCGGCGTTGTGCTGCAGCAACCGCGCTTCGGTGCTCGCCGAGGTGGCCTCGGGGAGTTGCAGGCCGACGATGCCGCTGTCGGTCCACGCCAAGGCGCACGAGCCGAGCGGGGTGTCGAACGGAGCGAAATCGACCACGTCCCGGACGGTATCGCGAGGCAGTGACGCCTGCGTTCAGCTCACCGTCGACATCGCTGCCGTCCAGGTGTTGCAGTGACCGGCGCTGCCGGAGTCGAACCCCTGCAGGGTCGCCCAGTAGTTGTTGCTCCTGTAGCTACCGTGGGTGCGGTACTCCGGGTGCGTCTTGTAGCCGGCGACGGCGTTGTCCCCGGTGTGCGCCTCGGAGTCGGCGACACGACCGCCGTTCATCGACATCGAGCCAAAGTTCCGCCCGACGAACAGGCCCTCGAAGCACTGCGCCTGCAACTCGACGCGGCGGCTGAGCAGGGTCGTAGCCGCGACGCTCGGGTACGCATCCTGGTACCGCTGCGAGTAGACGCCCATGATCCCGAGCACCTGCTGAATATGGTGGCCGTACTCGTGCGCGGGGGTGGCCATCAGATACTCGCGATAGTTCGAGAGAGGCAGTCGGTCTGCGGCATAGGTCGAGAAGTACATCGTCTGGTTCACCGAGCAGTAGAAGGCGAACGGGACGTAGCCGATGTTGCCGGTGGTGCCGCACGGATTGGCTGATTGCGTCGAGGAATTCGAGAACACGGCGTGCGGTGCCACCAGCGTCAGTCCGATTCGGGCGAGCTGAGCCGACCAAGCCCGGTTGAGACAGGACAAGGCGCGGATCCGGCCGACATCCCGGACGCGGACCAAGAGGTGCTCTGTGCGCGGAT
>JBPCMU010000052.1:0-3509 GCA_051001975.1 Jatrophihabitans sp.
ATGAACGTGTCCTGGCCAAGCTTGAGAAAGAAGGCGTTGTCGAGCTGGCTGGCGTGCGCGCCCAGCGCCGCGAACTTCTGCTCACCGAACGCATGGACGTCGACCCAGGTTGAGATTTCTTCGTCGGGCAGGCCGATGGGTGGGTCGTCGGGGCTGGGTTCGTCCCAGTCGCCGCCGCTGGCCCGGACTAGCTCGCCGAGCTCCTCGAACGTCGTGCGTGGCGCGGTGATCCAGTAGAGCTTGGCCGGGCGCTCGTCCTCGGCCAGCAGGTCGGCGGCGGCCATGGTGATGCGGTGCGCCTGGATGTGGTCGGGATGACCGTAGAAACCGTTCTCGTCATAGGTGACGACGACATCCGGCCGGTAGTGGCGCATCAGGTCGGCCAGGCGTCCGGCAGCCTCGTCGATGGGGGTCTTCCAGAACGAGTCGGGTAGGTCGTTGGTCGGCCAGCCCATCATCCCGGAATCGTGGTAGTCCAGACGCTCCACGTCGCTGATCGCGAGGATTTTCTGGCTCTCGGCCAGCTCGGCCCGACGCTGCAGGACGACGGCGTCGGGATCGTGGCCGGGCTCGCCGGGCTTGACTCCGCCCGGACCGTCGCCGCAGCGCCCATCGGTACACGTCCCCAGCACCGTCCGGACACCCTCGGCGGCGTACCGGGCGAGCGCGCCGCCGGTGGACGACGCCTCGTCATCGGGATGCGCGTGCACGGCCATCAACGTCAGTAGGCGGTCAGTCACCCGTCCAGCCTAGAGACCGCCCCCGACGACCTGCCCACATCCAGACTTGATTGATTCCAGAATATGAGGCAGGCTGCTGGGATGGCGACGGCAGCGGAATACGAGCGTCTGCTGCGCGGTGCCGAGCTGCGGGTGACGCGGCCGCGGATGGCCGTTCTGAGCGCCGTGTACGACAACCCCCACGCCGATACCGATGCACTGATCACCAAGGTGCGCGCCGAACTCGGCGACGTGTCGCATCAAGCCGTGTACGACGTGCTGCGTGCTCTCACCGTCACCGGCCTCGTGCGCAAGATCCAGCCGGCCGGTTCGGCCGCGCGCTACGAGTCGCGGGTCGGGGACAACCATCACCACGCGGTGTGCCGGTCCTGCGGCATTATCGCCGACGTCGACTGCGCCGTCGGCGACACGCCCTGCCTCACCGCCGCTGACGCCAACGGCTTCGTTATCGACGAGGCCGAGGTCGTCTACTGGGGTCTGTGCCCCGCCTGCTCGTCCATCCAGAAGTCCGTAGTAAACCGAAGGGAATCCCGTGTCTGACCAGCCCAACGCCGAAGTTGGAGAGATGAACGAGAGCACGCGGGCCGGCGGTTGCCCGGTCTCGGGCGATCGCGCCGTGTACCCCACCGAGGGTGGCGCGAGTAACCGGTCATGGTGGCCGAACCAGCTCAACCTGGCGATCCTGCGAAAGCATCCGGCCGTGGCGAACCCGATGGACGCGGACTTCGACTACGCCACGGCGTTCAACTCCCTCGACCTCGACACGGTAAAGCGCGACATCGGCGAGGTGATGACGACTTCGCAGGACTGGTGGCCGGCCGACTTCGGGCACTACGGCCCGCTGTTCATCCGGATGGCGTGGCACAGCGCGGGCACCTATCGAATCGACGATGGTCGCGGTGGAGCCGGCGCCGGCATGCAGCGCTTCGCTCCGCTGAACAGCTGGCCGGACAACGGCAACCTCGACAAGGCCCGCCGGCTGCTCTGGCCGGTCAAGCAGAAGTACGGCCGGACGATCTCCTGGGCCGACCTGATCGTGCTGGCCGGCAACTGCGCGCTGGAGTCGATGGGCTTCCCCACCTTCGGCTACGCCGGCGGCCGCGCGGACGTGTGGGAGCCAGATGAGGACGTCTACTGGGGCCCGGAAGACACCTGGCTCGGCGACGATCGCTACACCGGCGATCGCGAGCTGGAGAACCCGCTGGCCGCAGTCCAGATGGGCCTCATCTACGTCAACCCTGAAGGCCCGAACGGCGAGCCTGACCCGTTGGGCGCCGCGCGCGACATCCGCGAGACGTTCCGGCGCATGGCGATGAACGACGAGGAGACGGTCGCGCTGATCGCCGGCGGTCACACGTTCGGCAAGACGCACGGCGCGGCCGACCCGGACAAGTTCGTCGGCCCGGAGCCGGAGGGTGCGCCGCTGGAGCAGATGGGTCTCGGCTGGAAGGGCAGCTTCAACACCGGCAAGGGCGCCGACGCGATCACCAGCGGCATCGAGGTGACGTGGACGGCCACGCCGACGCAGTGGGACAACAGCTTCTACGACACCCTGTTCGGACACGAGTGGGAGCTGACGAAGAGCCCGGCCGGTGCGAACCAGTGGCAGCCGAAGGATGGTGCCGGCGCGAACACGGTGCCCGACCCGGACGGCACGCCGGGCAAGCGTCCGCCGACGATGCTGACCACCGACCTCGCGCTGCGCGTCGACCCGGTCTACGAGCAGATCTCGCGGCGCTTCCACGAGAACCCGGCCGAGTTCGCCGACGCGTTCGCCCGCGCCTGGTACAAGCTGACCCACCGCGACATGGGCCCGGTCGAGCGTTACCTCGGGCCGGAAGTTCCGCAGGAGCAGCTGCTGTGGCAGGACCCGGTCCCGGCCGTCGATCACGATCTTGTCGGTGCCGAGGACGTCGCGGCGCTGAAGCGGCAGGTGCTCGCTGCCGGACTGACCGTTTCGCAGTTGGTCTCTACTGCTTGGGCTTCGGCGTCGACGTTCCGCGGCAGCGACAAGCGCGGCGGTGCCAACGGCGCACGCATCCGCCTCGAGCCGCAGCACGGCTGGGAGGTCAACGATCCCGACGAGTTGGCCACGGTGCTGCGCACCCTCGAGGGCATCCAGCAGAGCTTCAACCAGAGCGGCGGCACGCAGATCTCGCTGGCCGACCTGATCGTGCTGGCCGGTGCTGCCGGTATCGAGCAGGCCGCGAAGAACGCTGGTCACGAGGTGACGGTGCCGTTCGCTCCGGGTCGCGCCGATGCGTCGCAGGACCAGACCGACGTGGATTCCTTCGCCGCGCTCGAGCCGACTGCGGACGGCTTCCGCAACTACATGGGCAAGGGCCACCGCCTGCCGGCGGAGTATCTCCTGGTCGATCGCGCCAACCTGCTGAACCTGAGCGCGCCGGAGATGACCGTGCTGGTCGGCGGTCTGCGCGTTCTCGGTGCGAACACTAAGCAGTCGTCGACGGGCGTCTTGACGTCGTCGCCGGGTTCACTGACCAATGACTTCTTCGTCAACCTGCTCGACCTGGGCACGACGTGGACGCCGACCGATGAGTCGTCCGACTCGTTCGAGGCGCGCGACGCCTCCGGTCAGGTCAAGTGGTCGGGAAGCCGGGTGGACCTCGTGTTCGGCTCGAACTCAGAGTTGCGTGCCGTCGCAGAGGTCTACGCCAGCGACGACGCGAAGGAGAAGTTCGTCGCCGACTTCGTCGCCGCGTGGGACAAGGTCATGAACCTGGACCGGTTCGACCTGCACCGCTGATC
>JBPCMU010000053.1:0-38461 GCA_051001975.1 Jatrophihabitans sp.
ACGCGGACCTGCTCGCGTCTGCCGTGATCGGCCTCGACCCTGAGGTGGCGCGTGCGGTGGAGGACCGGGTCCTGGAGCGCGGTGCGGAGCAGACGTTGGCGCAGTTCCGGAAGTCCGTCACCCGCGCGGTGCTGCAACTCAATCCGGCCGGTGAGGCCGAGAAGCATGCTGACGCGCTGGCCGAGCGGCGGGTGGTGTGTACTCCGGAGCCGCATGGGATGAGCTCTGTCTGGGCGTACCTGCCCACCGATGGTGCCGCTTCCCTGATGACCGCTGTTGATGCGCTCGCCGCGGAGACGGTCTTCGGGAAAGGCGGCGACCCGAGGACCGCGGATCAGCGCCGCGCCGACGCACTCGTCACGATGGCAGAAGCGATCCTCGGCGACCCGCACCTCACCCGCCGCCACGGCGCCCGGCCGGCGGTGCAGCTGACGGTCGCGGCGTCCACGCTGCTCGGGTTGGATGAGCAGCCCGGCGAGCTGGCCGGATACGGACCGATCCCCGCCCAAATGGCGAGACGCATCGCCCAGGATGAGACCGGCACCTGGCGCCGGTTGATCACCGACGACCACGGCCGACTGTTGGACTACGGCACCCAGACCTACCGGCCACCAGCCCGGCTGGCGGCGTTCATCATCGCGAGAGACCAGACCTGCACCTTCACCTCCTGCACCCGACCCGCCGTCGCCTGCGACCTGGATCATCTTCGGTCTGCCAAGGACGGCGGGCCGACCTGCGAAGGGAACCTGCACCCGCTGTGCCGGCGACACCACCGGTGCAAACACCAAACCGACTGGCTCCCCCAACGACAACCCGACGGATCCACCACTTGGACCAGCCCCACCGGCCACCAATTCCAGACCCGGCCAGACCCGCTACCCACCACCATCGACCTCAAGCCACCGCAATCGCCACCCGAACCAGTCGACGACCCCGACCCACCGCCGTTCTGACCGTCAGGTGGTGCGGGCCGTCCATGCTCCCGCCAGTCGCTGCATGCCCTCCGACACAAGTCAGGGGGGGCCGCCTCACCTCAGTGTGGCGGCCCTGCCTGAATGGGAATAGTGACCGGCGGATTGCCGGTGCGGGCGACGCTAGTCGCCGAGCCTGATCAGTCCGTAGTCGTAGGCCTTGCGGCGATAGACGACGCTGGGCCGGTCGGTGGCCGCGTCATGGAAGAGGTAGAAGTCGTGGCCTACCAGCTCCATCTCCAGCAACGCCTGGTCGATGGTGGTCGGTGTCGCGGTGTGCGTCTTCTCCCGCACGATGTGACCCGGGCCCGGGTCGACACCGTCCTCGTCCGCGGTCAGCACCGAAGTTGCACTGGTCGCGCCGTTCACGCCCTCAGCGGTCGCGGCGGCTAGGGACATCGGATTGCGCCGACCGTGGTGGATGCGACGCCGGTCGGCGGCCTGCCGGAACCGCCGCTCTATCTTGTCCACGGCCAGATCCAACGCCGCGTAAAAGTCTGCTGCGCACGCCTCCGCGCGCACTACTGGGCCCCGTACCCGACAGGTGATCTCAACGCGCTGGCACTTCTCCGACTGGCGCGGGTTGCGCTCATGCAGCAGCTCGACGTCGGTGCGGATGATTCGTGCGTCATAACGTTCGACGCGGGCCAGCTTGTCGGCAACGTGGGCCCGGAAATGTTCCGGCACCTCGACGTTCCGGCCTCGGACAACGAGTTCCATGCGACCTCCAATGCATCAGCGGCACCTGCGAACTGGTCGTTCGGTGCCTCATTGGCTGGGTCCTTGCCACGTTATCCCGCCCGCCCGGCATTTCCCATAGCGCAGGTGGTGAGACTCCTCAGAATCGACCACGCGTCCGATCCGCCAACGGGACCGATGCGATCACCGCAATCCCGGCCGGTTGCCATCCTGCTGCGCGCAGGGCCCGCAGCGCCTCGCGCGCCGTCGCTCCCGTGGTCAGGATGTCATCCACCAGCAGGCAGCGCCGCTGGTCTGTCGTCGGCCCGGCAGCCACCATCGAGAACGCCAGATTGCGCTCCCGGTCCCGCGCGCCGAGGCCGGCCGAATCGGCGATCGAACGGACGTGCCGCAGCGCCGAGCGGACCGGACGTCCGTCGCGCACCGCGGCACGTCGCACCAACCTGAGGAGATGGTCGCCGCCGCGAGCGCGGGCCGCGGCACGCGTCGAGGGCACCGCGATCAGCGGCCCGTCCGGTGGCAGTGTCGCAATCGCCCGAGCCAGCAGAACAGCGAGCGGCGCGGTGAGATCGCGCCGACCGCGTTCCTTGTAGGAGATCAGCGCTGCCTGCAGAGCGTCCCGGTAGCTGCCTGCGGCGGCCGCCGGCACCTGACCGACCAACCGGCGTTCCGGCGCGGGCAGCGTCGCCGCGCAGGCCGGGCAAATCGCGGCGGCGGGTGCCGCACAGCCGACACAACGACGCGGCAGAACGAGGTCGATGACGGCGCTGAGCAGACCCGGCATGGGATCGATCGTCCTGGACCGCGCTCGCGGCAGCAGCTGCCCGGCTCAAACTGTGGACGAGGCTCAGATCGCGAAGATGGGTGCCATCCCGGTGAGCTGTCCCTTGCCGCCGAGCGCCACCCACGATGCGCCCGGGCCGGTCTGCTGCCACAGCGCCGGCGCGCCGGTCGAGACGATCGGGTCGGCCGACGGGTTGGTGGCGATCGCTGTGGGCGCGCCGGGCAGCCCGGTCGTGGGCACCAGCGTGTTGATCGCGCCGTCCACCTGCTCCGTCCAGATCTGCAAGTCGCCGGTGCCGGCGGCGCTGCCGATGATCGTCAACGCGGTCGGCAGGCTCCACCCGAGGTCAGCGGCCACCTGCGAGTCCGGACTGATCTGGGTGAGCGCGTCCACTTCGATGCGGTTGGTCGACGCGTTGACCGCGCCGATCCACACCGATGAAGCGGACGCCGTACCCAGCACGAGGGCGATCCGCGACCGCTCGGGGCTGAGCCGCACTGCCTTCACGGCGTAGGGCGTGGCTGGCAACGGGCCCTGCAGCGTCACCAGCTTCACGCTCTGCGCGACGCCGTCGGTATTGACGACCTCCAGGTTCTTGCCCGCACCGATCCAGACCTGCCGGGTCACCGGATCCCATTCCGGCCGGCTGAGCGGACCGGCCGGCAGGGTCACGGCATTCACCTGCGATGAACGCTGGCTGCCGAGCACCAACTGACCGGTGTCCGAGCGCACCCCGGCCACCTCGGCATCGTTGGCCTGGCCGGCCCGTACGGCTACCGAGCGCAGCGGGACGCGACCGCTGCCGAACGTCCCGGAGACGAGCTGGGCCGAGTTGCTGGCGGTGTCCTCGTAGAGCAGCCCGCCCTTCAGGTAGTACGACACCGGCGAACCGTTCGGCGTCGTACTGAACGAGGTGAAGTCCTCCGAGGTGAAGGTGGTAAGCGACCCCGACACGGTGATCGGCTTCGAACCGTCGACGATGCGGATCGACGAGTCCTGACCCGCCGACTCGTAGGTGAACGCCAGCTGTGCGGCTATCCGAGTCAGCGCAGTCGGATCGACATTGCTCACGCCCGGGAGATTGATCGTCAGGCTGCCGGAGCCGGTCAGCGTCGCCGACGCGTCCCGCTGATCGACTGGGGGCAGGGCGGAGACGGCCACGGTGCTGGGCAGGCCCGGGCGTGGGCCGGCCAGCAGTTCGTCCAGCAACCACGACGACAGCGACTGACCCTCCACCGCCGTGTACCGCACATCTGGGATCAGATGGCTGGAGGACGAGTCGAAGAAGTACAGCGTCCGGTCCTTGCTGTAGCTGGTCTCGAAGGCTTCTTCGGTGACGATCAGGCCGGCCGGCAGGTCGGAGATCCGCCACTGGTGGTCGGCACCGCGGGCCAACGTGAAGCGGAACTGCTGGGAAGCCACTCCCCCGCGGGTTGCCAACGTCGGTGTGTACAGCCCGCTGCTGTCCAGCCGGCCGTTCACCTTGTCCGCGGTGACGGTGATGACGTCACCGTCGGGTGTGCTGACCCGGGGCAGGTCCGCGACGACGGTGACAGTCGATGACGTCCACTTACTGCGGGCGTCCGCGGTGAGGAACTGCTGGGCGACGGTGTGCTCCGCATCATTGGTGACGTTGGCGGCGAGGAACCCGTTCACGATCTCGCGCGGCACGGCGTCCCGGGACGGGCCCTTCAGAACTGGCACTGACGGCTGCTCGACCGCGGGCAACGTCTTGACGACCTGCGGCGTCGAGTCCGACGGGATGCCCGAGCAACCGCCGATGACCAGCGCCGCCACTGGCAGCAGGACCAGCAGCGGACTGATTCGCCGGCGTCGCCTCATCCCTGCGCCCACTCGGGGTCGTCCTCGGGGAAAGGCATCGGCAACGGCGAACTGGTGATTTGCACTCCGGCGCGCAGCGGCAACGTCAGCCGGAACGCGGCGCCCTGACCGCGCACCCCGGCGGCCTGCAGCCAGCCGTCGTGCAACCGCGCATCCTCCAGTCCGATCGCCAGACCCAGACCGGTGCCGCCGGTGAGCCTGCTGCGGGACGGATCCCCGCGCCAGAATCGATTGAACACCAGTTGCCCCTCCCCGGGCCGCAATCCGACGCCCTCATCCAGGACCAGCACCGCGACGGCGTTCTCGTCACCGGCGACCTGGACCTCGACCGGGCGGCCCTCACCGTGGTCGACGGCGTTGACGACCAGATTGCGAAGCACCCGCTCTACCCGGCGCGGATCCACGTCCGCGGCGATGGGCTCGGTGGGCAAGGTGATGATCAGCTCCGAACCCTGCCGATCGGCCAGCGGCCGGCTTGCCTCGACGACCCGGCGTACCAGGCCACCGATGTCGGTGCTCTCCAAATCGAGACGGGCGACGCCGGCGTCGTAACGGCTGATCTCCAGCAGGTCTCCGAGCAGGCCCTCGAACCGGTCCAACTCGGTATTCAGCAACTCCACCGAGCGGGCCACGTCCGGGGTGAAATTCTCGCGGCGCTCGCTGAGCACCTCGGCGGCCATCCGGACCGTGGTGAGCGGGGTGCGCAGCTCATGCGAGACGTCGCTGGTGAAGCGCTGTTGCAGCACGGACAGTTCCTCCAGTCGCTGAAACTGTCTCTGCAGGCTTTCCGCCATCCCGTTGAACGACCGACCCAGCAGCGCCAGCTCGTCGTCACCACGGACGACGATGCGCTGCTCGAGATCACCGGCGGCCAGCCGTTCCGCGGACAGCGCGGCCACCCGAACCGGTCCCACCACCTGTCTGGCCACCAGCATCGCGATCACTGCCACCAGCAGGACCAGCCCGATCCCGGACAGCGCCACAGTGCGCTGCACGAGCGCAATGGTGTCCCGTTCGGAGGTGAGCGGGAACAGGTAGTACAGCTCGAACGTCGCCACTCGGGACGTCACCCGGCCGCCGACGATAAGGCCGGGCACAGTCGAGCCGTGCGGGCCGGCAACCGGCGCGTACTGCATGGCCAGCGTGCCTGACGACACGGCCGAGCGCAGTTCGGTCGGCACATCGGGCTGGCTGGCAAGCGCCTGCTGGATGTTCGGGTCGGCAGAGCGCACTGAGGTGGAGAACGACCCGGCCGAGGCCAGTCCCGACGTCACGTTCAGCTGGCTGAGCAGTGATCGGACCCCACGGATGTCACCGATCTCGTAGGACTGCAACTGCACCGTGACGGCGTTGATGCCGGAGACCGCCTGCGCCTGTGCGACGCGTTGCTTGGCCCGCAGCACCCCGGAGGAGATCTGATTGTTGAGGAACACCCCGACGATGAACACCACGCCGCCGGCGACAACCAGCGTGGTCGCCGCGACACGCAGTTGTAGCGACCGACCCCAGAGGGTGGTCAGCCAGCGCATCCCACCTCTGGGCCGCCGGTGCAGGTGCGACGTCAACGGCGCGTCGCCGGCGAGCACCGGGTCACCACCGTCGAGCGGGAGAGCAGCGCACTAGGCCGGGCCGGCTTTGTACCCCACGCCACGGACAGTGAGGACGACGTCGGGGTTCTCCGGGTCGACCTCGACCTTGGCGCGCAGTCGCTGCACGTGGACATTGACCAGCCGGGTGTCCGCGGCGTGGCGGTAGCCCCACACCTGCTCCAGCAGCACCTCGCGGGTGAACACCTGGCGCGGCTTGCGGGCCAGCGCCACGAGCAGGTCGAACTCCAACGGCGTCAGCGATATCGACTTACCACCACGGCTGACCCGGTGACCGAGCACGTCGATCTGGACGAGGTTCTCCGGCGGCCCGATGGTGAGCGATTCGGGCTTCTGCTCGTCGTGTTGGCGCAGCCGGGCTCGGACCCGGGCAGTGAGCTCCTTGGGCTTGAACGGTTTGACGACGTAGTCGTCGGCACCCGCCTCGAGACCGAGCACCACATCGACTGTGTCCGATTTGGCGGTCAGCATGATGATGGGAACGCCGGACTCGGCGCGAATCGTGCGGCACACGTCCATCCCGTTCATGCCGGGCAGCATCAGGTCGAGCAGGACCAGATCCGGCTTGAAGGACGTGAACGCTGCCATCGCCCGCGTTCCGTCCGCCACGAAGGCAGCGTCGAACCCGTCGTTGCGCAGCACGATCCCGAGCATTTCAGCGAGAGCGGCGTCATCGTCGACAACCAGCACGCGGGGCTTCATACCAACATCGTGTCATCCCGAGGCCTGAATGTGCCGTAACGTGCGGCCGGCGCCGATCGGCGTACCGCCTGCATCGGCATCATGCGGATGCTGCCAGTGCCGTCGAGACCCTCGCCGTCACGGCCACCAGGAGTGCGCAGACGAGCCCGGCGATGAGCTCCGGCGCCGGTGTGAACGAGCCGGCGAGGATCAGCACCACCACTGTCAGGAAGGCGAATTTGGTGCGCTCGGTCGGGTCGTGCCGGCGCAGATGGATGACGTAGATTACCGCGACGATCACCGCTACCGGGATGGTGAGACACCAGGCAGTCACCAATCCGGACGCCGCGCCGTGGTGGGTGTAGTGATCGACCCGGGCCGCCAGCCCAGCACCAATCGCAGCCGTTGCGGCGAAGATGAAGTAGTGACCGAAGCCCCAGATCATGGTGGTCGATGTGCTGCGGCCCAGCAGCACCTCCGCGTCGTCCCGGGAGAAGTACAGCCACCACAGGCTGAACACGATCATCACCCCGCCGATGATCACCCGAGCAAATCCGCTCACCGCATCGCCTGCGTCGATCGACTGCTGGATCGCGACGGTGGTGGACAGGATGCACTCACCGAGCACGATGATGAAGAAGAGGCTGTACCGCTCGGCGACATGGTGCGGATGCCAGGTCGTCAGCCCGGCGGATTCCGCCCAGATCGGAACCGCGAGTTCGGCCACGACCATCCCCAGGAACCACCAGCTCAACACACTGTGCGGGACGAACAGGTAAGCCACCCAGCCGAACTGCACGACGACGACACCGGTCGCGTAGCGCAGTGCAGTGGTGCGCCGCTCTGGATCGCCGGCGGCGGCCCGCAGCCACTGGGTGACCAACGCGATCCGCATGACTATGTAGCCGAGCACTGCGATGGCGGGGCGGCCGTTGTCCAGCAACTTCGGGATTCCGGCGGCGAGCATCAACGAGCCGACGATCTGCAGAATGGTCAGCAGCCGGTAGACCGCTCCGTCGTCGTCGTAGGCCGAGCTGAACCAGGTGAAGTTGAGCCACGCCCAGAACGTCGCGAAGAACGCCATCGCAAAACCGGTCACGCCATGCGCGACACGACCATCGGAGATCTGGTGGTGGAACGCGGAGGCAGCCTGTGAGACGGCGACGACGAAACGCAAGTCAGTGAGCAGTTCCAGCGGTGTGGCCACTCGATGCGGCTCGGTCGGATCGCGGGCGACCAGCGGCCGAACGTATCGACGCAGCGGCGAGCTCACGCGGTGAGATTACTGGGCGGCAGCCTTTGCCCGGCGTCGTTCGCGCTGCTCGACGAAGCGCGTGGCCTGCGCATCGAGGCTGATGAGGAATTCGGCCAGCTCGGTACGCGCCTTCTCCCCCGCCGGGCCAAGGTCGGTGCGCTCGAACACGCGCCAGAACTTGAGCACCGGCTGGACGACCTCATCGTGATGCAGCCGCAGGTCGTAGATGCCGGCCTTCGCGATGATGGCCGAGTTGCGCAGGAAGTCGGTCATCCCGGCACCGGGCATTGCGAACCCGACGACCTCGTCACGCACCGCTTCCATCGTCGCGTCCGGGTCAACGTCGAACGCGGCGCTGGTCAGGTTGCGATAGAAGACCATGTGCAGGTTCTCGTCCATCGCGATGCGGGCCAGCAGTTGCTCGGCGATGGGGCAGCCGGTCGCCCGGCCGGTGTTGCGGTGCGAGACGCGGGTGGCAAGCTCCTGGAAGGACACGTAGGCCAGCGCCTGCAGCACCGTCTTGTCCCCAGAGTCGTAGCCGGCGATCATGTGTTCCATCCGCAGCGCCTCGAGCGCCACCGGGTCGACACCGCGGGTGACGACGAGGTAGTCGCGCAGCGCGATGCCGTGCCGGCCCTCTTCGGCCGTCCAGCGCCCCACCCATTGCCCCCAGGCGCCGTCCCGGCCGAAAAGGGTGGCGATCTCGCGGTGGTAGGTGGGTAGGTTGTCATTAGTCCGCAGGTTGACGATCATCGCCGTCTTCGCGACCGGGTCGAGCGGCGAGTCCTCGGGGCGCCAGTCCTCACCGCCGAGGAACGCGAAGTCCTTGCCCCGGCTCCACGGCACGTAGTCGTGCGGCATCCACGACTTGGCCAGGCTCAGGTGTCGATCCAGATTGGCGGCGACGACCGGCTCCAACTCGTGGAGCACCGTGGCGTGCGCATCGCCCTGGGTAGCAGTCACAACCCTAACTTACGCTTGCGTAGGTTTAAGGGGATAGACGTCCTCAGGATTGCGTCAGAGCACCGCGACCGTCGGTCGAGGAGGCGGTCGCGTCTGCGACGCGTGGGCCACATGGCAACCGACGATGTCTCGCCGACCGTAGGTCCAGGCGAGTGCGTCCGTGCCGGGCTTGCGAGGTCGGCGCAATGAGCACCGCGCCGAGCCTGCGAGGCCGGCGCCGATGTTCAGCGATTGGCCGTCCTCAGGTTCGGTGACATGCAGACTCCGGACGTGCGCGACATGGTCGGGGTGAGCGCGTAGGCGCTGGCCCCCGCGGCGGAGAGTTTGCGGAACAGCCCGCCAGTGCCGGCGTAGGTGTTCTGCGAGGCGGTGATGTGCGCGCCGTGCGGCAGTACGTCATACAGCGGTGCCCGGGTGCTGGGTTGGCTGTACACGGTCGCGCTGCTCGCGGTGATCACGTACGGGCAGTAGGTGACCTCCGCCGATGCCGACGTGACGGGCAGCAACAGCGCAATGGCGGCGGCACCGCCCGTCGCCGCCGCGATGAGATGAGTGCGTCGCATGGTGGCCTCCCCAAAGGTCCTACCCCTTGAGGGGAGACTAACCGGCGGATCCGCCGAATCGGTCGGGCTTTATCTGTTCGACGCTCAGCAACGCGACTGGTCCCCGCGAACAGCGATGGCCGGACCCAGTAGGGCCCAGCCATCGCAGTGGGAATGCTCGCTGGCTCAGCCAGCGGTCGATCAGTAGCGGTAGTGCTCCGGCTTGTACGGCCCGTGCACGTCGACGCCGATGTAGTCGGCCTGCTCCTTGGTGAGCGTGGTGAGCTTGGCGCCCAGTGCGTCCAGGTGCATCCGGGCAACCTTCTCGTCCAGGTGCTTGGGCAGCGTGTAGACCTGGTTCTCATACTCGCCGACCTTGGTCAGCACCTCGATCTGGGCCAGCGTCTGGTTGGCGAACGAGGTCGACATGACGAAGCTCGGGTGACCGGTGGCGTTGCCCAGGTTCAGCAAGCGGCCCTCGCTCAGCACGATGATCGAGTGCCCGTCCGGGAAGGTCCAGGTGTGCACCTGGGGCTTGATCTCGACCTTGACGATGCCCGGGGTCTTCGCCAGGCCGGCCATGTCGATCTCGTTGTCGAAGTGGCCGATGTTCCCGACGATGGCCTGGTGCTTCATCTTGGCCATGTGCTCGGCCATGATGATGTCCTTGTTGCCGGTCGTGGTGACGAAGATGTCGGCGGTGCCGAGCACGTCTTCGAGTTCGACAACCTGCAAGCCGTCCATCGCCGCCTGCAGCGCGCAGATCGGGTCGACCTCGGTGACGACGACGCGGGCGCCTTGGCCACGCAGCGACTCGACCGAGCCCTTGCCGACATCGCCATAGCCGCAGACGACCGCAACCTTGCCGCCGATCATCGTGTCGGTGGCCCGGTTGAGGCCGTCGATGAGGCTGTGCCGGCAGCCGTACTTGTTGTCGAACTTGCTCTTGGTGACGGAGTCGTTCACGTTGATCGCCGGGAACAGCAGGCGACCGGCGTTGGCGAACTCGTACAGGCGGTGCACGCCGGTGGTGGTCTCCTCGGTGACGCCCTTGATGTCGGCGGTCATCCGGGTGAACCGGGTGCCATCGCGGCCCAACGAGGTACGCAGCGTCTCCAGGATGACCTTGTACTCGTCAGCGTCTTCCTCGCCGGCCTGTGGCACGGCACCGGCGGTCTCGAACTCCACGCCCATGTGGATGAGCAGGGTGGCGTCACCGCCGTCGTCGACGATCGCGTCCGGGCCCTTGCCGTCCGGCCAGTTCAGCGCCTGGTCGGTGCACCACCAGTACTCGTCCAGCGTCTCGCCCTTCCAGGCGAAGACCGATACGCCCTGGGGGCTCTCCGGCGTGCCGTTCGGGCCGACGACGATTGCCGCGGCCGCGTGGTCCTGGGTGGAGAAGATGTTGCAGCTCACCCAGCGCACGTCGGCGCCGAGCGCGACCAGGGTCTCGATCAACACGGCCGTCTGCACGGTCATGTGCAGCGAGCCGATGATGCGCTTGCCGGCGAACGGCTTCGCCTTCCCGAACTCGGTGCGCAGGGCCATCAGGCCCGGCATCTCGTGCTCAGCGAGCTGGATCTCCTTGCGGCCGAACGCGGCCAACGACAGGTCTGCGACCTTGAAGTCGGTCACCGAGCCAAGAGTGTCGGCCTGCAACGTGGTGGTCACGTGCTCTCCTTCTACGTGGGGTGATGGGCTGTCCGGCACCGGGGGCGTGGTGCCGACGGGGTCGTGCGGCGGGTCGGGCACCTGCTCGGGTCGCAGGCTCCCCTCGGAAGCAAGTCGCCGGTAGATCCCGGCGGTCACCGGCTCGCTGACGCGATGGATCGCGCCGAACCAGCTGTCGACGGTACGGGCCAGGTCGGGCTCGGTCCGCATCCGCATCTCGAACGCCAGGTCCGTGATACCGAGGTCGAACTGCTCGATCAGGTCCTTGAGCTGACGCAACCTCTCGATCTGGCGAGTGCCGTAGAGACGATGCCCGCCGGGCGAGCGCAGAGCGGTCACCAGACCGGCCTGCTCCAGGTATCGCAACATTCGTTGCGACCACCCGGTCGTCTCCACCGCCTGCTGGATCGTGAGCGGCTTCATCGTTTGCAAACTCTATCACGATCGTGTCAGATATCCCGAACCGAGCCCATGGCCGCCCGCAAGTCGGCCGTCGCCCGGCCGGGTACTCAGCGTGCCGAGCAGGAGGTTTCCGCGGACGACCGGGAGCTTTCGATCAAGTTCATCGGCGTGTCGCGACGGAAACCTCCCTCTCGACCAAGAGGACGAACGCGAAACGGTGCCGGCTCGCCCGCCAACGCGATGAGCGCTGGCGGCCGGGCAGGGCGAGGGGTTCGGCTCAGAGTGGGCCCGAGCTTGCGAGGAACCGACAAAGCGATCCAACAAATGCGGCGGTCTATAAGACAGCGTTGACGGTGGCCAGGTAGGCCTCCGGCTCGCCGGTCACGGCTGACACCCGGATCTGGGCGTCGGCGGGCAGGAACGCCGAACCGCCGCGGCCGATGTCCGTCGGTGCGCCGTCCTCGTCCAAGGTGTCACTGAGTTCGATCGTGCCGCGGGTACAGAGCAGGATGCGCGGTGCACCGGCGGGCAGCGCAATCGGCCCAGCTCTGGGCCGCAACCGGTAGAGGACGAAGTCGGGCACCTCACTCGGGTACTGCGCGATGCCCGGAGCAACCTCGGTCGGCTCGGTCGCCGGCAGCGGGGTCTCCTCGATACGCAGCACCCGCATCAGCTCGGGAACGTCGACGTGCTTCGGGGTGAATCCGCAGCGCAGCACGTTGTCGCTGCTGGCCAGGATCTCGACCGCGGTACCGCGAAGGTAGACATGCGGCACCCCAGCGCCCAGGAACATCGACTCCCCCGGCTCGAGGTGCACGAGGTTGAGCAGCAGGCAAACCATCACCCCGCGGTCGTGTGGATATTCGTGGGCCAGTTCGAGCATCCACTCACCCTGGTCGTGCCACCGGCCCGGCGCGCCGGCCAGGCGTTCGAGCGCGGGCACGACCTGGTCGATCAGATCGGTGATCACTGCTTCGGGCATGGTCAGGAACCCGGTGACGACCTCGCGTAGGCCACCGACGCCGGCTAGCCGCTCCGGGTATCCCTGCAGTCGCGAGACGTTCAGCGCCGTGAGCAACTCCGCCGTCTGGGTGACGGGACGGAATCCGCACATCCCGGTGAACGGGGTGAGCGCACAGACCTGCTCGGGCTTGTGGTTCGGGTCTTTGTAATTGCGCTCGGCGGCGTCCAACGGGATGCCGCGCAGTTCCTCGTCCTCGAATCCGGCCGCGGCCTGCGCGAGGTTGGGATGCGCCTGCAGCGACAGTGGGCGTTCGACGGCGAGCACCTTCAACAGGAACGGCAGTGAGTTGCCGAACCGCTCGGCGACGTCAGCGCCGAGCAGTTCCTTCGGGTCGGCGGCGATGAGGTCGGCCAGCGTGCCCTCGTTGTCCGCGAGTCGAGATGGCGCTCCCGGATGCGCACCCATCCACAGTTCGGCAGCGGGCTGGCCGGTCGGGTCGACGCCAAGAAACTCCGGCAACGCCGTGACCGAACCCCAGGCGTAGGGCCGTATCTCGTTGCGGAGAGGGTGAACGGACGCTTGGCGGGTCATCGTCACCGCGTTAGTTTAGACACGGTTCGTGAGGCGGTTAATCCGGGTTCCGATCAATGTCTGGTTCCAGGTAGATTACCCGGGCAATTGGCACGCGTTCCCTCACCCGAGCCTCAGCAGCGTCGATTGCGGCAGCCACTTCGACAGCCGAGTCGGTGGGCCCGACCGCGATTTTGGCCGCCACGAGCAGCTCTTCCGGGCCGAGATGCAGGGTGCGCAGGTGAATCACCCGATCTACCGCGCCACCCACCAGCGCATCGGCAATCTCCTGGCGCGTCGGCGCATTCGCCGACTCCCCCAGCAGCAGACTTTTCGTCTCAACGACGAGGATGACCGCGACCGAGACGAGCAGCGCGCCGATCGCCAGGGTGCCGACGCCGTCCCACACGCCCTCGCCGGTGGCCGCCGCGATGCTGATGCCGATCATGGCCAGCGCGAGCCCGATCAACGCCGCGACGTCCTCGAGCAGCACCACCGGCAACTCCGGCGCCTTCGAGCGTCGGATGAACGAGATCCAGCTCTGCTCTCCCTTGGCGTGCAGGGACTCCTTCACGGCGGTGCGCAGCGAGAAAGACTCCAGCCCGATCCCGCCGATCAGCACGGCGATCGCCACCGCCGGCTTGTCGATCTCGTGCGGGTGCAGCACCTTCTCGACACCTTCGTACAGCGCGAACATCCCGCCGAGGGTGAAGAGCACCAGCGCGACCAGGAAGCCGTAGACATAGCGATCCCGGCCGTAGCCGAACGGGTGTTCGTCGGTCGCCACCCGGCGGGCGCGTTTGCCGCCGACCAGCAGCAGCACCTGATTGCCAGAGTCGACGAGTGAGTGCACACCCTCAGCGAGCATCGAGGACGACCGGGTGATGCCGAACGCGATGAACTTGAGCACCGCGATGCCGAGGTTTGCCCCCAGCGCGGCGACCACCGCTTTGGACCCGCCTTCAGCACTCACTGCCTGCTCCTAATGTGACAGCTCGCCGGGACGTGGCGCGCCGGGGTCGAGGCCACGGCCGATACCGAGGTAGGCGGCACTGAAATCACCGAACGCAGCAGCAGCGGCGAACCGGGCGAGCGGCGGGCCGGAAGGCACCTCGACGGTGGACGAGCGCGTTCCGGCGGAGGAGGCCAGGTCGTGCAATGCCTGGGCAGCACGCAGGGCGGCAGCGTCATCGGACGACCGGTCGGCGCGCTCGCGGTCGGCATCGGCACCGCCGTCCTCATCGCCGATGATCAGCAGCCGTGGCCGGGCGGCCTGGTCCTCGCTGCGGTCCCGGAAGAAGTCATCCTCGTCCGATGCCGAGCCGAATCCGGTGAGCAGGGCACCGGCCCGGGCCATGTCGTCGGGCAGCCGCAGTGCGACGGCCGGAACACCGCCGAGCAACCCGAGCGCCTCGGCGGTAGACGCTGCGGCGAGCGCCGCCAGAGGTCCGGCGCCGGCGATCAGCGCAACCGCCTCCGCGAACTCGACAGCCAACTGCTTCGCCGCGGTGGTGAACCGGTCGCCGCTGGGCCGGCAGTTCTCGGCCACGGCGTCGAGCGCGCCGGACACCGCATCCCATGAAGTGGCCTCCGCGGCGACCACACCCAATTCGACGGCGGACTGCAGCAGTGGCGTCAGCAGCGTCCATCGCGCAGCACGCGGGTGTACTGGAGTCACGTCGACGAGCACAGCCCGGCCGGCCGACCCGACCGGCGACTCGGTCGGAGCCACCGCCACCACCACGAGGCCTCGTCGACTCGCCTGATCGACCAGGGCAGCCAGCCGCGGGTGCCGGCCGTCCAGCGATGCAACCAGCAGGGCATCGGCCGCACCGGCCCACCGCGGCAGTGACGACCCGGTGCAACCGACTACTGGAACGGTCTCGCCGGCCAACACGTCCAACACGCCAGCAGCCGCCGAACCCGGCCCGTCCGAGGCGACCAGCAACGACCGCGGCGGCGCGGCGTCGGCCAGCGCCGAGCGGTCTGCCTCGGCGAATCGGCCGGCGGCCTCCCGGACCTGAGCGCCGGCGGTGGCCAGGGAGAACAACAGGCGGCTCGGATCACGCGCGGCGACCGAGTTCTCAGTCTCCAGCGCCGACTCGTCGAACGTCATGGTTACGGCGTGGTGCCCGGCGCGGCGGCCGGCACTCCGACACCGTTCGGCCCCGGGGTCGCGTCGTCGACCAGCAGCACCGGGATGCCGTCGCGGATCGGATAGACGGTCAGACACGAGGTGCAGACCAGCACGTCGGCGCCGTCACGCTGCTCTTCGCGCAGCGGTGCATGGTCGGCGCTGGGGCAGGCCAGGATGTCCAGCAGTTCGGCGTCGATAGGCATCGGTGCCTCCGGGTTCAGCGCTCGTCGCGGATGATGCGCAACGCCTCGTCGCGCACCACAGCCAGAGCGGCCTCGTCGCCGGCCTCGACGTTGAGGCGCAACAGCGGCTCGGTGTTCGACGCGCGGACGTTCAGCCAGCTTCCGTCGGTTAACTCTACGGTTAGCCCGTCGAGTTCATCGACGGCCACAGTGCGGTCGGCGAACCCAGCGCGCACCGCCTCGACCCGACCGGCCAGGTCATCGACGGTGATGTTGATCTCCCCGGACGCGGCGTAGCGGGAGAACGCCCCGGCCAGCTCGGCAAGGGGACGATCCTGACCACCGAGCGCCGCCAGCACGTGCATCGCAGCGAGCATCCCGGTATCCGCGCGCCAGAAGTCACGGAAGTAGTAGTGCGCCGAATGCTCGCCGCCGAAGATTGCGCCGGTGCGAGCCATTTCCTGCTTGATGAACGAGTGCCCGACCCGGGTGCGCACCGGGATCCCGCCGTGCTCGCGGATTATCTCCGGCACTGCCCGCGAGGTGATCAGGTTGTAGATCACTGTGCCGCCGGGCGATCGCTGCAGCTCGCGTACCGCGACCAAGGCGGTGACGGCGCTAGGCGACACCGCGCTGCCGTCCTCGGCGACGACGAAGCAGCGATCGGCGTCGCCGTCGAAGGCCAGGCCGATGTCCGCTCCGACCTCGACGACCCGGCGCTGCAGGTCGATGAGGTTGGCCGGCTCCAGCGGATTGGCCTCGTGGTTGGGAAACGAGCCGTCGAGCTCGAAGTACAGCGGGTCGATCGTCAGCGGCAGCGCGCCCAGGAGTGCATCGCCGAGCACCGCCGGAGCGGTGTAGCCGGCCATCCCGTTGCCGGCGTCTACGACGACGCGCAGTGGACGGATGCCGCTCAGGTCGACCAGGCCGCGCAAGTAGCGGGCGTAGTCGCCGAGAAACTCGGTGCGTTCGACCCGCCCGGGCTCGGCCACCTGCGTCGGCATCCCCTCGTCGAGGTAGCGCTGCGCCGTGCTGCGGATCTCCGCCAGGCCGGTCTCCTGTCCGATCGGCGACGCGCCGGCGCGGCACATCTTGATGCCGTTGTACTTCGCCGGATTGTGGCTGGCGGTGAACATCGCACCGGGGAGGTCGAGATGGCCACTGGCGAAGTACAGCAGGTCCGTCGAGCCAAGGCCGGTGTCGACAACATCCGCGCCCTGACTCGTCGCACCGGCGGCGAAGGCTGCCGCCAGCGCCGGTCCGGAATCGCGCATGTCCCGCGCGGTCACCAACCGCGTAGCGCCGGTCACCGTGACGAACGCCGCGCCCAGTGCGGCACACGCTGCCTCGTCGAGCTGGTCGGGGACGATGCCACGTACGTCGTAGGCCTTGACGATGGTCGACAGGTCGGTCACCGGACAGACGGTACCGGCGGCGCTTCGAGGAGCTTCAGTCAGCGCGCCGGGGGGACGACGCGCAGGTGTCCGCGGCGACCGGCGCCGGGCGGTGGCGGCGGAACTACATCCCACGGCCGGTCCATCCGGGCGGCTTCGCGGACCGCGTCAGCCAGAGCCTCGAGATCGTCCGCGTGCGGGATGGGGGCTGGGAACTCCCCTTCGTGGCGCACGACCTCCCAGCCGCGGGGCACGGTCAGCCCGACTGCGTGCTCCTCGCAGAGGTCGTAGGAGTGCGGCTCGGCGAACGCGGCCAGCGGGCCGACGACAGCGGTCGAGTCGGAGTAGATGTAGGTCAGCGTCGCCACAGCCGATCGGGTGCACCCCGTCCGCGTGCATCGGCGCTGCGCCATCAACCTCACCCGTCCTTCTACGATCGCCCGCCGGGTCGAAGCCAGCGCCTGGCGTGACAATATCCCCGTCACCGGCCCGGACCCGGCAACGGCACGCGGTGGCTACGCTTGCAGGATGCCTCGGCTTCGCGATCGCCACGGTCGAGGGCTGCGCGGCGCGATGGCGCCCCGCGGCGTCCCGATCGCCCGGTCGGCCGGTCAACGGTTCGACGACGCGTTGTTGGACGTCATCGAGCACCTCGAGGCGCACGGGATGGGCGAGCTGACCGGAATCGAGATCGCCGTCGAGGACGTCCCCGAGATCCCGGCCGACTCGGAGTACACCGCAGATGTTCTCGCCGATGACGGGGTGCCCTTGGCGCGCACGCTGCCGCCGTCGGCCGAGTCGGACAACAAACCGCTGATCGTGCTCTATCGCCGACCCCTGGAGGCCCGGGCGCTGGATCCCGACGACCTCGAGGACCTGCTGCACGAGGCCGTGGTGGACCGGCTGGCGCACCTCCTCGGCCGCGACCCGGAGGACCTGGACCCGCACTCCTAGCTCATGGTCGCTGCTCCGCAGGCGTCGCAGTGACGCGCGCCTGGACCTACGGTCGGCACGCTTAGCTCATGGTCGCTGCTCCGCAAGCGTCGCAGTAGCGCGCGCGCCTGGACCTACTTTCGGCACGACCATCTCATGGCCGCTGCTCCGCAGGCGTCGCAGCGGCGCGCCTGGACCTACGGTCGGCACGACTGCCAGCCGACCTACCGCGGGCGTCGCAGCGATCGCTACGGTGACACATGGACACGTCCCGGGCGACTGCGTTCCTTCCCAGCCGCGATGCGTTCCAGTTCTGCAACGCCTTCGCCGACGAGCCGGTGTTGCGGGTCGGGCCGTGGCGATTCGGCCGAGCGGGCAACGGGTTATGCGGCGGCATGGTGTTCGCGGCGGCCGACTACTTCACCGCAAAGGAACCACCGCCCGACCTGACCGCGCCGCCGGCCTCCGACAGCCCGTTGTATCGCCTCATCGTGCGGCGCCTGTTCGCCGCGTTCAACCTGCCGATCGGCGGCCTGCGTTACTGGCGCTGGATGGTGCGTTCCGACGCGGTGGTGTTGCACCGCACGTGGCGCGCGTCCTGGCCACGGGTACAGAGCCGGATCGAGGCCGGTCAGCCGTGCCCACTCGGCGTCGTCACCGTGCACGGGATGAGCCCGACATTGCTGCGGCACAACCACGTGGTGCTCGCCTACGGCTACCAACTCGACGGTGAAGCAGTGACGGTGCAGGTATACGACCCGAACACCGGCCCCTCCGACGAGGTACGCATCGAGTTGGGCCGGACGTCGATCAGCAGCACGATCGACATCGGCCATCCGATCCGCGGCTTCTTCCCATTGCGGTACCGGGCTCGTCGGCCTACCCGGTGAAGGCGGCTCGGGGCAGGCGGTAGAGCACGAACGGTTCGCTGCCGGGCCGCCCGGCCGGCGGGTACACGAAGTTGTCGGCGGGGTTGTGCGTCATACCGAGCCGATGCATCACCGCCATCGAGCGGGTGTTGCCTGCCTGTGTCATCGCCAGCAACTCGGCGCGGCCCAGCACGTCGAACGCGTAGCGAGTGGCCAGCCGGGCCCCCTCCGTGGCGTACCCGTGCCCCCAGGTGTCCCGGGCCAGCCGCCAGCCGACCTCGACGGACGGGGTGAAGTGCTCCTCGAACGGCACCCACTGCAGCCCGACGAAACCGATGAACCGACCGTCCTCGCGTCGCTCGACGGCCCACATCCCGAAGCCGTGCTCGGCGATGTGCTTCATGGTGCGGTCGACGTGCCCGTCGCTCTGCTCCCGGGTCATAGTGGCCGGGTAGTGCTCCATCACGTCCGGGTCCGCGTTGAGCGCGGCATACGGCTCCCGGTCGGTGTCGCGCCACTGCCGCAGCACCAATCGTTCGGTGGTCAGTTCCATGCAGTCCATGCCCCCTCGTCGTCCGGACCTCAACGTACAAGCGCACTCGACCGCGATTCAACGAGGTTGCTCCGACCGGTAGTCGTCGATGTGCACGACGAAGCGGGCCTCGCTGGTGACGCCCCGGCCGGCTAACAACTTCGGTACGCCCGGCATCCGGGTGTGTCGGGTGACGCAGACAGTGAATTCGGCGCCCGGCGTCAGGCTCGGCGCGATCGCCGGCGAGGCGCAGCCCACGCCGGTTGGCACGAAGCGCACCCTGGGATCGTCGCGCAGACCGGCATCGGCGAAGGCCAGCCGGGCGGCAACCTGCGCCCGACGGACCCCCGTCGGCACGTCGTCGGCATCGGCGAACGCGCGACCGGCGTTGCGGGCCGCATTGGCGACGGCCGCCTGGTCGCGTTGCACCGTTGCAACCGCAACCAGCAGGTAGATCAGCGGCACCATGACGAGGATGCCGACACCGATGAACTCGATGATGGCGCTGCCGCGATCACCGCCTACACGCAGCCGCGACCACCGAGCACGGCCGCTCACGTCGGCTCCTTGAGCACGTGCGCGGTGACGTCGATCGACAGGAACCTCCCGATCGGCAGGAATGATGTGCGCAGCCGACCGTGACATTCAACGACCACTTCGTCCAGGCCGCTGGACTGATCGCGGACGGCCGCCCCGGTGCACCGCAGCGAGTGCGCAACGCCGGGCGTCAACGAGCGACTGATGAGCTCTTCGACCCGGGCACCGGCCACGCCGGGGTCGACGCCGGACGCCGACACGTACCGGGCCGCGTCGGCAACCGACGCCGAGACGACGTTGCGGACATAGAGATACGCGGCGACCTGCAGCACGCCGAAGAACAGCAACACCAGCAGGACGGTAACCATCGCGAACTCGGCTACCGCCGCACCGCCGTCGGATACCCGGCGGGGTAAGGCGCGGGTCACTTCGTGCCGTCGGTGACCGAATCGATCGCATCCTGAATGGCATGGATGATCCGGCCCCGGAACACCGCGAAGATGGCCACCACGAGCCCAGCGGTCATCACCGTCACCATCACCCAACCGGGCACGTCACCGCGGTCACGTTGCGCCTCACGCAGCCGGAGCTTCGCGATGATCAGCCATCCGACGAGCCAGTAGCCGGTCCTGTGCAGTTGCACCATGGGGGTGGTCCTTTCTGCGATCACTGCGTGAGCGAGGTGAGGGTGACAAGACCTGGGTACAGCGCGAACAGAATCGTCACGGGAAGGATCAGAAACACGACCGGCAGCATCATCGAAATCTCCTTCTTGCCGCCGGCTTCGAGCAGTGATCGCTTGGCCGATTCCCGCACGTCAGTAGCCTGCGCTCGCAGCACATCAGCCATCGGTGTGCCGCGTTCCAGCGCGACGACCATGCCCTGCAGGAACCGGTTCAACGGCTCGACGCTCGTCCGCGCGGCCAGATCAGTAAGCGCGGTCGTCGCGGCCACTCCGACCCGGATGTCGTCCAATGCGGAACGCAGGTCGCTGGTGAGTTCACCGTCGGCCAGCCGGCACACCCGGGTGAGCGCGTCGACCGGCGACTCGCCGGCCACCACGGCAAGGGCAAGCAGGTCAGCCACCACCGGGAACTCGGCAAGGATGGCCTCTTCGCGGCGGCGTACCGCGACGCCCAACATCCAGTCCCGACCGAGCACGCCCGCGACCAGACCGGCCAACGCCGTCGCACCCGCGGATACCGGATCGACGCTCCCCCACAGCGCGGTCAGCCCGGCGACGCCTACACCGCCGATCAGCGCCCCGAGGCAACCCCACAGCACCTGGTCGAGGCGGAACTCCTCGACCGTCATCGACGAGCCCAGTCCGGCGAGCCTGCGCCGCACCGAGGGTGTGCCGCCGATGAGCCGGTCCAGTCCCCGGGCAACGTCGCGGACCACTGGGCCGGCCAGATCGAGAACGACGCCGAACGGCCGGTCGTCGGGTGGCGGTGGCGCGAGCAGCCGAGACGAAGATGGCGTGTCCGCGAGGTACGGCGCGAGCCGATCGTGCAGCCGGATCGGGCGCATCGGCGGTGCCGCGCGAACGGTGACGATCACCCCTACCGCGGCGATCAAGCCGAGCAGCGCACCGACCCAACCGGCGGCGGTCACGTCAGCACCCGCCGCTCCTCCGGCAGCCGGCCGATGCGCAGCATGACGCGGTAGGCGACGACGCACACCGCGGCGCCGACGCCCAGCAGGATCACCCCGCTGGCCGAGTCGTACACCTGCAAGGTTCCCGACTGTGTTCCAAGCATCACCAGTACTACCCACGGCGCAGCCACCGCGAGCCGCGCGGCGTTCACCACCCAGCCCTGGCGGGTCTCCAGCTCCGACCGCGTACGGGCGTCCGCGCGCAACAACTCCGACAGCGCGCGCAGCACCGCTCCGACATCGCTGCCGCCCACCTCCCGAGCGACCCGCACCGTCTCGCAGATCCGATCACCGACCGGGTCGGCCAGGTCGGTCTTCAGCGAGTCCAGGCAGGGCCCGAATCGACCGCTGACTCGGTACGCAGCGGCAAACCGGGCGAACGGCGGCCGTAACTGCGCCGGCCCACGTACCGCGAGCGCAGCCAACCCTTCCGGCAACGACATCCCCGCTCGAACCGCTGAGGCGAGATGGTCGACCGCCTCGGGCCACAGCTCGCGCAGCGTCAACTGCCGCCGCCGGTGCAGCCGGCTGACCGCAGCCACCGGCGCAGCAAACGCGAACGCAGCGAAGCACAGCGCGATCGTGCCGGCCCGGGTCACCACGAGGACCAGCAACGCGGCGACCACGGCACACCCGACCTGCGCACCGAGAAGCTGGGCGGGTGTCATCCGATCGAGGCCGGCCTGGCGCAGTCGTTCCCGGCGCCGACGATTCCACTGTGTCAGTAGGGACCGCCGATTCGACGGCTTCGGGCGGTGCACGATCAACAACACTCCGGACGCGAACATCAGTCCCACCACGGCGCCCACGGCTCAGACCTCCCAGCGCAACTCGGCGGGGGTGCCTGGCTCCGGGGCGACCAGACCGAGGAGTTCAGCGACATCGAGGCCGGCCGCGACGAACCGCTCGGGGTGCGGCGGGAAGCCGCCGGCCCGGACCAGCCGACCGTCCCGGCTGAAGTACAGGTCAGAGGTCTCGATGACGTCGCTCTCCACCCGGCCGGTGACCCCGATGATCTCGCGCACCCGGCGCTGTCCCGACGCCTCGGTCGCCAGGTGCACCACGAGATCGACACAACTTGCCACCGTTGGCACCACGAACGACGCGGAGACGTTTTCCCCTGCCAGCAAAGGCAGAGTGCACATCTTCACCAGGGCCTCACGAGCCGAGTTCGCGTGAATGCTGCACATTCCGGGCAGTCCGCTGTTCAGCGCGACGAGCAGGTCGAGGCATTCCTCCTGGCGCACCTCGCCGACGATCAGCCGGGACGGACGCATCCGCAGCGCTTCTTTCACCAGCCGGCGCAACGCGATCTCGCCGGTTCCCTCCAGGTTGGGTTGCCGGGTCTGCATCCCGACCACATCGGGCAACGGAATCTGGAGCTCGAAGACCTCCTCGACGGTGACGACTCGCTCGCGCGCCGGGATCGTCGAGCAGAGCGCATTGAGCATGGTGGTCTTGCCGGACTGGGTGCCGCCGGCGACGAGGATGTTCAGACCGGCGCGCACCGCGCCGTCGAGGAACCGTGCTGCCGCAGGGGTGAGCGAACCAAGCGAAACGAGCTCCTCGAGCGAGGACACCCCGAGGACAAACTTCCGGATGTTCACCGCGACGTGTTCGCGGGTGATCTGCGGGATCACCACGTGCAAGCGTGACCCGTCCGGCAACATCGCGTCGACGAACGGAGTACTGAGGTCGACGCGGCGGCCGGAGGCGCGCAGCATTCGCTCGACGAGATCGGACACCTGCTGGGCACTGAGTATGACGGTGGTCAGCTCGGACCGGCCGCGCTTAGCGATGAACACGCGGCCGGGTTCGTTGATCCAGATCTCCTCGATCGACGGGTCGTCCAGCATCGGCTGCAAGGGCCCGAACCCGACGACCGCGTCGAAGGCGGACTGCACTGCGCTGCGCGCCTCGCCGAGCGGCGGCATCGGCGCGGTGACCGCCCGGTCGAGGTAATCACTGACGACTTCATCGATCAGCCGGCGCACCTGGTCGGGCTCGACGGCAGGGTCCAGGCCGCGGCGACGGACGAGTTCACGTACCTCGTCCTCGACTACCTCTTGCGCGGTATTCATCCCAGCTGACCACCTCTGCCGTTATGTGATGCAAAGAGTAGGCAGAAATACCCCATCCTGATAAGTACCTGGGCGAAATCTGTGGACAAGCAAGCGTCGGAAAACTGCCGCCGGCGAGGCCGAAGGGCCGCTGAGCGCGCTCTGAGCTGCGAGTCCGGCAGAAATACGACACTGCGGCCGACAACCTCAGTCGACGGTCCGGATGAAATCGGCGAGATCAGCCCAGAGGGCGATCCGCAGCGGCAGGGGCATGCCGTTGTTCGCGCTGGACGGACCGGGCAGCACGAAGGCCGGCCGGTCGGCGACCGCCCAGCTGAGCGGACCGAAATCCCGGGGCGCGCGCAGTCGCGAGGCAAGGGCGAACTCGGCGGCCGCGGTCTTGCTGGTGAACGCGACCACCGTCGGCCGGTGCTCGGCCACCTTCGCGACGAGGCCAGGCACGTCGTAGTACCTGGTCAATCCGCGGTCGTGCGACTGTGAAATGGTCTTCACCAGGTCAGTCAGCCCGAGGCCGTGGTCGAGCACGGTCGCGTCGTCCTGGGGCCGCAGCTGCGTCGGGGTCAGCCCGCTCTCATGCAGCAACCGCCAGAAGTTGTTGCCGACGCCTGCGTAGTAGTGGCCGCGTTCGGCCGATCGCCCACCCACCACCGTCCCGACAAGGACCGCGCGCAATCCCGGATGCAGGTAGTCGGGAAGGATCACAGTTCGCAGCGTAGGTGCGCTGCGCGGAGAGGATGGACCGGGTGACGAGGTACGTACTGACCGGCGCGCCGGGTTGCGGCAAGACGTCGCTGTTGGAGTCGCTGCGCCTGCGTGGCTACGGCGTCGTCCCGGAGGCGGCGACGTCGGTGATCGCAGAGGAGCAGGCCAACGGGGTGGAAGCGCCATGGGAACTGCCCGGCTTCATCGACGCGGTCGCAGCGGTGCAGCGGCTGCGGCAGATCGGCACGCCGACCCCCGGAACGCAATTCTTCGACCGTTCGCCGGTCGACACGCTGGCGCTGGCCCGGTACGGAAAACACCCCACCTCGCCGGCCCTCGCGCAGGAGCTCGAGCGAATCGCCAAGGAGCAGGTCTACGACCGGCAGGTGTTCCTGGTGCGGCCGCTGGGGTTCGTGCAGTGGACGAGTGCGCGCCGAATCAGCTTCGAGGACTCGGTGATGTTCGAGCAGATGCACATCGATGCGTACCGGGAGTGCGGGTACGACCTGGTAGAGGTACCGATCGCATCGATCGAGGAGCGCGCAGATCTCATCGAGTCCTACATCGTGCGGAGCCTCTGACCGTTGCGATCGCGGGCGGCGGTGGGGCTGGTGGTCTCAGCGGTGGTCGCGGTCCTGTTGGGCGTCGTCACGGCGCTGGTCGTTACGCGCACCGGTCCGGTCGTGCGCCTCGACCGCTGGATCGAGGACACAGTGCACCGATACGCGCTGCGGCACGATGGGTTTGTTACCGCGATGAAGGCCGTGAGCGTGGTCGGCACGTCGCATGTGTGGTGGGTGGTGTTCGCCGGCCTCGCGGGGTGGCTGCTCTACCGGCGCTCAGCGCGGCTCGCGGCGTTCGTCCTCGTTACCAGCATCGCCAGCTCGGCGCTGAACACGGTGGTCAAGGGGCTGGTCGACCGGCCCCGCCCCACCTTCGCCCATCCGGTGGCCACCGCATCGGGCAGCTCGTTCCCGAGCGGGCATGCGCAGGCCGCGATCGTCGGCTGCGGCGTGGTGCTGGCGGTCGTGCTGCCTCGGGTGCAGCGCTGGATACAAGTAGGGCTGGTGGCCGCGACAGTGCTGATCACACTGACCATCGGCCTCTCTCGGATCGCGCTCGGTGTGCATTTCCCCTCCGATGTTGTCGGTGGCTATCTCCTCGGTGCGCTCTGGGTGCTCGTGCTCGGTGCCGCGTTCGGGTTGTCCACTCCGCGCGGCCGGCTCGAGGCGTAACGCCAGCGGAGCGCGCTTGCACGGCGGCCAACGCCCTCGCCACCCGGGCCCCTCCGTGGCATACTGGGCGACGCCTCTTAATCGATTCAGAAAGACCGTCCAGTGAGCTCCTCGTTGACCGCCCTGATCCGGCCCGCCGGGCGGGTTGCGACCCATCTGCGTCGGGCTCGGCAGGCCACTTTCCTCACGTTCGCCATCGCCGGCGTGATGTTCGGCGCATGGGCGCCGCGGATCCCCGAGGTGAAACACAACCTGCACCTGTCCGCCGGGTCACTGGCGATCGCGCTGCTCGCGCCGTCGGTCGGATCGTTGCTGTCCCTCGGGTTCTCGGGTCATTTGAGCGCCAAGCTCGGCAGCGCCCGGGCCACCAGGATGCTGAGCGTCTACTTCATCCTGGTCTGCTGGCTGCCAGGCTTCGCGCCCAACCTCCCCGTGCTCTGGGCTCTGCTGTTCATCTGGGGCATCGGCATCGGCAGCATGGACGTCGCGATGAACGCGCAGGCCGTCACCGTCGAGAAGGCCTACCGGCGACCGGTGATGTCCGCCTTCCACGCCTCGTGGTCTCTCGGCTCTCTGTTCGGCGCGGTGATCGGCACCCTCGGTGCCGCGTTCGACGTGCCGATCGCGTTGCAGCAGGGACTCACCGCCGGCGTCCTGCTCATCGTCATCGTGCTGATCGGGCCGAGCTTCCTGCCGGACCCGGTGAGCACGCCCGTCGAGTCGGTCACCGCGCCTTCGACCAACATCTTCAAGGTGCTCGATCTGCGGCTGCTGCTGCTCGGTGTCGCAGCCATGACCGCGATGTTGTCGGAGGGTTCGGTCGGCGACTGGAGCGGGATCCTGCTGCGCGACGACCTGCATGCGCAGGCGGCGCACGTCGGATTTGCCTTCGGCGCCTTCATGGCAATGCAGACGTTGGGCCGGATGGTTGGCGACCGAGTCGTGGAGCACTTCGGCCGACTGCGCTCGATCGTCACCGTGTGCGCGATCGGGGCGGTGGGACTGGCTGCCGGGCTGGGCACGCACACCGTCGTCGGCGCGGTGATCGGGTTCGCACTGCTCGGTATCGGGCTGTCGATCATGGTCCCGGTTGCGTTCAGTGCGGCGGCCGACGGACGAGCCCATGCCGGCCCGGCGATCGCGGCGGTCTCGAGCCTTGCGTACACGGCGTTCCTGGGCGGCCCCACGATGATCGGTGTGGTCGCCCAAGCGACGAGCGTGCCGACCGCGCTCTGGCTCGTCCCCTTCGTGACCGCGGCCGGTGGTGTCGTGGCGACCGTGGCGATCCGGCGCCCGGCGCCGGGCGAGGTGGTCAGCCGGCAGTAGCGGCGACCGCTTCGCGGGGCTGGTCGCCGCTCTCGTCGTGCACGTATCGCCCGCCACGGAAGATCGAGGCCAACGCGGCAACCAGCGACATCGCGATGGCGACGCCGAACACGATCACCAGACCGTGGTGGAACGGCTGCGAGATCAGCTGCGGAAAGAACTCCTTGCCGGTCAGCGTCGACGAGTTCGCAGGCGACAGTGTCGACAGCGTGTGGGCTCCCAGCAGCGACTTGATCGGGTTGGCACCAAGGAACGCGGCGAACAGGCTTCCCACTGGGGGCAGGCCGCCGATCTGCGACGCGGTGGCGTGATCCACCCCGTGCGCGGACAGGCCGTTGGTAAGCGCGCTCGGCAACGTCGAGGCCAGCCCGACGATCATCATCGAGAAGAAGATCCCGATTGACAGTGAGAAGCCGGCATTCATGAACGTGCCGCTCATCCCGCCGCCGACGCCGCGCCGGTTGGCCGGCACGCTGTTCATGATCGCCGTGCTGTTGGGTGCGGAGAACAACCCCGACCCGATGCCGTTGAGCACCAGTAACCCGGCGAACTGCCAGTAGGTGAAGTTGGTCGGCAACAAGAGGAACCCAAGGAAGCTGACCGCGACGATCACCAGTCCCCCGGTGGAGAAGGTGCGGGCACCGAACCGGTCGGAGAAATATCCCGACAGGGGTCCGGCCACGAGGAAGGCGACCGTCAACGGCAGCAGGTAGATCCCCGCCCATAGCGGCGTCTTGTCATAGGCGTAGCCGTGCAGTGGCAGCCAGATGCCCTGCAGCCAGATGATCAGCATGAACTGCAGACCGCCGCGAGAGATCGCGGCCAGCAACCCGGCGAGATTGCCGGAGGAAAAGGCGCGGATCTTGAACAGCGCCATATCGAACATCGGGTCGGCAATCTTCGTCTCGAGCACGCAAAAGACCGCGAGTAGCCCGGCGCCGCCGATCAAACCGGCCAGTACCCACGGATTCATCCAACCCATGTTCGAGTCACCGTAAGGCTGAATGCCGTAGGTGATCGCCGCCAGGATCGCGGTGAGGCCCACCGCGAACAGCACATTGCCCCACCAGTCCACCCGCGACTGCGTGCGCGCGCCGACCTCATGCAGGCTCTTCATCGACCAAATAGTGCCGAGCAGCCCGAACGGCACGGACACGAAGAAGACCAACCGCCAGTCCACCTCGGCCAGTAACCCGCCGGCGATCAGACCGATGAACGAACCGGCGATCGCGGCCACCTGGTTCGTGCCCAGTGCCAGACCGCGACGGTCCGCCGGGAACGCATCGGTGAGGATCGCGGAGGTGTTGGCGAAAACCATCGAGGCGCCCACCGCCTGCACGACCCGCCACAGGATCAGCCACATCGCGCCGCCGCCCTGGGTGAGCGGATCCACGGCCAGTGCGATCGACGCAATGGTGAACACCACGAAGCCGGACGTGTAGATGCGTACGCGGCCGTAGATGTCGCCGAGGCGCCCCAGCGACACGACCAGCACCGCGGTCACCACGAGGAAGCCCATCAGCATCCAGAGCAGATAGCTGACGTTGCCCGGGGCCAACGGGTCGAGCTTGATCCCATTGAAGATCGCCGGCAGCGAGATGATCACGATCGACGAGTTGATCGTCGCCATCAACATGCCCAGCGTCGTATTCGACAATGCCACCCACCGGTACTGCGGGTGATCGGCCTCGACGGCGAATCTGTTGCGACGCTTCTCGGCCTCGACTTGCGGCGTCCGGGGACTCACGTACGTGCCACCACTACTTTCTTCGTTAGGGCAACTAAGAACAGTTCGAGCCCAGATTACCTCTAACCGGAGGAACGCTCCGGCCGGCCTGCAGCACACGGTCCGGCGGCGCTGTGCACATTCGTCGTAGCTGTCTTCGTCACCCGATCGCACGCACTACCGATGTGTTCACGACCTGCAATGACGTCCCAATCCGTGGTCGCGTACCCGGGCATTCGTCCCGCGCCCGCACAGCCCGCCGGGATTTCCCGCGTCATTGGGCGGTGTCACGTGCACAATCTGGACGTGGCCAGTCTGGGAGAGTCTCGCGAGATGGGCATCTCCGCCCGGGAGGCCGAGGTCTGGCGGCGCTCGCTGAGCATCTGACGAATGCCGAGATCGGCGCGAGACTATTCATCTCTATCCGCACGGTCGAGAGCCACGTCTCATCGTTGCTGCGCAAGCTGCAGGCGGACGACCGCCGTGCCCCGGCTGCCGTCGCAGGGAGCCTACATATTGACCCGGCGGGTGAGTCCGTCGCGCCGACAGCAGTGTCCGAGGCGCTGCCGTCACAGCTGACGCCGTTCATCGGACGGTCGACCGAGCGCGCCGCGCTGACCGCGGCGCTGCGCGAGCACCGTCTGGTCACTGCTGTTGGTCCGGGCGGAGTCGGCAAGACGCGGCTGGCTCTGAGTGTTGCGGCCGACCAACGAGATCGATTCGCTGATGGCGTCTGGTACGTCGATCTCGTGCCCGTGACCGACCGGATGATGATCGCGCCGGCGATTGCCGACATGCTCGGCCTCGGCGAGCGGCACGGCAGCTCCGCAGCGGACAACATCGCAAGTTGGCTGGCCGGCCGGGAGACATTGCTCGTGCTGGACAACTGCGAGCATCTGCTGGACGGCGTAGTGGTGTTGCTGGAACGGCTGCTCGCCGGCAATCCAGGGTTGGTGATACTCGCTACCAGCCGCGCCAGGTTGCTGGTTCCCTTCGAGCGGGTGTTCCCGGTGCCGGGGCTGTGCGTCGAGGCGGAGGACGGAGGTCCGGGCGACGCGGTCGAGCTGTTCCGCGCGCGGGCAGCCGCCGCAGGGAGCTCGGTGGATGCCGCAGACGCCGGGCGCATCGCCTCCGTCTGTCGAGCCCTCGATGGAATGGCGCTGGCAATCGAGCTGGCCGCCGCCCGGTACCCATCCCTCGGCCTGGACGGGCTGGAGACCGGGTTGACCGATCGACTGCGGATGCTGGCCGGCGGCCAGCGGATGGATGACCGGCACCGCTCATTGCGCTCGACGCTCGACTGGAGTTACGCGCTGCTCGACGACCCCGAACGGGCGGTGCTCCGTCGTGTCTCGGTATTTGCCGACCCGTTCACCGCGACAGCGGCGGCAGTAGTCCTGGCCGAATGGTCGCCGGTCCCGGCCGGTCATGTGCCGACGATCCTGGCAAGGCTCGCCGACCAGAGCTTGCTGAACACGGTCGCAGAGCAGAACGGGACTCGCTACCGAGCTCTGGAAACCATCCGTCAGTACAGCGTCGGTCTTCTCGAGGAGGCGGACGAGTTGGCCGAAGCACTGTCGCGCCATCTGGGCTGGTGTCTGGACGAGGGCGCTGCCCTCGAGCTCGCATCGCGCGACGTCGCCGGTGCTTGGCGAACGGACTTCGATCAGGTTGCAGACGAGCTGCGCGGCGCGCTGGCCTGGGCGGCTGGAAATGCTGAATACCAGCAGGAGTCGAATCGGCTGGCCATCTGCTTGGCCCACCTGTGCTTCATCCGCGGCATGCCCGGGGAGTCACAGCGCCGCTATGAGCTGGCAGCCGAGCTCGCCGCTGATGACATGGCTGCTGCCGACGCGTTGCGCTGCGCCGCGGGCGCTGCCGAGTCGCGGCACGTCGGCAACAACGCGCTGCGGTTGCGGCTGCGTGCGTCCCAGGCAGCGCTCCGCGCGGGTGATCGGACAGGCGCGGCATGCGACTTCGCGCGGAATGCCGAGTTGATCAACCGTGGCCCGAGCCTGATGGCGACCGAGCCCGCTCTTGGGGAGGCCGACGCGCTGATCGCGCGCGGTCGGGCACTGGCTGATGGGGATCTTGTTGCCGAGGCGCGGCTGGCCATCGCTGAGGCGTTCAACAGCTTCACCGACGATCAGGAGACCATCGCACTCGTCGAGCGCGCGCTCACGTTGGCCCGTCGCGTCGACGATCCTTTGGCCGAGAGCGCGGCGCTTGATCAGCTCACTTCGGTGCAGCTGGCTCGGGGAGAGGTCCGCGCCGCTGCGGCCAGCGCGTTGCGGTGCACCGAACTGCTGGCACCGCTGCCGGTTACGGCGATGGCAGGGCTGGAGTTCTTCGACGCCTATGGCATGGCGGCGGAGTGCGCTGTCGGCGCTGGTGACCTCCATGCTGGACGAAGGCTGGCCGAACATCTGCGGGACTTGCCGTTCTACCGGGAGGAGGGCCACCTGGCCACGGCGCGGCTGCTCGTGGTGACGGCGCTGGCCGGTGACTGGTCCGAGACGATCGGCTTGGCTGAGCGCTTTCGTGAGGGATGGGAGCGGGCGGGACGCCCCCGCGCCGGCAATCTCAGCGGCGCGGCGTATGCCGCTGCGACGGTGCACGGACTGCGCGGAGACGACGCTGAGCGCGCTGCGTGGCTGACCGTCGTCGAAGCCCTCGCGACGCCAGGCCGCGCGGTGTCGGAGATCCACTTCGGCGAGTTCTTCGATGCGTTGTTGTTAATGCACCGGGGCCGGCCCGAGCAGGCGGTGCAGGTGCTGGGCGCGCCGCCGGAGGAGTTCCGCGAGTGGTACAACGGCCTGTGGCGTCCGTGGTACGGCGCGTTGTGGGCAGAGGCTGCAGTGCTCAGCGGGAGCGCGATGCGCTTGCCCGCATTCAGCGAGCACGCGTAGCCACGGCGGGTAATCCGATTGCCGCCGCCATCGTTGATCGCGCGGCGGCCTTGGCAAACGCCCGACGGCAGCCGCGACGGGTTGACCGTCGCGGCCGCCGCTCTGCAAGCCGCCGGCTGCCATTACCAGTGGGCCCGGACGCTGGTGATCATCGGCGGGGAAGAGCGGGCACGTGGCGAGTCCGCACTGGCGACGATGGGTGCGACACCTATGGTCTGGCCTCCAAAATTATGTTGAACGGGGTCTCGGTCGCCCGGCGCACGCGGGTGAACCCCGCCTCCCGCAACACGCCGGCAAGTTGCCGTTCCCCGGCCTGGCCGCCAAGGCCGAGCCCGACTTCTTGGGCAAGCGACCCCGGCGTACAGATGACGGTGGACAGTCCGTAGAAGGCCCGCCCGATCGGGTTCAGGTTGTCCTCGAGGGCGTCGCCGGCGTTCGGCTCGACCAGCAGTAGTGTGCCGTCCGGCGCCAGAGCTGCCGGATCCGCCGTGCGGCGCCGACGGGGTCGCCCATATCGTGCAGGGCGTCGAACAGACAGATGAGGTCGTAGCCCACGCCAGGTAGGTCCTTCGCCGCTGCGACGTCGAACCTGGCCCGCTCGGTTACGCCTGCCTGGACCGCGGCTCTGCGCGCGGACTCGATCGACCTCTCGTGGCTGTCGAAGCCGGCGAACGTCGACCGCTCGAATGCCTGCGCCAGGATGACCGTGGATGCACCGAGTCCGCATCCCACATCAGCAACGCTCGCTCCTGCCCGTAGCTTCTCGACCACACCGTCGAGGGCCGGGAGCCAGTCCGCGACGAGATGCGCGGCGTAGCTGGGCCGAAAGAGTCGTACAACGCCAGTGAACAGCCGGGCGTCGTGTTCGTGCCAGGCGACTCCAGCGCCAGTACGGAACGCACCGACGAACACCTCGTGGTCGGCATAGCAGGACGCTATGGCCTCGAAGGCGCCGCCGAGGAAGAACGGGCTGTCATCGTTGGCGACCACCATGGCCTGTTCTGCGGGTAGCTCGTAGGTGCTGTTGGTCGGGTCGTAGACGACGTAGCCGCCAGCGGTCTGGTTGCCGAGCCATTCGCGCACGTACCGCTGCCGGTGCGCTGCGCCAGCTGGGCTGAGGTGATAGGGCCAGCACCAGCCATCGCCTTGTACAGACCGAGCCGGTCGCCGATGTGCAGCAGTAGCCCAGAGATGGCGGCGCCCATGTCCACCACGGCCTGCCCCACGAACGCCTCGAGTCTGGCCTCGTCGATGGGCGCGATATCTGTTGTCGTCACTTGTGTCTCCGCTCTTCGGTGCGAGCCCACGATGAACCCGCAGGGCAGCAGCGTGCTCGCCGGGGCGGTTGGAAAGCATCCGTGGCCAGCACGGATTCATCGGGTGCGTGGCCGGCACGGATGTGCGGCGGAAGAGGCTGAATCAGAGTGATGCCAGCGGCAACCGTTCGCTGTAAGAGCCCCTTCATGGAGCGCGATGATGATCTCGCACCACGTCCTCGCCGCCGTTGCGGCCGAGCGGACAAACACCCTGTTGGCCGAGGCAGACGCTGCTCGGTTGGCTCGGCAGGCTCGGCAGGCTCGGCAGCCGAATCGCGCGGTTGTGGCCGCCCACCGTCGAATCGCGGGCTGGGCGACCAGAACCGTGCGCGCGGTGGGTGTACCTGGCTCCACCACCGACAGGGGCGCTAAGCCGCTGGTCGAGGTTGTTGCTACCCCGGCAGAGTGAACTCCCGCGGGAAGGTCGCGGAGGCGCAGCCACCCTGGTGGCGCCCGTCGGTCGGATGAGGAGCGCAGCACGCCATGACAGCAGCAGTCATCTCGATTGCGATCGTCCTGATCGTCGTGGGTGGCGCCACTGCCAGCGTCGTCGGGTACTTTCAGCTGCAGGACGCGCGATGAACACGGCTACGCGGGCCGACGTCGCAGCTGAGGCTGTGCCGGTGCAGTTCGGGAATCCGTTGTCGCTGCTGGTCTCGCCACTGCTGTGGTCATCGGTGGGCTACCTCGTCGCGTACTTGCTGCTCGGCGCGCTGTGGTTTGCCGCCACGCTGACCGCCCTGCTGGCCGGCGGCATCACCAGCATCTTCGTGATCGGTCTGCCTATCCTGGCGGCTGGCCTCGCCGTGATCCGCGTGCTGGCGTCGGTGGAACGGATCCGGGTTCCGCAGCCGCTTGGCGGCCCAATCGCTTCGCCCTACCTTCCGGCCCGGACCGGCTTCCGGGCCGACCTCGCCGGTCGGGTCCAGGATCCGGCCACCTGGCGCGACGTCGTGCTGCTGCTGATCCTCTGGCCGGTGCTCTTCATCCTCGACGTGATCGCGCTGGTGGTGTGGCTGATCGGCTGGGGGCTGATCAGCCTGCCGTTCTGGTACCAGTACCCACCGCAGACCTTCAACAACGGAGTCAAGGCGCACGGCACTCAGATCGGCTACTACAAGCACGGTCCGCATCAGGGCCCGCACTACGGCTGGTTCATCGACGACCTGCGTTCGTCTCTGATCGCCGCGGGCGTCGGTGCCCTCGTGGTGCTGGTAGTCGGCAATTACCTGCTGGTCGGCGTGGCCAAGCTGCACGCGTCGATCACCCGGGGTCTGCTCGGGCCCTCGCAGCCCTCAACTCTTGGCGCGGTACTCCTTGAGCAGGCCGCGGCTGATGATCGTCTTCTGGATCTCCGACGTGCCCTCGCCGATGAGTAGGAACGGTGCCTCGCGCATCAGCCGCTCGATCTCGTACTCCTTGGAGTAGCCGTAGCCGCCGTGAATGCGGAACGAGTCCTGGGTGACCTCGGCGCAGTACTCCGACGCCAGCAGCTTCGCCATGCCGGCTTCAACGTCGTTGCGCTCGCCGGCGTCCTTCAGCCGCGCCGCGTTCACCATCATCAGGTGCGCAGCCTCGACCTTGGTGGCCATCTCGGCCAACTTGAACGCGACCGCCTGATGCTCGGCGATCTGCTTGCCGAACGTCTGCCGCTGCTGGGCGTAGTCGACGGCCAACTCGAACGCGCGGATGGAAATGCCGCAGGCCCGGGCCGCCACGTTCACCCGGCCGACCTCGACGCCGTCCATCATCTGGTAGAAGCCGCGGCCCCGACCCTCGGCGCCGCCGAGCACCTCGCTCTCCGCGGCCCGGACGCCGTCGAGCACCATCTCGGTGGTCTCCACGCCCTTGTAACCCATCTTGTCAATCTTGCCGGGGATAGTGAGTCCCGGCCGGGTCTCGCCGAAGCCCGGCTCCTTCGCGAGCAGGAATGTCGTCATGTTCTTGTAGACCGAGTCCGCGCCCTGATCGTCGCGCACCAGCGTCGCGACCACACCGGACCGGGCGCCGTTGGTCAGCCACATCTTCGAGCCATTGATGGCGAAACCGTCGCCGTCGGTGGTCGCGGTGGTCTTGATGGCCGCGACATCCGACCCACAGTCCGGCTCGCTCATCGAGAAGGCGCCGCGGATCTCGCCGGTAGCCATCTTCGGCAAGAGCCGCTGCTTCTGCTCGTCCGTGCCGTGCTGGCTGATCATGTACGCAACGATGAAGTGGGTGTTGATGATCCCGGAGATACTCATCCAACCGCGGGCGATCTGCTCGACCACCAGCGCGTAGGTCAGCAGCGACTCACCGAGGCCGCCGTACTCTTCGGCGATCGTCAGGCCGAACAGGCCCATCTCCCGCATACCGTCGACGATGGCGCCCGGGAACTCGTCCTTGTGCTCGAGGTCAGTCGCGTACGGAAGGATCTCTTTCTCCACGAAGCCACGGACCGTCGAGATGATCTCGGTCTGCAGTTCGGTGAGTCCTGCGGTCTGGGCAAGGCGTGCCATCCGGCACCTCCGGGCTCGACGAAGTTACCGGCAAGTATCCGGGAGTTAGCCCGCCGGAACCCGCCGAACAGCCGGTGAGATGACTCTCAGGGTGCAGACTTCGATGGTCATTCCCGGCGCGTCTCTTGATCATCCTTCGGTGCCGTGCCTAACTGCTCATGTCTTGCACGCTCGTCGCGGCACTCTTGGAGGCATGCCATGTCGGATTCCCTCACCCCACTGGCCGCTGCGATGCTGCCCGGAGCGGCGGGCCAATTCATCGTCAGGTCGGACGCGAAGGCGCCGGCCGAGCCAATGACGTCCGAAGGCTGATCGCCGCACATGCCGATCGAGGACTTCGCGCGTTACCCGTTGCTGTTCGGAGACAGCCCGCTGCACCCGCTGGACCGGCTGACCGCGCACCTCGGCGGTGCGCGCATCTGGGCCAAGCGGGAGGACTGCAACTCCGGCCTGGCCTTCGGCGGGAACAAGACCCGCAAGCTCGAGTACCTGGTTCCGGACGCACTAGCGCAGGGCGCGACGCATCTGGTGTCCATCGGCGGCGTGCAGTCCAACCACACTCGCCAGGTCGCCGCCGTGGCCGCGAAGTTGGGGCTGAAGGCCCGGCTGGTGCAGGAGAGTTGGGTGGACTGGCCGGACGCGGTCAACGACCGGGTCGGCAACATACTGCTGTCGCGGATCATGGGCGCCGAGGTGGAGTTGGTCGAGGCAGGCTTCGGGATCGGGTTCAAGGAGAGCTGGGAGAATGCGCTCGCCGAGATCCGCGCGGGTGGCGGGATTCCCTATCCCATTCCGGCCGGCGCTTCGGACCACCGTCTCGGTGGTCTGGGCTTCGTGAACTGGGCGGCCGAGGTGCAACGGCAGGAACGTCAACTCGGCATCTTCTTCGACACGGTCGTCGTCTGCTCGGTCACCGGCTCGACGCACGCCGGGATGATCGCCGGATTCGCCGGCCAGGACCGTCCCCGCCGGGTGATCGGGATCGACGCCTCGGCAAAGCTCGACGAGACTCACGCACAGGTCGACCGGATCGCCCGGAACACCGCCGAACTGATCGGTCTCGGCCGCGAGCTACGCGAAGACGAGATCAGTGTGCTGGCCGGCTGGGCCGGTGACCATTACGGCATCCCGATCGCCTCGACGCTGGAGGCGATCCGGCTCACCGGAAGTCTCGAGGGTGTGATCATCGACCCGGTGTACGAGGGGAAGTACAGCGCGCTGTTCCGAACCTGACTTCATTGGCCGCCCAGCCCTCGGATATGAGGTGGGCGGCCAAAAGCGGTTAGTTCTCCGGCGGGGTGAACGCCCCGGTCCGCTGCAGACCGGCGGCGCGGCCCTTCGCGGCGATCACCAGCGCCATCTTGCGCGATGCCTCGTCGATCATCTCGTCGCCGAGCATCGCCGAGCCCTTGGCGCCGCCCGCCTCGGAGGTGGACCAGTCGTAGGCGTCCAGGATGAGTTCGGCGTGGTCATAGTCCTCCTGCGACGGCGCATAGATCTCGTTCGCCGCGTCGATCTGGCCAGGGTGCAGCACCCACTTGCCGTCGAACCCGAGCGCCGCAGATCGGCCGGCGACACTGCGGTACGCGTCGACGTCGCGGATCTGGAGGAACGGCCCGTCAATGGCTTGCTTCTCGTTGGCACGCGCCGCCATCAGGATCGACATCAGGATGTGGTGATAGGCATCTCCGACGTCGTAGCCGGGCGGCTGCTCCCCCACCACCAGCGACTTCATGTTGATGCTCGCCATGAAGTCGGCCGGGCCGAAGATGAGCGTCTCGACGCGCGGGCTGGCCTTGGCGATCGCGTCGATCGCGATGAGACCCTGGGCGTTCTCGATCTGTGCTTCGATGCCGATCCGGCCGACTTCGAACCCCATCGTCTTCTCGATCTGGGTCAGCAGGATGTCCAGCGCCACGACCTGTTCGGCACTCTGCACCTTCGGTAGCATGATGCAGTCCAGATTCGGGCCGGCACCCTCCACGACCTCGATGACATCGCGATACGTCCAGTGCGTGGACCAGTCATTGACCCGCACGACGCGGATCTTGTCGCCCCAGCCGCCCTCGTTCAGGGCTGCGACGATGTTCTTGCGAGCCTCCGGCTTGGCCAGCGGTGCGCAGGCATCCTCCAGGTCGAGGAACACCTGGTCAGCCGGAAGGCCCTTGGCCTTCTCCAGGAATCGCGGATTGCTACCTGGGACGGCGAGACAGGATCGGCGAGGTTGCAGCGTCTTGGTCACCGACACATCGTGACCGGGCCTGCATCCGAACGCCACCCCATGAGGCAGCCCTCACATGAGACCGTCTCGCGGACGTGAGTGCTCGGCTAGTTCACCGCGGCGTTCAGGTGCGGACGTCCGACACCAGCGCCGGCGCCGTCGAAGTGCCACCACTCGCTGGAGTACGCCGCCAGACCGCCGGCGCTCATCGCCGACCGGAGCACCGAACGGTTCGACTGGGCCACCGCGCTCACGCCGCTGGTCGCGTAGGCGTACGCACGGGAGGTGAAGTCGTCGAAACCGGTGCCCATGTCCACGGTGCAGTAGCTCCCGACTCGACGGGCGACGGGGCAGCCACTGCCGGTGCTGGTCCGGGCCAGGGTGATGTCGACCGAGCGGCCGGCCTCATGGCTGGTCGCCAGCGGCCCGGGCCGAGCGACCCACTCCGGGTCGGGCACGATCTTGAACATCCGTACCTGCACGGCATGCGGTCGGTAGCAGTCCCAGAAGACCATCATGTAGCCCGCGCGCCTGAGCCGACTCGCTGCTGTGGCGAGCCCGGCCACCATCGTCTGGTGCACCAGACATCGTGCGTCGGAGGGATACAGCTGGACGTGCGTGAAGTTGTCGCTGGTCGCATAACGTAGGTCGATGACGGCGTCAGGAACGACCGTGCGGATGTCGACCAGTCCGGCGGCTCTCGCTTGCGCTGAGACCGGTGGGACTTTCGGGGCGGCCTCCGGCGCGCTGCGCGATTGCGATGGCAGTGCCGGCGTAGCGCCCACTGTGCTCTGCGGGCCGGACGGCAGGGGCGTCGTCGGCGCGGACACCGATGCACTGGCTGAGGGCCGCTGTGCGGGATGACGGCCGCTGGTGCACGCGCTGACGACGAGGAGCAGCACGACCAGCGTCGACCATCGCAGTGCGACCACCCGCCCATCCTTCCCGTCCGGTCGCTGGTGAGGCAATGTCCTGACCCCCACCGGAGGTGGAGGTCTTAGCTCGATTGGTTGGTTCTTCTTTTGGGTTGCTGAGTGACGGTTGGTCGGTGGTTATGTTGTCAGACGCACTGCGCGCCGGCGAGGAGCCGGGCGGGTGGTTGCTGTCTCGCTGCTGAGCGCGGGTTCCGCTTACGGCGTAACCGTTATCCACAGCTCCGATCGTTGTCCACAGGCTCGCCTCTCAACAGTTTCTGTCGTTCGCCGTCTCTATAATCAGATGTATGACGGGGGTCGCGGCAGAGCAGCAGATCGATC
>JBPCMU010000054.1:0-11866 GCA_051001975.1 Jatrophihabitans sp.
AAAAAAGGTGGGGGGGGTTTTCATTGGATCGCGGAAGGGTGGTCGACGCTTTCCCTCTTCCCTTCGCCCGGGCCACGTCGTCTCACAGACCAAGGAGTCGGCATGGGAAACGGCTACACGATCAAGCGCGACGAGACCGAGAGCGCCGCCAGCGCGCTAAGTTCGGTCGGGTCGTGCGCGACGACCGCCGACAGTGATCTCGAAGGCAACGTGATGCCCTCCCCGGCAGCCGGGGAGGGCATTGGTGCAGAGGTCAAGTCGATGCTTGCCGAGTGGCACAAAGCCCTGCCCGACCTCGCGAAAGAGTTCGACGTCCTCTCGAAGAACGTCAAGACCGCTGCGACGGTCACCATCGAGGTCGAGGAACCAATCCGCGGCCAGTTCCGATCCTTCGCCGAATAGACCGACCCGACTGTCCGGAAGGTACCCTGAGATGACCTACCCCTATCCCGGCGATGACCCTGCTGCGCTCGACGGTCTGTCGGTATCGCTGGACAGCGCGAATGTCTGCATGACGACGTTCAACTCGTCGCTGAACGAAGTCAAGGGTCAGCTCAGCGGAGCGTGGACCGGCGAGGTCGCCGACAAGGCGAGCACCGATCTGGTGAAGATCGGCAAGGCAGTCCCGGATATCGCCAAGCGCCTCAATGACGGGAAGACGGCGGTGGACACTTACCGGACCGTCATCGTGGCGGTGCGCAAGGAGATCGACGATCTGCGCACCCAACACGACAAGCTGGCCTCGAACCTCGACGACGAGCAGACGACGTATTCCCGGTCCGGCAGCTTCGGCGAGGCCAACGATATGTCGACAGACGAGCTGAACACTTACCGCACCGGCATCATCTCGAAGGAGAAGAAGGACCAGAACGCCATCTCGGCCCTGGACAATCAGTACGAGGCCCAGGTCAAGAAGTCGAACACAGCTGCCGAGAATTGCCGCTCCGCGCTGAAGACCTCGTATTCGACCACGGCCTACAAGGGTTCCTACCTGACCACGACCGGTATCACCAGCGTTCTCGGTCTCGACAACCTGCAGGCTTCGCACTGGGCGAAGATGGTCCAGGATGCCAAGAATTTCGAGAAGGAATCTAAGAACATCAACGACTCCAACCTCTCGCCGGAGGAACGCAACGCCAAGATCCAGGCGCTGGTGAAAAAGTACGGACAGGAGGCCTCCGACCCGGACTTCGCAACGACGGTGGCGAAGGACAAGGGCCAGAACTACTTCAAGCAGTTCTTGGTGCAGACGGGTGCCTACGACACCAAGCATGCAGTGGACCCGGCGCTGGAGAAGCAACTGCTGGGGCTGAACGCGACCATCCTGGCCACTGCCACCGATCAGACGAACCCGGTGCACGTCGATCAGAAGTGGATCAAGGATTTCTTCTCCGACGGCCAGGGTGGCGTCAACCCGGACGCAGTGATGGCGGGTTCGGACTACACCCGCCTCGGAGTCCGTTTCCCTACCGCGTTCCTCGACGGTGTCGGCCAGAGCGCGCTGCAGTTCGAAGCGGACCACACGCCGAATAACCTGGACGCCAACGGTCGGTTGAATCCGCCATGGCGCGATCACGAAAGTGATCTCTTCTATCCCGGCGGCGAGCCGTTTGGGACCGACTTCCACAGCAACGACGACCCGCTCACGTCGGTCATGCAGCAGTTCGCGGATCACCCGGACGCCAACTCGACGCTGTTCAGCGATCACGGCTCCGGTGGCCAGGATCTCTATGCGCTCACCCACCGCGCTTGGGGTGACGGCGGCGCGAAAGCGCTCGGCGACGCTGTGTATGCCGAGACCGGGCCCAACGCGGGCAACATCAAGACTTCGGCCGGCATCGCCTCCGAGTACATCCACGACGTCGTGCAGAACCCGCAGAGCGAACCCGGCTACGCCGGAGTGCCCAGCGAGCTGCACGACTCGGTGGCCAACGTCATCTCCCGGTACATGGGCGACGTCATCGCCCCAGAGGGTAGTGGACTGCCAGGATCGGGCGGCCAGACGCAGATCTCCGGCTTCGACGAAGGCGCGATAGCGCACGCCAACTTCGACAAGGGTGATCTCTCTCAAGCAATGAAGTTCGCGATGAGTGACACGCACGACCACACCGGCCGGGACGCGCTCGCTTCGGCCTGGTCACGCGTGTCGGCCAACGATATGGGTCTCGCCTACCACGGCGTTCAAGGCAGTCAGGACCACGATCCGTCACTGGTGTTCAACACCGGCGCGGCATCGGCCAAGGCTCTCGGCCTGATCACGCAGAGCGACATCTCTGGCTACGACGACGCGCACGCAGCAGAGGTGGAGCAAGCCGAGCTGCGCAAGAAGGCACTGGAGACGCTGGAGAGCCTGATCCCGATCCCGGAACTGCCGGAAGGCACTCCGGCGGCAGTGGGCACCGTCTACGACGCGGGGATCGACACGGTCAAGGACATGGTCAACGACGCATTGGTCCCGACTCCTGCGGACCACACCGCCGAGCACGCCGACGATGTGACGGCGGCTGCGCTGACACAGATCGACCGGATGCCACCCTCGATCATCACGCACCTGTCGCATCTCGGGATTCCGATCGTCTTCGACAACGGACACGCCACGGCCACCGTCCCGTATACCGATGCGACGAACGGGTTCGTCGATCCGACGACGCACCACTTGCTGCCGTACAGCGAGATTGCCAAGAACCCGGTCACGCTCGGTCAGTTCAACCAGTGGTATCAGTCGCACGGCTACGGTCAGGGTGACCTGCCGCAGGCCACGGTGCAGTCGACGATCCACGATGCCTACGACGAAGGTACGCAGGAAGCCGCACACTGACGCCTCGGGTCCCGGACGAGTGCCCTCCTCGGTTGCCGATACGGTTAGCGGGCGCACGCTCGTCGAGGGCGTCGCAAGTGGACCGGATGGGGAGCGTCGGTGGGCCATCTCGTCGTGGCGGAGATCGTCGGCAACGTCGGCGAGGTGCTCGTCGCGGTCGGTGAGCACGTCGCCGCGGATGATCCGGTGGTTCTGCTCGAGTCCATGAAGATGGAGATCCCGGTGCTTGCCGAAGTCGCCGGCATGGTGGTCGCGTTGATGGTGACCAGCGGCGACGTCGTCCAAGAGGGCGACTCGATCGCCGAGATCGAACCTGACCAGCCCACCCGTCACAGCAGCTGAGGAGACCCGCCGATGACCACCGCAACCTTTCCCGCAGGTCGTGCCGTACTGGCCGACCTGATCCCCGGCTCAGTGGTCCGCGACGCCATACTGGTCGTCGGCGGCGCCGGGCTGACCGGTCTCGCCGCGCAAGTGTCGGTGCACACGTCCCTGACGCCGGTCCCGTTCACGCTGCAGACCCTCGCGGTGTTGGTCGTGGGCGCCGCGCTCGGTTCGGTGCGCGGGATCCTCTCGATGGCGCTCTACCTCGCCGCCGGTAGCGCCGGAGTTCCATGGTTCGAACATCACACACACGGTTGGGGCGGCCCCAGTTTCGGCTACATCCTCGGCTTCATCATCGCCGCTGGAGTGGTGGGCGAGTTGGCCCGTCGCGGCAACGACCGTGAGGTGTTGTCAACGGTCGGGCTGATGGCTCTGGGCAGTGCGCTGGTCTATGTCGTCGGTGCCACCTGGCTGGCCCATGACCTGCACGTGTCCGCGAGCAAGGCGATCGACCTCGGCGTGACGCCGTTCCTGATCGGCGACGCGTTGAAGATCGCGGTTGCTGCCCTGGCGCTTCCTGCCGCGTGGCGAATCGTCCGGAGGTAGGTCCGCCGCCGCTCCCGTGGTGCAGGGGCCATCCGACGAATCGTGATGGCAGCGCCGGTATCCTGGGCGCAGGTCAGTCGGCGCGGACTCGCCTCGTGTTGCTGAACCGACCCTGGATCAAGGAGCCGTCATGGGCCTCGTCGTGCAGAAGTACGGCGGATCCTCCGTTGCCGACGCCGAGCGGATCAAGCGGGTCGCCGAACGTATCGTGGCGACGCGCCGGGCCGGTCACGACGTTGTCGTCGTGGTGTCGGCAATGGGCGACACCACCGACGAGTTGCTCGAGCTTGCGCAGCAGGTCTCGCCGATCGCCGCCGGACGCGAGCTGGACATGCTGCTCACCTCGGGCGAGCGGATCTCGATGTCGTTGCTGGCGATGGCTGTCAACGCGCTCGGCTACACAGCGCAGTCGTTCACCGGCTCGCAGGCCGGCGTACTGACCACGTCCGCGCATGGCAGTGCCCGCATTATCGACGTCACCCCAGGGCGGATCCGGGCTTCGATCGCCGGTGGGAACGTCGCGATCGTGGCCGGCTTCCAGGGTGTCTCGCAAGACACCAAGGACATCACGACGCTCGGCCGAGGCGGCTCGGACACCACTGCAGTTGCTCTCGCCGCCGCGCTGGACGCGGACGTCTGCGAGATCTACAGCGACGTCGACGGCGTCTTCAGCGCCGATCCGCGGATCGTGCCGAACGCACGGCGACTGTCCACGATCACCTATGAAGAGATGCTCGAGATGGCGGCGTGTGGGGCCAAGATCCTGATGTTGCGTTGCGTCGAGTACGGCCGTCGATACGGCGTGCCGATCCACGTGCGCTCGTCGTTCTCAACCAAGCCGGGCACGATCGTTTCCGGATCGATGGAGGATGTTTCTGTGGAGCAGGCGATCATCGCGGGCGTCGCGCACGACCGCAGCGAGGCAAAGGTCACCGTCGTCGGCGTGCCGGACAAGCCGGGCCAGGCGGCGGCGATCTTCACCGCGTTGGCCGACGCGGCCGTCGACATCGACATGATCGTGCAGAACGTGTCGACCCGGGGCAGCGGCCGTACCGATGTGTCGTTCACGCTGCCTAGGGACGAGGGCCCGGTGGCCTCGGCAGCGCTGCGCAAGGTGCAGGAGACCGTCGGCTTCGACGAGTTGGCCTACGACGACCACGTCGGCAAGCTCTCCTTGATCGGCGCCGGCATGCGGTCCAACCCTGGAGTCTCGGCGCGCTTCTTCGGTGCGCTGTCGTCGGCCGGCATCAACATCGAGATGATCTCGACATCTGAGATCCGCATCTCCGTGGTCTGCCGCGACACCGAACTCGACGACGCGGTGCGAGCCGTACACGACGCGTTCGATCTGGGCAGCAGCGACGAGCAGGCAGTCGTCTACGGAGGCACCGGGCGATGAGCAGCGTCATTCGGTATGAGCGGTCAGGAAAGGCGGTCGGGTAGATGCGGGTGGGTGTGGTCGGTGCGACGGGGCAGGTCGGCGCGGTGATGCGGCGGTTGCTGGCTGAGCGGTCGTTCCCGGTGGACGAGATCCGGTTCTTCGCCTCGTCCCGGTCGGCCGGTACGACGCTGCCATGGGGTGGCGGCGAGATCGAGGTCGAGGACGTCGCCACCGCGGATCCTGCCGGTCTGGACGTCGCCCTGTTCTCGGCCGGAGCCCGCGCGTCGCGGGAGATGGCCCCGCGGTTTGCCGCTGCCGGAGTGACCGTGGTGGACAACTCGTCGGCCTGGCGGATGGACCCGGACGTGCCGCTGGTGGTGAGCGAGGTGAATCCCGGCGCCATCCGCGATGCGGGCAAGGGCATCATCGCCAACCCGAACTGCACGACGATGGCCGTGATGCCGGTGCTCAAGCCGCTGCACGACGCGGCCGGCCTGCAGCGTCTGGTGATCAGCACCTATCAGGCGGTGGGCGGTGCCGGGCTGTCCGGCGTCGATGAGCTGGACAAGCAGGTCCGGCAGGTCTACGACCGTGCTGCCGAGCTCACCCATGACGGGTCAGCCATCGAGTTCCCCGAGCCGGTGAACTTCTCGCAGCCGATCGCGTTCAACGTGCTGCCGCTGGCCGGCTCCTACGTTGACGACGGCTCGGCGGAGACCAACGAGGAGCAGAAGCTGCGCAACGAGGCGCGCAAGATTCTCGACCTGCCTGCGCTGCTGGTGTCCGGCACCTGTGTACGGGTGCCCGTCTTCACCGGGCACTCGCTGTCGGTGAACGCGGAGTTCGCCCGGCCGCTGTCCCCGGCGCAGGCCTCCGACCTGCTCTCCGGTGCGCCGGGCGTCGAGCTGCGCGACGTGCCGACCCCGCTCTACGCGGCCGGGAAGGATCCTTGCTACGTCGGCCGGCTGCGAGTGGACGAGGGCGTGCCGGACGGCCGCGGCCTCGCGCTGTTCGTCAGCAACGACAATCTGCGCAAGGGCGCCGCGCTGAACGCTGTCCAGATCGCCGGTTATCAACAGGCTCCGCGGTGGGTTGTGGAATGCGCAACACTGCCGCGATGGATTGGCGTGATCTGACACGTAGGCAATCAGGGGTGGTGGGGCGTTCCCAGTTGGTCCGCAGCGGGCTGAGCGCTGACCAGGTAGACGGCCTGATCCGACGCCACGAGCTGATCGAGGTGCATGCCCGCGTCTACTCACCGCGGCCGGTTCCTGGGTCCTGGAGTCAGCGACTCTGGGCCGCCGTTCTCTGGTCCGGTGGGGTGATCAGCCATCGGTCGGCGGCACCCTTCTGGGGGCTGCCGACCAGCGCATCGCCTGAGGTACACGCGACCGTCCCTGACCGGCGCTTTCGCAAACCGGCGCAGGGCGTCCGTCTGCACCGGGTTCCGCTTGCGTTCGACTGTGTTGAGATCGAAGAGTTAGCCGTGACCGGCCAGACGCGAACCGTGATCGACCTGTTGCGGACCGAGCGGTGCAGCGTCGCGACCACCTTGCTCGACCGGGCGTTACAGCAGCGGTGGATCTCACCGCTGGACCTTCGTAGCGCGTATCGGTGCGAGCCGGGTCGCACTGGGAACGTGCAGTTACGAGTGTTACTGGAAGGCATCGAACCCGGTGCCGACGCGGAGTCCGAGCGCCGCCTGCACGCGATACTGCGCGGTGCCGGGCTGCGCGGGTGGAAGCCTCAGTACCGCATCGACCTACCGGTCGGACCGATCTTCGCCGATGTGGCATTCCCAGCGCAGCGGGTCGTCATCGAGGTGGACGGCCGGCGTTATCACGACGAGTCCTCCGGCCGGTTCGAGTCCGACCGGCAGCGCCAGAACCAGCTCGTCGCTCTCGGTTGGCGGGTCATCCGAGTTACCTGGCGGATGTTGCGGGATCACCCGCAGAGCGTCATCGACCAGATCACGCAACTCCTGGCGGCCTGACACCGCCGCAGGTTGCACAATCGGCGGTTAGACGGGGAGCGGGGCGTTCCAGGGGAAGGGCGTCATGTCGCGGATCACCCGGCGCCGGCGGTTGCGTGGCAAGTAGTCGATGTAGAGCATGCCGCGCAGGTGGTCGGTCTCGTGCAGCAGGCAGCGGGCGAAGTAGCCGGTGCCGGTGACCTCGACGGGCTTGTTCTCCTTGTTGACGCCGCGCACCACCACATGCGTCGCCCGGGCCAACTCGTGGAACGGGCCGGGCACCGACAGACAGCCCTCGTCGCTGCCGTCGACGGTCCCGTCGGCCACTACGACCTCCGGATTGACGACGTACCCGGTGTGGCGCACCCGCTCGGAGTCGGCGCAGTCGTAGACGAACACGGCACGGTCGTCACCGATCTGTGGTGCGGCGAGCCCGGCGCCGGAGGCTTCCCGGTTCGTCTCGAACATGTCCTCGATCAGCTGCGCGAGGTCGTCGTCGAACTCGGTCACCTGCCGGGTGCGGGTGGCCAGAATGGGGTCGCCGACAATGACGACGGGGCGGGCGGTTCCAGACACGGCGTCGATTCTAATTGAGCTGAAGAAGCGGCGTGATCAGACCGGCGCCGAATGCGAATCGACGGCGCCGGCCGAGCGTGTCGGGGTGGCGGGATTCGAACCCACGGCCTCTTCGTCCCGAACGAAGCGCGCTACCAAGCTGCGCCACACCCCGGTGGCAACCGGGCCAGCATACCGAAGCAGCAAGTGGCCTTTAACCACACTGCCATCGGGTCAGGACGGGCGCGCCACCAGGGTCAGCAGCGTAGCCTCGGGTCGGCAGGCGAAGCGCAGCGGCATGTACGGATTGGTGCCCAGCCCGGCGCACACGTTGAACCACATCTGGTCGTCCCAACGGTGCAGCCAGCGCGCTCGATGCACGTCGATCCCGCAGTTGGTGACGATGGCCGGCCCGAACGGGATGCGCACCTGTCCGCCGTGAGTGTGACCTGCCAGCAGGAGCTGATAGCCGTCATCGGCGAACCGGGACAGCAGCGGCGGCTCGGGGGAGTGGATCACCCCGATGCCAACGTCCGCAACATCCCGCGGGCCGGCGATCAGGTCGTAATGGGCGCGCTTCAGGTAGGGGTCGTCCGTGCCGGCCAATGCCACCGTCCGGCCACCGGCGGCCAGGACGGTGCGGACGTGGGTCAGATCGGTCCATCCCTGCTCGACCATCGCGCCGGCCAACCTGTCCCAGGGCATGTCCGGGCGACGGGTCACCTTCTCCTTCGGGGTGAAGTAGCCGAACGGGCTGCGGGGTTTCGGCGCGTAGTAGTCGTTGTTGCCCGGGACGAACACGGCGGGGAACTGCGCTAACGGGCGCAGCGTGTCGAGAATGGCCGGGATGGCGTCCGGGGCGCTGATCGTGTCACCCGTGTTCACCACTAGGTCCGGCTGCAGGTCGGCGAGCGCGGCGATCCACCGTTGCTTGCGGCGCTGCTGCGGGGTGATGTGTAGGTCCGAGACGTGCAGCACGGTGAGTGGATCACTACCTGGCTCGAGTATTGGCACGGTGAAGCGGCGCAGTGTGAAGAGGTTGCGCTCGATCAACGACCCGTAGCCGAACCCGGCCGCACCGGCCACCACGGTGGCAGTCGCGACACGACCGAGAACAGACATAGCGCCGAGCGTAGTCGGCGAAATCCCGTGCCCCGGCGCACTACCGTGATGGGTATGGCTGAGCTCAAGGAACGTCTACGCACCGACCTCACCGCGGCGATGAAGTCGCGCGATGAGGTGCGCCTCGCGACCGTGCGGATGGCATTGACGGCGATCACCAACGAGGAGGTCGCCGGCAAGGAGGTGCGCACCCTGGACGACGCCGAGGTGCTCACGGTGCTCACCCGCGAGGCGAAGAAGCGCCGCGAGGCCGCCGAGGCCTACGACGCGGCCGGCCGCACCGAGCTGGCGGCGCGAGAGCGCGCCGAGGGTGAGGTACTGGCCGACTACCTGCCGCAGCAGCTCACCGACGGTGAGCTGACCGCGCTGGTGAGCGCGGCCATCGCCGAAGCGGGCGCGACGGAGATGCGTCAGATGGGTGTGGTGATGAAGCTGGTGACTCCGCAGGCCGCCGGCCGCGCCGACGGCCAGCGGGTCAGCACCGAGGTCAAGCGCCAACTGGGTAATTGACCTGACAGTTCCTACGCGGCTGCACGCTCAGTGTTGAAGGCATCTGGTGATGGACCCCGGGCGACGGCATTACATCACACAGCGGCCGAAGCGGACGGTGCTGCATACTTCGACGGAGTTGATGGGCGTGAAGTCAAAGTCCTGTGAGTACCCAGCAACGACGTAGTTGCACGGCACGTACCCGTTGAAGCCGTTGCATACGCCAGCTACGGCGCCACCGATCTGTTGTTGAAGAAACGTTTGGTGCCATATTGGCGCGCAGCCGCGCGCCGCCGAGGCGGGTAAGCCTCGACAAGGCTGGCGGCGCCAATTGATCGGCTGAGGCGCCGGTGGTGTCAGAAGCCGCGGCTGACGATTGCGGCGCCCTGCCAGAGGTGGCCGTGGGTGCCACCGCCTCCCGGTCGGGTGTGGCCGGTCCCGCCGCCGGAGTTGCCGCCACTGGAATTCGTCGTCGTCGTCTTCTTCTTCTTTGCCGGCGGCTGGGAGAGAGGCTTGCCGTTGCTCATGCAGTAGTAGATGGTCGCCCCGGGTGCCGCGACCTGTGGGCCGTCGTAGGCAACGGTTCCCTGGAAGTAGTTACTGCCACAGGGGATCGGGTAGGCCACCGGCTTGAACCCCTGCTGCTTCAGGTTCGACACGGCCTCGGATTCGGTTTGGCCCACCACCGACTGCACCTGCTGTCCGTTCGGAATATCGTCGGCAGACGGCCAATGCCAGCTCTGGCTGGCCACATACTTCCCGTACGCGGCGATCCAATACTGCGCGGAATACGCACCGAAGATGTCATCTCCGGCAGAGTTGTTGCCCGGGATCTGCAACGTTGCGGTCGGATGATCGACGTTGACCATCGCCGTGGCCGAAACGAGGCGGGGTGTGAGGCCGACGAACCAGATCGCGGAGTTCTTGCCGTTGTCCTTACCGTGATCCGGGCCAGTCTGGTACGCGGCATTGTTAGTGCCGGTCTTGCTGGCAATGTAGTGCGAGTCGCGACCGTACTTGTCGTAGAAGAGCGGTCCCACGTACTCCTGGGCGGTCCCGTTGACTGTGTCGCCCTTCATGATGTCGACGGCGGTGCGTGCGATCCAAGGATCCATCACCCGTGAGCAGGCAGGATGGGTGAACTTCACCGCAGTCCCGGTGGCGCTGGTGATGGACAGCACCGGGTTTGGCTTGCACAGCACGCCGTCGTTGGCGGCCACGCCGTAGGCGGTGCTCAGCTCCAACGGGCTGGTGCCGATCTGTCCCAGGGTGAAGGTGAGCTGGGACTGTGCGATCGCGGTCTGCGCGATCGTCATCCCATTCTTCTTGCCGTCAGGCGCAACGTACTGGTCGTCCAGCGAGTCCATGCCGAGTCGCTGCGCGGTGCCGACGATCGTCTTCAAGTCGCAGTCAAACAGCTGGTCCTCGACCCCAACGAAGAATGTGTTGGAGGAGACGACGGTTGCGCTGCGCAACGATTGGGTGGGCGCGTACGCACCGGCATTCGTCGGCTTGTAGTTCAACTCCGGGCAGTTTCGCAGCGTGTACGACGACGGGAAACTGCCAGCTGTGGTCAACGTCTGTTCCGGCTTCATCCCCGCGGTGAGGGCGGCAATTAGGGAGAAGTACTTGTAGGTGGAGCCGGAACCTGATCGAGCGAGCGTGAAGATCGGGTTCACCGTGTAGCTCTTGTCCGGTTTCGACTGATGCAGCAGTCCGTTGTCGTATCGCTTGCTCGTGATCATCGTCAGCACGTGACCGTTGCGCGGGTCGATCGAGGGGGAGATCACCGACGCGGATGCGCTCGACGGGTACTTCTTCCAGACCGCCTTCTGACCGGAGGTCTGCAGGCTCGCATTCAGCGAGGTGATGATCTTGTAGCCGCCAGTGTTGAGCTTGTCGAGGCTGATCTTCGCCGTGTTCTGCAACCAGTTCACAACGTAGTCGCAGAAGAAACCGCCGTTGGCGATCGCCTGGTTCGAGTAGGCGCACCCCTGCGCTGCCGCGCTGTTCTTGCTGGCCGGCGAGAGCTTGATCGGCGCCTGCTTGTAAGTGGTGGCCTGCTGCTGAGTGATGTCCTTCTGGGTGGCCATGTTGTCGATGACCTGATCGCGCCGTTGCCGGGCTGCCTTCAGGTTCTCGTATGGGTCGAACTGGGTGGGGTTCTTCACCAGGCCGACCAGCACGGCGGCCTCAGGAACGGTCAGCTGCGACGGCGCCTTGCCGAAGTAGGTCTTGGCCGCGGTGGCGATCCCGTAGGAGTGCTCACCGAAGTAGGCGATGTTCAGGTACTTCCCCAGGATCTCGTCCTTGGAGTACTTCTTCTCCAGCGAGATCGCACACTTCGCCTCGTAGATCTTGCGGTCGAGGTTCTGGCTGATCGCGTCGGCGCGCTCCTGGTCGGTGGTCGCCTGGTAGAAGCGCACCTGCTTCACGTACTGCTGGGTCAACGTCGACGCGCCCTGGGTGCTGCCGCCGGATTCCGACAACAGTGCCCGAAGCGTGCCGCGCGGGTCGATGCCGTGGTGCTGGTAGAACCGGCGGTCCTCGGTGTCGATGAGCGCGCGCTGCACGGTCTTCGGGATGGACGTCAACGGGA
>JBPCMU010000055.1:0-6459 GCA_051001975.1 Jatrophihabitans sp.
TGCGGCACGTTCTCCGAGACGATGGAGACGATGACGACGTGCTCGTGCAGCACCCGGTTGAATTCGACGTTCGCCCGCAGCGCCAGCGGGACGGTCTCCTTCGTCGGGTGCGGAAACACCGCAGTGCCCGGGACGACAGTCACCGGGGCCAGTTGCAGACGGTCGACGAAGTCGGCCATCGGTCCTTCCAGGCCGACCCGAAGGTCGGTGACCATACGCCGGCCACGTTGCCACGTGGTCATGACGGTGATGACCAGTGCGCCGATCACTAGTGGCAGCCAACCGCCGTGCACCACCTTGGTGAGGTTCGCTGCGAAGAACATCAGCTCGATGCCGCCGAACACGACAGCCGTCGACACCAGTTGCCAGCGGCGCCAGTACCAGATCGAATGCGCGGCGATCAGGAACAATGTCGTGGTCAGAAGCAAGGTCCCCGTCACCGCCAGTCCGTACGCGGTGGCCAGCCGACTCGACGACCGGAACGTAAACATCAGGATGAGCACCCCCGCGAACAGGAGCCAGTTCACCGCCGGCACATAGATCTGGCCGCTCTCCCGGGTCGAGGTGTGCCGGACGGTCAGGTGTGGCAGGAAGCCCAACCGCATCGCCTGCCGGGTCACCGAGAAGGCGCCGGAGATGACCGCCTGCGAGGCGATCACCGTGGCCAGCGTGGCGAGCACCACCAGCGGTATCCGACCCCAGCTGGGCGCCATGAAGAAGAACGGATTCGCCGCAGCCTTGGGGTCGTGCAAGATCAGCGCGCCCTGGCCGAGGTAGTTGATGCTCAGTGCCGGGAACACCAGGAAGAACCAGGCGCGCCGGATCGGCGGACGGCCGAAGTGGCCCATGTCCGCGTACAGCGCCTCAGCCCCGGTGATCGCCAACACGACCGCACCCATTGCGATGAACGCGATGTAGGGATGGTCGGCGACGAACGTGACGGAGTAGTACGGCGACAAGCCACGCAGCACTCCGGGGTGCTGCACGATCTTCGGCACGCCCAACGCAACCAGGGTCGCGAACCAGACCACCATCACCGGACCGAACAGCCGCCCGACCCGGTGCGTGCCGAAGCGCTGCGCAGCGAAGAGCACCGCCAGGATCATCACACCGATGGGCAACACCAGATGTTTCACGTCCGGTGACGCGACCTCGATCCCCTCGACCGCGGAGAGAACCGAGATGGCCGGGGTGATGACACTGTCGCCGAAGAACAGGGACGCACCCACGACGCCGAACATCATTGCCGCAGCGATCAACCGGCGCGGCGAGCTCACCTTGCTCCTGATCAGGGCGGCCAGTGCCATGATGCCGCCCTCGCCCTCGTTGTCCGCCCGCATGATGAGCAGCACGTACTTGACCGAGACGATGAGCAGGATCGACCAGAACACCAGCGAGATCACGCCGTACACATCGCCCGCGGTTTGCTTCACCGCACCGCCGTCGATGGAGAAGACTGTTTGCAACGAGTAGAGAGGGCTGGTTCCGATGTCGCCGAACACCACCCCCAGCGCGCCGATGGCCAGACCAATCGCACTCCCGCGGTGCACCGCCGGATGCGCCGGATTGCCGGGACGCCCAGCCATTGTGGTTCCGCTCACGTCCACAGTGTGCAGGTTCCGGATGGACCGCCACGGCCGGGCATGCCGGCAGCGCGCCCGTCAGATCGCGCCGCGGCGTTGCAGAAAATGAAACGCGACCCAACCGGCCGGAACGGGCAGCCAGAACGTCCCGATCCGGAACAACAGCACCGCGCTGACCGCCGCCGCGGCCGGCATGCTGGCGGCAGCCAGGCCGGTCGACAACGCCACCTCCACCGCACCGAGCCCTCCTGGGGTAGGGGCCGCGGAGGCCACCGCGGCCCCGGCGAGGTAAACCACGGCAACGCCGGCAAGGCTGACTCCGCCGTCGAAGGCCTGCACCGCAAACCACAGCGCCGCAACGTAGAAAACGTTGAGCAGCAATGTGCCGGACAGCGCTTCGGCCAGCTTGGTCGGACTGCTCAACAGGCTCAGCAGCCGGGGAACCGCCTCACGGAAGGCCGGCACGGCACGGGCCAGGATCCATCGACGGGGTCCAGGCACCGCCAGGATCAGCAGCGTGATCACTGCTGCCGCGCCCAGCACCACGAACGCCCAGCCGGGAATTGGCAGGCTGTGCCGTGACGAGACGCCGGTCGCAGCAGCGAGCAGGATCAGCAACAGTGCGTGCACGACGGCGTTCACCGCCTGCGACACCCCGACACTGGTGGTGGCGCCAGCCGCCGACAGCTTCGCCACCCGCAGATAGCGGATGTTGATCGCCAGACCGCCCACCGAGGGTGGCGCGACGAACCCGACGAAGGAGGCCGCGAGCTGCACCAGGGTGGTGCGCAGAAACGAGAGCTTCTCTTTGACGAAGCCCATCAGCGACAGTGCCGCGGCGAAGTAGGTCGCCGCGGATGCGACGATCACCAACGGTACCCAGCGCCACCGAGCAGCGTTGAAAACGGTAACCAGATCGACCGACCCGAGCTGGCCGACGAGGAGGTAGCCGGCCACGATCACCGCGACGATGGACAGCACCACCCGCGGCCGGATCCGCTCGACCTTCACCGGCTCCGGCGGACGCTGGTGCGTCTGGCCCTGAATGGCCGTCGCGACCGATTCCAGCAACTCCCCGTCCCTGCGGATGGCGGCCCGGGTCGCCCGCGACAGCGCAATCGGCTGCAGCAAGGGCATCGTTGCGGCCAGATCCTCGTCGGTCAGGACGGTACGGGCCACCGCGACGGCACGCTGCGCACCGGCAAGCTGTGCGGTCGTGATCAGCACCTGCGCCCGGTCGAGCGCAACCCGCAACTCCGTTGCGAACAGTGCCCCGTCCACCGGCACCGGCAACACCACTCGGCCGTCGTCATCGAGCAGGATGCGTCCGGCCGCCAGTCCGCGATGAGTCATCCCGACGTGGTGCAGGCGCGCAACGTTGGACCACAGGTCGGCCAGTTGCGCATCGGTCGGTTTCTCCAGCTCGGTCCCTGCGATGCGTTCGTAGACCAGCACGATGGTGTCCGGACCCACTGCCTCGCCCGCGACGAACCGCGGGATGTGCACATTCGCGGCCGCAGCCGTCATAGCCAGCAAGGCACGGCGCTCGGTCGTCCGTTCCAGAGACAGCGCCGGGGAGGTGGCCACCACGGCACGCAATCGCAAGCGTCGGTAGATGCCGTACACCGCGCCGGAGGCGATGAGGTCCCGGTCGAACACCAGCATGTTCAATTCCTCGCCGGTCCGAGTGGTGGCGAAGTACTCGCGATGGCTGTCGCCCGTGCCGCGGACGCGTTCGATCCGGGCGAACTCCAAGCCGCGCGGACGGAGTTCGGCCACTACCCGCGCCACGTCAGGCCGCTCGTTGACGGTACCGGCGACGTATCGCACTCCGAGTCCGACTGCCGCGCCGATCGTCGGGCTGGCCAGCAGCGCGAGCAGCGAAGCCTGTGACGCGATGAAGGCCGATGCGATGTAGACGGAGGCCACCATCCAGAACGCGGCCCGCCAGCCGTCGCCGGCCACGCCCAGCACGAGGGCGAGCGCGAACAGCGCGGCGAGGTAGGCGTCCAGCGGTCGGAGCGTGGCACCGTGCGCGACCTGCGTCAGGGACGCATGCAGCGCACTGGAGGAATCCGCCGTGATGGCGCGGCCGATGACTTGCACCACTACGATCGCGAGCAGTCCGGTGGCCAGGCCCTCGATGAGACGGCGTGGGTGACCGCGGACGATCTCGCGGATACCCAGCGCGATCGGCAGCGCCAGCGCACCCAACGTGCCGAACAGGCTCAGGCCACGAACCAGCAAGTGCGGGATCTCGTTGAACAGCCGGGACAGGTCGTCGTTGGCGGAGTGGGCGGTGTCGTTCGCGAGGGTGCCGATCCCACCGGCCAACATCACCACGAGCAGCAGACCGGCCAGCCTGACGAGATCCAGTGAGCGCCGAACCCGCCGCGGTCGGTCGTCGACGATCTCCATCTGCGGCTCACCGTCTGCACCCGGACCGGGCATCAGCCTGTCTCCCGCAGTCGCCGCTTTCGTCGCCGTCCCCCGGAGTCTAGGGGGCGCCCGTATCGAGGCCTGGCAGCGCGCTCCGGCGACGACGACGCAAGCTTATTGCCAATGAATTGCAGCAACCGCCAAGGCGGTTTATGGTCAGCCCGAGTACTCCCGGGGCGCAAGAGCACGTCGGCGAAGGCAGTCACCGCAAAGCAGTGCGGCGTGCCCGGTCCGGCGATACGTGAGGACGACGATGACCGCACAGGCAGAAGCACCAGCACTGCGTGACACTCTCTCGCGGTTCTTTGCAACCCTCAACCGACGGGACTGGCGATCACTCGGCGGCATGGTCAGCTTCATCGTCGTCCTGCATGTGATCGGTTTCGGCATTCTGTTCGGCCTCGTGGTGCCACACCACTATCGCCTCGGCGGCGACCACCCGATCTTCAACATCGGCGTAGGCGTGCTCGCGTACACCTTCGGGTTGCGGCATGCCTTCGACGCCGATCACATCGCTGCCGTCGACAACACCACCAGGAAGTTGATGGCCGACAACGCGGCGATCACGGAAGACAACCCGGACGCGGAGACCCGCCGGCCGCTCTCGGTCGGTTTCTGGTTCTCCCTCGGGCACTCCACGATCGTGTTCATGCTGGCTTTCCTGCTGTCGGTCGGCGTCAAGGCACTCGCCGGACAGGTCGAGAACGACGACTCCAGCCTGCATTCGGTCACCGGCATCATCGGCGCGTCGGTGTCCGGCACGTTCCTCTGGATCCTGGGCATCCTCAACCTCGTCGTGCTGCTCGGCATCATCAAGGTGTTCCGTGAGATGCGTGAAGGCAAGTACGACGAAGCGGCACTCGAGGAGCAACTGAACAAGCGCGGCTTCATGAACCGCTTCCTGGGCGGGCTGACGAAGTCTGTACGCAAGGCGTGGCACATCTACCCGATCGGCGTGCTGTTCGGCCTGGGCTTCGACACCGCGACCGAGGTCGGCCTACTGGTGTTGGCCGGCGGCGCCGCGGCGTTCAACCTGCCGTTCTACTCGATTCTGGTACTGCCCATCCTGTTCGCGGCCGGGATGTGCCTGATGGACACGTTCGATGGCGTCTTCATGAACGCCGCCTACGGGTGGGCCTTCGCGAAGCCGGTGCGCAAGGTGTTCTACAACATCACCATCACCGCAATCTCCGTAGCGGTCGCGCTCATCATCGGCACGATCGAGCTCGTCGGCGTGCTCGCCGACCAGGCCAACATCACCTCCGGGCCGATCTCGGCGATCGCGGACATCCCTCTGGACTACGCCGGGTACGGCATCGTGGGGCTCTTCTTCGTCTCCTGGATCGCGGCTCTTGCCGTCTGGCGCTATGGCCGGATCGAGGAGAAGTGGTCGGCGAACCTCACCGTCAGTCCGGCCGCCACCGACTGATCGGGTTCATGCTCGCAGGTTGACTTGCTCATATGCACATGTAAGCATGTGTGCATGGCCAAGACACACGGGGTGACCGCTGCCGCACCGGTGGCCGCCGCCGAAGCCGAGCAGATCGCCCGGCTGATGTCCGCCCTGGCCACGGCGAGCAGGGTGCGGATCCTCGCTCAACTACGGCATGCCCCGTCGACGGTCGGCGAACTGACGTCGGCTGTCGAGATGGCCCAGCCTGCTGTGTCCCATCAGCTGCGGATCCTCCGCGACCTCGGTCTGGTCGTGGGCACAGCGGCGGGCCGCAGCACCGTCTATGCGTTGAACGACACCCACGTCGCGACCCTCATCGACGAGGCACTGCGCCACATAGATCACCTCGCCGCAGCACACCCAAACGACCAAGCCACGCCGACTGCCCCGGGAACCTCCCGCCGGCAGAACCACCCGAGGAGATGAGCTGCATGACAGAGCAGCACAGCCACGACGCCCCGCATGCGCACGAGCACGCCCACGGCACCGAGCACCACGGGCACGTTCACACCGAGCACGACCACGCACACGCCGAGCACACCCACGAACACCCGCACGAAGGTGACACCCACAGCCACCCGCACGCGCATCAGGCCGACCTGCAGGACCAGCACGACCACCCGCACGGCGGGTAGCCGCGTCGGGTATCGGCTCAGCGCCCGATCCGCAGCGGCCGCGCGACGGACACAGCACCGGTCACTGCGGTGAGGAAGTTCTCCACCGAATCGTCCAGGTCAGCACGTTGCCAGCCCTCCGGGCCGGTGAACCACTCGATCCCCTCTGCTCCGCTGTCGACGGAATCCGCTACCGCCTGCGCCCAGCGCCCATCGGCACCGAAGATCGCACCGTAGGGCAGGATCCGCGCACAGAGCACCTCTTGGTCCGCGTCCGGGATGTCGGCCGGATCCGCGCCTTGTCCTGTCTCAACCGGGCTTGGTCGGCTCAGCTCGCCCGAATCGGACTGACGCTGGTGGCACCGCACGC
>JBPCMU010000056.1:0-24804 GCA_051001975.1 Jatrophihabitans sp.
GGGAGCTTTCCAGCAACATCGTTGGCGTGTCGCGACAGTAACCTCCCTCTCGCCACAAGATCGCTCCACACCCGGTGACGAGACTGTCCCGAGAACGCGATGAGCGCTCGCGCGAAGAGCAGATCACCGGCGCGCGACGAAGGAGCGCTTGCGCGAGCGCCAGCGAGCATCGCTTGCGAGTGTTGGCCCGATGCGAAGCGAGGGTCAGCGCGAGTAATCGATCAGGCGATCATGAATACGGCGATCATGAGTTGTACAAAGCCGCGATCTGCGCGGCGTTCTCCTTCATCACAACGTTGCGCTTCAGCTTCAGCGACGGGGTGATCTGGCCGGCCTCCTCGGTCCAGTCGGCCGGCAGGATGGTGAAGGCCCGGATCGATTCCGCCTTGCTGACCGCCTTGTTGGCCGAGTCGATCGCTTCCTGTATCTCCGCACGGAGCTCAGGGTCGTCGACGACGTCGGCAACGGCGGTGTCGGCCGGCCGGCCGGCCTTATCCAGCCATTGCGGGAAGGACTCTGGATCGATGGTCACTAGCGCACCGATGAATGGCTTCTGGTCGCCGACCACGAGGCATTGGCTGACCAGCCAATGCGCCCGGGCACGGTCCTCGAGCACCGCCGGCGCGACGTTCTTTCCGCCCGCGGTGACGATGAGTTCCTTCTTTCGCCCAGTTATGCGCACGAAACCGTCCGAGTCGATCTCGCCGATGTCGCCAGTGTGGAACCAACCGTCGGTGATTGCTTCGGCGGTGGCCTCGGCGTTGTTCCAGTACCCGCTGAAGACGACGCCGCCCTTCATCAGCAACTCACCGTCCTCGGCGATGCGCAGCGTGAGACCGGGCAACGGCTGCCCGACGGTGCCGATCTTGATCGCGTCCGGCCGGTTCACCGTCGCCGCCGCCGTCGTCTCGGTCAATCCGTAGCCTTCGTAAACGGTCACCCCGACGCCGCGGAAGAAGTGCCCGAGTCGCTCGCCGAGCGGGGCGCCGCCGGAGATGGCCGCTTCGCAGTTGCCGCCGAGCGCGGCCCGGATCTTGCCGTATACCAGCTTGTCGAACAGCTTGTGCTGCAGCTTCAAGGTGACCGGTGTCGATCCTGCGCCGACACTGCGCGAGTAGTCGATGGCGACCTTCTCGGCCCGGTCGAAGATCTTGCCGTGGCCCTCGGCGTGTGCCTTCTGCTTTGCGGTGTTGTAGACCTTCTCGAACACCCGCGGCACGCTCAGCACGAACTTGGGCTGGAAGCCGGCCAAGTCATCCAGCAGGTTCTTCACGTCCGGTGCGTGTCCGAGCGTGCAGCCGGTGGCGATGGTGCCGACCTCGATCACCCGGCCGAACACGTGCGCGATCGGGATGAACAGCAACGTCGAGGCCTGATCGTTGAGCAGCCCGCCGAGGTAGCCCTGGACCTGGGTGATCTCGTAGATGAAGTTGGCGTGCGTGAGCTGACAGCCTTTTGGCCGCCCGGTCGTCCCGGAGGTGTAGATGATCGACGCCAGATCCTCCGGCGTGACGGCCGTCCGGCGCTGCTGGACTTGTTCGTCAGTGGCGTCGCCAGGCAGTGCGCCGATGGTGGCGAGCCCATCATCGTCGAGTACCCACACGTGCTTCAGGCCCGGCGCATCGGCGCGCACTGATTCGACGACCGCGGCGTGCTCGGCCGTCTCGACGACGACGGCCGCGGCGGCGGAGTTGCTGAGGATCCACTGCACCTGCTCGGCGCTGGACGTCTCGTAGATCGGCACGGTCGCCGCCCCGACGGACAGGATGGCGAAGTCCAGGACCGTCCACTCGTAACGAGTACGGCTCATCAAGCCGACCCGGTCGCCGGGCTGGATTCCCGCGTTGATCAGACCGCGGGCGGCAGCCAGCACCTCGGCTCCGAACTGCCGGGAGGTGACGTCGTGCCAGGAACCGTCGACCCGTCGCCGTAGCGAGACATGATCCGGGCGGGTCGCGACGTTGCCGAACACGTAGTCGGCGACGTTCTTCTCCGCGGCGGTGGCAACGGTCTGCGGCAGAGTGAACTCCGACGCAGTGTGTTCGGTGGCGGTCAAGGTCAGGCCCCTGTTCGATGATTCCGCGCCGCGCCGAAGCAAGGCGACGATTTGCCGACCACGGTAACCGTTGCGGGGAGGTTCGGGGAAGGTGAACCACGTGTGACCGACGCTCCCGCTCGGGTGGCACACTCCCAGGCCATGCACCTGCTCCCGGCCGTCGATCTTGTCGACGACACCTGGATCGGCGTGGCTCCTCGTGCAGTGGCCGACCGGATCCACGACCGATCGGCCTGGCCGTTGTGGTGGCCGGGGCTGCAGCTGCGCCAGTACCAGGACCGGGGCCTGCAAGGTGTTCGCTGGCACATCGTCGGCGGGAGCGTCTCGGCGTTGACGGCGGGCTGGCGGCGACTGCTGCCCGGGATGCGCCGGTCGCTGGTCGGCAGCATGGAAATCTGGCTCGAACCCATCCGGGCCGGGGTAGTGGTGCATTGCTACGCAAGGATCGACCCAGCTGACGGAGCCCCAATGGCCAGCGCCCAGGCGGACCGGATCCGCCGGGCGCTGGCGGTCCGGTCGAAGAAGATCTTCTGGGAGATGAAAGACGATCTGGAGGCCGCCCGGTAGCCTTCGCCGCATGGCCGATCAGTCAACGCAGTCCATCGTGATCAACGCGGAGCCGGCCGCCATCATGGCGGTCATCGCCGACTTCGCGAGCTATCCCGAGTGGGCTGCTTCGGTGAAGTCCTGCGAGGTGGTCGAACCAGGCACCGGCAAGCAGGCAAGGGCGAGGCAGGTCGCGTTCGCCATCGACGCCTCGGTGTTCCGCGACAAGTACGAACTCGAGTACGAGTGGGACGGCGACACACAGGTGCAGTGGACGCTGGTGAAGGGCCAGATGCAGAAGGCCCAGCACGGCTCGTACACGTTGGAGGCGGGTGCCGGGGGCACCAAGGTCACCTATGCGCTGTCGGTCGAGCTCACCATGCCGATGCTCGGGATGCTCAAGCGCAAGGGCGAGAAGGTCGTCATGGACACCGCGCTCAAGGAGCTGAAGAAGCGCGTCGAGTCCGGGAGCTGAGGCGTCCGCGTGCGGATCGTCTTCTTCACCGGCAAGGGTGGCGTCGGTAAGACCACCACGGCCGCGGCCACCGCGGTGCGCCTTGCCCAACGCGGCACCAAGACGTTGCTGCTGTCCGCCGACGCCGCCCATTCGATCGGGGACGTGCTCGGTCGGCCGTTGACCGATCAGCCGGTCGAAGTCGCCGACGGGCTGGCCGCGGCGCAGCTGGACCCGCAACGACGTCTCGAGGCGGCGTGGGGCGTGGTGCACCGGCACCTCGCGGGCCTGCTGGAGCACGGTGGCGCCGACACGATCGCCGCCGAGGAGCTGGCGGTGCTCCCCGGTGTCGAGGAAGTGCTCGCACTGCTGGCGGTACGTGATCACGCCGCAGCGGGCCGCTATGACGCGATTGTGGTGGACTGCGGGCCGAGCGCCGAGACGCTGCGGCTGCTGGCTGTGCCGGACACCCTGGCCTGGTACCTCGAGCGGATCCTGCCGATGCAGCGCCGTCTGGCCCGAGGCACCCGGCCGCTCGCAGGGTTGCTCGGCGCCCGCGGTGCCGTGCCGCCGGACGGACTGTTCGACGCGGTGCTCGCGCTGGCCGAGGATCTGCGCAGTGTCCGTGAACTCGTCGGCAACCCGGACGTCTCCCGGGTGCGACTGGTGCTCACCCCCGAGTCGATGGTCGTGGCGGAGGCACGGCGGACATTCACCGCACTCTCGCTGTACGGCTACCAACTCGACGCAGTGGTGGCCAATCGCGTGCTGGCGAAGGGCGCCGGTGCGTGGGCGACCGCGTGGCGCAACGCCCAGAGTGAGCAGCTGGCGGCCGTTACCGAGTCCTTCCCCGGAGTGCCGCTGCACCAGGCGTCCTATCGAAGCCATGAGCCGATCGGGATCGGCGAGCTCGCCGCGGTGGCCGACGAGTTGTACGGAGAGCTGCCCGGCGAGGAGCCGATCGCCGATCCGCCGCAACAGGGCCAGTTTCTGTCGGTCCGAGCCGACGGTGCAGACTTCGTCCTGACCGTCGCACTCCCGCTGGCGGACAGCGACGCAGTCGCCGCAGCGCGCAGCGGGGACGACCTTGTGCTCACCGTCGCCGGACACCGCCGTCTGGTGGCACTGCCCAGCGTGCTGCGCCGGTGCCAGGTAGGCGGCGGCCGGTTTGCCGACGGTGTACTGCAACTGCGGTTCAGCCGGGACCCCGAGTTGTGGCCCCGGGATACAGCGGAGGATGCGCGATGAGCGTCCATGACGACGGTGCACCGGCTGAGTCGCCGCTGACCGATGAGCTGGCCGAACTACTCACCGCAGCGCAAGGCTGGGTGGGCCGGGCAGCGGCGAGCCACCAGGTTGCGACCGGCGCGCCGGAGTGCACCGGGTGCCCGCTGTGTCAGCTGGTCTCTGTGCTGCGCGGCGACCGGCCGGAAGTAACCGAGAAGGTGCTCGATGTGGTCACCACCATGGTGACCGGGCTGCGCGCCGCCTTCGATCGGCCGCCCGGCACGGACGTGCCGGACGACGAAGCCGCGTCGGCGTCTCGGCTGCAACCCATCGATCTCACCGACCCGGAAGAGGACTGAGCGTGCCACTGGCCATCGGCGTCGACATCGGCGGCACCAAGGTGCTGGCCGGTGTCGTGGATGACGAAGGAAGGGTCCTCGACCGTGAGCTGCGCGGTACGCCCAGCCACGACATCGAGGAGACGGAGGCGGTGATCACCGATGTCGTCACGACGTTGGCCGCCCGCCACGACGTCGTCGCGGTCGGCATCGGTGCGGCCGGCTGGATCGGGTCGGACCGGGCGACCGTGCTCTTCTCACCGCACCTGGCCTGGCGCAATGAACCGCTGCGTGATGCCTTGATGCAGCGCATCGGCCGGCCGGTCTTGGTCGAGAACGACGCGAACGCCGCCGCTTGGGCGGAGTACCGGTTCGGCGCGGCGCAGGACGAGCCGGTCGTCGTATGCATCACGCTCGGCACCGGGATCGGCGGGGGACTGGTGCTGGACGGCAAGCTGTACCGCGGCGCGTACGGCGTCGGCGCCGAGTACGGCCACATGACGCTGGTGCCGCACGGCCGTCGGTGCGCCTGCGGCAACAGCGGTTGCTGGGAGATGTACGCCTCCGGGACCGCATTGGCCCGCGACGCACAGGAAGTCGCAGAGGCCTCGCCGGTCGCCGCGCATCGCCTGCTGGCGATGGTGGACGGGGACCGCCGCCGCATCGACGGACCGCTGGTCACTGCCGCCGCGCAAAGCGGCGATCCGGTCGCCACCGGGATCTACACTGCGATGGGTCGCTGGCTGGGCAACGGCATGGCCACGCTGGCCGCGGCGCTGGACCCGAGCATCTTCGTCGTCGGCGGTGGGGTGTCCCAGGCCGGCGAGCGGCTGCTGCTCGAACCGGCCCGGCAGGCGTTCGGCGAATCCCTCACCGGGCGGGGTTTTCGTCCGCTGGCGCGCATCGAAATGGCCCGGTTCGGCCCCGAAGCGGGCCTGGTCGGCGCGGCGGACCTGGCCCGGCACACCATCGCCACCGATCCCTCGACCTGACCGCAGCACCGGAGGACTTTCATGGACATCACGCAACTGATCCTCGACGACCACCACGAGCAGCGTCGGCTGTTCGCCATCCTCGAGCAGATCGACCCGGCCGACACCGCCGACCTCGCCGCAGTGTGGGGTCGGCTGGCGGCATTCCTCGACGTGCACGCCGAGGCCGAGGAGGAGCTCTTCTATCCGGCGCTGTTGGCACTGGGTAAAGGCATCGACGCCGAGCACCCGCCGGAGGAGGAGACCGAGGACGCCATCGGCGACCACAACGACATCCGCGACGCGGTGGCCCGGGCCGGAGAGCACCCGGTCGGCTCCGCGGAATGGTGGGCTGCGGTCGCCGCCGCAAACAAGGCCAACGGCGATCACATGGCCGAAGAGGAGCGCGAAGGTCTCACCGATTTTCGGCGCAACGCGTCACTGCAGACCCGGCACGATCTGGCGGTGGCCTTCGCGGTGTTCGAGGCCACGCACGTCACCGGTGTCGAGGCGATCGACAAGGACCCGAAGGACTACGTAGACGAGCACGAGCGCAGCGGCGAGTAGCGGCTGCGCCCGGGCAATCCGGCACCGATTAGATTCGAGGTATGCAGCTGATCAGCGCGGGCCAGGATCGGACCGACCGGGCGGCCGTCGCCTGATGATGCTGCGGTTGCTGTCCTACAACGTGCGATCGCTGCGTGACGACTCCGCCGCGGTCGCCCGGGTGATCCGCGACGCGAAGGCGGACGTGGTGTGCGTGCAGGAGGCGCCGCGGTTCCTTCGCTGGCGATCCAAGTGCGCGGGCCTGGCGAGGCGCAGTGGCCTGGTCGTGGTCACCGGAGGGCGCCGGCCGGGTGCCAACCTGCTGCTTTCGTCTCTAGCAGTTGACGTGCTGGGCACCGAGGAGCTCCGTTTCAGCAAGGACCCCAAGCTGCATCAGCGTGGCGCCGCGATCGCGGTGCTGGCCAAGGGTGGTGAGCGCTTCGCGGTGGCCGGCACCCATCTGGACCTGGCCGCCGCGCCGCGACTGCGGCATGTTGGCGAGCTGCGCCGTCGGGCGAACCAGTTGGTTCCGGACGGAGTGCCGTTGATCGTGGCCGGCGACGTGAACGAGAAGCCCGGCGAGCCGGCCTGGCGCGCGCTCGTCGACATCGGCGCCGACGCGTTTTCAGCCGTGGGATCCGGTGACGGATACACCTTCAGCGCCCGCGATCCGAAGCGACGCATCGACGGCGTGTTCGTCGGCGCTCCGGGGACGGTGGTGTCGGCGACCGTCCTGCATTCGCCGGACGTCGAGGTGGCCAGCGACCATCGTCCGCTGCTGGTGGAGATCGAGTTGGGCGGCACTCGGACGTGAGCCGGTGCCGGCTGACCGGTCTGCTCGCGGTGTTCGCGCTCCTCGCCGCCTGCACCTCCGGAGTCCAGTCCTCCGGGTCGGCGACCGGGTCGACCAGCGGGGCGTCGTCCTCACGCTCGTCGAGCCCGTCTGCACCCGCGTCGCCACACACCAGCGCTTCGGAGAATCCCGATGTTGCGGCGGCGAAGCGGGTGCTGGCGGGGATGACGTCCGGTCAGAAGGTCGCCCAACTGCTGATGACGGCGACCTCGTCGAGCTACGCCGGATCCCAGACACTGGCCGCGATCAGGTCGGGCGAGGTCGGCTCGGTGATCCTGAACGGGCACAGCTACGCGGGCCAAGCCGCGACGAAGGCGATCACCCGGGCGTTGCAGGCGGCCGTCGCGTCCGGGGCGCCGTCGCTGTTCGTGTCGACCGACCAGGAGGGTGGCCAGGTCCAGGATCTGCACGGACCGGGCTTCGACGAGATCCCGTCCGGGGTGCAGCAGGGCCGGCTCGCGGCGGCGACGTTGAAGGCCGACGCGACCCGGTGGGCCACGCAGCTGAAGGCGGCTGGGGTGAATCTGAGTCTCGGTCCGGTGCTCGACACCGTGCCCAGCCCGGTGTTCGCGTCACAGAACCCGCCGATCGGTGGTCTGGATCGGCAGTACGGCTACACGCCGCAGGTAGTGACCAGCCACGGGCTCGCAGCCATCTCGGGAATGGCCACGGCGGGCATCGACGCGACGGTGAAGCACTTCCCGGGCCTCGGCCGGGTGACCGGCAACACCGACACGACTGCGGGGGTCACCGATTCGCAGACGACTCCCGACGACGCCTATCTCGACCCGTTCGCGGCCGCCGTGCAGGCCGGGGTGCCGTTCGTGATGATGTCTACGGCGATCTACAGCCGAATCGACCCGTCGTCGCCGGCGGCGTTCTCGGCGAAGATCGTGACCGGCCTGTTGCGCCAGAAGCTCGGCTTCGACGGCGTGGTGATCAGCGACGACGTCGGCGGGGCGGTGCAGGTGTCCTCGATCGCGGTAGGGCAGCGCGCCGTGCGATTCGTCAACGCCGGTGGCGACATCGTGCTGACCGTAGACGTTAACCAGGTACCGACGATGCGCGCGGCATTGCTGTCGGCGATGCACGGCGCGGCCTTCACGACCAAGGTCGATGCCGCGGTGCTGCGCGTGCTGATCGCCAAGGCGCAACGGGGCCTGTTGCACTGACGGCGGGTCCGATCAGGCGGGGCGTACCGCCTCGTAGGTGACGGGGTAAACCGGACGCACTGTGCGCACGGCTCCGAGCCAGCGCTCCAGCGGCAGCGAGCTGCGCCGGGCTGCGCTCACCCCGGCATCGAGCAAGACCGCGTACGGCGTCGCCGCGAGAGCGGCCACCTGCGGCCGGGCCAGGAACGCCTCGCGCTCCTCGTCCCCGAACTCGGTCGGGTTGGTGCCCGTCAGCCGGCACCACAGAACGAACACCAATTCCTCTGCCGACATGTTCACCGTGCTCACCTCTTCACCGCACCGTGCCCGCTCCGATCGGCGGGATACCAGCCACGGTCCCTGCGCGAGGTGTCGCCGGCCCGACTTCGAAGTGTCCCAAACGTGACGTTGCCGAGACGGTTGAGCGAGCCTCAGAGCACGGCGCCGTCGTCCTCTTCGTCTTCGTCCTCTTCGTCGTCGCGTAACCGGCTGAGCAGCAACCCACCGCCGGTCAGGATCAGGATCACCCCGAACGGGAATGAGAGATCCGACGTCAGTCCGAGCTGGCTTGCGAAGCCGATGATTGCAATCCCGAGCGCAAACAGCAGGATAGCGCCGACCGAGGTGGCCGACAGCTTCGGCAGCGGGGGCGGCGGCGGTGGCTCGAAGTGCTCGTCGTCCAGATCATCCTCGACCGGACCGGCCGGAATGTTCGCCCCGCCCTCGTCCAGCAGGTCGAACGCATCGCCGGGCAGCGGGTCGTCGCTGGTCCAGTCGGCCACCAGCGCCGCAAACTCTTCGTCCAGATCGATGCCCGCGAGCGGATCGGGCCGGTCGGTAGCCCGCATCGACGAACTAGGCCCGGGTTCACCGCGCACCACGGTGCCGCCGGCCTCGTCTGCAGCGGCCGCAACCACGGCGAGTGCTTCGTCGCGCATCGCACCGGCGACGTAGAGACGGTCCCGCGGGCCGCCGGTGCGTCCCTGGTCGGCCGCGGACGGCTCCAGGTATGCCGGCACGTCCGCGAGGCGCAACAGATCGAGCAGATGCTCGCCAAGCCGTGGGTCCACGTCGGCGAGCGCGACGAAATTGCTGGCCAGCAAGCCGTTGCCACGGCGACGCGGCGGCGGTGCCTCGGCGGCGGACGACATAGATCAGCCCGTGACGTTCGAGTTCGCGGCGATGAACTCCACGCTCCCGTCGAAGATCGTCTGCGCATCGTTGTCGAGGGTCGCCACGTGGTAGCTGTCCTCAAGCCAGACCTGCTCGATTGTCGTGTTGGTCGTGTGCGTGCGTAGTAGCTCGGCGGACAGGTCGTCGACCACGTGGTCCTCGCGGCTGGTGTAGAGGCGGATCGGCGCAGAGATCCGGCCGAGGTCCGGGACGATCGTTCGCCACAGGTCCTGCAGTGAGACGAATGCCTTCAGTGGGGTGCGGTCGTAGCCGTTCTCCTGGCCGCCGGCCTTGATGTCCGACCCGATGCCCTTCTGCGAGCGAAGTGCCCAAGCGACGTACCGAGCGAACTTGGCATCGACCCGGCGGGTGCCGTACGCAGGGTTCACCAGCACCAGCCCAGCCACGTCGGCGTGCTCGATCGCCAGCTTCGTCACCAGCGAGCCGCCCATCGACAATCCGCAGACGAACACCTTGGAGCAACGCGCACTTAGCTCGTCGTATGCCCGGTCCACCTCGGCGTACCAGTCGCGCCACGTCGTTCGGTTCATGTCCTGCCAAGTCGTACCGTGACCCGGCAGCCGGGGCAGTCGCACCGTGTAGCCCGCGGCACCGAGATGCTCCGCCCAGGGCCGCATGCTGGCCGGCGTGCCGGTGAACCCGTGCGACACGACGACGCCCACAGCTCCACCGTCGATGCTCACTGGGTCCGAACCTGGCAGGTAGGTGGACGACGTCACCGGGCCTCCTTCGGACATCACGCCGGTCGGCGATTGTGGCTTGACGCTACCGGCTATTAGTGTCGCTCATGGGTCCGCGCTCACCAGCGCGTCCCCGGTACCGCCGGGTAAGACGGCAGTGCACGGCATGTCGAGGCAGGAGGATGTAACCGGTGCTCTATTGGTTCCTCAAGCGCATCGGACTCGGGCCGCTGCTCCGGTTCATTTGGCGGCCGTGGATCGAAGGCGCGGAGAACCTGCCGATCGACGGTCCGGCGATCCTGGCCAGCAATCACCTGTCGTTCTGCGACTCGTTCTTCCTGCCGGTGATGGTGCCGCGCCGGGTGACCTTCCTGGCGAAAGCCGAATACTTCACCACTCCCGGAATCAAGGGTCGGCTGTCGAGGATGTTCATGGGCGGAGTGGGCATGGTCCCGGTCGATCGCGATGACCGGGACGCGGCCAGCGCAGCACTGCACACGGGAGTGCGGATCCTCGGCAAGGGCGCGCTACTCGGCATCTACCCCGAGGGGACCCGTTCCCCGGACGGCCGGTTGTACCGTGGCAAGAGCGGTGTGGCCCGGATGGCGCTGGAGGCCGGGGTTCCAGTGATCCCGTGCGTGATGGTGAATACCGAGATCATCCAGCCGACCGGCCGCAAGATCCCGAAGTTCCGGCCGCGTCCGGGGGTAAGGATCGGCAAGCCGCTGGACTTCTCCCGCTACGAGGGCCTGGCCGGTGACCGATTCGTGGAACGCTCGATGACCGACGAGATCATGTACGAGCTGATGCAGATGTCCGGCCAGGAGTACGTCGACACTTACGCGGCGAAGGTCAAGGCAGTGGCCGAGGGCCCGTCCGCCTTCGGTGATCGCCGGGCGGTGAAGGGCCCGCAGGAACTGCGCGAGGCCGCAGACCGACACCCCGTCGAGCGAGCCAGCTAGCCATCGTGCGCTTCTTCTACGATTGCGAGTTCATCGAGGACGGGACGACGATCGAACTCGTCTCCATCGGTGTGGTCCGCGAGGACGGCCTCGAGTACTACGCCGTCTCCACCGAATTCGACCCGGCTCGGGCCAACGCGTGGGTGCGTCGGCACGTGCTCGAACAACTGCCCGCACCGGCGGACCCTGCCTGGCGCGGCCGGTTGAGCATCCGCGACTCGCTGATGGAGTTCCTGACCCGCGACCATCCCGACGAGCGCATCGAGCTGTGGGCCTGGATTGCCGCCTACGACCACGTCTGCCTCGCCCAGTTGTGGGGGGATATGCGGGCTCTCCCGGCGGTCATCCCGCGGTTCACCCGCGACCTGCGGCAGCGTTGGGAGGATGCCGGCGCACCCAGGCTGCCCCCGCCACCGCGGGACCGGCACGATGCGCTGGCCGACGCGCGGCACAACTTCGAACGCTGGCAGATCATCGATCAGCTCTGGACGCAGCGCGGCCACGCCGGCCCATAGCTGAGCGTCCACTCGAGTTGCGTGCCTGCACGGCACTGTCCTGATGATGGTGGCCGGCCGTCCCACTAGGCTGACCGGCTGGTGCGGCCGTCGCCGTCTGCGCCGTCAGAGTTCATCCAGCTCTCGGGAGGACGAAGCTCAGATGCGTATCGGTGTGTTGACCGGAGGCGGGGACTGCCCGGGCCTGAACGCGGTGATCCGTGCGGTGGTGCGCAAGGGCATCGGCGTCTACGGATTCGAGTTCGTCGGCTTCCGGGACGGGTGGAAGGGCCCGCTGGAGGGACTGACGATGGCGCTCGGGATCGCTGAGGTGCGTGGCATCCTCCCGCGCGGCGGCACCATCCTCGGTTCGTCTCGGACCAACCCGTTCAAGCTCGAGGGCGGAGTCGAGAAGATCCAGGTGAACCTCCACTCGCTCGGCGTCGATGCGCTGGTGGCGATCGGCGGCGAGGACACCCTCGGCGTCGCCACCAAGCTGAACGATCTCGGTGTCAACGTGGTCGGCGTGCCGAAGACGATCGACAACGACCTCAATGCGACCGACTACACGTTCGGGTTCGACACCGCGGTGAACATCGCCATGGAGGCCATCGACCGGCTGCACACCACTGCCGAATCGCACCACCGGGCGCTGATCGTCGAGGTGATGGGCCGCCACGCCGGCTGGATCGCTTTGCACTCCGGTCTTGCCGGCGGCGCGAACGTCATCCTCATTCCGGAGCAGAAGTTCTCCCTCGACCGCGTCTGCGCCTACGTCGAGAGCCGCTTCCAGTCGCACTACGCGCCGATCATCGTGGTGGCTGAAGGCGCTATCCCGGACGCCGGCGAGGAGGTGCTGGCCAACGGTGAGGTCGACGCGTTCGGCCATGCGCGCCTCGGTGGCGTCGGCGACTGGCTGGCCAAGCAGATCGAGCAGCGCACCGGTAAGGAAGCCCGCACCACCGTGCTCGGCCATGTGCAGCGTGGTGGCACACCAACGGCGTTCGACCGGGTGCTGGCCACCCGCTTCGGCCTGCAGGCGATCGACGCGGTGCACGACAGCGACTGGGGCAAGATGGTCGCGCTGCAGGCCACCGACATCGTGCGGGTGCCGCTGGCCGCGGCGACGACCGAACTCAAGGTCGTCGACCTGGCTCGCTACGCCGAAGCCGAGGTATTCTTCGGCTGAGCTGGCTCAGCTGCGCGGCGGGTACTCGTTGGCCGGCCGCGAAACGGCGCCGGATGCGATATCCCTCGGGGTGGGGAGGCGTCCGGGTCCGTGCCGCATACCCTTAGCGGGTGACCGTGTCAGAGCAGCAGGCAGCCGGCGTCCATTCCGATCCGTTCGGGCTGGACGAGTGGCGTGCGCTGCCGGCCGCACAGCAGCCGACCTGGCCGGACGAGGCCGAGATGCGTCGCGTCGTGTCCACCCTCTCGGTGGCGCCGCCACTGGTGGTCGCCAGCGAGGTCGATCAACTGCGTGAGCGGTTGGCCGCAGTTGCTCGGGGTGAGGCATTCCTGCTGCAGGGCGGCGACTGCGCGGAGACGTTCCAGACGAGTTCGCAGGCCGACATTGCCGGCAAGGTTCGGGTGCTGCTGCAGATGGCTGTGGTGCTCACCTATGGCGCGTCCATGCCGGTGGTGAAGCTGGGGCGGATGGCCGGTCAGTACGCGAAGCCGCGTTCCTCGGACCTGGACGCGTCCGGGTTGCCGTCCTACCGCGGCGACATGGTCAACGACCTATCCCTGGAACTGCGCACCCCGGACCCGACCCGCATCCTGCGCGCCTACTCGACGGCGGCCAGCACTCTGAACCTGCTCCGTGCCTATGCCGGGGGTGGGCTGGCGGCGCTGGACCGGGTGCACTCGTGGAACACCGCTTTCGCGCGCAGCACCGAGACCGGCAGCCGGTACGAGCAGTTGGCCGCCGAGATAGACCGGGCGGTCCGGTTCATGCGCGCCTGCGGCGTGCACGACGGCGCGCTCGAGGGTGTCGAGTTCTACGCCAGCCACGAGGCGCTCATCCTCGAGTACGAGCGAGCGCTGACCCGGATCGATGACGGCCGGGCCTACGACCTGTCCGGACACTTCGTCTGGGTCGGGGAGCGCAGCCGACAACTCGACGGTGCGCACGTCGACTTCGTTTCCCGGATCGCCAATCCGATCGGAGTGAAGCTGGGGCCGAGCACGACGCCGGATCTCGCGGTGGAACTCGTCGAGCGGCTCGACCCGGAGAACACTCCCGGCCGGCTCACCCTGGTCAGCCGGATGGGTCACCGGCAGGTCCGGGACAAGCTGCCCGCGCTGGTGGAGAAGGTGCGCAGCACGGGACACTTGGTGGTCTGGCAGTGCGATCCGATGCACGGCAACACCGAGGAGACCGTCGACGGGGTGAAGACCCGCCACCTAGACCGGATTCTCGACGAGGTGGACGGCTTCTTCGACGTGCACTCCGACCTCGGTACGCATCCAGGCGGGTTGCACGTCGAGCTGACCGGCGACGACGTGACGGAGTGCATCGGCGGCACCGCGGATCTCAAGGCCGCCGATCTCAGCCGCCGCTACGAGACCGCCTGCGATCCGCGGCTCAACATCGAGCAGTCCCTGGAACTTGCCTTCAAGGTCGCGGAGCGCTTGGTTGCCGAGCGGCGGCGCCAAGACCTCGGGTAGGCAGCCGGGGTCGCATCGGGCGGCCCGGTCCCCGCACGGCGCTTGCTGTTACATCACGGGGGCGTCGGCCCGGCCTATCGCGGCGAGATAGTCCGATACCACCGAAGACGTCGCCGGCGCGGAGCGAGGCAGTCGCGTCGCGGTCATCGCGCACCAAGGCAGAGCCGCGATAGTTCACGCTGAGCTGCATTGTGCTCGCGTCGCTTCGGGTGGGGATGGCCTTCTGCCCGAGGGTCTGGTCGAGGCGCGCGTTCGACAGCGCGAGCACGCCGGCTGCGACTGGTCGCCGCTCGGCTTCGTAGCTCTCGAGCAGCGCAGGCGATGCGCCGTTGGTGACCGCAGCGAGCTTCCAGCCGAGGTTGTGAGCGTCCTGGATACCGGTGTTCATCCCTTGGCCGCCGGCGGGCGAGTGGATGTGCGCCGCGTCGCCGGCGAGGAACACGCGACTCTCGCGATAGCGGTCGACGAGACGGATGTTGGCGCGCCGCAGCGACGACCATGAAGGCGCGTGGAGGCGGATATCGGTGCGACCGCTGCGCCGTTCGACGGCAATCTGAGAGACGACTTGATCGCCTAACTGACGGCCTTGAGTGGATCGCTTGCCGGCTTCTTCGCCATCGCCGCGGCCACCGCCTTCTCCGGGCTGCTGGCCGATACCGGCCTCACCCTCTCCCAGGCCCGCGACAAGGTCATGGGCGAGCAGCCGCTCCCGCGAGTCCGGACCATTTTCCAGCGCGCGCACGACCGCGGCGAGATCGACCTCGAGCGCATTCCTGCCGTGGTGCTCGCGATGCCGTTCGACCTGATTCGACACGACATGCTCATGGATCTCGAGCCACTCGCGCCCGCACGTATTCAGTCGATCGTCGACGAACTCTTCCTGCCACTGGTAACCCCCATACCCGGGGCGCTCGCCCATAGCGTTTAGCAACATGGCCGCGACAGCTGCTCGGCGCATCGCCGGCCGATCCGGGTGCTGGCATTTGCGTGCCAGTAGCAGGGGCTGGCGGGTCATACGGCACACTGCTGCCGTGACCTATCCCGCGCCGCCGCCGCCGTCGTCTCCCGGATACGGCGGCACGCCGTCCCGACCGACGAAACTGCGCGGTCGAACGCCGCGCCGGCTGGGCTGGATCTTCCTTGCCCTTGGCGTGGTCCTGATCGTGGTCGGCTCGGTCGTCATCGCGACGAAGTCGCTGACCCCGGTAAACGGGTTCCAGCGGGTGAAGGCCAACAGCTCCGGCTCGGTGAACTTCGAGAAGGCCGGCGGGTACGTCGCCTACTACGAGTCGAACTCCGTCACCGGCGACGACAAGTCCGTGCCGCTGATCCCAGTTCGGCTGACCGATCCGAGTGGCAAGCAGACCGTGCTCAGCACGAAGTACGGGGACCGCTCGGACGGCAAGATCAAGCTGCTTCACTACGAGTACAACGACCACAAGGGCCTGGCCATGTGGCAGTTCCACATCGATCAGGCCGGAACCTACAAGGTCGAGGTCGGCACCAACACGCAGGCGGCAAGTGATGCGCAGGTGGCCTTCGGCAAGTCGGTGGCCGGTGGCGTTGCCGCCGGAGCGGGCCTGCTCGGGCTCGGCGTGCTGTTGCTGATCGCAGCGGTCGTGCTGCTCATCGTCGGGTTCGTGAAGAAGGGCGCGCACAAGCGCGAGCTGGCCAACAGCCAGTACTCCGGCGGCGGACAGCAGTGGCCTCCCCAGCAACAGGGTGGCCAGCAGCCATGGCCGCAGCAAGGTGGCCAACAGCCCTGGTCCACTGGACAGGCCCCGCAGCAGCAGTGGCCCCAGCAGCAACCGCCCCAGCAGCCGGGCGGCTGGCCGCCGCCGGGTAACCCGGCCGGCTGACCCGCTGGGTTTCGCTCAGCCCGCTCGGTGTGCGGCTGACGTCCGGCCGAGCAGGGCAGGCAGCGTGCTGACCGCCTGCCCGAGCTCGACGAGGGCATCGCCGTTCAGGGCCTGCGCACCGTCGCACAGCGCGTACTGCGGATCGGCATGCACATCCACCATCACGCCATCCGCATCCGCCGCGATACCCGCCTTGGCCAAGGGGACCACCAGGTCGCGACGGCCGGCCGCATGCGAGGGATCGATGATCACCGGTAGGTGCGAGAGCGAATGCATCATCGGTACGGCTGACACGTCGAGCATGTTGCGGATCGCCGGCTCGAAGGAGCGCACCCCGCGCTCGCACAGCACGATGTCGAGATTCCCGCGTTGCGCGATGTACTCCGCGGCCATCAGCCACTCCTCGTAGGTAGCGGTCAGGCCCCGCTTCAGCATCACCGGCTTACCCAGCGACCCGGCGGCCTGCAGGAGGACGAAGTTCTGCATGTTGCGGGTGCCGATCTGGACCATGTCTGCGTACTCGGCGACGGTGTCGGCATCTGCCGCGTCGACCAACTCGGTGACGATGGGCAGGCCCGTCTCCTCGCGGACGTCGGCCAGGATGCGCAGGCCGGCCACCTCGAGCCCTTGGAACGCGTACGGCGACGTGCGCGGCTTGAACGCCCCACCCCGTAGCAGGGTCGCGCCGGCATCCCTGGCGAGCAACGCGGCAGCGAGGGTCTGCTCGGCCGTCTCGACGGCACATGGCCCGGCAATCAGCGTGAACGTCCCGGGACCGATCGGCACGCCACCGACCCGGACCACCGACCGCGGCTGCGCCGCGCCGGTCGCGTTCTGCGCGGAGACCAACTTGTACGGCGCCGTGATCCGCATCGTCTCGGCGACGCCCGGCAGGCCGGACACATCGAGGGTCTCCAGCACCTCCTCGGTGCCGACCACCCCCACGATCGTCCGGGCGACGCCTCGGCTGACGAATGCCTTCCCCAGATTCGCCTCGATGTGCCCGACGACGTCGGCCACCTCCGCGTCCGACGCGTTCGGTTGCATCACGATGACCATGACACGCGACACTAGCGGCGTCCCCACACCGCGCGTCAGCGCGAAATCGTGTCGCCTGAAAGAATGAGGGCGACAACCCGTGGGTAGGACGCCGGGTCCACGAACGACGAGCTCGGCGACGGTGAGGGGAACTGGCGGATGCAGCCCGGTAACGGACAGGACGACGACTCCACGGGACAGCAGTGGGATCCGAGCGGGGCGCAGCCGCCACCGCAGAGCGGCCCGGAAGAGCCGGCACCGTGGCCGGCTGACGGTGAATACGGAGCCCAGCAGGATGAGTCGCAGACAGGGCCACCCACTACCCAACTGCCCGAGGCGGGCTACGGCTACGCGGCCCCCGCGCAGGGCGCCGACCCTTACGGCCAGCACGGCTACGACGATCAGGCCGGTTATGCCCGGCACGGAAACACCGAGCAGCACCCCTACGGAGAACAGGGTCATGGGGGTCAGGCCCCGCCGGGGTACGGCCAGCCCGGATATGGCGATCAGCCGGGGTACGGCCAGCCCGGCTACGCCCAGCCCGGCTACGGCAATCAGCCGGGGCACAACCAGCCGGCCTACCCCGCGCCGCCGGCCCAGCCGGGGTACCAGCAGCCGGCCTACGGCGCGCACCAGCCGACGCATCTACAGCCCGGTTACGGTCAGCCGCCGTACGGCCCACCGCCCGCCGGGGGTGGCTACGGCGGACCGCCGCAGTCACCCAACAACCGCAACAAGATCATCGTCGCGCTGGCCGCGGTCGTTGTCGTGGCGGCGGCGGCGATCCTGCTGGTGGTGACCCAGAAGCACAAGAACACCGGCGACAGCGGCCGCTCGTCGAGCAACTCATCGCAGTCCAGTGACAGCGGCTCGAGCTCCGACTCCTCCAGTGACTCGCAGGGCAGCTCGAGCGACGAGAACAGCAGCTCGAGCAGCGAGTCGTCATCGGGTGATGACGGCGCCAACACCCAGTGCGAGCCCGACAAGGACGCGAACCTCGCTGCCATCGACCTGACCGTGGTGCTGAGCTTCATCGAGGCCGGCAGCACCCCGTCGGGTTACTTCGCCGAGGTATTGCAACACTGCACGGCTCCCGCGTTGCTTTCGCAGATCAAGACGCTCTACGGAAAGAGCTTCGGCCTCCCCGGCGATGACCTGACAGGCGGTGACAGTAAGGGAGCCACCGCTGAGTTCAAGATCACCGAGAAAGCGGGCGGCACTCTCGATCTGTTCATGACCAAGGCGAAGGACGGTCACTACGAGGCGACCAAGTTCTCGTTCAAGGCGAAGTGATCTGCTGACCTCTGGGCTGTCCGTCAGATGACGTACAGAGTAACGGTGCTGCCTCGTTTGATCTTCTTCCCTGGTGCCGGGTCGACGCCGACGACGAGGCCGCTCTCGCCGCCGAAGCTTTTGGACACGGCGACCTTGAAGCCGAGCGCTTCGAGCTGTGTTCGGGCCTCGGCGACCGGATCGAGGCGAGGGATCACCGGGATCTCGACGAGGTCCTGCCCCTTCGACACCACCAGGCCGACCGTCTTGAACTTGCGCAGCTTACTGGTGCCCTTCGGTGTCTGCCGGATGACCTGGCCGGTCGGCGCGGTATCGCTGAACTCGAGGGTGACCGACACCTTGAAGCCCAGGGCGGTGAGCGCATCGCTTGCGTCGTTCTGCGCTTTGCCCGTCTCATCCGGCACGGTGAGGATCGGCGGGCCGGTGGATACGTAGACCGATACCGTCGTTCCGGACCGCACCGAAACCCCGGCGACGGGATCGGTGCGGATCACCGAGCCGGCCGGCACCGTGTCATCTGCCAGCGGCGGGTACTCCACCTTCACTCGGGCGGCGACGAGATCGGCAAGGGCGTCCTGCGCCAATGCCCGGGTCTTGTTGCGCACATCGGGCACGACGAACAGGTGCGGCCCACCGGAGGGCACCAGGTGCACGGTGCCGCCGCGGTGCACCCGCACGCCGGTGCCCGGATCGGTCCGTACCACCATGCCTTTGGTGACGGTGTCGCTGAGAACGGGATCGTCCGTAGCCACCTTGAACCCGTGTGAGCGCAGGATCTTGCTCGCAGCGCTGGTACTGCGATCTTGCACGTCGGGCACGGCGCGGTAGCGGCCGGAGGCGAACCACCAGCTGCCGAAGCCGATCGCGGCACAGACCAGTAACAGCACTACCGCGCCGACCAGCGTGCGCACCCAGCGCCGGCGACGTCTCGGCTTGGCCGGCCGGCTCGGGTTGTTGACGGTCGGCAGCCGGGCGGATCCCGCGGGGGGCACGGTGGGCGCGACCATCGTGTGGTGCACGTCGCTGGTGCCGCGCTGCTGTGGCGCCGTGGCCCGCTGCTCGCCGGCCCGGTCGATCTGCTGGGTCCGCCCGGCGGCGTCGCGGCCCGCCGGCGCGGGGGTCGCCGGGCGGCCACCCGGCGACTGCACCGGAGGCGAATTGCGCTGCGGTCCACGCGGTCGGCGCGGGACCGGCAGGACCGGCAGCCGCAATGCCCGGCGCACGTCGTGCAGCGCGGCCAGCAACGCACCGGCGTCGGCCGGGCGTCCGCTGGGGTCACGCGACGTCGCCTCGGTGACCAGATCGTCGAGCGGGCCGGTCAGTCCCCGACGCAGCGACGACGGCCGCGGCACGTCGGAGTGGACGTGTTGGTAGGCGACAGCCATCGCATCCCCGCCCTCGAAAGGCGTGCGCCCGGTGAGCAGTTCGAACAGCACGATGCCCGCGGAGTACACATCCGAGCGAGTGTCGACGTCGCCGTTGCGGAACTGCTCGGGTGAGCTGTAGGCGACGGTGCCCATCATCAGACCCGTGCGGGTGGAGGACGCGTCGGCCACGACCGCCCTCGCCAGCCCGAATTCGGCGACCTTCACCACCCCGTCGTCGGCCAGCAGGATGTTCTCCGGCTTGACGTCGCGGTGCACGAGGCCGGCGCGGTGCGCGGCAGCCAGCGCCGCGAGCACCGGCTCCATCACCGACACGGCTTCGGCAGGGGACAGGTGATCGCGTTCGTGCAGCAGGTCTCGCAGGGTGCGGCCGCGCACCAGTTCCATGACAAGGAACACCTTGCCGGCGTCGCTGCCCTGGTCGTACACGGACACGGCGTTGACGTGTGACAGCTTGGCGGCAGCCCGCGCTTCCCTGGAGAAACGGTCGACGAACGCGGGGTCGCCGGACAGGGACGCGGCCATCACCTTCACCGCGACCTGCCGGTCCAAACGCTCGTCCATAGCGGCATAGACCGTGGACATGCCGCCACGGGCAAGCCGCTGCTGGATCCGATAGCGGCCTTCGAGAACGTGGCCGACCAGCGGATCCGCTGTCGCCGTCTCCACGGCTAGGCATTCTACGGTCGCGGCCCGGGCGAACCGGTCCGCGACACAGGCAGCGCACGGGGACATCCGGGAGGCCTGGATGCGGCCGTCAGTAGGCTTGACTGTCGTGACGGCGGTGGACGGGGAACATGTGGCGGCCCGGATCGAGGTGTTGGCAGACACCGAACGACCCGGCGGCTTCCTGCTCCTTATCGACCGGATCCGGCAGTCCTACGTCGACCTCGAGGATCCCGGTTACCTGGATTTCGAGTACATGCGCTGGTTCGCCGGCGCCATCGACTCCCTGCCGGCCGGCCCGCTGACCGTGACGCACATCGGCGGCGGCGCGGCGGCAATGCCGCGGTGGATCAGCGCGTCGCGACCGGGTTCGACGCACATCGTCCTGGAACCCGACGTCGAGCTCACCGAACTGGTGCGCCGGCGGCTGCCGTTCAGTCGGGATGTCCGGATCCGGATCCGCGCGCGGCCGGGCCGGACCGGGATCGCTGAACTGCGCGCCGCCAGCGCCGATCTGGTGATCCTCGACGCATTCGACGGCGGCCGGGTGCCTGCGGATCTGACCACCGCGGAATTCTTCGCCGAGACGGCGCGGGTACTGCGTCCGGACGGGGTGTTCCTAGCCAACATCGGGGACGGTTCCGCGTTGAGCTACACCCGACGGGTAATGGCCGGCGTGCGTGACCGGGTCGGGCCCGGGATGGTGATCTCCGAGAAGCGGGTCTTCGGCGGCGCCCGGTTCGGCAACGTCGTCCTGGTCGGGGGGCCGGTCGACCCCGTCTCGATCGGTCGGACGCTGGCGGCCGAGGTGTTCCCGGCCCAGGTGCGGGCCGGGAAGTCGCTGCTCGGTTGGATCGGCAGCGCCGCGCCATTCACCGACGCGGACAGTTCCCGCTCACCGGTGCCGCCCGAGGCGTCCTGGCGGGTGAATTGATGCCGTTCAACCGGGAGCGTCCTGCGCCGGCCTGGCCGGTGCACACACCGCCCGTACCCGTGGCAGGCTGACCGGGTGAGTGCGATGAACGACCATGAGGTCGATCCCCATCAGAAGTGGTTGACGCTGGAGCAGGCCGCCGACCAACTGGGCGTCAAGCTGCAGCGGATGGAGCAGTACCTGCGCGACGGGCAGATGGTCGCCCGGCGTGGAACCGACGGTGTGGTGGTGCCGGCACTGTCCGTTGGCGAGACCGGCCCGGTGAAGGGACTGCCGGGGGTCATCACCCTGCTGCGCGACGCTCGATTCAGCGACGAGGAGATCATCGACTGGCTGCTGCGCGCGGACGACTCGATCCCAGGTACGCCGCTGGCCGCGCTCGCGGAGAATCGTGGCACCGAGATCAAGCGGCGCGCGCAAGTCGCCGGCTACTGAGGCGCCGGCGGTGTCGCACCTCCTCTACGGCGGGGTGCTGCTCGGCTGCCTGATCGCGACCCTGCCGCTGGAACTGCTGCTCGGCGCCCGCGTCTACCGTCGGCCGGTCGCGCTGGCCGGCGCGGTGCTTCCGGTCGCTGTCGTCTTCGCGATCTGGGACGGCGTCGCGACCCACCGGCACTGGTGGCGATTCACCGCCCGGTACGTGCTACCGCCGCGGATCGCCGGGTTGCCCGTCGAGGAACTGCTGTTCTTCGTGGTGGTGCCGATCTGCTCGGTGCTGACGTTCGAGGCCGTGCGCCGGCTGCGGCCGGACTGGTTCGGCACCGGCCGGCCGGTCGATGGGTAGCTACACCGCCGCGGTCGGCGTGGCGCTGGCCCTCGCGCTCGTCGTCGATCTCGGTGTACTGCGCACCCGCCTGATCACACAGCGTGGCTTTTGGGCGGCGTATGCGATCCTGCTGTGCTTCCAGTTGCTGGTGAACGGGCTGCTCACCGCGCCGCCCGTCGTCAGCTATGACCCGGGGGTCATCCTCGGCTGGCGGATCGCCTACGCACCTGTGGAGGACCTGCCATACGGGTTCGCACTCATCGTGCTCACGCTGTCGGCGTGGTGTCGGTTGACCCGTCACCGGCGCGCGGCCGACGCAGCCGGAGGCGCACCGCACGGGCCAGGTTCGGGCCGGCCACGCTGATCCTTCGGTGCATGGGCACCACCACCCGCCGGTCGAGCACGCGGTAGTGGTGCCGCTCGACCTCGCCCAGGATGTCGCGGTACAGCACGAACGCCGTGCGCACGCACTCCCGAGCCACCGGAGCGAGCCGCTCGATGCCCGGCTCGGCGAAGGCATAGATCTCCCGGGTACGGGCGACCTCGTCGCGCAGCAGCGCGCGCACCGGCTCGTCGACGATGAGTTCCTGTAAGTGCTCCGGGGTGACACCGTGCGCCCGCATCGACTCCTGCGGGAGGTAGATGCGGCCGCGGTCGAGATCCTCGCCGACGTCGCGAATGAAGTTCGTCATCTGAAACGCGACCCCGAGGGCTGCGGCATAGGGCTCTGCCGCCTCGGATGGCCCGACGGTCCCGAGGATTGGCAACAGCTGCATGCCGATCGCCGCTGCGCTACCGCGCATGTAGCCCTCGAGATCGGCGAACGTCTCGTACTGTGTCACGGTCAGATCCATCCGCATCGAGTGCAGGAACTGATCGTGCAGATCCGGGTCTATTCCGTGGCGGCGCACCGCATCGACAACGGCTCGGCTGGCTGGATGGACCGGCCGATCACGCCGCAGGTCCCGGGCCAGCCCGTCGAGGGACCCGGCCCGCTGGGAAGTGCTGGACTCGAGATCATCGACGATGTCGTCAGCGGTGCGGGCGAAGCCGTACAGCGCATGCACCGCCGGTCGCCGATCCGCCGGCAGTAACCGGGTCGCCAGGAAGTAGGTCTGTCCGTGCGTCTGCGCCAGCGAACGGCAGTACTCATAGTCCGCGCGCAGCACCGGATCGGTGATCCCCGCCGCGTCGTAGTCGCTTTTCATTTCTCGACTCCGAGCTCGCTGCGCACCTGCACCCCACGAAAGCGCGTGGAAAGAGCCGCGCTTCCGCGTGGACCCCGCAGTTCCTCGGGCCCTGGGGCGCCCAGCGATGCTCGCTCGCTGTCGTCTTCGCTTCTCATGCCCCTCCGGTGATCCTTTGGGCGGCAAGCCGGCCGGAGACCAGGACGCTCGGCACGCCCACCCCTGGTTGGGTCGCCGAGCCGCAATAGACCAGGTTCTCCACGCGCCGGTCCAGGGTGGACGTGCGCAGCGGACCGGTCTGCCCGATCCCGTGATGCGGCCCGAACGGGGTTCCCGCAGGCAGGCCCAGTGCCGCCCAGTCGTCCGGGGTGCTCAGCTGCTGCACGTCCGGGTCGGTGACGCAGGCACCGAGGCCTCGGCTGTCCAGCACAGCCCGCATCCGGTCGCGGTACCCCGACCAGTCGAGGCCCGGTGCGAGCGACCGATTCGGCGTCGGGAACAGCGTGTAGTGGATGTGCCTGCCCGGCGGCGCGAGGGCCGGATCGGTCCGCGTCGGTGAGCTGATCAACACCGACGGGTCGGTCATTGGCATACCGGTACGGATGATCTCGTCGAACGTCTGCTGCCATGCCGCGCCGAAGCTGATGGTGTGATGTTCGGTCGTCGTGGTGGTGGCCGTACCGGTGCGCCACACGACGCACGACGGCGCGTATCCGACGGTGCGGCGCGGCGCCGGTCGACCCGGCACGGTGGCCGGATCGGCGTTCCAGATGACTGCGTCGGCGGCGATTCGCTCGCCGTCGGCGGTGCGGACGCCGGTGGTCCGGCCGTGCTCGACGAGCACTTCGCGCACGTCCACGCCGTAGCGGTACTCCACCCCGTGCCGCGCCCCTGCCTCAGCGAGCGCCAGCGGCACCGTCGCCATCCCACCGCGCGGGTACCAGACGCCGGCGATGCAGTCCATGTAGGCGATCACCGCGTAGCTGCCGAGGGCGCGTTGCGGTGCCAGCCCGGCATAGAGCGCCTGGAACGAGAAGATCCGCTGCAACCGCTCGTCGTGCAGGTGCGCTGCGACCAGGGACGACCAGCGCCGTAGGCCACCCATCCGGACCAGCCGCAGCGCGCGCCCGATCGGCAGGTCGGCGACCGAGTCGAGGTTGCGCTGGATGAAGGTGGGCGCCTCGAGCTGATACATCGAACGGAGCACGCGGACCAGTCTGCGGTACCCGTCGACCTCGCCCGGCGCGCAGTGCGCCGCTATCTCCTCAGCCATCGCGTCGGGGTCGGTGCGGACAGCGATGGTCGAGCCGTCTGCGAAGCGTGCCTGGTAGGCAGGGTCGAGACGGACCAGATCCAGAGCGCTGCCCAGCTCCTCGCCGACCGCGCCCAGCGCCTCACCGATGAATTCCGGCATCGTCAACACGGTCGGCCCACTGTCGAACCGATAGCCCGATACCTGAGTGCCGACGGCCAGCCCTCCCGGACCGGTACCGCGGTCGAGCACCGTTACGTGTCGGCCCGCGCCGGCCAGGTG
>JBPCMU010000057.1:0-10721 GCA_051001975.1 Jatrophihabitans sp.
CGGTCGTGCAGGTGCACCAATGACCGGGTCGCCGGGAGACCCGTTCGAGTTGGTAGTCGCCGAGGTCGGTGCTGCGACGCCCGTCGACGGGCCGGCCGCCCGGTGGCCGGCCGGCCCGGCGAAGCCGTTCTCCAGACGCGTCGCTGGCTGCGCGCTACTGGTCTCCGTGCTGCTGCTGACAGCAGCGCTGGGCATGCTGGTGCATCGATCACGCACCGTCACCAGGACCGTCCTGACGGTGGGGCCGGGTGCGCACGGCGTCGACGCGACCGGCTGCCCGATCCGCCGTTCCTGCGGCATCATCGGGTATCCGGTGCAACCGGTCATGGACGCGGTACTGCAGGCGTTCTCGTTGACGGCGATCACCGGGACCACGACCGTCGATGCGGATACCGGCACCGTGTATCGCATCGTCGCCCGCGCAGCGACGGACGGCGATGTGATCCTGGTGCAGACCCAATGCCTCCCCGGTGGGCAGCAAGTGCACTCCAGCGGCCCGACCGTGCGGGATGCCGGGGCCGGCGAAACGATCTCGCAGACGGTCGCCGGTAGGCCCGGTTGCAGCGCGTCGATCACCGTCCACACGCTCACTCAGGCCGCCGCACACGTGCAACTCCTGATCGCTCTGGCCGGCCGGCTCATCACCGATGCCGACTTGCAACTGAGACAATGACTTTCATGGATGATGTCCCGATGAAGCCGGCTGCATCGAGACCGATGGCGCTGCTGGCGACGGCGGGGGTGCTGGGCGGGCTGCTCGTCGCGTTCGTGACGGGAGCCGTTCCGGCCGCCGCACGGACAGCAGTCTTTCCGGTGCCGGTCAACCCGGGTAGCTCGGAACAGGTCATCACGGTGTCGGCGAATCCCGGATCGACGGTCGGAACACTCAAGACGTGGGAGAAGACCGCGACGGGCTGGGTGGCGAAGTTCCCGGCGCAGACCGCGCACATCGGCAGCGCGGGGCTGACGAAGAACGCCCGTGATGACTTCCCCGGTACACCGATCGGGCAGTTCTCACTCACCGAGTCGTTCGGTCGCCAGTCCGATCCGGGCACTGCGATGCCCTACTTCAAGACCGACAACAACGACTGGTGGGGCGGGGACAAGGCGTCGAAGGCGACTTACAACAACCACGTCCGGTGCGCTCCCGGGCACTGCCCGATGAAGGAGTCGCTCAGCGAGCACCTCAAGCCGATCGGTGCCGTCTACGACTACTCAGTGGTGATCAACTACAACCGGTTCCCGGCTGTCTCCGGGAAGGGTGCGGCCTTCTTCCTGCACGTCACGGACGGGACACCGACCGCCGGGTGCGTCGCGATCAGCCGCTCTGCGCTGATCAGCGTGCTGCGGTGGCTGAATCCGGCCAAGCACCCGATCATCGCGATCAACACACCCAAGAGCACGTCGGTCGTCTACAACCTCAACCCGATCGGATCGGTGGGCCCGATCCCTGGACCGTCCAGCGTCACCGCGAACGGCTGGGCCTGGGACCCGGACGCGCCGACGACGCCGGTTGTGGTGCACGTCTACCTCGACGGCAAGCTCATCAAGACGGCCACCGCGAACCTCGGCAATGCCTCAGTGGCATCGATGTACCCGCAGGCGGGCAGTAAGCACGGCTATTCGATCCCGGTGCCGCTGACCTGGGGCGCCTCCCATCAGCTGTGCGTCTACGCCGACAACCTCGGGCCTGCGGGAGCGACGACGAAGCTGAGCTGTGCGACGGTTGCCACCCAAGCCGAGTGGTTCTTGCGCCCGGCCGCCGCGCCGGGGACCACGTGGACGAAGACCTGGTTCGGTACCAGTCCCGTTGCCACCGCGACTCAGGCACTGTTGTGCGACATGGACGGCACCGGCAGGGACCAGCCGGCCACCTTCCTGGCCGGCAAGTTCTACTACCGCACCGCGGCCGGCGCAACGAAGTACGCACGATTCGGCACCGCCGGGGACCTTGCTGTCTGCGGCGATTGGAACAACGACGGCAAGGACACTCTCGCCGTGTTCCGGCCCGGCAACGGCACCTTCTACCTGATGACCTCGATCGCCCATCCCAGCGTCTTCACCAAGATTCGTTACGGTACCGCCGGGGACCAGCCGTTGGCCGGTGACTGGAACGGCAGCGGGCGCGACTACGTCGGCGTCTTCCGTCCTGCGACGCACACCGCGTATCTCGGGCTGCCGACGGTGTCCGTGCATGTCGTCCTGCCCTGGGCCGCGGCCAGTGGGAGCAGGGTCATCACCGGAGATTGGAACGGCGACGGCGTGACGACGCTGGGCGCTCACCGAGCGGCCACCTGGACGCTGAGCAACCAGCGGCTCGGCGCCGCGATCAGCACGACCTTCCAGTTCGGCCGGGCGAGTGACCGGCCGGTGTCCGGGCGGTTCGGCTCCTCCCACACTGCGGATGCCATCGGCGTCGTCCGCTGAATCGCGATAAGGGAGAATGACCGACGTGACGGTTCCCGCCATCCCGGACGTGCTGGCTGCACGATATGCCTCGCCGGCGATGGCGCAGCTCTGGTCGCCGCGGCACAAGGTAGTCCTGGAACGACGTCTCTGGATCGCCGTGCTGCACGCGCAACACGCTCTCGGTGTCGACGTTCCGGCCGCGGCGCTCAGTGCCTATGAGGCGATCGCAGGACAGGGCGAGGCTGCGGTCGATCTCGACTCGATCGCCGCCCGGGAACGGATCACCCGGCACGACGTGAAGGCGCGCATCGAGGAGTTCGCCGCGCTGGCCGGGCACGAGCACATCCACAAGGGCATGACCAGCCGCGACCTGACCGAGAACGTCGAGCAGCAGCAGATCCGAGCCGGGCTCGGCATCGTGCGCTCCAAGGTGTTCGCCGTGCTCTCCCGGCTGGCTGGTCGAGCCGCGGAGTACGAGACGCTGGTGATGGCCGGTCGCTCGCACAACGTCCCCGCGCAGGCGACCACGTTGGGCAAGCGGTTCGCCACGGTCGCCGATGAGTTGCTCGCCGCGCTGGCCCGGCTCGATGAGCTGATCGCCCGCTACCCGTTGCGCGGCATCAAGGGGCCGGTTGGGACGGGGCAGGACATGCTGGACCTGCTCGGCGGCGACGAGGCTGCGCTCGCCGAACTGGAACGTCGGGTAGCGGCAGGGCTTGGTTTCTCCGACGTGCTCACCAGCGTCGGCCAGGTCTACCCGCGCTCGCTGGACTTCGACGTGCTCACCTGTCTGGTCCAGCTGGCCGCGGCGCCGGCGAACCTGGCCACGTCGATCCGGTTGATGGCCGGAGCGGAGCTCGTCACCGAAGGCTTCCGACCCGGTCAGGTCGGCTCGTCGGCGATGCCACACAAGATGAACACCCGCTCCGCGGAGCGCATCAACGGTCTGGCCGTCGTGCTGCGCGGCTACGCGTCGATGGTCGGCGAGCTGACCGGCACGCAATGGAACGAGGGCGACGTTTCCTGCTCGGTGGTCCGCCGGGTGGCCCTGCCCGATGCGTTCTTCACGATGGACGGGCTGCTGGAAACCACCCTGACCGTGCTCGACGACTTCGGCGCGTTCCCGACCGTCATCGAGCGAGAACTCGTCCGGTACTTGCCGTTCCTCGCCACGACCAAGGTGCTGATGGGCGCGGTCCGCGCCGGTGTCGGGCGCGAGGCTGCCCACGAGGTGATCAAGGAGCACGCTGTCGCTGTCGCGCTGGCGATGCGTGAGCAGGGCGCCGAGCACAACGACCTCCTCGACCGGCTGGCCGCCGACCCGCGGCTCGGGTTGTCAGCAGACGACGTCGCCGCGCTCGTCGCCTCGCCGCTGTCGTTCACCGGGGTGGCCCGATCGCAGGTCGCCGCCGTCGTGGCGTCGATCGAGAAGTTGCTCGCCGGCGAACCCGATGCAGCCGGCTACACACCAGGGCCGATTCTGTGAGCACGGACGACGGCGTCGGCAGTGCTGATCTGACGCACCTGCACAGCGGCAAAGTGCGGGACCTGTACCGCACGCCCGACGGTGGACTGCTGATGGTGGCCAGCGACCGCATCTCCGCCTACGACTATGTACTGGACACACCGATCCCGGACAAGGGCCGGGTGCTCACCGCGATGAGCTACTGGTGGTTCGAGCAGCTTGCCGAGGTGGTTCCCAATCACCTGCGCAGCGTCGATGACCCGCTGATCCCGGCGCAGTGGCGTGGACGGTCGATGTTGTGCGAATCACTGACGATGATCCCGATCGAGGCGGTGGCCCGCGGCTACCTCACCGGCTCAGGGCTGCTCGACTACCGGGCCACCGGCGCGGTGTGCGGCGTGCCTCTCCCGGCTGGGCTGGTGGACGGTGATCGGCTGCCCGAGCCGATCTTCACCCCCGCCTCCAAGGCGGCCCTCGGCGATCACGACGAGAACGTCTCGTACGAGGCGGTGGTTGCCACCGCCGGACCCGAGATCGCCGCTCAACTGCGTCGGCTCACTCTCGAGGTGTACGTCGGTGCCGCTGCGATCGCGGCGGAGCGCGGCATCTTGCTGGCCGACACCAAGTTCGAGTTCGGCCTCGATGTGGCTGGCCGCCTCGTGCTCGGCGACGAGGTGCTGACGCCGGACTCGTCCCGGTTCTGGCCGGCCGACCTGTGGGAGCCGGGTCATGGGCAGCCGTCCTTCGACAAGCAGTACGTCCGCGATTGGCTGACCTCGCCGGAGTCAGGCTGGGATCGCGGGTCGGGCGAACCGCCGCCGTTGCCCGCCGAGGTCGTCGCAGCGACAAGAGCGCGCTACATCGAGGCCTATGAGCGGCTCACCGGGCTGCGCTTCGCCGACTGGTTGGGGTGACGGAGAATTCGGTTGCCGTCGCTGCGAAGTGAGCGAGACTGGGCGGATGGCCGAGCCGATCACCTTTGCTCACAAGCCCACCCTGACCGGCGAGCGGGTTGAGCTGCGCCCGCTGGGGCCTGAGCACGTCGACGCGTCCATGGCGGCGTTGGCCGAACCGGCCTCGATACGGCTGACCGGTACCCATGCCACCTTCACCCGCGAGCAGATCGAGCACTGGCATGCCACCCGCGCCGAGCAGGCCGACCGTCTCGACTTCGCGATCGTCGAGACAGCTACCGACACGGTCGTGGGCGATCTCGCGATCACCGAGTTGAACCCGGACAACCGATCCTGTGGTTACCGCATCGCGATCATCGAGGCGGCCGTCGGGCGCGGCCTGGGCACTGAGGCCACCCGGCTGGTGCTCGACTACGTCTTCGGTCTCGGCCTGCACCGCATCGACCTCGAGGTGTACGACTTCAACCCGCGTGCCCGGCACGTCTACGAGAAGGTCGGCTTCGTCTACGAGGGCACCCAGCGAGACGCATTGCGCTGGGACGGCGACTGGGTCGACGCCCACGTCATGTCCATCCTGGAGACCGATCCACGGCCCTGACCAGCGCCGGATCCGGTGATATCATTCTGATATGGCCTTCCTCGTGAAGCTGGATGCAGAGAACACCGAGGCACTGCGGATTCTCGCTGCGCGGGAGCATCGGTCGATGCACGAGGTTGCCCAGCTGGCTATCAAGGAGCGTATCGATCGCGCCGGGCGCGCTGATCTCTTGGACGAGATGTTCGACGAGGTCGCGGCGGAGGATGCTGAACTGCTCCACCGGCTCGGTAAGTGACCGACTACCTGAACCTCGAGGACGTCCTGCGCCAAGTCGAACGGATGGGGTTCGTGGGCCGGGATGAGGGCCTGCTCGCGTCAGCCCTGGCTCGACCGCAGGCATCGGCTTTCGGGACCGACGCCTATCCAGACCTCTTCACCAAAGCGGCTGCGCTGTGCCAGTCGCTGGATCACAACCAGAGCCTTGTCGACGGCAACAAGCGCACTGGCTGGTTGGCGACGAAGGTCTTCCTCCGGCTCAATGGGAGGCGGCTGACTGCTTCGGCCGACGCCGGCGAACGATTCATGCTCGATCTCGTCGCCGGTCATCAGGAGCTCGACCTGATCAGCGACTGGCTGTCGGGCCACTGCGTCGCGGTCGATCCGACCGATATCGGCTGACCTCAGCGCCGGCGGGCAGTGAGGAAGCGGTCCCGGCCGGTCAGGTCCTGGTGGGTCCTCGCCGCCTCGAAGGCACCAGTTTTCTCGACGAGGTCGCGTGCCGCAGCGCCCTGTGTCTCGTCGTGCTCCATTACCAGCAGGCCGCCCAATTTCAGCAGCCGCGCGGCAGCGGTGATGACTTGGGCCGGCACCGCCAGTCCGTCTGGGCCGCCACCGAACAGCGCCAACTCCGGGTCGTGCTCGCGCACCTCGAGCTGAGCGATCTCACCTGGCGGCACGTAGGGCGGGTTGGCCACCAGCACGTCGACGGTTCCGTACAGCTCGGTGAGCAGCTGCGGGTCGGCCACGTCGCCGGTGCGGACGTCGACGTCAGCACCGATCGCCGTGGCGTTGCGGCGGGCCAGGTCGGCCGCGGCTGGCGACAGGTCGACCGCGATCACCCGGGCGGTCGGCACCTCGGTGGCGACCGCCAGCGCGATGACACCGGTCCCGGTGCAGAGGTCGACGACCAGTGGCGAGTCGCACTCGAGCGCCTCGGCGATGGCGGCGCCGGCCACCAGTTCGGTCTCCGGCCGTGGGATGAACACGCCGGGCTCGACGGCCACCTCCAGGTAGCGGAATCCGGCTGTGCCGACCAGCAGCTGCAGCGGGATGTGGGCGGCGCGCTCACCGACCAGTCGGAAGTAGCGGGTCTCGAAGTCGTCGGGCAGCTCGGCAACGGTGAGCACCGGCCGCACCCCGGTGACATACTCGGCCAGCCGCAGCGCATTCACCTCGGGTGAGTCGATCTCCGCGGCGCGCAGCAGCGCCGTCGCCTTGGCCACCGCTGCCCGCAACCGCCCCCGAGAATCCGCGATGATCAAGGCAGTAGGCCGGTCCAGACCGGCCAACTGCCTTGATCATCGCGGACTTGGGGCATTCGATCAGCCCTCGCGGCGGACGGTGAAGTCCTCGATCACCGGGTTCGCCAGCAAGGTGTCGGCCAGCGTCGCGATCGCGGCATCGTCGACGGAGTCCTCGATCTCGAGCTCGAAGTGCTTGCCGGCCCGTAGCGACGTCACCCCGGTAATGCCGAGCCGGTCCAGCGCGCCGAGGATCGCTTGACCCTGTGGGTCCAGGATCTCCGGCTTGAGCACCACATCCACGACCACGCGGGCCACAGCCACCTCCACAGAACGGATGAGGGCGAGCCTACCGAGCCCCAACTGACCCTCGGCGCAATGTCACCGCGCCAACGCGGGGTCCCGCCGACCGTAGGTCCAGGCGGGCGCGGCTGCGACGCCTGCGGAGCGGGCGCAATGTCACCGCGCCAACGCGGGGTCGCGCCGACCGTAGGTCCAGGCGGGCGCGGCTGCGACGCCTGCGGAGCGGGCGCAATGTCACCGCGCCAACGCGGGTCTCGCCAACGCGGGGTCTCGCCGACCGTAGGTCCAGGCGGGCGCGGCTGCGACGCCTGCGGAGCGGGCGCAATGTTATAGAAAGCCGAGCTCGGAACGGTCGCTGCCGAGCACCTTCGCCGGGTCGGCGTCCAGTACCTTGTGCAGCAGTTCGCCGTAGACGGCGCGGAAGTCGGTCGAGCTCTTCAGGTCGCCGTTGTCCAGGTCGGTCAAGGACGGCTGCTCGCCGTAGAAACCTCCGCGTACCGGCCGGCCGGCCACGAAGACCGGCCCGGCCGTCCCGTGGTCGGTTCCCTGCGAGGCGTTCGCCGCGACTCGCCGGCCGAACTCCGTGTAGACCAGCAGCACCACCCCGGCCCCGCGCGGGTCCTTGGCCATGTCGGCGAGAAAGTTCGACGCGGCGATGTCCAGCTGGCCGAGCTGGGTGGCCTGGGTACCCTTCTCGTCCGCGTGCGTGTCGAAGCCGCCCAGGCTCACCGAGTAGACCTGCGTGGGCACGCCCGCCTTGATGCAGCGCGACACCACATCGAGCTGCGCTGCCAGCCCGCCCTGACCGCCGGCCGAGGACCCACCTGCGCCGGCATCGTCGTCACCGTCGGTGGATCCCGATGAGCTGAGCGCCGGCGTGACCTTGGTGGCGACCGTCCGCTCTGCTCGATAGGACTCGCACACCATCGCCGCCGCGGCCCGATCGGCCGGGTCGGCCATCCCCAGTGCGGTGAATGCGGCCGCAACCTCCTTCGGCGCCGTGCGATCCACTCCGACCTGCAGCGACGCGGCGGTTGCCTTCAGTCCGACGCACAGCGGCGGCAGCGTGTTGCCGATGTCCACGGCGCGTAGCGGGTCGTCACCGGAGGCGTCCAGCCAGCGGCCGATCCATCCGGTGTTGACCGGCTCATCCGGCGATGCGGTCTGCCAGATGTCCATCGATCGGAAGTGACTGTGGTCCGGCTTCGGGTACCCGACGCCGCGGACCACCGCGAGCTGCTTGTTCTTCCACAGGGACGCAAAGCCCTTCATCGACGGGTTGAGCCCGAGCGAGCCATCGAGCTTGAGTACGTCCGACGGCGAGTACGCCAGGTCGGGCCGGGCGCTGTGATAGGCGGAGTCCGCGTAGGGGATGACCGTGCCCAGCCCGTCGTTGCCGCCGTAGAGAGTGACGATGACCAGCGTCTTCGCATCGGTGGGCCGAGGGTTCGCCTGCGCCGCTTGGTGCAGCTGACGCCACGTCACGGCACTGGCGCCCGCAGCCAGCGCGGCACCACCGGTCACGCCGGAGGCGACGAGGAAACGACGCCGAGTCAAAGTGTCCATGAAAATTTGCCAGCTCCTTCAGGTGGTCAGGTACTCAGGGGTGTTCAAGGCAACCGTCATCAGCTGCACCGGGTCCGCGGCGGCGGATTTCAGCGCGGCGACGCTGCGCGCGGACCAGGTGCCGACGCCGATGAGGTGCCCGGCCATGTCCACCCGAGTGGTCACCGTGCCGGACTTCACCGTGCTGAGATCGCCCGCCTTCGCGAGCATGGTCGCGGTCTTCATTCGTAGGTCCGCCGCCGAGGTGGACAGCCACGCCTGCCCGGACGGCCACCCGCTCACGTTCGGCGGGAACATCGGCTGCTGGCCGAGTTGACGCAGCGCGCCGGCGAGCTTGGTCACCGTCTTAGCGTCGTCGAGTGGCACTTTGAGCGACCGCACCGCGCCGACCAGCCATTCGATCGGCATCGACACCAGGGTGCCTGCGGCGGAATCCATCTCGGGCCGGGTGAGCATGGTCTGCAGCAGAGCCGAGACGTCCCGGTTGGCGCCGTACGCGGAGACCATCGCGTCGAGCGCGGGCTTCGGCGGCGCGGTGCTGGCGACCAGCCGGTTCCAGAACCGAGTCGCCACGAATGCGGCCGAGGCCGGCCGGGCCAGCACTGCATCGCAGAATCCGACGTAGTCCAGGTCCCCGGTCACGCCGAGGACGGTCTTGGACTTGTCGTCGTGCAACTTGGCGACCTGGGTCGCCTTGCCCGTCTTGCGATCGACCCGCCAGCCGGTCAGCGCGCGGGCCGCCTCACGGACGTCGGTCTCGGTGTAGCCGTCGCCGTGGCCGAGGGTGAACAGCTCCATGTACTCCCGCGACAGGTTCTCGTTCGGCGCCTTGGCGGTGTTCTTCTCGCCGTCGAGCCACAGCATCAGCGCCGGGTCGGTGAGCATCGCGAGGGCGAGGTCGCGGAAGTCGCCACGGCCCTTGGTTCGCAGCGTCTCGTTCTGCTGCACCATCAGCTGCGCCTGACGCACCTTAGTGAACGCGGTGGCGAAGTGGTCGTGCCACAGAAAGGTCAGCTTCTCGCCGAACGGCTGCTCGACGGTCGCCATCCGGCCGACCCACCAGCCGATCGCTTTCTGCAGTTGCGCGCGACGGCCCTTGTTGGCCTGCTGACGGTCCTCCTTGCTGGCGCCCTTCGCTGCCGGCGGCACAAAGGCAAAAGCGGGCAGCGGGGTGCGTCGCGCACCGGGGTCTGCTCCCGGGTCGGCGGCGAGCATTGCGGCGACGGTCTGCGCGGCGGACTGCTTGGCCGCGGTGTCGACCGCTGCGCCGGTGGCGCCGAAGCCGGTACGGCGGAGCAGTCGCGCGGTGGTGTCCCAACTCATGACACGCATCCTGCGGCGGCATTGTTCGAGGAACGTCAAGACGAGGCGAATGGTCCGTCAGCGTCCAACCCGCCTTGCCCAGCGGGAGGTTTCCGCGGCCGAGCGGGAGCTTTCACTCAACGTCGTCGGCGTGTCGCGACGGAAACCTCCCTCTCAACGCCCGGAGGCAGCCCGGGAACCGCACCCGAAGAGGGCGGCGACGGTGGTTGAACCAATCGACCCTTCGGCAGCGGCGAGCTCGAGGTCGTCGAAGCCCTTCCACGGTCGTCGAGGCTTGATCAGCTCGGTCTTCTAGAGGCCGATCACGGACTCGGCGAGGGCGTTGCCTTACGACGACCCGACAGCCCGGTCGAGGGTTTGATCCCGGCGGTCACGACGACCATGTCGCGGACCCACTCGCCATAAACCGATACGACGGCATCGGTCAGCTCTGCGATCAGTGCGGGCTCACGGTCGGTCAGATCGCTCTCGAGCGCGTGAACGGTGAGGTGGCGTATCGCCCTGACTCCTTGACAGGATCGGGACTACTACAACAAACGGCCCGGGATTGGTGGCTCAGCTACGGCACAATCGCGAGGCGCGTCACGCGAGGTACTTGCCCAGGGCTTCGAGCAGGCCCCGGGTGCCGTCTTCCCGACCCGGCCCGTCGGCCCAGAACTGGTCGAAGAAGACGCCGTGCTCGA
>JBPCMU010000058.1:0-18368 GCA_051001975.1 Jatrophihabitans sp.
ACGAAGAGAACGGCGACATCCCGCCAGTCGAACTCGAGCAAGCGTACTACCGTCAAGATCGGTCCTCAGCCTGAGGCCGGTTCCACCAAACCGAGCCTCCGGAAAAGCCGGGGCGGTTCACACCGCACAGCCCCGAGGCGCAGGCTGGAGCCATGACCGCTACCTCCGACTGGCGCCCGACGCACGACGACCCGCTGTTCATCCTCGCGATGGACCATCGCGGCTCCTTCGGAAAGACGTTGTTCGACGTCGAGGACGACAAGCCGACGGATGCCCAGGCGACGGCGATGCGAGCCGCGAAGGACACGATCTTCCGCGGCTTGCTTCTCGCCTCGAAGCAGTTGTCCCAGGGACGAGCCGGCGTGTTGGTCGATGAGCAGTACGGCAACGCCGTGATCGAGTCGGCCTCGTCTCAACCGGTGGTGCTGGCGGTGCCGGTCGAGGCCAGCGGCCACGACTGGTTCACGCTGGAGTGGGGCGATATGTGGCGCGAGCACGTCACGCGGATCCAACCGGCGTACGCGAAGGTCCTGGTCCGCGACAACCCTAACTTCGACGCGGCGCAGCGCCGGGCGCAACTGTCTCGACTGGCAGAGGTCAGCGCAGGACTGGCTGAGCTCGGCCTGCCCCTGCTCTACGAATTGCTCGTGCCGGCCACCGACAGCCAACTCGCTCAGGTCGGTGCAGATCAGGACCGCTATGACCGCGAGCTACGCCCCGACCTAGTCTGCCGCGTCATCGCCGACAATCAGAACAAGGGCATCGAGCCGACCCTCTGGAAGGTGGAGGGCCTCGACACGGTCGAGGCCGCGCGCCAGGTAGCCGAACAGGTCGGCGCAAACGGACGCGACGCCCTGCTGATCGTGTTGGGCCGCGATGCACCGGCCGAACGGCTCGACCACTGGCTGCAGATCGCCAGCTCGGTCGAGCGGTTCGTGGGGTTCGCAATCGGGCGGAGCATCTGGGAAGACGTCATCCGTCAACACGGCACGGACGGCGACGATGCCGCGGCCGCCGGGCAGATCGCCGACCGCTACCTCGGGTTCACCCGTCAGTGGGCGGCGTCTGGCTGAGCTGCCGCTCGGAGTAACTCAGCTTGTCCGGGTTGAGCACCGCGTAGATCTCGTGGATCAGCCCGCCCCGCACGTCGACGGCGACCAACTGGCGGGACTCACCTTCACCGAGCAGCACGGCAGGATGACCGTTGGCCTCGACGAGCTCGATCGACTCGATGACGGGGTACTTGCGCAGCAGGCCGGCGATGAAGCGCAGCACGTTGGCGGACCCGATGACCGGACGTGGCGCAGCGCGCGCTTTGCCGCCGCCGTCGTTGTAGGCGACCACGTCCGCGGCGAGGAGTCGTTCCAGCCCGGCCAGGTCGCCCGTCGTCGTAGCGGCCAAGAAGCGGCTGAACAGCTCGGCATGCTCGGCCGCGTCGGTGCTGAACCGGCCAGGTTCGTCGGACAGCCGGCGCTGTGCACGGTGCAACAGCTGGCGAGCGGCAGGCACGCTCACGTCGAGGATCTCGGCGACGTCCTGGTACGGGATGTCGAAGGCTGTCCGAAGCACGAAGACTGCTCGTTCCGGCGGGGTGAGCTGTTCCATCAACAGCAGCGTCGCCATCGAGAGCGACTCGCGTTGTTCGGCCGTCTCGGCTGGGCCGAGCTGGCCCTGCTCGGTCAACGCCGGCTCGGGCAACCACGGCCCGTAGTACTGCTCTCGCTGCACCCTGGCCGACTTCAGCTGATCGAGGGCCAACCGAGTCACGATCGTGGTCAGGTAGGCGACCGGCTCGCGGATCTCGGCCCGGTTCGCCTGCAGCCACTTGACCGATGCCTCGTCGACCACGTCCTCGGCGTCCCATGCGCTGCCCAGCAACCGGTAGGCGATGCCGAGCAACCGGGAGCGGCATTGCAGAAACTGCTCGGCTGCGTGATCCAGCTCGGGGTCCACGGGACGACCCTACAATTCCGCGGCGAAGCCATCTCGCCAGCTGCCGAACCCTGGGCGCCAGTCGAGCATCAGCCGAGCGCGGGTGTTGTCCGCGCCCCGCAACTCGTTCATGAACGCGACACCCCAGCCTCCGACAGCCAGCCGCGCCAGCCATGCCGGAGCCGACTTCGGCCGACGCGCGCCGAGATGCCCGGCCAGGAACGGCAGCCACTCGAACAGCGGTGCGGGATCGTCGTCGACGATGTTGAGCGCACCGGTGTAGTCCTTGTCCAACGCAGCGAGAATGGCCATCGCCGCGTCCCGGGTGTGGGTGAACGAATACACCGCGTGCCCGCCTCCGACGAGTGGCACCCTGCCGGCCCGAATGTCCTGCGTGAACGAACCGTCCGCAGCGAACATCGTGCCCGGCCCGTAGAGGTGGCCGAAGCGCAGCACCGTTCCGCCGGCATCGACGGTGCGCCGCTCGAGTTCCTGCAATGCGACGACGCCGGGACGGAATTGCGCCGGCGCATCGGTCCACAGCGCGGCGTCCTCATCAGCCAGTCCGGCACCGGGCCGGTAGGCGTACGCGAGTCCTTGGCTGACGACCCGGCTCGCGCCGACCTCAGCCGCCGCGTCGAGCAGGTTGCGGGTGCCTTCGGTGCGCAGCCGGTTTGTCACCTCGAACTCGGTGGCCATCTTCTTGGGGTTGATCCGGGCCGGGATCGCGGTGAGTAGGTGCACCACCGCGTCCGGCTTGGCAGTGCGCAGCGCGGCGCCCAGCGCGGCCCGGTCCAGTGCGTCGGCCACCACAGTGGTGCCCGTAGCCGCGCCGGCGGGCGCCCGAGATGTCAGCCCGATCACGTCGTGGCCTGCGCCCTGCAGGACCAGCACCACCTGCCGTCCGATCACACCGGACGAGCCGGCAACAAGAACTCGCATGTCATCCTCCGAGGGAGCAGTCGCGGTATCGACAACCTGACGATCCAGTCACGCGACCTGTGACGATTTTCCAGATGATCCAGCCCACACTCGCGCGATGCCGGTCGATCGGCCGACGCTGGGTGCATCCGCCGGTGAGTTGTCAGGCGTAGTTCAGAGGAGACACAGCATCGGGCTGTGTTCTAGGCCGGAGGACCACATGAGACGAACGTTGTCCCTTCTCAGCGCAGCATTCCTTGCGCTCGCCACCCTGCTCGTCCTGCAGAGCCCCTCGGCATCTGCGGCAGACACTGCGTCAGTGAGCGTGGTGCACGGCATCCCGAAGACGCCGGTCAACGTCTTCGTCAACGGCAAGTCGACGCTGGCCAACTTCAAGCCCGGCTCCGTCGCCGGGCCGTTGCAGCTTCCGGCGGGTAGCTACGCCATCAAGGTGTATCCGGCCAGCAACACCAAGGGCACCGGCACCCCCATTCTCTCGACGACGGCAAAGCTCAGCGCCGGTGACAACGTCACCCTGGTGGCGCACCTCACCGCAGCGGGAAAGCCGGCGCTGACCGCCTATGCCAATGACACCTCACCCATCCCGGCCGGCAAGTCGCGGTTGATCGTGCGGCACACCGCGGCAGCACCTGCGGTGGACATCCGGGCCAACGGCACCGTCGCGATCAAAGGACTGACCAATCCGAAGGAAGCCTCGGCCGTCGTCGATGCAGGAACGGTTTCTGCTGACGTCGTCCTGGCCGGCACCTCGACCGTCGCGATCGGCCCGGCCAAGGTGAACCTGGCCGAAGGCACCGACGTGATCGTGTACGCCATCGGTTCGGCCACCGATAAGACGCTCAGCCTGGTGGTGCAGACAATCTCCGGCCTGGGCAGCGACCCGGGCGGCATTCCCGGTGGCACCGGCGGTCAGGCCGCAGCCGGCAGCACGTCCGGGTGGATCCCGGTCGCCGTGTTGGCCGGACTGGTGATGTGCGCAGGCGGTGCAGTGAGCCTGCGTACCTCGCGGGCGCGGGCCTGACGATCACGCTCGACCCCCCGACTGCACGAGAGACGACGGCGAACAGATGAGCGTTCGGCCTTCGCGCCGGGTCCTCTCCCTGCTCGCCGTGGTCCTGGGCCTGTCTCTCGTGCTGGCCGGGTCGCTGGTGTGGCGGTCACACCAAAAAGCCGGCGACCCGGCCTCCTTCGGATCGAGCACCGCGCGCCGGATGGCCGCTCAGACACCATCGAGCACGGCGCGCACCAACGATCGCACCGGGCCGGCCACCACCGTGCCGGTCGTCCCGGGCACCGGGTCAACCGCGGCTGCAGCAGCAACGCCGACCCGGGTCAGCATCGCCGCGATCGGGGTCAGTGCCCAGGTCGTCCCGGTCGGGGTCACCAGCGACGGGCAGATGGCCATCCCGGAAGATGTGCACGCCGTCGGCTGGTATCGGTGGAGTGCGCCACCCGGGGCCACCGCCGGTTCGACGGTGTTGGCCGGCCACGTCGACTCCGCGACGCAGGGCCTCGGTAGCTTGTTCCGGCTACGGCAAGTGGCCCAGGGTGCGCAGGTCGAACTGCGCACATCCGACGGCAAGGTGCACCGCTACCGGGTGATCGCCCGGGAGAGCTTCCCGAAGACCCGAGTGCCGCTCGGGCAGATCTTCCGTCGATCCGGTTCGCCCCGGCTCACCATCGTCACCTGTGGCGGTGTGTTCGACGCCAGTAAACGCTCGTACGAAAGCAACATCGTCGTCACCGCCGTTCCGGTTTGAGTCGCCTCCTCGCCGACCAACGTTTGCCAGTTGCGCCCGCGGGTACTCGCCGACAATGCTCCGTCGCCGGGCCTGCTTCGTCATTTCCTCGCTCCTGGTGCTTGGGCTGGCGAGCGGCTGCACCGCCAAGTACGACATCGCTCGGCGGAGCTCTCCCGCCAAGGCCCCCACAGTCGCCGCCTTGGGCAAGGCGTGGTCCGCACAACCCGGCCGCCTCTGGGACCCCGGTCCGGCCACGACCACGCCGTGGGCCTGGACGACCGGCACATCGCTGATCGGGCCGCAGGAGCAGGCATTGACGGCCTACTCCGCCGCGGACGGAACGAAACTGTGGACAGTACAGCTCCCGCGAAAGGTTTGCTCGATCGCCACCGCCCCGAACAGCGCCGGGGTGGGTGCCGTTCTGATGGGCACCGGCACGAAGGTGAACAGCGAGGCGTGCAACCTGGCCGGCGCCGTGGACACCCGTACCGGACGGCTCCTCTGGACGAAGTCCCTCACCGGCCTGTCCGAATACGGCCTCACCGACGTCGCGGTCGGTGACACCGCAGTCGCGATCACCAATGAATGTGACAGTGCGGTCACGCTGTCGGTGAAGGACGGATCCCGGCTGGCGAAGCTGCCCGCCAAGGCCGACCCGGACGGGGGCTGCTACCACGCCTTCGCCAGCGACGGGACCACCGTCGTGGACGGCACGCGGCAGAGCGCCGGGGCGGGTCTGGTCGGCTACGTCGCGGCCACCGGCCGGAGACTCTGGTCCGTGCCGACGCAGCCCGACGCCACCCACCGCAATCCGCACGTGCGGGTACACCGGGTCATCTCGTCCGATCCGGTCGTGGTGGATGCCGAGGTGAACGGGCACGAATTCCTGCGCGCCGTCGACCCCAGGGCCGGGAGCATGCGCCTGCTCGGCAGAGAAGGCAGTGTCGCCTACAGGTTGCCGACCACCGGCAAGTCGATCGATTCGCTGCCCGACCCACCCAAGTGGGCTGCCGGCGACGTGCGCCCGAGCCAGGCCACCGACCTTTGCGCCACGCTCAGCGCGGCGACCAGGCGTGCCCTCGGTTTCGCTGAGCCCAACCTGCCCGCCCCGGCCGATTGCCAGTGGGTTCAGGAGGTCGGCGAAATCAACACCCGACAACTGTCGATCTCTGCCTCGGCCGTCGAGTCGAGCGGCCCGAAAAGCGCGGTCGAGGGCGCCCGCGCCAACGTCAAGACGATCACTGCCACTGCTTCGATCAACAAGCTGCCGGCGATGACCGCGCTACCCGGGATCAGCGATGAGCCTGGACCGCCGCCGCTGACTCACGCGTGGCCCTCGTCGGCGCGTCAGGCAAATGGCACGGTCGGCTTGCGTGCCGTGGGCCGTATGCGTTATGCGTTATGCGTTCAGTCGATTGTTGTGCCGCTCAGGCGTCCCGGGATCGGTCCAGCCGCTCGGGGAGTTGTTGGAAGCCGGCCGACTTGTAGGTGGCGACGGCGGAGGTAAGGAGGCTCGGAGTGCAGACGAGCGCGCTCGATGCGCCCAGCTCTTTGAGGTTGGCGGCCGCGGCAACACAGATCGCCGTGGCGTAGCCGCGCCCTCGATGTGCGCCGTGCACACCCAGCGGCTCGATCAACCCCGGCTTGCCCGGACCCGCCGACCACACCGTCACCCCCGCTACCGCAACGCCCTGATCGTCGTAGGCGAGCAGGCAGCGTGCGTCGGCGAACGGCAACCCGGCCGCCATCACCCGCCACAACTCATCGGTGAACCGCGGACTGCCCCATGCCGACCGGTGGACGGCGGTGAACTCGAACTCCTGGCCGGACCCGATCACCTCGATTCGCAAGCCCGTTTGTTCCAACGGCCCCGTGAGGTCGTGGCGCAGCGGCGTCCACGGCTCGCCATCGCTCCAGCCGACATCGGACAGGAGATCTTTGACTCGGGTGCCATCCGGCGTCTCGACGGATGCCTTTCCCGCCGGCAGGATGCCACGCTGCGGTTCGGACAGGTCCGCAACCACCTGGTGAGCCAGCTCCTCCTCGCGCCAAACCTGAGGCGCGACCGTCATCCGCAACACATCGGGACCGTCCAGGAATCCGATGGCCAGAAGCTGTCCGTCCCGGCTCCAGGTCCGAAGCGCCGCCGCCGTCGCCTCCGCTCCGAACTGCCAATTCCAGCCCAGGTCGCCAGGATGCAGCTGCATCGGCGAGCCCTCGTGCTGCCAGCCACGCAGGGCGCTCACGACCTCGCCGAGCTGGCCGACGTCCGGGGTGCTCAACTCGATTGCCATGCCGTCATCACACACCATCACGTTGGTGGCGTGCACCCGAATTGTTCGGTCAGAACACCTGACCGCCCGGACCGGCAAATCCGCCGCCGGTCGTTCGATCGCCTCGCGATACCGCCTGTCCCGCGTCGCAGTTACGAGACACCGATCTTCGCGCAGGCCACCTTGCCTTGTTCGAACATGTGTTCGATGATGAGGTATGGCTTTTGGGAACCCGCCGGTGCCCTGGCGCGAGTTGGAGCGGACGCTGTCCGGTCGCCCGGGCGGCGATGGGGGCGACTCGCCAGCGTGGTCGCAGAAACGCGACGCCTACCGGGCACCTGAGCACGCCAGCAGGCCGGCGCACCCGGTGCCTTACGCCGAACTGCATGCGCACTCGTCGTTCAGCTTCCTCGACGGGGCCAGCACTCCGGAAGAGCTGGCCGAGGAAGCTGTCGGGCTCGGCCTGGAGGCGCTGGCGCTGACCGACCACGACGGTTTCTACGGCGTGGTCCGCTTCGCCGAGGCCGCCGAAGCGCTGGGCTTGTCGACGATCTTCGGTGCCGAACTCGGCCTGGATGTGCCGATGCCGTCCACCCAGGCGGAGCGGGCCATCGGTGCCCGGGTCGGCATCCCGGACCCGGCCGGCTCGCATCTACTCGTCCTGACCCGGGACCCCGCCGGCTACGCCAACCTGGCCCGGACGCTGAGCGAGGCGCACCTGCGCGGCGGGGTGAAGGGTCGGCCGGTCTACGACGTCGAGCAAGTCGCCGCAGCGGCCGACGGGCGCTGGCTCATCCTCACCGGCTGCCGGAAGGGCTCGGTGCGTAGCGCGCTGACTCGCGGTGGTTACGGCACCATCGATCTCGACGCGGGACGGCGGGCGCTGGACGAACTGACCGGGCTGTTCGGCAGGGAGAACGTCGCGGTCGAGATCACCCACTCCCTCGACCCGACCAGCGACGAGCTCACCGATGCACTGGCGCTGCTCGCCGAGAAACGCCGGCTCCCACTCGTCGCCAGCACAGCGGCGCACTACGCCGGCCCGCGACAACGCCCGTTGGCCACCACCGTCGCCGCGGTACGCGCGCGCAGCACACTGGCCGAGGTCGACGGCTGGTTGCCGGCCTGGGCCGGCCAGCATCTGCGCAGTGGCGCCGAGATGGCTGAACGGTTCGACCGGTATCCACAGGCGATACCCGCCGCGGCGGCGCTGGGCCGGGAACTGGCCTTCCCGCTGCGGCTGATCGCCCCGCAGTTGCCGCCGTTCCCGGTGCCGGCCGGGCACACCGAGATGAGCTGGCTGCGCGAGCTGTCGGTACGCGGCGCCCGGGAGCGGTACGGCACGCCGGAAGTGGCCGCGGCGTGGGCGAAGGAGCACGACTACGTCGACCCGTATGCACAGATCGACCATGAGCTGGCGATCATCGAGCAGCTCAACTTCCCCGGCTATTTCCTCGTGGTGTGGGAGATCGTCGAGTTCTGCCGCAAGCGCGGCATCCTCTGCCAGGGCCGGGGCAGCGCGGCGAACTCGGCGGTCTGCTACGCCATCGGGATCACCGCCGTCGACGCGGTGCGCTACGGCCTGCTGTTCGAGCGGTTCCTCTCCCCGCAGCGGGAAGGAGCGCCGGACATCGACCTGGACATCGAGTCCGACCGTCGTGAGGAGGCGATCCAGCACGTCTACTCCCGCTACGGCCGGCGCTACACCGCACAGGTCGCCAACGTCATCAGCTACCGGCCCAAGTCGGCGATCCGGGACGTGGCCAAATCCCTTGGCTACTCGATGGGCCAGCAGGACGCCTGGAGCAAGACCATCGAGCAGGGCTACTACTGGGCACCGGCGATGAAGCTGCGGGCGGAGACGAAGCCGGAGGGAGCATCGCAGCAAGACGGACATGAGCCGGATGCGGACCGCACCTCCCAGCGAGCCGAGCGAGGAGCGGACCGCAGGCGAGAGTCGACCAGTGATCAGGACGATCGGACGGTGGCCGCCGCGGCGCAGACGGCGCAGGTGGATCCCGGCGACGTGTCCATACCGGCGGACGTGCTGAGCTTGGCCGAGCAGTTGCAGAAGGCACCGCGGCATCTGGGCATCCACTCCGGCGGGATGGTCATTTGCGACCGTCCGATCATCGAGGTGTGCCCGGTGGAGTGGGGCCGGATGGCGAACCGCTCGGTGCTGCAATGGGACAAGGACGACTGCGCCGGTGCTGGGCTGGTGAAGTTCGACCTGCTCGGCCTCGGCATGCTTTCCGCGCTGACCTACTGCTTCGACTTCGTCGAGCAATGGCACGGCAAGCGTTATGGCCTGCACCAGATCCCCGCCGAGGACCCGCTGGTCTACGACATGCTGTGCAAGGCCGACACCGTCGGCGTCTTCCAGGTCGAGTCGCGTGCACAGATGGCCACCCTGCCCCGGCTCAAGCCCCGCGAGTTCTACGACCTCGTCGTGGAGATCGCGCTGATCCGGCCCGGGCCGATCCAGGGCGAATCGGTGCACCCATACATCCGCCGGCGCAGCGGCAAGGAGCCGATCACCTACCCGCACCCGAAGCTGGAGAAGGCGCTGAAGAAGACGAAGGGCATCCCGCTGTTCCAGGAGCAGTTGATGCAACTGGCCATCGACGCCGCCGGCTGCACTGCGGCAGAGGCCGACCAGTTGCGCAAAGCGATGGGCTCCAAGCGCAGTGAGGAGAAGATGGAGGCGATGCGCGAGCGGCTCTACGCCGGGATGGCGGCCAACGACATCACCGGTGCGGTGGCCGACGACATCTACACCAAGATCCGTGCCTTCGCGGCGTTCGGTTTCGCCGAGAGCCACGCCATCAGTTTCGCGTTCCTGGTCTACGCGTCATCCTGGCTGAAGCTCTACCACCCGGCGGCCTTCACCGCGGCGCTGCTCAATGCGCAGCCAATGGGTTTCTACTCACCGCAGTCGCTGGTGCAGGACGCCAAGCGGCACGGCGTCATCGTGCGCGGCCCGGACGTTAACCTGTCCACTGCCGGCGCCAGTCTCGAGGATCGCGCACGCTTGTGGCGGGACGCCGCCGTATCGGCGGCTGATCCGCCACAAGCGGTTGCCTACAGCGGGCCGGGGCCTGCCCAGCCGGCGATCCGGATGGGGCTGTCCAGCGTGCGCATGATCGGCACCGAGCAGGCGGAGGCGATCGAGACGGCTCGCGTGGCGGGCGGCTCGTTCACGTCGATGACGGACCTGGTGCGGCGCACCGGCATCGGCACCGAGCAGGTTGAGGCGCTGGCTACCGGCGGTGCGTTCGACTCCCTCGACCTCACCCGGCGTGGCGCGCTGTGGGCGGCCGCCCCCGTCGCCGCGATCCGACCGGAGCACCTGCCGCTGGCGACCGTGGACGAACGGGCCAGCCCGCCGCTACCGGAGATGACCGAGCCCGAGCAACTGATCGCCGACTACTGGGCGACGTCGGTGACCCTCGACGACTACCCCACCGCGCTGATCCGCGACCGGCTCGATGCCCTCGGCGTGCTGACCGCGATGCAGCTGCGTCAGACGGCCGATCGCACCAGGGTTCTGGTCGGTGGCGTGGTCACCCACCGGCAGCGACCGAACACCGCGCAGGGCATCATCTTCATCAACCTCGAGGACGAGACCGGCATGGTCAACATCGTCTGTCATCCCACGGTGTGGAATCGCAACCGCCGGGTGGCTCGGGAGTCCGGCGGCCTGCTCGTCCGCGGCATGCTGGAACGCGTCGACGGGGTCACCAACGTGATCGCCGAGAAGATCGAGAAGCTGCATCTCGGGATCCGGGCCGGCTCCCGGGACTTCCGCTAGCTCGGCGCGATAGGACCGGTCGTCGAAGACGACGACCAGGTAACCGCTCTTCTCCAGCACGACGATCTCGAGGTCGGAGTCGTCGCTGTCGTAGATGGTCAGGTCGTCATTGGTGTCCGATTCCAGCCCTCGCCGAAGAGTTTGTTGCCATACTCGGACGCGCTGCCGCCCTGATAGGCCACCGCCGCGTTCCGGGGTGCGGGTCTGCGAAATGCTGGATGGCCAGACCCGGATCGGCACCACTTAACTCACGCGCAGGTCGCCCCGACGTCCGCCCGGCTCCGTACGGTACGAACGTGACCGTGAAAGTGCTGGACCGCCGAGCCCGAAACCGGGCGCTGCTGGCCCGGCAGTTTCTGCTCGAACGCGGCACGGTCAGCCCGCTAACCGTGATCGCGCGACTGGTGGGCATGCAGGCCCAGACGCCGCGCAGCCCGTACACCGCACTCTGGTCCCGGCTGTCCGGCTTCGATCCGATGACGCTCTCCCGCGCCATCGAGCGGCGCAGCTGCGTGCGTATCGCGCTGATGCGCAGCACGATCCACCTGGTCACCGCGGCCGACGCACTGCTGCTGCGGCCGCTGATCGTCCCGATCATCATGCGGGAGCTGACCAACCCGACGTGGGCACGACCGCTGGCCGGGCTGGACCTCGAACCGGTGGCGGCAGAGGCGCGTCGCCTGCTGGAGTTGCAGCCGCGAACTCCGGCCCAGCTCGGCGCCGCACTGGCCGACACCTGGCCGGACCGTGAAGCTCGCGCGCTGGCGCATGCAGCTCGATCGCTCCTGCCGCTGGTGCAGATCCCACCGCGTGGGCTGTGGGACGGCGCCGGGTCGACGCGGTTGACCACCGCAGAGCACTGGCTGGGCAGGCCGGTACGCACGGATTCGTCCTGGGACGACGTGGCGTGGCGCTATCTGGCCGCGTTCGGGCCGGCCACCGCGGCTGATCTGGTGGCGTGGTGCCGGGTCACCGGGTTGGCCGAGGTGATCGCCCGGCTGCGTCCACGGCTGACGGTATTGCACGACGAGAACGGCAAGGAGTTGTTCGACGTTCCTCGGTCGCCGCGTCCGCCCGCGAATACCGAGGCGCCGCCTCGGTTCCTGCCCGACTACGACAATGTGCTGCTCGGGCATGCCGATCGGCGCCACGTGATCCAGGACGCGCACCGCAAAGCACTGCAGTCGGTGAACGGGGTGCTGCCCGGCACCGTGCTGGTGGATGGTTTCGTCGCGGCGCAGTGGGCGATCGAGCGGGACAAGAGCCTCGCTCGGCTCGTGGTCACCTGCCTGGAACCGCTGAAGGGCAGGCACCGCGAGGCCGTCACCGACGAAGGCGCTGCGCTGCTCGGTCTGCTGGCCCCCGACGCTACCAAGCAGGAGATCGTCCTGCGCTGACGAGGCACTCAGCCGAGTATCGGGCGCGGATCGAAGGTGACCCGCAGCGACGCGACCTTGCCGGACTCGACGTGCGCCCAGTGCGCCACCGGTATCGATGACTTCTCCGGCACCTGCATCTCGTACCAGGTCAGCACGTCGTCCCCGTCGACGAAACGGTGCAGCACAGTCAGGCCGGTCATCATCTCGCGCAACTTCTGCAGCGACGTGACGAACTCGTCGGCGTTGTCCACCGTGCCCATCGGCCCGGCGAATGTGACGTCGTCGGTCACCAGCGATCGCAACGACGTGGCGTCACCGCCCTGCCATGCATCGAAGTACCGAGCCACGACGGTCTCCGGTGTGCTGGTCATGACGGCTCCTCCCCGCGGGGCGCCACGGGCCACGCCCGCGAGCTCACCGCGAGCGCGTTCCAGGCGTTGATCGTGGTGATCAGGCTGAGCAGCGCGCCGATCTCGGCCGGCGTGAACTCGGCCGCGACCGCGTCGAAGGCGGCCTGCGGGACATGGTCCCCGGCCAGCAGCGTGACCGCTTCGGCGAAGGCGAGCGCGGCACGTTCCCGCTCAGTGAACAGCGGCACCTCCGACCAGGCACTCACCGCGTACAGCCGCTGCTCGGTCTCCCCGATCGCCCGGGCGTCCCCGCTGTGCGTGTCGATGCAGTAAGCACAGCCGTTGATCTGCGATGCGCGCAAGCGCACGAGTTCGCGCAGTCGCGGATCGAACTCGACGGCGTCGAGTTCCTTCGTCGCAGCATTGTCGAGGTGGGTCATGGCCCGCATGAAGTTCGGCGCGAACTTCTCGAAGTCGAGCCGTACGGGGATCTGTGGTGTGGTTTGTGTTTCGCTCATATATGCGACGTTAAGCTGGCGAACCTCTGCCGGGGAGGTCCATTCAGATGCCCGAACCATGGGCCATTGCCGGCGTCGATCTGCACCTCGACCTCGCCGGTCGCAACCGTCGCTGCGGCCTGGAGCGCGCACTGCGCGAGGCGATCCAGTCCGGCCGACTGCGCCCGGGCACCCGGCTGCCGTCGTCTCGGGCGTTGGCCGCCGATCTCGGTATCGCTCGGAACACCGTCGCGGATGCGTTCGGCCAGCTCGTCGCGGAGGGCTGGCTGGTCGCGCAGACCGGTTCGGGTACCCGGGTGTCGAATCGGGCCATCGCGAGTGACGTCGTCCGCCCGGAGCGCGGACCCGCTCGGGTGCTGCCCTACAGCCTGATGCCGGGTACTCCAGATCTGTCCGCGTTCCCGCGCTCGGCATGGCTTGCTGCCGCGCGGCGCGCTCTCATCGCGGCGCCGTCGGAGGCGCTCGGCTACTCCGATCCGCGCGGCCGGCCGGAGCTGCGCGATGCGCTCGCCGGCTACCTGGCCCGCACCCGAGGCGTGCGCACCACGTCGGAACGGATCGTGGTGTGCACCGGGTTCATGCAGGGGTTGGCACTGCTCAGCACCACGCTCACCACCTCCGGTCCGGCGACTCTCGTTGTCGAGGCATTCGGGCATCGGGTCTACCGCGACGCTGCCGAGGCCCGGGGGGTCCGGGTACGCACCGTCCCGATCGACGGCGAGGGCGCGGTACTGGACGGGCTCGGCCCCGCAGACGCAGTTCTGCTGACGCCGGCACACCAATACCCGATCGGTGTCACGCTCTCCGCGCATCGCCGCCGCCAGGTCGTCGAGTGGGCGGCTGCCGGAAACCGGCTCGTCATCGAGGATGACTACGACGGCGAGTTCCGTTATGACCGGCAGCCGATCGGCGCCGTCCAGCCGCTCGCCCCGGAGCAGGTGGTCTACGCCGGGACGGCGAGCAAGACGCTCGTCCCGGGCTTGCGGCTGGGCTGGTTGGTGTTGCCCGATCGGCTCGTCGAACCGGTTAGCGCGGCACGGCTGCTCGCCGATCACGCCGGCAACACGCTCGACCAGCTGACCATGGCCGAGTTCATCTCCTCCGGCGCCTACGACCGGCACATCCGTCGCTGCCGACTGGCCTACCGCCGCCGCCGCGATCGGCTGACCAACCACCTCCGTGAACATGCGCCGGGTGCCCGGGTCACCGGCGACGCCTCCGGACTGCACGTACTGGTGCAACTGGCGGACGGGGTGAGCGAAGCCGAGGCGATTGCTCGTGCTGCCGAGCGTGGGCTCGCCGTGCAGGGACTCGCGGAGTACGCCACCACCGAGTCACACGCACCGGCGCTGGTGATCGGCTTCGCCGCGCCTGCCGAGCATGCGTTCACCGGCGCCATCGGCCGGCTGTCGGCGGCGCTGACCGCAACCAGGTGATGACGTGCGGCGACGCCCCGGTACCAACCACAAACGCCCGAGGCGCCGCCCGTCGAGACGCGTGCTCAGACCTCGTGCACCGCAGCTACCGGTGCGTCCGACTTCACGGCGTTGATGCCGTTCTCAGCGCCCGACTTCGACTCGTACCCCTCACCTCTGTCGGCGATGATAAGCCCGTTCGGCGCCTTCAGACGCCAGCGGTACTCGCCCTTCTTGTCCTTGTAGAGCTCGAACTTTGCGGCCATGGCCGCCCCCCTCGATGGTGGGCACAGCAGCGACCCCCCGCCGTTGCCTCGGCCCACTGTGAGGAGTGCGCGTCGCCGCGTCTGATACCCGGGGCCGGTCACCCCTCGCCGCCGCGGAGCCCGCGGCCCTACCCTCACGTGCATGAGCGATGTGGCACAGCACCGACTGTTGAAGACAGAGATCCCCGGCCCGCGATCGACCGAGCTGCATGCCCGCAAAGTCGCTGCGGTGTCGGCCGGGGTCAGCACCGGGCTACCGATCTACATCGAAAGGGCCGGCGGCGGGATCCTCGTCGACGCCGACGGCAACCAGCTCATCGATCTCGGTGCCGGCATAGCGGTGACCACGGTCGGCAACGCTGCGCCGCGGGTCGTCGAAGCCGTGCAGCAACAGGTCGCCGACTTCACTCACACCTGCTTCATGGTGACGCCGTACGAGGAGTATCTGGCCGTCTGCGAGGCACTGAACGAGCTGACGCCGGGGACGCACGAGAAGCGGTCGGCGCTGCTGAACTCCGGTGCGGAGGCGGTGGAGAACGCGGTCAAGATCGCCCGTTCGTACACCGGCCGCGACGGGATCGTCGTCTTCGACCACGCCTACCACGGCCGCACCAACCTGACGATGGCGCTGACGGCGAAGTCGATGCCGTACAAGCACCGCTTCGGGCCGTTCGCCGGCGAGATCTACCGGGTGCCGATGGCGTATCCGTACCGCTGGCCCGGAGGTGCGCAAGCATGTGCCGACGAGGCGTTCGCCGAGATCACCGCGCAGATCCACACCCAGGTCGGCGAGATGGACACCGCGGCTGTGCTGATCGAGCCGATCCAGGGCGAGGGCGGCTTCATCGTGCCGCCCGCCGGCTTTCTCGCCCGAGTGAGCGACTGGTGCGCGCAGCACGGCATCCTCTTCATCGCCGATGAGATCCAGACCGGCTTCTGCCGCACCGGGGACTGGTTCGCTTGTGAGCACGACGGCGTGGTGCCCGATCTGATCACCACCGCGAAGGGCATCGCCGGCGGGTTGCCCCTGGCCGGGGTGACCGGTCGCGCCGAGATCATGGACTCCATCCATCCGGGCGGCTTGGGCGGCACCTACGGCGGCAACCCGGTCGCCTGTGCCGCCGCGCTCGGCGCGATCGAGACGATGCGCGCCGATGACCTGCCGGCCCGCGCCCGCGCGATCGAAGCTCTGCTGCTGCCGCGGCTGCAGGCGCTGGCCGAGCGCTACCCGTCGATCGGTGACATCCGCGGTCGGGGCGCGATGCTCGCCGTCGAGCTCGTTGCCGACTGCGTCACGAAGGCACCGGACGCGGCACTCACCGCGGCGATCAACGCCTACTGCCATGCGCACGGTGTCGTCACGCTCACCTGCGGCACGTACGGCAACGTCTTCCGCTTCCTGCCGTCGCTGGCCATCAGCGACGAGTTGCTGACCGAGGGCCTGGACGTGCTCGCCGAAGCCTTCGCCGCCTGCACCTGACCCGGCGGGTGTTCCCGCGATGATCAAAGCGAGATCAGGGCTATAACCCGAAACTCGCCTTGATCATCAGCCATGGATGGGCGCTCACTAGGCTCGACGGCATGACGATCGTGCTGGGCATCGAGACCTCCTGCGACGAGACCGGCGTTGGTTTGGTCTGCGACGGGGTCCTGCTCGGCGAGGCGCTGGCCTCCAGCATGGACGAGCATGCCCGGTTCGGTGGCGTCGTTCCGGAGATCGCCGCCCGCGCGCATCTGCAGGCGATGGTGCCGGTCACCAAACAGGCTCTCGACAACGCCGGGCTCAGCCTGCATGACGTCGGGGCGATCGCGGTGACCGCCGGACCGGGCCTGGCCACCGCGCTGCACGTCGGCGTGGCCGCAGCGAAAGCGTACGCCGTCGCGCTCGAGGTTCCGATCTACGCGGTGCATCACCTCGCCGGGCACGCCGCCGCCGATACGCTCGAGCACGGTCCGTTGCCAGCACGCAGCATCGTGCTGATCGTGTCGGGAGGGCACACCTCGCTGCTGTACGTCGAGGACCTCGTCCGCACTCCGATCGAGCACCTCTCCGACACCCTCGACGACGCCGCGGGCGAGGCGTTCGACAAGGTTGCCAGGCTGATCGGCCTGCCCTACCCAGGAGGTCCGTCGATCGACCGTGCGGCCCGCGACGGAGATCGCACCGCGGTGGCCTTCCCCCGTCCGCTTTCCGGCGCGCACGACCCGCCGCTCGGGTTCTCCTTCTCCGGCCTCAAGACCGCGGTGGCCCGCTATGTCGAGCGACGCTTGCGGAGCGAGAATGAAACCGAGAGGGGTGCCGATCCGGGAGTATCGGTCGCGGATATAGCGGCCAGCTTTCAGGAGGCGGTGGCCGACACCCTGGTCAACAAGGCGTTGCGGGCCTGCCGGGATCGCGGCGTCGACACCCTGGTCATCGTCGGCGGGGTGGCCGCGAACAGCCGGGTGCGCAGCCTGGCCGAAGAACGGTGCAGAGCGGCCGGCATCGAGCTGCGCATCCCGCCGATGCGGTTGTGCACCGACAACGGCGCCATGATCGCAGCTGTGGGCGACCTGCTGGTCCGCGCCGATGTCCCGCCCACGCCGCTCAGCTTTGCCGCGACACCGACCATCGAACTCACCGGCGCGCTGCTCTACGAGGCAGTGCGTGGGTGACCGGCCGAGCGATCAGGATCACACTTGAGTTCAACCACGGTTCAGCTCCTAAGGTTGAGTTGACTCGCCGTCCAGCCGAAGGGCCCAGATGACCACGACCACCGAGCCATCCGGACGGCTGCGGCTCGTCATCGTCGTCGCCAGCGGGGCCGTGAGCCGATCCGGACCGGCCATCGCCTCCTGGTTCCTGCAGCAGGCCGAGGGTCATCCCGACTTCGAGCTGGACGTGGTGGACCTGGCCACCATCGGACCCTTGCCGCACACCCTCGAACGCACCCCTGAGCTCGTCGGGGTGGCGCCTCGGCTGGGCGCCGCCGACGCATTCGTGTTCGTCACCCCGGAGTACAACCACGGCTACCCCGGCGGGCTGAAGAACTTTCTCGACATCTACCGCCACGAGTGGTGGGGCAAGCCGGCCGCGTTCGTCAGCTACGGCGGCCGCTCCGGCGGATTGCGCGCGGTCGAGCAGTTGCGGCAGGTGATCGTCGAGCAGCACATGGTCACAATCCGCGACAGCTTGAGCTTCGACACCGCGCGGCTACCCGCTGACGTCCGGTTCCCGCCCGACCCGTCCACGGCTGAGGCTGCCGCCGCGATGCTCGACCAGCTCTCCTGGTGGGCCTCGGCACTGCACGCCCAACGCGAGCAGCACCCGTACAAGGCGTGACCCGGTCGGTATCGTGTTCAGGTGACCGATGCCCCGGCGTACTTCCTCCCACTGGGCGACGGGCGCTATCAGCCCACTGACGCGACCACCAGCCCGTGGGATGACTCAGCGCAACACGGCGGCCCGCCCACTGCGTTGCTGGCCACCGTCATCGACCGGGCTCTCGCCTCTCCCAGCCAGCGGTTGGCCCGCATCACCGTCGAGTTCCTCGGCCCGATCCCGCGCCGCGAACTGTCGGTGCAATCGCGAGTAATCCGGCCGGGCAAGCGCATTGCCCTGAGTGAGGCCACCATGGTGGTCGACGGAAGGCCTGTTGCGATCGCCCGCGCCTGGCACGTCGCAACGGGCGCGGCGCCGCCGGACGGGACCCGCCGTCCCCTGCCCGACATCCCGGCGCTGCCGGCCGAGCAGCCGCAAG
>JBPCMU010000059.1:0-35108 GCA_051001975.1 Jatrophihabitans sp.
TTGTTTTTTGTTGTTCTCCTCGCCTCGACACACCCCGCCCCACCGCAGAAGGACGTCGCTATGACCAGCAATGACATCACCGCCGACCGCCATCCCGTCGGCCCGGTTCCCGTCAGCCCGGTGACCGGCGCTGGGGCTATCGGTGTGGAGTTGGCGGTCGGAGGGATGACGTGCACCTCCTGCGCCGCGCGGATCGAGAAGAAACTCAACCGGCTCGACGGTGTCACCGCGACGGTGAACTACGCCACCGAGAAGGCCACCGTGCGCTACGACCCGACCGTCATCGCACCGAAGGACCTGGTGGCGACCGTCGAGGCGACCGGCTACACCGCCCGCCTCCCGCAGGCACCGGAGCCTGGCACGAGCCACTCGGCCGAGGACGATGATGAGTCGGTCGAGTTGTCGTCGTTGCGGCAGCGGCTGTTGGTCTCTGCGGTGCTGGCGCTGCCAGTGCTGGTGTTGGCGATGGTGCCGGCCGCCCAGTTCGACAATTGGCAATGGCTTTCCCTCACCCTGGCAAGTCCGGTGGTGTTGTGGGGTGGATGGCCGTTCCACACCGCCGCGGTCACCAACCTGGCGCACCGGGCCGCGACGATGGATACCCTGGTGTCGATGGGCACCCTGGCCGCGTTCGGCTGGTCGCTGTATGCGCTGTTCTTCGGCGATGCCGGCATGACCGGGATGCGGATGCATTTTGATCTCACCGCCAGCGCCGGTAACGGCGCGAGCGACATCTACCTCGAGGTCGCCTCCGCAGTGGTCGTCTTCCTGCTCACCGGGCGCTACCTCGAGGCCCGCGCCAAGCGCCGCTCCGGCGCCGCGATGAAAGCTCTGCTGGAACTCGGCGCCAAAGACGTCGCGCTGCTGCGCAACGGTGTCGAGACCCGCGTCCCGATCGAGCAGCTCCACCAGGGTGACGTGTTCGTGGTCCGCCCGGGAGAGAAGCTCGCCACCGACGGCGTGGTCGTCGACGGCTCGTCCGCGATCGATGAGAGCCTGCTGACCGGCGAGTCCATGCCGGTCGAAGTCGGGCCGGGTGACCCGGTCACCGGCGCGACGGTCAACGCCGGCGGCCGACTGGTCATCCGCGCTACCCGGGTCGGCGCGGACACTCGGCTGGCGCAGATCGGTCGGATGGTCGTCGCCGCGCAGTCCGGTAAGGCCCCGGTGCAGCGACTGGCTGACCGGATCTCCACCGTCTTCGTGCCGGTCGTGCTGCTGTTCGCGGTGGCCACCTTGGTAGGCACGCTGGCCACCGGGCAGGGCACGGTGCGCGCCTTCACCGCTTCGGTCGCGGTGTTGATCATCGCCTGCCCCTGCGCATTGGGTCTGGCCACCCCGACCGCGCTGCTGGTCGGCACCGGCCGTGGCGCGCAGCTCGGGCTGCTGATCAAGGGCCCGGAGGTACTGGAGTCCACCCGCCGCGTCGACACGATCGTGCTGGACAAGACCGGCACCGTCACCACCGGGCGGATGAGCCTGCACGGCGTGCACCCGGCCGCGGGCGTGGATCCCGATCAGCTGCTGCTGCTGGCCGGCGCGGTGGAGTCGGCCAGTGAGCACCCGATTGCCGCTGCCATCGCCGCGGCAGCAGCCGACAAGTTCGCCTCGCTGCCGCCGGTAAGCGGGTTCGCCAACACCGCGGGGTTAGGGGTGACCGGCACCGTCAGCATCGACGGGGCGGCCGTCGCGGTGACCGTCGGCCGCGCGGGACTGCTCGCCGAGGCGGGGCTGCATCCGGACGTCGAGTTGCAGGCGGCCAAGGCCGCCGGCGAAGCCGCCGGTCGCACCGCGGTGCTGGCCGGGTGGGGCGGCCAGATCCGCGGCGTTCTCGTGGTGGGCGACACGGTCAAGGCCACCAGCGCTGCCGCCGTCACCGAATTGCGTGACCTCGGCTTACGTCCGGTGCTGCTCACCGGTGACAACCGGTCCGCCGCCACCGCGATCGCCGCCTCGGTCGGCATCGACGAGGCCGACGTGATCGCCGAGGTGCTGCCCGAGCAGAAGGTCGATGCGGTCGCCGACCTGCAGCGCCAAGGCAAGACCGTGGCGATGGTCGGCGACGGCGTCAACGACGCTGCCGCGCTGGCCGCAGCGGACCTCGGCCTGTCGATGGGGACCGGCATCGACGCCGCGATCGAGGCGTCGGACATCACCCTGGTCCGCGGCGACCTCACCGCCGCCGCGGACGCGATCCGACTGGCGCGGCGCACGCTGCGTACGATCAAGGGCAACCTGTTCTGGGCGTTCGCCTACAATGTGGTGCTCATCCCGGTCGCCGCGCTCGGGCTGCTGTCCCCGTTGATCGCGGGTGCCGCGATGGCGTTCAGCTCGGTGTTCGTGGTCACCAACTCGCTGCGGCTGCGCCGCTTCCACCCCGCCGCGAGGACCGGCCACCAGCCATGAGCACCGTCTGGCACGGGTTACTGCATGCGCTGGGTATCGCCGGGTCGATGACCTGGCAGGTCACCTGGTCGTTGATCCTGGGCTTCACCCTATCCGCGATTATCGAGGCGTTGGTGCGCAAGTCGACCATCGCCCGGCTGATGCCCGACGACCGGGCGCGCAGCCTGGCCACGGCGGCGGGTCTGGGTGCGGCGTCCTCGTCGTGTTCCTATGCCGCGGTCGCTTTGGCCCGTTCACTGTTCCGTAAGGGCGCGGACTTCACCGCCGCGATGGCCTTCCAGTTCGCGTCCACCAATCTGGTCATCGAGCTCGGCCTGATTCTGGCGTTGCTGCTGGGCTGGCAGTTCACCGTCGCCGAGTTCGTTGGTGGCCCGTTCATGATCGTGTTAGTGGCACTGATCTTCCGCCGCTTCCTGTCCACGAGGTTACTCAGGCGGGCCACCGAACAGGCGGGCAAGGCGGTCGCAGGGTCGATGGAGGGCCACGCCGCGATGGACATGTCCGTCGCGGGTGAAGGGTCATTCTGGCAGCGGCTGCTCAGCCGGCCAGGGTTCACCTCGGTCAGTCACAACTTCGTCATGGAGTGGGCCGCCGTGCTGCGTGACATTGTCATCGGCCTGCTTATCGCCGGCGCCGCCGCGGCGTGGATCCCGGACGTGTTCTGGCAGCACCTGTTCTTCACCAGTCATCCGCTTGCGGCCAAGATCTGGGGGCCGATCATCGGGCCGCTCGTCGCGGTGGCGGCGTTCGTCTGCTCGATCGGCAACGTGCCGCTCGCAGCGGTGTTGTGGAATGGTGGGATCAGCTTCGGCGGTGTGGTCAGCTTCATCTTCGCCGACCTGATCATCTTGCCGATTATCGCGATCTACCGGAAGTACTACGGCACGCGGATGGCACTGTTCCTGACCGGCACCTTCTACCTGACCATGGTCGCCGCCGGCTACGTCATCGAACTCGTCTTCACACCCCTGCACCTGATCCCCACCGGTACCCGGCACGCGAAGATCGGCGAGGACGGCCTCAGCTGGAACTACACCACCTGGCTCAACATCGTCTTCCTGTTCCTTGCCGCGGTGCTGCTCTGCCGGTTCTTCAGCACCGGCGGACGCCAGATGCTGACCATGATGGGCGGCGACCCCGACGACATGACACATCACGGCGATCATGGCTCGCGGTCAGAGCCACATCCCAGCCAGCCCGCGGCGGCCGAGCAACACGCTTCTCACCGGCCAACCGCAGCGCCCGATCCGGACCCCACACAGCGATGAGGGACACCGGCAGGTGATGACCGCCGGCCTCGACCGCACCCCGGGTCGAGCACTGACCCGGCTGCTGCTGTGCGCCGGGGTGCTGCTGGCGGTGTTCGCGATGCACGGTGCGAGCAGCGATCACATGCTGGCGATGCCGACACCGGGGTCGAGTTCCGCGATGATGGCCGGACACGGGTCAGGCCCGCGGCTCATGCCTGGCTGGGCTGTCAGCGCCACGACTGGGCACGCCGTGGTGGCATCAGCCGCTGGTAGCTGCGCGATGGCCCACGCCACCTGCCTCGCGACCCTCCGCGACCATGCCCAGCACTCGGCACCGACCGCGATGGGCAGTTGGCAGCAGCGCGCCAGTGCCGACGCCGAGCCGGCCTTACCGGTGTCGGCCGCACCCAGGGCACCCCCGGGCCCGTCGCTCGACAGGTTGTGCATCAGCCGGACCTGACGCAGACCGCCGTGACGACTGCCCACGCATCGTCACGTTCCTTCGGTCCGCCACTTCCGTTGATTCGCACACCTGAAAGGCATTCCCATGAAACGCACCCTCATCACCGCCGCCGCACTGACAGCCGGCGTCCTGCTGCTCGCCGGATGCGGCAGCAGCAAGCCCAGTTCCCGCCCCAGCACCATGTCGGGGATGAGCACGTCCGCCGGCGCCCCAGTCGGATCGCCCGCGTCCGGCCCGCACAACGACCAAGACGCGAGTTTCGCGACCGACATGATCCCGCACCACGGGCAGGCCGTCACGATGGCCGACTTGGCCCTAACGAAGGCGACTAGCCCGGCTGTCAAGCAGCTCGCCTCCGCGATCAAGGGCGCCCAGGCGCCGGAGATCGCCGCCATGTCCGGCTGGCTGACCGGCTGGAAGAAGCCCGTCCCGCCGACCTCGATGTCGATGAACCACGGCGGCATGTCGATGCCCGGCATGATGAGCGACGCCGACATGGCAGCCCTGGACAAGGCCACCGGCAGCGCGTTCGACAAACTCTGGCTCACCCAGATGATCACCCATCACCAGGGCGCGATCACCATGTCCCGGACCGAACTCACCAACGGGCAGAACCCCGAGGCCACCTCGCTCGCGCAGTCCATCATCACCGGGCAGAGCAACGAGATCACCCAGATGAAACAGCTCCTGCCCACCATTCAGTAGCCAGCCGACCGGCCGCGGGTCGGGCAGCCCCGGTTGTCCGACCCGCGGCCTCACCCGTTAGCCGCCGGCTCGACCGTGAGCCGACGGAAAGGACCGCAAGTGCACCGATACCCCGCCGGTACATCCCGCACGCCCATGACCCATGGGGATGCGGTCAGCAACGTGGCCGGGTCGCGGATGACCCGAACTGAACGCTCGCCCGCACCGACCGCCGCGGAGGTAGCACGGTTGGTCGCCGAACATGGGCTGCGCCGCGCCGGCGCCCGGCCGCGGCTGGCCGCCTACACCCGCGAGTTGTGGCGCCGCCGGCATTTCGTGTGGGAGTTCTCCCGGGCCACCAGCGCCGTCGGCTATTCGCGCAGCATGCTGGGCCAAGCGTGGCAGGTGCTCACCCCGCTGCTCAACGCCGGCGTCTACTTCTTGATCTTCGGGGTGCTGCTGTCCACCCGCCGCGGCGTACACAACTACGTCGCGTTCCTTGTCATCGGCGTATTCGTATTCACCTTCACCCAGACCAGCACACTGGCCGGAGCCCGCGCCATCCACGCCAACCTCGGGCTCACCCGGGTGCTGAACTTTCCCCGCGCCGTGCTGCCGGTGTCAGCAACGCTGGTCGCGTTGCAGCGGCTGCTGCTCTCGCTGCTCGTGCTCATCCCCATCGTGGTGCTCACCGGCGAACGACCCGCTCTACGTTGGCTGCTGCTCATCCCCGCCATCGGCCTACAGGCCCTCTTCTGCCTCGGCCTGGCCTGCCTGATGGCCCGCATCGGCGCTACGATCCCTGACACCTCGCAGATCCTGCCGTTCCTACTGCGCACCTGGCTCTACCTGTCCGGAGTGTTCTTCAGCATCGACGTCTTCACCGCCAACTACGGCAACGAACTGATCCGACATCTGCTCGCGCTGAATCCGGGCGCGATCTACGTCGCGCTCGCCCGACACGCACTGCTCGCCGACGACGCGCGGCTATTCCCCTATGAATGGCACTACGCGACCGGCTGGGCAGTCGCCGTTCTCGTCGGCGGCTACCTGTTCTTCTGGCGAGCCGAGGAGCAGTACGGACGCATCTGACCCGCTCGGCGACGCGATCACCGTTGCCCTGGCCGGTCGGGCGCCTGCCTCGGTTCCGGGGTAGGCGACCCGTGCGTGACGGGCGGCTACGCGGGGCGCCGCAGTCCGCTCATGGTGACGTCGAGGAGCCTGCGCACGGCTGCCTTGGAGGGCAGGTTGCCGGCCGCGCTCAGCGCGTGCAAGCAATAGGTGGCGAGCTCGTCGGGGGCCACGTCGTCGCGCAGCTCGCCGGTCATGGCGCCTTCGATGATGAGATCGCGCACGAGATCGCGCAGTTCGTGTTGCGCTCGGACGACATGTTCGCCACGGTGCAACAGGGCTACGAGTTCGGTGTCGTGGCGCTGGTAGGACATGTCGGCATAGTGCTTGAGGACCGCTTCCAGTCGCGCAGCGGGCGGCGCCACCTGGTCGCGAACCGTAGCGAGTTGCTGTAAGTGCTGGGCAATGTGGCGCTCGTGCCACGCGGCCATGATGGCTTCCACGTCCGGGAAGTACTTGTACAGGGTGGCCCGCCCGATGCCGGTCTCTTCGGCGATCCGCGACATCGTCATCGCCGTCACGCCATGCGCGGCGACCAGGGCTTCCGCGGCATCCAGGGTGGCATCGCGAACCGCTTGGCGATGCGCGTCGATGGTGTCGGTCCACAACTTCGGCACAGATCGAGTATGACATATCGACGCCGGCCTGACAGTATGGATTGACAGCGACAGACTGTATCGATCAATCTAGGAGGCGCCACGGCGTGTCCCGACGACTGAGGAGTAGATCCGTGCCCACCATCCCCCGCTATCCGCGCGATCATCCCAGCGGTACGTCCACCCCTGACGGCGAACCCGAACCGACACCTGGTCCGCGGCGCTCGCTGCATCTGTGGTGGACCGTCGGGATCGGAGTGCTCGTGCTGGTCGTCGTGCTGCACGTGACCGGCGTGCTCGGCCCGGGCGGGCACTGATGTTCTACGCGGCCCGGGTGACGCGCCGATGATCGAGGCGGTAGGGCTGAGCAAACGGTACGGCCCGGCGGTTGCGGTCGATGACCTGTCGTTCACCGTGCCGGCCGGCCAGGTGACCGGATTTCTGGGGCCTAACGGCGCCGGGAAGTCGACCACGATGCGTCTGATCTTGGGCCTGGACGCACCGACCGGAGGTCGCGTCACCGTCAACGGGCATCCCTATGTCGAGTATCGCCGTCCGTTGTTTGAGGTGGGTGCGTTGCTGGAGGCCACCGCGATGCACGGCGGTCGCAGCGCCTACCACCATCTGCTCTGCCTGGCGTTGAGTAACGGCATCGGCCGGACCCGCGTCGAAGAGGTTCTCGATCTTGTCGGGCTGCGTGGCGTGGCCCGGCGACGGGTGGGCGGCTTCTCCCTGGGTATGGGCCAACGCCTGGGTATCGCCACTGCTCTGCTCGGCGATCCGAACGTGCTGCTGCTAGATGAACCGGTCAACGGCCTGGACCCCGAAGGCGTCCTCTGGATCCGGACCCTGGTGAAGTCACTGGCGGCCGAAGGACGCACCGTATTTCTGTCCAGTCATCTGATGGGCGAGATGGCGATCACCGCCGACCGGCTGATCATCATCGGCCGCGGCCAGCTGATCGCCGAAGGGACAGTCCAGGAATTGCTGCACGGAGGCGCAGGCAGCTTCGTGCGGGTGCGCTCGAGCGAGGTCGGCCGGCTGGCCGGGCTGCTCCCGGCGCGCGGTGCCACGGTGGCCTGCGAACCCGACGGCACGTTGCGCGTCACCGGAGTGACCGCCGAGGTGGTGGGTGAACTCGCCCGCGCAAACGGGCTGAGCCTCCAGGAGCTATCCACCCAGCAGGCCTCCCTCGAGCAGCGGTACATGGAACTCACCGGCGAATCGGTCGACTTCCGCGCGGCCAGCGACGATCTGGCCGCGACACGGAGGACGAACCGATGACCCCCCCGCCGACTCTCACACCCGCCCCCGTCGCGCACACCCGCGGCGGGCACGTCACCGAGGTATTCCGTTCGGAGTTGTGCAAGCTGCGCTCGGTGCCCTTCACGTTCTGGACGCTGAGTGCCGCAGTTGCCTCGAACGTCGTCATCGCCGCACTGGCCGCAGTCTTCATCCCCTCCCATCTCAGCGCCCAAGACACCGCCCGCACCGACGGAGTTCGGCTTTCCCTCGCCGGAGTCCACCTGTCGCAGATCGCGTTCGGCGTGCTCGGTGCGCTGCTCATCACCAGCGAGTACGGCACCGGGATGATCCGCGCCACCCTGACCGCGGTCCCCCAGCGCCACCTCGTCCTCGCCGCAAAAACGTCCGTGTTCGCCGCGACCGCCCTCATCTTCGCAACCACGTCGAGCGTCGCCGCGTATTACTGCTTCCAGTTCTTCCTGCCCGACGACAGGCTGCGGTCCTCGATCGGTGACCCCGGCGTACTGCGCGCCGTCATCGGCGGTGGCCTGTACCTGTCTGTGCTGGGTCTGCTCGGACTCGGTCTCGGCGCGATCATTCGCAGCAGCGCCGGCGCCATCGCCACCCTCTTCGGGCTGCTATTCGTCCCGTCCATCCTGATCTCGATCCTGCCGCAGTCCTGGCAGAGCACCGTTGGGCCATACCTGCCCATGAACGCCGGCGAGCAGATCTATATCGCCGTGCACCACGAATCACACAGCCTCGACGCCTGGACCGGCTTCGGAGTCTTCTGCCTCTACGCCGCCCTGGCGCTCACCATCGGCTTCATCCTCATCGACCACCGCGATGCCTAGCCAGATCCCGGCAGGATGCGCGCCCACGACCGACCACATCCGAGCACGGAGAACACCATGACCCTTAGCCTGACCTGCAGAAACTGCGGCGCTGTTCTCAACGCCGCCACCGAGGACCAATTGGCGGCCCTCGGACAATCCCACGCCCAGCAACACGGCCACACCAGCCCGATGAACCGACGGCACATCATCACCCGCATCCGCCGCCAGAACCCGAACAGAACGAGCTAGCACGAAGCGTCGCGCGCAGGACGCATGCCAGCTGGGACTGCCCGAGTTTCCTGTCGGCTCTATCCGACCGCTACCGGGCTGTCGGGCGTACCTGACCTCACTCAGCTACGCGATGCGTTGATTAGGGCGTGTGCTTCCCGATCCAGCGCAGCGGGCGGCCGATGAACCGGTGCTGCTGCCAGCCGTGCTGGATCACGGTGCCGCGGACCCGGCGGAGCCGGTCTCGGGCTGGGGGGCGAACCCGGTGTGAGAGTTGTCTTCGATCGCCCAGGCACTCTGGTTTGGGGAATTCTTTGGACAGGTTGACGCCGAGTTCGTTCATGACCTCGCGGACGGCGGGGTTGATTTCGCTGGCCGGGGTGGAGCCCGCGGAGCGGACATGCACGCGGCCCGCAGCGTGGTGGTCGAGCAGCGCGGCGGCCATTTGGGAGCGGCCGGCGTTGTGGATGCAGACGAACAGCACTTCTGGGGTGGTCGTCACGAGGTGTCCTTCGGCGCGGGCGAGAGCGGTCAGTCGTTCGGTACGAAGCGGATCGCGAGGGTGGGCGGATGGGTGGTGAAGGTGAGTCGCCGGCGCAGCCAGAGAGCGACGTAGACCAGGGCGACGAGGACGGGAACTTCGATGAGCGGGCCGACGACTCCGGCGAGTGCTTGGCCGGAGGTGACGCCGAAGACGCCGATCGCGACGGCGATGGCGAGCTCGAAGTTGTTGCCGGCGGCGGTGAAGGCGAGCGTCGCGGTCTTCGGGTAGCCCAGGTGCAGGCGATGCCCGAGGGCGAACCCGCCGCCGAACATGACCGTGAAGTACACCAGAAGGGGCAGCGCGATGCGCGCGACGTCGTCGGGGTGGGTGGTGATGGTGTGCCCTTGCAAGGCGAAGAGGACCACGATGGTGAACAGCAGCCCGTACAGCGCGACCGGTCCGATGCGGGGTAGCAACCGGTGCTCGTACCAGTCCCGGCCCTTCGTCTTCTCACCGATCATCCGGGTCAGGAATCCGGCGGCGAGTGGGACGCCGAGGAACACCAGCACCGAGACGACGATCGTGCTCACCGAGAAGTGCGCGTCGGTCTGGGGCAGGCCGAGCCAGCCCGGCAGCAGGTGCAGGTAGAACCAGCCGAGCAGCCCGAACGCCACGATCTGGAACACCGAGTTGATCGCGACCAGTACCGCGGCGGCGTCGCTGTCCCCGCAGGAAAGGTCGTTCCAGATCAGCACCATCGCGATGCAGCGGGCTAGCCCGACGATGATCAGGCCGGTGCGGTAGGCGGGCAGGTCGGGCAGCAGCAACCACGCCACCGTGAACATGACAGCCGGGCCGATCAGCCAGTTCAGCGCCACCGACGTGACCATCAGCCGGCGGTCGCCGGTGACCCGGTCGAGTCGGTCGTAGCGGACCTTGGCCAGCACCGGATACATCATCAGCAGCAGACCGACCGCGATCGGCAGGCTGACCGACCCGACCTGCACCGCATCCAGCCGGTCGGTCAGTGACGGGGTCACCCGGCCCAGGCCGATACCGACCGCCATCGCGGCGATGATCCAGACAGGCAGGAACCGGTCCAGCGTCGACAACCGGGCCAGCACTGGCGCCTCGACGTCGGCGCCGGTGCGGCTGGTGACGACGTCGCTCACGACGCCGCGGTTGGCTTGCCGGCCCGAACGATCGCGGCGTGCATCCCCGGTGCGGCCTCGTGGGTGAAGCTCACGTCGGCGTCGACGAACCCGGCCGCGGTCAGTCCATCCAGATACTCCTGCCGGGACAGGGCGCCGGCGATGCAACCGAAGTAGGAACCACGCTCCGAGCGATCGGCCTCAGTGAGGTGATCCTCGGCGACGACATCGGACACCCCGACGCGGCCACCGGGTGCGAGCACCCGGAACATCTCGGCCAGCACCGCCGGCTTATCGGTGGACAGGTTGATCACACAGTTGGAGATCACCACATCGACCACGCCGTCGGGCAGCGGAACGTCTTCGATGGTGCCCTTCAAGAACTCGACATTGGTGGCGCCGGCCTTGGCCTTGTTGGCGTTGGCCAACTCGAGCATCTCGTCGGTCATGTCCACGCCATAAGCGAAGCCGGTCTCCCCGACCCGCCGCGCGGACAACAGCACGTCGATCCCGCCGCCGGATCCCAGATCGAGAACCCGCTCCCCCGGATGCAGATCGGCCACAGCCATCGGGTTCCCGCAGCCCAAGCTCGCAGCCACCGCATCAGCAGGCAGCTCGCCCTGCTCGTCAGCGCTGTAGAGCGCCGCACCGAACGTCTCATCGACCTCCACCGACTCCGGAGCACACGACGCACTCGAGCAGCACCCGCCCTCGGCGCCCTCCTCCGAACCGCAACACCCGCCATCAACAACAGCCAACGCCGCGTCGCCGGTCCCCGTCACCCGCTCCGCCGCGGCGGCGTAGCGCTGCCGCACCTGCTCGCGAAGATCCACGTCCACCATCAGACAACCTCCCATTGACAAGTCTCGATACATAGACCTTCCTCGATGAATCGACAGTTGTCAATGGGAGTGACAGGATGGAGCCATGACAACCACGTTGCCTGTGCTCAGCGGCGGTCCTGCGGGGTGCTGTTCGCCGGTAACCGGTGGCGTCCTGGATCCCGCGGAGGCCGAGAAGTTAGCGCGAGTATTCAAAGCTCTCGGTGACCCGACCAGAGTGCGACTGCTGTCCCTCATCGCCGCCCACCAAGACGGCGAAGCCTGCATCTGCGACCTCACCGAACCCGTCGGGCTGTCCCAGCCCACCGTGTCACACCACATGAAACAACTCGTCGAAGCAGGCCTGATCACCCGAGAACAACGCGGAAAATGGGCGTACTACCGCGTGATCCGCCAGTCCCTCGACGACCTCGCCGAGGCATTGACCCCAGCCCCGTGAAGCAGGCCATGCGTGCCTATCCGGACGACGGCCTGCCGGGCGGTCGATTTCGCCTAGCTGCTAGGCCCTGCGCCGGCGTTCGTCGATCGCAGTGTGCTCGGTCGTCGGAACACCTGGACGGACGGCAGATTGGGGCTCGAACACGGTCTCGGCGATCGGCACGCTCAGCAGGTTGTGCTCGGCGGGTTTGAACTTGCCGAATCGTTCGGTGAACACAGCGAACCCTCGCTCGAGCGGCGCCTCGACGATCAACTGCCGCCGCACGGTCGTGGCTGGCGCTTGGGTCATGACTACTCCCCCGTCTGTGCGTCGACCGCGTCGTGGTATCCGTCCAGGGCGCGGCTCCAGAATGCGTCGAGCTGATCGCGCAGTACGGCGAGGCCCGCCGGGTTGAGCCGATGATTCGCCGGGTGCCCTCGGGCCGTTCGGCCAGGAACTGCACGATGGCGCGTCGGCTTGAATCCGCCTACGCGCCCCACCCATCGAGTGCTCGGCAAGTGACTACGAACGTACGTCTGAACTTACGGAGTCGCGGTGTCAACCGCTGATCGCCATGGGTCAGCTCCACCAGCCGATTTCGGTTGCCGCTGGACTAGGGACTCCGATAGATGCTGATCGGGTCGGTACTGCTCTTCCGGGCCGGCGCACCGGTCCAGTCATGCCAGCGGTTCACGAGGTGCAGGCCGGCCGCGGTGGCCATCGCGTCGAGCTGTGACTCGGTCGCGTAGGTCAGGGTCACCTCGTAGGTCTGCTCGTCGGTTGCGGTGCGCAGCAGGTGGGTGATTCGGACGGTCTGGGCGTGCGGATCGTGCACGCTGCGGACCTCGTGACCGGTTGCGTCGGTGGTGGGCCGTTGCTCGGTGCGCCGGCCAGTGGAGCCGAATCGCGTGGGGTCTGGGCGAAACGCCTCGATGAACAGCATCCCGCGCGGGCCGAGATGTCGCGCCGCCGCGGACACACAGCGGGCTTGGGCTTGCGGTGAGGGCAGCATGAACAGCGTGCTCACCGCACAGACTGCTACGGAGTAATTGCTCGTGGGCAGGCTGAACCCGTCCAGGTCCACTTCGAACACTCCAACCGCAGTGCCGCCCGGCCGAGCCCGCAGCCGCGTGATCATGGCCGGGCTCGCCTCAATACCGTCGACCGGTACCCCTCGCTCGACAAGCGGGATGGCGAGCCGGCCGGTACCCAGTCCCAGCTCGAGAATCCGACCACCGCCAGCCGCGGCAGCCAGCGCAGCGACGGCCGCGTCGGGACGAAACCGAGAGCCGTAGATGCGGTCATACACGGCCGCATGCCGATCGCCGTATTCCGCCGCGGACCGCTGGATGGCCATGGGCCTAGTTTCGCCGTTGCCGACCAGGCGTTCGTCACCGGCCCGGCAGGCACGGCAGACTGCCGTGACGGTCGACCTCAATCACGGTCACCGTGCCTCTGCAGTGGCGGTGAATGACGCCGCGACTGACGCCGAGTGTCGTGGCGATTGCGTCGACGTGCACTCCTTCACGCTTAGAACAGTGCGGGCGACGTCGCCAAGTCGGCGGGAACCATGCCGAACACCTCCGCGTCCGTCGGCACGCCCGCGTTCGAGATGAAATACGACCTGAGCGTCCCCTCGGCCTCATTCCGGGCACGAATGCTGGGGTCCTTGCCAGATGGTCGCGAGGGCCGCCGAGTCCCCAACAGCATCCAGCCTGTCGACTCGCGATACCCGCGGCCACCGTCCCGAGATCGATGGGGTTGTCGCGGCTGTGTCGCCCAGCGGCGTCGACTTCGCGCTCGCCTACCTGCGGGACTACCTACGCGAGGATGTCGCTGCCGATGTCTGACCGAACTCACTACGGCCGGTGCGCTAGATGGCCCGTCGCCGCGGGCCGAGCGGTGATCAGCCGGAGCCGGAGTCTTCTGTGGCCGACGGAGCGCGATTGCATCGCCCGGCCCGAGACGGCACGGTGGGCAGATGCCGACGCCGCTAGAACTGTCCGAGACGATCACCTGGATGGCCGACGGCGAGGATGCCTTCGCCGCCGCCGCTGCCGGACTGGACGATGCCGCAGTGACCGGCCCGTCCCGTCTGCCCGGCTGGACCCGCGGTCACGTGCTCTCGCATCTCGCCCGCAACGCCGATGCGCTCGGCAATCTGCTCGACTGGGGTCGGACCGGCGTCGAGCACCGGATGTATCCGGATCGTGTCGCCCGCAACGCCGACATCGACGGCGGCGCCGGCCGCGACGCAGCGACTCAGCGAGCCGATCTAGACAGCAGCCGAAAGCGGCTGGCCACGGCGGTCGCCGACTTCCCGGCGGAGCGCTGGACCTACCTGGTGCGGGGCGCGACCGGTCGTGAGTTGCCGGTGGCCGACGTGCCCTGGTTGCGCACCCGGGAGGTATGGCTGCACCTCGTCGACCTCGATGCCGGTGCTGACCTTTCTGTGCTGCCGACCGGCGCCGCCGAGCGGCTGTGCGCGGAGAACCTGCGTGGCTTCGCCGATCGGCACGATGCGCCGGCCGCCCAGGTGGTGCTGCTCCCGGGAGGCACCGAGACAGTGCTCGGCTCGGGGGACGGACCGACGGTGCTTGGCGCCGCGAGCGCGCTGGTGGGTTGGCTCACCGGCCGTGACCCGGGCGACCTGCGCACGACCGACGGTGCGGCGCCGCCCACCCTTCCGTCCTGGCTGTGACCCACGTCGGTGTTAGCTTCAGGCCGTGTTTACCGCCGACGAGCCGTCCGATTCGCTGACCGAGCCCCGCGAACTGCTCGTCGAATATCTCGACTGGTACCGCGACACCCTGCTGCGCAAGATCGACGGCCTCTCCGACGAGGCGCTGCGTGGTAGCGAGCTTCCGTCTGGGTGGACTCCACTCGAGCTGGTGAAACACCTGGCCTTCGTCGAACGGCGCTGGCTGCAATGGGGATTCGCGGCCCGTCCGGTCGACGAGCCGTGGGGCGACAACGCACCGGGCACCGAGCGGTGGCACGTCGGCGTCGAGGAGAGCACTGGGCAGGTGATCGGGTTCTTCCGGGAGTGCTGTGACGCCTCCCGCGAGATCGTCGAAGCGGCAGAGCTGTCAGAGGTCGCCGCCATCGGCGGCCGGTTCGGCGCCGATCGCACTCCCCCGACGCTCAGTTGGATCCTCTTCCACGTGTTGCAGGAGTACGCCCGGCACGTCGGTCAGCTCGACGTGGTGCGTGAACTGCTCGACGGTGCGGTCGGCGAGTAGCCGAGCGCACGGACCAGCGCGTCGAGGCGACGGCGCGTCTCGCGGCGGAACATCGCCCTGGCCAACGGCTCGAGCAATGCCGGCCGGCAGCCGAAGGTCATCGTGTAGCAGACCGTCGACCGCCCGTCGGGGAGTGGCTCGTGGCGGATCGACGCGGCCCAGGTCCGGAAGAACGGTGCCCGGGAAATCAGCGTCACTGCCGCGAGTTCCGGTCGGCGGAACGTGACGTATCGGAACCGGAACGAGAACCCGCCCAGCCGGCGCTTGGCAGTGCACACTCCGATCGAGCCACGGTCGATCGGCTGGCCTTCGACGCGCGCCGCCCGCAACAACGTGTCCCACTCGAGGCGACGGTCGTAGTCATGCACCAGATCGAAGGCAGCCGCACAACTCGCCGGCAGCTCGCGGGTCACCACGATGTGCACTGTCACCCGCCCAGTGTCCCAGCGCGCGCTCGGCGGGCAACGGTGCCACGATCGGGCCATGCTCATCACTCCCAGCGCGTTCGCACACGTCCGGCTCACCGTCACCGACATCGACCGGTCCCGGTCGTTCTACGACGATGTCTTCGGGCTGCCGGTCGCCTTCGAGGTACCGGCAGACGCCGACGATGCGACGCGCGATCAGCTCGGGTTCCTCTACGGCGGCGTCATCTACAAACTCGGGAACTCGTTACTCGGCCTACGCCCGGTCGCCGACGACCACTTCGACGAGGATCGGGTCGGTCTCGATCACGTCAGCTTCGTCGTCGACAGCCGTGCCGAGTTGGACGCGGCAATCGACGTGCTCGACGAGCGGTCCGTGCCGCACGAGGGCATCAAGGACATCGGCGCCGGCTACATCCTGGAGTTCCGCGACCCGGACAACATCGCGCTGGAGCTGTTTGCGCCCAAGTCCTGAGCTCGAACCCGACGAGCAGGACGAGCGCTGCGGTGAACCCGATCAGCGGTAGCGCGCTGAGCCCGTCCTGGCCGACCTCGATCACCGCAAAGGTCAACGCGGGGAGGAAGAGACCATCGAGCAGTACACCGACCGTCAGATGACGAGCAGCGTTTTACCGAACACCGTGCGCGCCTCGATCGCCGCGTGCGCCTCCGCGGCGCGCTCGAGTGGGAACGTCTGACCGATGATCGGGACGAGCCGGCCGGCTGCCGTCTCGGCGAGCGCCTCCGCAGTGAACCGGGTGCGATCGGCCGGGGTCAGCTGCACATCGCGAATACCGGTAAGCGTGACGCCGCGGCGCTGCACCTCGGCTGCGTCAATCTCGGCGAACCGGCCGCTGGGTGTTCCGTGCGCCGAGACGTGGCCGCCGGGTGCGATCAACTCGAACGCCGCCTCACCGATCGCGCCGCCGACGTTGTCGAGAATGACCTCGGCGCCGGCACCGCCGAGCGCAGCACGCGCCTGCGCCACCCAGTCGGGCTGCTCGGAGTCGATGACCGCGGCCGCGCCGAGCAACCGGATCCGGGCCAGCTTCGCCTCGTCGCGAGCCACCGCGACGACGCGGGCGCCCCGTGACGTGGCCAGCTGGATAAGCAGGATGCCGAGCCCGCCGCTGGAGCCGACCACCAGCACCGCATCGCCTGCCTTGACACCGGTCAGGTCGAGCAGTGCCATCGCAGTGTTGCCGTCGGCCAGCAGCGAGGCCGCGTTGGTAAAGGAGACGCCATCCGGTATCACGAGCAGCCCGTCGGCCGACACCACGGCCCGCTCGGCGTAGCCACCGCCCCCGCTGGTGCGGGCCACGACGCTCCGGCCGACCCAGGATTCGTCCACGCCCGCACCGACCGTCCGCACCCGGCCGGCCACCGCGTCGCCCGGCACGTACGGCGGTGCCACGTCGAAGTAGCTACCGGCGTTGCCGGACCTGATCATGGTGTGCACCCACAGCACGTCCGCGGCGGCGACGTCGACGACCACCTCGCCCGGCCCGGCGACCGGGTCGGGAGCATCGCGGGTTACCAGGACTCCGGACGGGCCGAACTCGGAAACCTCGACTACCCGCATGGCTGATCACTCATCACTGTCATCGCTCAAGCGTCATACCTCAAGTCAACTTGAAGTCAACTCTCGCGCAGCCCCAGCGCCACCAACCAGAGCCACGCCGTCACCCACACCGTTGAGTGGTGCGATGTCACGGTGAGTGGTGCGATATTTCGCACCACTCACCGCAGAACGCACCACTCGACATGACGGGGCAGCGTCCAGTCCCTTCGCAGGACTTGACGTGTTCGAACGTATGTTCGATGCTGGGTGGGTGACCGCGGCCGTTCAGCTTCCTCGCCTGCAGGCCCGCCCCGGCCTGCGAGAGCGCTCGGTGCTGTCCAGCGGCAATCTCGGGGTCGGCGAACTGGTCGGGCCGCTCACTGCCGCCGAGCGGCCCGGTGGACTGGCCCGCCGGGCCGCACCCGCACTGCCGGTGGCCGCTGCGCTGACGCCGGTGCTGCCCGAAGGCATCCGGCGGGGCAGCACGATCACCGTCAGCGGGTCGGTGTCGTTGCTGCTGGCACTGCTCGGCGCCCCGTCGGCCGCGGGCGCCTGGGGTGCGCTGGTCGGGATGCCCCCGATCAGTGCCGAGGCGGCCGCCGAGTACGGCGTCGACCTGGCCCGCCTGGCCTTCATCCCGGACCCGGGGGCGGAGTGGAGCACCGCGGTCGGGGCGCTGCTCGACGCGGTCGATCTCGTGGTACTGCGTCCACCGGCCACCGTCGCGGACGGGACAGTGCGCCGGTTGGCTGCTCGAACCCGCAGCAAGGACGCGGTGCTCCTGCCGTATCTCACCGGCACACTGCGCTGGCCGGGCGCCGACGTCGCGCTGAGCACCACCACGATCGAGTGGATCGGCATCGACGACGCCCGCGGGCCGGCCGTCACCGAGCCGGCGGGCGCCGGATCAGCCGCCGGGTCCGCACGACGCCGCAGTGGCCACGGTCGGCTGCTCGGCCGGCAGGTGACGATCAGCGCCAGCGGTCGTGGCCGCAATGCCGCGCCGCGCACCACTCAGTGCTGGCTGCCCGCTCCGGTCAGCGGCGGCATCACGGCTGCGCACACCGAGACCACGACGCTCACCCCGCTGAGCCGGGTGAGCTGATGGCCTGGATGGTTGGCCCCGTAGCAGGGAGCTTTACGGCGTGTCGGCCCTGCTACCTGGCCAACCATCGAGCCGGCCGCAGATGAGCGCCGCCCATCCCGTCGAGGCTGCCTACCACGACGACTCTCCGGGCGCCCCGACCCGGATGATCGCGGTGTGGTGCCCGGACTGGCCGGTCACCGCGGCCCGGGCAGCAGCCGGGATCGCCGAGGACACACCAGTCGCGGTCGTCACCGCCAACATCGTGGTGGCCTGCTCGCACTCGGCCCGACGAGCCGGGGTGCGCCGTGGGCTGCGCCGCCGCGAAGCGCAGGGACGCTGCCCGGAACTCGTCGTGCTGCCCCGCGACGAGGCCGGCGAGGTGCGCGCATTCGAGCCGGTGGTGCGGGCCATCGAGTCGCTGGCTCCCGGCGTGGAGCTGAGCCGGCCGGGCATCGCCTGCGTCGGCACCCGCGGCCCGACCCGCTACTTCGGCGGTGAGCAGGCGGTGGTGCACGCGCTCACCCGGGCGCTGGTCGATGCGGCGCCGGACGTCGCGAGCGAGGCGTTGCTCGGCATCGCCGACGGGCCGTTCGCCGCCGAGCAGGCCGCCCGGCGCGGCATCATCGTCGTGCCCGGCGGGTCACCGGCGTTCCTCGCCGATCTGCCGGTGGACACCCTCGGCCTACCGGAGCTGGCCGACCTGCTGCGCCGGTTGGGCATCCGCACGCTGGCCGCCTTCGCGGCGCTGCCCGTCCAGGACGTGCTGGCCCGGTTCGGTCCGGCCGGCGCCTGGGCACACCGCCAGGCCGGCGGCCGCGATGCCCGTCCAATCGCCGCCCGGCCACCCGCCGCGGAGTTCAGCATCGAGCTCACCTTCGAGCCGGCGGTGGACAACGCCGAAGCGGTGACGTTCTCCACCCGGGCCACCGCGGAGCGGTTCGTCGCCGATCTGGCCGGGCACGGGCAGGCCTGCACCTGCCTGGAACTCCTGGTGCGCACCGAGCACGGGGAGGAGGCGGTGCGGCGCTGGCGGCATGCCGGCGTGCTCGGCTCGATCGACGTGCTGGACCGGGTGCGCTGGCAGCTGGATGGCTGGCTGTCCGGGCGGCAGGACACCACTGCACCGAGCGCCGGGGTGGAGTTGCTGCGGCTCACCCCGATCGAGTGTGTGCCGATCCTGGCCCACCAGCAGGCGCTGTGGGGCGCCGCCGGAGCCGACGACGAGCGTGCCCACCGGGCACTGTCCCGGGTGGCCACCCTGCTAGGTCACGGTTCGGTGCTGACGGCTGTCGCCGACGGCGGCCGGGACCCGGCCGAGCGCACCCGGCTGGTGCCGTGGGGCGACGAGCGCGCCGCCCGCGCCGGGCCGGGCCGTCCGTGGCCCGGTCGGCTGCCGGCCCCCGCTCCGTCGGTGCTGTTCGACCCGCCCCGACCGGTCCAGGTGTGCGACGAGACCGGCCGGCCGGTCACCGTCACCGATCGTGGCGCAGTGCCCTCCCCGCCGGCCCGGCTGACCATCGGCACCACCCCGGTGCAGATCACCGGGTGGGCCGGGCCGTGGCCGGTCGACGACCGCTGGTGGGACACCGGCCCGCCCGGTCAGCCGCGGGCGCCGCGGCGCCGGGCTCGCTTCCAGCTCGTCGACCTGCGCGGCCGCGCCTACCTGGCCACCTGCACGCTGCCCGGCGCCCCGGCCGGCACCGCACCAGCCGGCATCGCGACCGACGTCTCCCCCGGGGATCCCAGCTGGACCCTCGATGCCGTCTACGACTGACGGGTATCAGCGGGACGTACCCGGCGCTCCTGACCAGGACAGCACGTCACCTGCTTGAAGGAGCACGCCATGCCACCGCAAAGTCGCACCACCGGCGTCTCGATCCGCGCCAACCAGATCCCGCCGATCCGCCGGCCCATGCCGGTGATCGAGTCGACACCGAACGATGCCGGCACCCGGTTCGTCCGCGACACCGCTCGCCGGCTGGCACCGCACGCCGAGCACCGCGAGCTGTCCAGCGACGGCGCGTTCGGCGTCTACGACACCAACCGGTTGATCGCCTACTCGAACCCGAGCACCGGCCAGTCACACGTCATCCCGTTGATCGACGGGCTGCAGCCGAACCGCTCACTGCGCAGCGTTGCCCGCGCGGGAGCACGCAGCCTGCTGGCCGACCAGGCCCAACTCTTCGCCGACGACACGACCCGGGTAGTGGCCAGCCCCCCGATCTCGCTGAAGGCGGTCAACCACACCCAGCGCGGCACCACCACCACTGCGGCAGAATTCCTATCCGTGGTGAAGCTGCGCCGCCAGGTCGGCAACGTCCCGGTCTTCGGCCCAGGTTCGAGTGCGTCGGCGGCGTTCTCGCACAACGGACTCGAGGCGTTCAACCATCAGTGGAGTACGGCACGACTGACCGACAACAGGGTCGAGGCACGGCCGGCACGAACCGTGGTGGACCGCATCGTCGAGCATCTCGGCGACTTGCCCGCGCAGCAGAAGATCACCCTGCACGATGTCACCACCGCCTACTACGACGACGGCAACGGCACCCTGCAGCCGGTGTACCGCTACCGCGTCACCGTGCCGTCGAAGGACAACGTGACGGCGCCCGGCATGCTGGTCGGCTACCTGCCGATCGGTGACCACGTCGCCAACCTGCCGGAGCTGTACCCGACGGTGAAGATCAAGCCGAAGGAGGCGCTGCAGAACATCCGCTTCCCGCGCCCCTATGACGGCACGACGGTAGGCCGCTACGTGGTGCGCGAGGACAACTCCGGATGGGTGGCCAGCGCGAACTCGTTCTGGGACAACGTCTCTGCCGGCGCCGCATTGGTGCCCGGTGGGCCGACGTTCAAGGACTCGCAGTACTTCTGGGCCGAGCCGCGCCTCTTCCTCGACGAGAAGGACTACTTCGTCAACGCGGTCAACATGGCGCTGACCGAGGTGCACGGCAACTGGGGGCTGTTCTCGACCTATAAGAACTACGGCGACAAGGTTGTGCTCAGCGACATCCCGAACACCGGCTACGGCGGTGCGACGAAGGGCTCACTGGCGTACTGGATCCTGCACTCCTGCGAGGTCATCCCGACGCAGACCGACGAGAACACCTCCTTCGACGTGTGGTGGAACGTGTTCAACGGCCTACACGCGGCGATGGGCTACCGCACCGAGATGTGGATCAACGACCAGATCTCGTCGGCGTTCGGCATGCTGGTCGGGCTGGGCGCACCGGTGGTCTCGTCGTGGCTGAACACGATCATCGCCGACAACGACTACCAGAACGTGCCGTCGAACACTTACTACGACGACAACCGCAGCATGAACGAACCGATGGGCCGGCCGTCCGCGGTCGCGGTCACCGGGCACGGCGACGACACCGCGATGATGATCGACCCGCTGCCCAAGCCGTCCTCGCTGACGGAGTGGTGGTTCGACAACTGATCCGTTTTTGGCCGCCCACCGTCGAATAGAAGGTTGGGCGGCCAGAAGCGTGCGCCTACGATCGGTCGATGGGCGAGGGACTGACGACGTTCAGTAACGACGGGTTCGACTTCGACGTGCTCGACGACGGGTCGCTCGACGGGCCGGTGGTCATCGCCTTGCACGGCTTCCCGCAGACCTCGACGAGCTGGGAAGCCGTCACGCCGCGGCTCACCGCAGCCGGGTTCCGGGTGCTCGCGCCGGATCAGCGCGGCTACTCACCGCGGGCTCGGCCCCGCGAGTCGTCGGCGTACCGACTGGATCGGCTGGCCGGCGACGTGATCGCACTTGCCGACGCCGCCGGTGCGGAGACGTTCCATGTGCTCGGCCACGACTGGGGTGGCGCGGTCGCCTGGCAGCTCGCCTCACGGCACGCCGACCGGGTCAGCACCGTGTCGGTCGCCTCCACGCCACACCCGCGGGCGATGGTGGAGTCGATGCGCGGCAAGCAGTTCTTCAAATCCTGGTACATGTGGGCCTTCCAGATCCCGTGGCTGCCCGAGCGCGCGGTACAGGCCCGCGACGGCGCCCTGCTGCGCAGGATGATGACGTCGGCCGGGATGAACCGCACCCGCGTCGATGAGGCGACCGCGCTGTTCGCCGAGCCGGGTGCCGCCCGCGGCGCGATCAACTGGTATCGGGCGATGCGCGCTCGCGGCGCACCCGGTCCGGGCCGGATCCGCATCCCCGCGCTGTACGTGTGGAGCGACCGGGACGCGGCGCTGGGCCGGCTCGCTGCAACGCGCACCGAGAAGTGGGTGACCGGCCCCTACCGGTTCGAGGTCTTGGAGGGCGTCTCGCACTGGATCCCCGACGACCGTCCCGAGGAGCTCGCCGACCTCGTGCTGGCACATATCGCCGCGCACCGCCCTGACTGACCCGGGCCACCCCGACGTTGCCCGACCGCCCCGCGCCGTGACGCCGCCACCGCACTAGCCTGACCGGGTGTTGCGACTCTCGACTCTCTTCCTCCGCACCCTGCGCGACGACCCGGCCGACGCGGAGGTGCCCAGCCACCGGCTGCTGGTCCGGGCCGGGTACGTGCGTCGGGTGGCGCCGGGCATCTACTCCTGGCTGCCGCTCGGAATGGCGATACTGGCCAAGGTCGAGCGCATCGTCCGCGAGGAGATGACCGGTATCGGCTCGCAGGAGGTGCACTTCCCGGCGCTCATCCCGCGGGAGATCTTCGAGGCGAGCGGTCGCTGGAACGACTATGGCGACAGCCTGTTCCGGCTGCAGGACCGCAAGCGGGCCGACTACCTGCTGGGCCCCACCCACGAGGAGCTGTTCACCCTGCTGGTGAAGAGCGAGTACTCGTCCTACAAGGACTACCCGCTGTCGCTGTTCCAGATCCAGACGAAGTACCGCGACGAGGCGCGCCCTCGAGCCGGGATCCTGCGTGGCCGCGAATTCATCATGAAGGACTCGTACTCCTTCGACCTGTCGGCCGACGGGCTACAGACCTCCTACCAGGCCCACCGTGACGCCTACGAACGGATCTTCACCCGGCTCGGCTTCGACTACCGGATCGTGTTCGCGGTGTCCGGTGCGATGGGCGGCTCGGCATCCGAGGAGTTCCTCGCCCCGACGCCGTCCGGCGAGGACACCTTCGTGCAATGCACGCAGTGCGACTACGCGGCCAACGCCGAGGCGGTCGAGATCGAGGCACCGGCTGCCCAGGACCCGGCAACACATCCCGCGCAGCAGGTGCTGGACACCCCGGACACGCCCACCATCGACACCCTCGTGGACCGGCTGAACACGCTCGATCTGGGGCGGCAGTTCACCGCCGCGGACACATTGAAGAACGTGGTGCTGAAGACGCACAAGCCCGGCGCGGACGGCTGGGAGCTGTTGGTCGTCGGCGTGCCCGGTGATCGCGAGGTCGACCTGAAGCGCATCGGCGGTCAGCTCGAACCGACGCTCGTCGAGCAGGCCGGACCGGACGATCTGGCCACCGTGTCTGGTCTGGTGAAGGGCTACATCGGCCCGCAGGTGCTACGCGATCTGGAGGTGCGCTACCTCGTCGACCCACTGGTCGTCGAAGGCAGCGCGTGGGTGACCGGGGCGAATGCCGACGGACAGCACGCCGCGTTCGTTGCGCGTGGCCGCGATTTCACCCCGGACGGCGAGATCGGAGCGGTCGAGGTGCGCGACGGCGATCGCTGCGCGCGCTGTGGCGCTGCGTTGCAGATCGCCCGCGGCATCGAGCTCGGGCACGTCTTCCAACTCGGCGAGAAGTACGCCCGCACCTTCGACCTCACCGCGCTCGGCCCGAATGGAAAGCCGGTCTGGGTGACGATGGGTTCCTACGGCGTCGGCGTCACCCGCGCGGTCGCCGCCCTAGCCGAGCAGACCTACGACGAGAAGGGTCTGTGCTGGCCGCGCGCCGTCGCCCCAGCTGACGTGCACATCGTGGCGACCGGGAAGGACGCCTCCGTGTTCGAGGCGGCCGAGCGGATCGCCGTCGACCTCGAGCAGGCTGGCGTCACGGTGATCTACGACGACCGGCGCGGCGTCTCGCCGGGTGTGAAGTTCAAGGACGCCGAGCTGATCGGAGTGCCGACCATCGTCATCGTCGGCAGGGGTCTGGCCGTGGGCGAGATCGAGCTGAAGGACCGGCGCACCGACGAGCGGCAGGACGTGCCGCTGGCCGATGCGGTGCACGCCATCGCAGGCGTGGTGCGAGGTCAGTGACCGAGCAGGTGCGGTAGCGAGTCGACGGCCGCGCGCCAGGCTGCCGAGGTCGGGTCGATCAGCGTGAAGTGATCACCACTGACCTCGACGAGTTGGGCATCGTCGCCGACCTTGCCGGCCGCCGCGACGAAGCGAGTGCTCTGGCTGAACGGCACATTCTGATCGGCCTTGCTGTGGATGCACCGCACCGGGAGATGGATCGGCAGCCGCTCGATCGGGCTGGCCAGCGCGTAGCGATCGGGCACCTGCGTCGGCGCGCCGCCCAGCAGGTCTGCCTCCGCCGACCCGCCGACGCCGGTTTGCGCGGCGTATCGCAGGTCGAGCACACCCGCCTGCGCGACCGCACCGGTGAGCCGGACGACGGGCGCGGCACCCGGCGCACCGCTGGGCAGGCCGCCGCGGGCCAGCGCCCACACCGCGAGCTGCCCGCCGGCCGAATGCCCGACTGCCGCGACGTGGTCGAGGTCGATCCGCGGCTCGGTCTTGGCAACCACGGCGAGGTGATCGATGCCGTTGGCGACATCCTGCAGCGTGGCCGGCCATCCTCCGCCGCCGCCGACGCGGCGGTACTCGAGGTTCCACGCAAGGTAGCCGAGCCGGGCGAGATCAGCGGCCAACGGAGCACCGAGATCAGCACCGTATTGGGACAGCCAGAAGCCACCGTGGATGACGACCACGGTGCCCAGCGCGGGTGTCGCGTCGGGAAGGGAGAGATCACCCCACTGCGAAGGATCCGATCCGTACCGGAAGCGCGTCGGCTTCCCCTTGGCCACCGACCCAGCGTGCTCGCTGTCGCCGGACCGACCGGAGCCGGCGCTCGAGCACGCGGCGAGGAGCAGCCCGCCGGTTCCGGCCGCCGTCAGGCGCAGCGCCTGCCGGCGGCTCACGATCACCCGTCCAGCCAAGCACGCCGGGCACCGCCCGTCGCGCTGCGCGGTTACTCGGAGTGAGCCTCGGAGTAAGCCAAGCGTCGCGGCCGGCACCTCGTCCGCGCCGGCAGCGTAACTCCTCTCGACGCGCGCAGAGTGCGCTGCCTCACGCTGCCCGCAGATCGGAACAGGCTGCGCGACCGGTGGGTCCCGTTTGTCCGGGCAGCGCCTGCCGATTCGGCACCGATTGGACCACTCATCGACGGGGTTTCAGTATGGTCGACGGAATGCGCGGAGGCTCAGCACGATGAACTGCCCGGTCTGTGGCCGCGCGGTGCAACCCGGCGACGCGTTTTGCGGCACCTGCGGCGCTGCCCTCGCCCCGACCGCGCAGCCCCCGGCACACCAGGCGCCGGCTGAGCAACAGCCCGTCACACAACAGATAGAGCCGGTCGATCCGGCGCCGCAACACGCTGCTGAAGCTCCGCCCGCGTCGCAGCCGGCGGCACAGTTCCGGCCCACTCCCTGGGCGCAGCCGTCGCCGTACCAGGAAGCGCCGTATCAAGAAGCGCCCTTTCAGCAGAGTCCGTCGCAACAGGCGCCGTACCCCGAGGGCGGCTATCCGCCGCCCGGGCAGCCGTATCCGCAACCGCAGGCCTACCAGGAGCAGCCCAGCGTCGCCGAGGACCTGCTCAGCGAAGAGCCCGACTATGCCGAGCCAGCGGACCCGAACTACCCAGGCGACTACTACGCCGTGGAGGCGTCCGAGGACCGCACCACGAAGTGGATCGTCGGCGGCATCGTGGCGGTACTCGCATTCGCCGCTATCGTGCTGAGTGGGCTGGCGTTGATCAAACGCTCCCGGCATGACAGCAATGGTGAGCGGTCCAGCACATCCGGTTCGGCCGGCAAGTCCGCCGAGTCGACGAGCAGCGGCAAGTCCTCGTCCAGCGCGCCGACGAAGACTCCACCGAAGCCGGTCCGTTCGGTCACCATCTCGGGCGCGTCCTCGGGTACTAAGTACACCGTCGCGATCTGGTCGGAGGACACTCAGAAAGACTGCGCCGCACATTCGTACGGCAAGGCGGTCGTCGCGTATCTCAAGAAGTACCCGTGCAGCTCGATGACCCGTCGCGTCGGCACCACGACGGTGAACGGCAAACCTGTGGGCTTCGCGTTGACGGTGATCACGATCCCGGGCACCAGCGGTCACCCGCAGAAACCTGCCGGTGACTTCTTGAAGCTCGTCAGCAAGGACGGCACCGGCAACGTCAATGATCTGCTCAGGGAGGGCAAGCGGCTACCCACTGGGCCCACCGCGGTGCCGAGCCCCGATGCGTTCTCGGTCGCCAACAAGAGCGCCGACGTGATCATCGTGGACGCCTGGTATCTGAGCGGTAAGACCCCGGGCAACGATCCGCCGCTGACGAAGCTCGCGGCCGACTTCTTCCAGCAGAAGGGTGTCGGCTGACCGCCGGTAACTGCGTTGCCGTAACGGTGGCCCGCTGACGAGACTGGATCGATGAGGACGCTGAATCAACTTTGGGCGCCGTTCGACCTGCGCATCACCGCCGGACCACTTGCACTCTCGACCGTCACCGACGCGGACCTTCCGGCTCTGGTCGATCTCGTCGAGCGCGGTATCCACGATCCGGCCAGGATGCCCTTCTCCTTCCCGTGGACCGATGCGCCCGCGGCCGAACTGCCGGGCAACTTCGCCGCCTACCACTGGCGCAACCGCGCCGAGTTCAGTCCGGCCGAGTGGAGGCTGGACCTGATCGTGCGGTGCAACGGCGAACCGGTCGGCGTGCAGGGCATATCGACGCGGAATTACCTGGTGGTGCGGAGCGGTGAGACCGGCTCGTGGCTTGGCCGGGACTACCAGGGTCACGGCATCGGCACGACGATGCGACAGGTCCTGTGCGCGTTCGTCTTCGACCACCTGGACGCACAGCAGATCACTTCCGCAGCGTTCACCGACAACCCCGCGTCGCTCGCGGTGAGCCGGAAGGTGGGTTACCGGGACAACGGTGAAAGCCGCGAGCAGCGCCGCCCCGGGGAGTTGGCCACGATGCGACGCCTCGTGCTCGCACCGGGCGACCTGGTGCGCGGCGAGCACCCCGTCGAGGTCAGCGGCGTCGAACCCCTACGCACCCTGATCGGACTTTGACCCAACGGGCTTGCGCGCCTCGATCAGGAAGCGCTCAGACGTCGCCGGGAACGGACCGGCCGCGCGGATCTGCTCATGCATCGCCCGCAGCCTAGGCAGATAGCGCTCCACGGTGAAACCCGGCACGATCCAGATCACCTTGCGCAGAAAGACGATCACCGCGGCGACGTCGTAGTACCGCATCGGCAGGGACTCGTGCGTCAACCCGACGACGTCGAGCCCGGCAGCGGTCGCCTCGTCCCGGGCCAGCTCCGGATCGCGGTCCGGGCTCACCGGCTGCGGACCCATCATGAAATCGGTCAGCTCCCGCACTGACCCGGCGCCGACCTGCTGGGAGAGGTAGGTGCCGCCAGGCGCAAGCACCCGGGCGATCTCGTCCCACAACACCACCGTCGGATGTCGGCTGACCACCAGATCGAACGACTCGTCGGGGAACGGCAGCGGACCGCGGTCATCGGCCTCGCGCACCACCCCACCCCGCGGAGCCAACAGACGACGCGCGATCTCGACGTTGGGCGGCCATGATTCAGTGGCGGCCAGCGTCGGTGGCGCGGTGCGGATCTTCGCCAGGGTCTCGCCACCGCCGGTCTGCACGTCCAGGGCAGCCCGCGCCGTGGCCATGCGTTGCCCGACCAGCGCCGCGTAGCCCCAGGATGGGCGCTTCTCGGTGGCTCGACCCTCGAACCAGGAGAAGTCCCAGCCTTCGACCGGAACGGACTCCCCCTCGGCCACCAGCTCCTCGAACGATGTGTCAGTCACACCTCAGTGTGGCCGCTCGCCGGCCTTTGCCGCGCGCGAATTAAGCGCGCGCTCGACGAGATCGAACAAAAACGGGTGCAGGACTGCCGCAGGAATGATGACCCACAGGCCTACGAGCCGATAGACAGGAACGGCGAGACCGAATAAGACAAGCCCGGCGATCGAAGCCGGCAAAATTCTCTGCCGAAATGAACCGCGACTCCACCTCACGGAGCCATTGTTGGCTCTTCGCTTGAGTTGGCCGCCGCGCAGAGCGAGCGCGCCAATGCAAATCCCCAGTGCCCCAGCCACGACGCCAATTGCCGCCCTTGTGAGGAACGGCCCTGTCCCGGGCCCACAAGGTTGACCCTGAGCACAAGGGTCGGACGGCCCGATCGCGATGACCAGATTCATCAGGCCATACGCCGCGGTCAGGCTGGCGACTACGATCAGGCATACCGCGAGCGATCTTCGCCTGCCCGCCGTTCAACTCGTCATTGCTCGTTACATCTGATCTTCGATCTGGGCTATCGGGGCCTCGAGCTTGGCCGGCCAGAGCCAGGCGCGACTGTCTTGTGGGGCCGCGTATCAGCAGCGCTTTGGGCCAAAGTGAGCGAACCATGATCTACTCTTACCTTGGTAGTCAGGAAGCTACAAGGGTCAACTGCCGGCCAACTCGCGATGTCGTATCAAGCGACCAGCACCGATGACGATCCGAGCAGATCGCCTCCACGACAGAGCCTTCACGGGTTGATAATGACCCTGTGACCCGCGCGAGCGAACGATCCAACCGGCTGATGCTGCGGGCCCGGGACGAGATGGATCGCACCTACCCGCAGCCGCTGGACATCGCAGCGCTGGCCCGCATCGCCTACGTCTCCCCAGCGCACTTCATCCGCACCTACCGGGCGACCTTCGGCGAGACCCCGCACCGATACCTGCAACGCCGACGGGTCGAGCGCGCCACGTTCTTCCTTCGCGACACCGACCGGACCGTCACCGACATCTGCCTGGCGGTCGGCTTCACCAGCCTCGGCACGTTCAGCCGCACCTTCCGCGCCATCGTCGGTTCATCGCCGACGCAGTACCGCGACCGCGCACAAATACTTGCGGTGCCGTCCTGCGCGGCAATGGCCTGGACCCGGGTGAGCAGTTTCGGAGAAGCCGCGCGGCAGCACGGCTGACTAACGTCTTCGACACCCAACGGCTACAACACACAGGGGGATGCGCACGATGATCAACTCGCTCAACATCACCGGTCTGCAGGTCCTCGACCAGGACGAGGCGCTGGACTTCTACGTCGGCAAGCTCGGCCTGGAGGTCAACACCGACGTCGACCTGGGCTTCATGCGCTGGCTGACCATCAACGTCCCCGGCCAGCCAGATCGGCAGATCATGCTGGACAAGCCCGGCGCGCCGATGATGGACGACAAGACTGCCGATCAGGCCCGCGACCTGCTCAGCAAAGGCGCCGCGGCGGGCTGGCTCATCTTCTGGACTGACGATGTACAAAAGACACATCAGGAACTGAAGGATCGCGGCGTGGACCTGCCCGAGGAGCCCACCGAACAGTCCTACGGCGTCGACTTCGGGTTCCGTGACCCGTTCGGCAACGCGATCCGCATCGGCCAGCTCAGCCCGCCGCCCGCCTCGTAATAGTCAGGCGGCCGCGGCGGGCCTCACGAAGCGCGGCCGGCCACCGCCGGGAGTGCCGCCACCGAGGAAGATCACCGACGGGGCAAGCAGTACGACCGGTATCACCAGGATGCCGGCGAGCACGTTCAGTCCACCGAAGCCGATCGTTGCCAGCGCCGGGCCGGCGACGCCGGCAGCGATCGCGGACACCACGTTCATGGTGGTGTCCGCAGTGCCCTGCACCGCCGGCCGTAGCCGCTGCGAGACCGCCTCACCCAGCATCGCCGAGCCGGCCACCAGCGAGAACGACCAGCCCAGCCCGAGCAGGAACAGCCCGATGGTGACCGGCGCGACCGAACCGCGGGACAGCCCAGCGAACAACGCCGACGCGATGAAGATGCCTTGACCGATCAGCACGACGGTGATCCGGCCGATCCGGTCGGCCAGCCAGCCGACCACCGGCGAGAAGGCGTACATGCCGACCACGTGCATGCTGATGGTGAAACCGACGACCGTGAGCGACGCGCCGTGATTGACCATTTCGACGGGCGTCATCGTCATTACCGCACCCATCACGGTGTGCCCGAGGACCACCGCCACGAATGCGAAACGGGCCATCGGCAGCGATGCGATGTGCCGCACCACCTCACCCATCTTCACGCCCTTGGTGGGCAGGGCGGCAGCCAGCGGATCCGCCGCGGCAGCCTCGTCGGCCTCGTGCTTGCGAGCCAGCAGGAGAGGGTCGGGGCGCAGCCACACCCACAGGATCGCGGCCGCGACGAACAGGCAGGCCGAGGAGATGATGAACCCGCCGGCCAACTTCGGAAGGTTGAACGCTGCAGATACCTTCGCCCCGGGCCCGGCCAGGTTCGGTCCGACGACCGCGCCGACGGTGGTGGACCACACGACGACCGACAGCGCCCTTGCCCGATGCGCCGGCGATGCCAGATCCGCTGCCGCATAACGGCTCTGCAGGTTGGTCGCGCTGCCCGAGCCGAACATCAACATGCCGAGCACCAGCAGCACGATGTTCTCGGTTGCAGCCGCCACGACCAGCACGATTCCGCCGGCCGCGGCCAACGCCCAGCCGAGCGCGAGGGCGCCACGCCGACCGCGCCGCATCGCCAACAGGGCCAGCGGTAGCCCGACGACCGCGGCACCCAATGTGGATGAGGTACGAGCCAACCCCGCGTAGGTCTCCGAGTTGGTCACCGACTCCGCCAACAGCGCACCGATGGAGGCCGCCGCGCCGACGCCGACGCCGCCCACGATCTGGGTGAAGATCAGCACTCGCACGGTGCGCCGCTGGGCGGCCTGCACCGGCGACTGCGTCTGCCACTCAGGAGCGGTGACGGTGGACATGCAGGGTTCGCCTTTCATCCGAGCCGGGCGTACGGGGGTGAGCCTGGGTGTGTGTCGTCAACTGGCCGCTTGCAGGGACGGATTGCGCACCGCGGCCGCCATCCGCTCCACCATCTCGGTGAGGATCGGCCGCGGCGTCGCGAAGTTGAACCGGAGGGATCCCGGCCCGCCCGTGCCGAACGCCGGCCCGTCCACGACGACGACCTCGGCCTGCTCGGTAACCAGTTTGCCCGGGCTTACCGGCAGGTCCAGCTCGGTGAAGTCCAACCAGGCCAGGTAGGTGCCGTCCGGCGGCCGGTAGACGACCTCGGGCAGGTGCTTGTCCAGCAGGGTGGCCAGCAGCGCGCGGTTGCCGTCGAGATAGTCGAGCACGTTGGCCAGCCACGGCCCGCCGTGCCGGAAGGCTGCGGTGTTGGCCACGACACCGGGGGTGCTGGCCCCGTGCGAGGCGAACATCCCCATCTCTTTCCAGATCTCCCGGTCGGCATCGCTGGTCAGGATGACCTCGGCGCATTTCAGCCCCGGCAAGTTCCAGGCCTTGGACGCGGACGCGGCGGTCAGGGTATGACCGGCCGCTGTCTCCGACGTCGATGCATACGGGATGTGCCGAGTGTCCTTGTAGACCAAGGGTGCGTGGATCTCGTCGGAGAACACCCGGCCGCCGTGACGGTCGACGACCTCGGTGAGCGCGGTCATCTCCTCGGTGCTGAAGACCCGACCCAACGGGTTGTACGGGTTGCAGAAGATGATCAGGTGCCCGCCGTCGCGGAAAGCCTTGTCGATGCCCTCCAGGTCGAGGGTGAACATGCCGTGGTCGTTGCGCATCGGCACTTCGATGATCTCGCGACCGAGGAACGGCGGCACCGACAGGAACGGCATGTACGCCGGGGTGGGCAGGATGACCGGCGAACCCGGCCGGGAGAAGTGTGTGATCGCGATCTCTAGGCCCTTGATGACGTCGGGTAGCGGATGGATACTCGCCGGGTCGACCGCCCAGCCGTAGCGTTCCTGCTGCCAGGTGGCGCAGGCATCCGCAAGGTCGTCGGCGAGCGGCTTGGCGAGGTAGCCGAAGTTCGCGTCGGCGGAGAGTTTCGCGAGCGCATCCAGGATCGGTGGCGCCGCACCGAAGTCCATCTCGGCGACGAACGCACCCAACCCGGTCGGGCCGGGAACTGTCCACTTGACGCTGCCTCGCGAACGCAGCGTGTCAAGGGTGGTTGCGTCGATCTGTTCGGCGAAGGCCTCGCTCTCGGCTGACCTGGGATCACTCATCACAACACCATCCGGTTGCCCACTGACTCATCCGTTGCTCTCCTACTTGGTTCGCTGGTTGCGTCCGCTCGCTGACGACTTGCGGTTGGCCGACGATTCTTCCTCCGCGGCGAGTTCGTTCAGGTAGTTGTAGATGGTGAATCGGCTGACCTCGAGGCTGGAGGCAACCGTCTCGATCGCATCGCGGATCAGGAACATGCCGCGCTCCCGCAGTTGCTGGACGACGCGGATCTTGTGCTCTTTCTTCATCAGATCCACCGGGACGCCGACCTCGTCGATGGCCTGGGTGATCATGTGGTCAGCCAACTCGTCGATATTGTGCGCAAACCACTCGCCGTTGGGCGGAGTTGTCTGCCCGCGCAGGACAGGAGTGCCGTTCTGCGCTGTGGTCGCGGCCAGCGCTAGTACCACTCCAGTGGGATCGGCGATCCCCTCCAGCGGGTGCTGCGAGCCCAATGCCGATTCGGCGACCTGCCGCAGCAACAGCCAGTGCGTGACATCGTTGTTGACGCAGAGCGCAGCCAACGGCGCATCGGCCTGGTCGCGGAAGATGATCGTCGAGGACTGCAGCTTCCGACCCCCAGGCAGGTCGGTCGGATAGCTCAGCAGGTCCTCCCGCGAGCCCGACGCCATGTATCTGAGCAGGACATCGGTCGGCGGATCACCGACGGTGCGGTCGGTGACGTTGCCGGCCACGGCCACGATCGAGGACGGCAGCTTGCGAAGGTCGTGCAGCACCACCTCGGTGGTCGGCAGCAGCGCATCCGACAGCCGCTCGACAACTGTGACGAGGCTGTCGACGAAGGCGTTGTCCGCCTCGGCCGCGGCGCGCCGCTTGGCGCGCGCTGCTCCGGTGGGACGTGGGGAAGCTGCCACAGGCACTGGTCCTTTCTGACTGGCCCACCACACGGTAGGGACCATCTTAATTGATGTCAACGGCGAGTTGAAGTATTCCATCTGCTGTTGCAAGGTATGCACACCGTCGCTGGGATCAGGCGGCGGGACGCGTTCGTGATCCTTTCAGCAGGCTCGAGTGGGAAGACCACGGCCACCTCTCTGCCCGGGCGCTTGGCCGAGTGAGCACGGGCAACCGCTGGCATGGCTCAGCCGACCCGTTGGTAGCGCCCCGGCGTGGTGCCCAGCATCTTGCTGAAGTGCCGGGTGAGATGGGCCTGGTCGTAGAAGCCGACCGCAGTGGCTACTTCGGCGGCGGGTTGTCCGGCCAGCAACAGGCGGCGCGCCAGATCGACGCGGCGTCCCGTCAGATACCGGTGTGGGGGCAGCCCGAATTCCTGGGTGAACGCCCGGACCAGGTGGGTGGGATGTGCGTGCAGTTCGGCGGCTGCCTCGTCGAGGTTCATGCCGACCGGCGTTCGCTCGTCGAGCAAGTCCCGTAGCCGCTGCGCCAGCCGCGGGTCGGGCCGCGGATCGGGTGCGGTCACCGCGCCGACCAGATGTTGACCCAAGCGATCGCAGATGAGTGCCAGTCGGCTCGCCGCCTCCCACTGCTGGCCTGGGCCGCGCAGCGCGTGGTGCAGGCGATCGATGCGATCGCGCAGAACTGGGTCCTGCAGTGCCGGCGTATCCACCGCAGCGCCCACGAGATTTGCACCCAACACCGATGCGTCCAGGTAGATGACCCTCTTGCGAAAGCCCCCTGCGCTCGCGGACCGACCGTCATGCGGAACGTTCGGCGGCAACAGCGTCACCTGGGAGCGGAGCGCACCATGCTCGTGCCGGTCCAGTTCGTATCGCACGGCACCCTCGTCTACCAGCAGCAGCGTCCACGCGTCGTGGGTGTGCGACGGGTACGCGTGGTCGGTGAAGTGCGCATAGAACACTTCACGGATACCCGCCACGTCCGGGCGCCAGGCTCTGATCTCCGAGCGTTGCACCACGTCAAGAACGTACAAGACCTGGCGCGTCGGGCGGCGGGATGCTGGTGCGGTGGACGCCGACAACGAACCCGTCCGATTCGACACCAAGATCGCGATCCTGCTCCGCGACGACCTGCAGACTTGGCAGCGACTCAACGTCGCCGCATTCCTGGCCAGCGGCGTCGCGGCAGTTCATCCCGATGCGATCGGTGACCTTTACCTCGACGCCGACGACACCGAGTACCTGCCGATGTTCGGCCAGCCAGTCCTCGTCTTCGCCGGGTCGAAGGAGACGCTCACGGCGGCCCACGGCCGAGCGCTTGGACGGGGACTGAAGATGTCGATCTTCACTGCCGACCTGTTCGGCACCGGCAACGACCGGGACAACCGGGCTGCGGTCCGAGCTGTCAATCGCGACGACCTCAATCTGGTCGGGATCGCCCTCCGCGGGTCGCGCAACGCAGTCGACAAGGTCCTCAAGGGCGCGCAAATGCACACCTGACGGCGCCGGTTGGCGTTCACCATTGCTTCGCTGCCGGTCCGGCAGTATCCAACGGTCAGAACGGTGGCGGGTCGGGGTGGTCGACTGGTTCGGGTGGCGATTGCGCTGGCCTGGGGTCGATGGTGGTGGGTAGCGGGTCGGGCCGGGTGTGGAATTGGTGGCCGGTGGGACTGGTCCAGGTGGTGGATCCGTCGGGTTGTCGTTGCGGGTGCCAGTCGGTTTGGTGTTTGCACCGGTGGTGCCTGCGGCACAGCGGGTGCAGGTTCCCCTCGCAGGTCGGCCCGCCGTCCTTGGCGGACCGAAGATGATCCAGGTCGCAGGCGACTGCGGGTCGGGTGCAGGAGGTGAAGGTGCAGGTCTGGTCGCGGGCGATGATGAACGCCGCCAGGCGTGCTGGTGGGCGGTAGGTCTGGGTGCCGTAGTCGATCAGGCGGCCGTGGTCGTCGGTGATCAGTCGGC
>JBPCMU010000060.1:0-20848 GCA_051001975.1 Jatrophihabitans sp.
CCCTTCGCAGTCATCTCGGCCTGCGCGAGGCGCAACTCGTCGCGAACCAGCCGCGACGTCTGCTCGGAGAGTTGGCTGACAAGTTCGCCGAGCGATGGTTCGCGATCTGATGGGGCTGGCGACTGAACTGTGTCTGACATGTGCTGCCCATCTACTCGTAGAATTGCGACCGGAACTATGCGAAAACTGAACGATCAGTGGCGATGTGCACGGCGGGCCATCAGGCGCACAGGTGCACAGGTGCACCGCGGTCCGATAGCGATTGCCTGCTACGCGGTCGTCGGCGACGCGCCCCGCAAGTATCAGCGGAACCCGGATGAAGCCGGACCTGTTGCCTGGTGTCCCGACTATTTGATCAGGGCGTCGATGGTTTTCTTGACGGCGCTGGGTTGCGCAGGGCTGGTGGGTGCGTGCTTCTTGGCGGCGAGGAGTTGCTCGCCCAACTCGGCGAGCTGTTTGCGACCCAGGCCGGCGCGGACCTTGGGGAACCAGTCCTGTTCCTCTTCGTCGATGTGGTGGGTGACGTTCTCGATCAGCACGGTTGTCTTCGCGTCGAAGCGTTCGGCATCTGGGCTCAGCGCAGCCAGTTCCATCACGAGCACGTCCGCTACGTGGTGTTCCTCGTAGGACTCGAGGATGTCGTCCTCCAGGTCAGGGAGCAACTTCCGGACCTCGGGGTACATCACTTCGTTCTCGATGTAGGTATGTACCGTCAGCAGCTCGATCATCTTCCGAACGAGACTGCCCTTTGCCTTCGTGGCGGTCTCGCCGGCCTTGTCGAACTGCTTGAACAGAGCCTTGATGTCTTTGTGGTCGGCCTTGAGCAACACAATCGCGTCTGTGGACATGGCTTCCTTCGCCGAGTGGCGGGAGCCGCGCGCTTTTTCACGACCGGACTACGCACATACTACGGGATGAACGGCATCTCCCCTGACCGTCAAGCAGGTGTGACCACTCAGCCGGTTGCGCCGTACGCTGCCGCTCATTACCACATGGGTAGCGCCCTGACATGCTCGTAGTCGTTGCCACCGAAGCCGATGGACTCGGTTTCCCGATTGTGACGAGGGAGCGTGATGATCACTTCCGATCGACACCCGAACCTCGGCCGCCCGAGCAGGGTGGAGTCGATAGCAGGCCGAGGGGGCCGATCACGTTGAGCAAGCCTGGTGTGCTCTTCGATCTGGATGGAACGCTCGTCGATACCGTGTATCTGCACGCGGTCTGTTGGGGGGAGGCGCTTCGCCAGCACGGGCACGTCGTGCCGATGTACGCGATCGCCAAGGCAATCGGACTCGGGTCGGACAAACTTCTCCCGCACCTCCTGGGTGACGAACCGGAGGGCGCCGATTCGATCAGCGATGCCCAGGCGGCGTTGTACCGCGCGCATCAGGGTCGAATCGCAGCGTTGCCTGGTGCGCGCACCCTGCTGGCTCGGTGTGATGCTGCCGGTAAGTCTGTGGTGCTCGCCTCCTCGGCCACAGCCGATGACCTGCAGATGCTGCGTGGTGTACTCGACAGCGACGAGCACTTGGCTGCTTCGACCAGTTCCGCCGACGCTGACGAGTCCAAACCACATCCCGGGATCGTGCAGGTCGCACTCGACAGAGCCGAGCTTCGGGCCGCGGACTCGATCTTTGTCGGCGACTCGATCTGGGATGTTCAGGCGGCAGCGAGGGCCGACATGCCGTGCGTAGGCATCGCGACCGGAGCGACCAGTGAAGCGGAGCTGGCTGAGGCGGGAGCGATCGCAACCTATCCCGACCTGAACGCGCTGCTCGGCCGCCTTACCGATGGCGCGCTCGACCGGGAATGACAGCCAATCCGCCTGCTGGCCGACACATTGTCCGGCCAGCCATGGGCGGCGCCGGGCGATCCGTCGAGGATCGCCAGCCACGATGATGTCGGCCGTCGTCCGAGCCCGGAGGCCATCCCCCGCAGGGGTAGTCTTTGCCCCAGGCACTAACAGCTGGCAACTTCTCTGGTCACTTCGCTGCTTGCACACCGGTGACCCCTTCTCTCGTTCGGTGGTTGCTGTGACAGCGATGGAATCAGAGCTGCTTCTCAAACTCGCGGGACTGTTCAACACGGTCGGCAGCGAGTTCGATCCGGAACTCCCGCGCGATGAAACGTTGACGATGCTCAGCCGTCGCGCGGTGGCTATCGTTCCCGGAGCGGTCGATGCGGCAGTGTCTATCGGCCGTAACGGTGTGTTCCGCACAGTCGGCGCGACGAGCGAACTGCCGATGCGGGTGGATGCGATCCAGTACGAACTGAACTCCGGGCCGTGCGTGGATGCTGCGCTGCAGCACACCATCTACCGCACCGATGACCTCGCCACCGACACCCGCTGGCCGGAGTTCGGCTGCCGCGCGGTGACGGAGACCGGCGTGCACAGCATGATGTCCTTCCGGATGTTTCTCGAGGACGACACCCAGCGCGCCAGGATGAACTTCTACGCATCGAAACCCGGCGCATTCGTCCCACTCGCCGCGCCGCTCGGACTGGTCATCGCCACCCTCGGCGCCGCGATCATGTCGAACGTGCACCACCGCGACCGCGCCGCAAACCTGGAGAAAGCCCTGACCAGCAGCCGCAACATCGGGACCGCGATGGGCATCATCATGGCCACCCACCACATCACCCAGCCGCAGGCCTTCGACGTTCTGCGGATGGCCAGCCAGAACGCCAACCGAAAGATCGCAGCCATCGCCAAGGAAATCATCAACACCGGAGAACTTGACCTGCGCATGCTCGGACACCACCTCAACGAGATGACCGACCCAGCCGGCCCCGCCACCGGATCACGGCGGGAGCAGGTGGAGGCGTCAGACCCAGCGCTGAGCGTGGATGTGATGGTGTCCGATCGGCAGCCGACTTCGGCTGTGTAGGCACATCCGAGATCGACCATTGGTCGTTCGGCTCGACGTGGTGGGCTGGTGCTGTCCTTGCAGTGGGCGTACAAAGGGCCTATCAGGTGGAGGGCGCAACCAGCTGCCGCGGCCACCGCCGCACCACTCACACAGGAGCCTTCGATGGCCTCGACAGAAGAACCGAAGCAGGATCGAGTCGGCAACGACTACCACGAGGGTGTCAACCCTGCTCCCGGTGGGGAGATCGACACCAGCGCCAGCACACTGCCGCCGTATGACGACCGAAGTAGCGGCAGCGAAGACCGAGCCATGGGCACTGCCCGCGCAATGGGCAGTGAAGAAGCCCTGCGGGAACCCAATGAGCCGCAAGCCGACGAGCCGCCTGATGCAGATGACCCCGGTCGTCAGGCGCCGGAGAACGTCGGCGAGAGCGTCGGTCGCCGCGGCGAGGACATCGCCGAGAAGGACGGCAAAGAAGCCGGCCGAGTCGACACCGGCGAGCACGCCGATCCGTCGAACCGGCCAACCGGCGAGTCGACCGCCCGCGACCGCACCACCATCAACCCGCAGGAAAGTGGCGCCGGACCAAGCTGATCCCGCCACGGCAGTTCGGACCCATGGCCGACCAGCCTCCGTCGCGCACCGCCGGAGCAGGGAGGTGGCTTAATCCTGGCACCCAGTACCCGAGCGTCCACGGTTGTCCGGCCCTGGCCGCTGCCGTCCCGCACCGTGACGCTCGACGGTCAGGGCAGCCTCAACTCGGTGTTCATCTTTCAGGTCGCGAAGACGCTGATCACTGCGTCCGCCAGTCACGTGCGCGTGATCAACGGCGCGCAAGCGTGCCACGTGTTCTGGCAGGTCGGCAGTTCCGCGACCCTCGGGACCGCATCGCCGTTCATCGGAACCATCATGGCGCTGCAGTCGATCTCAGTCACAACCGCAACCACGGTGCAGCGACGGGCGCTGGCACGCAACGGCCAGGTATCCCTGGACGACAACGTATTCACGATGCCGGCCTGTGACACGACGACACCCAAGAAGACCACCACCACCGTCACTGCATCGCCGAAGGCGAGCACCACCGGCGGCACCGTGACACTGACCGCAGCAGTCTCCGGCGCCGGCGGCACCCCGACCGGCACCGTCACCTTCCGAGAAGGGACGAAGGTGCTGGGCACAGTGGCGCTCAACTCCACCGGGCACGCGACATTGAAGGTGCCCGCAGGGACCGCGGGGACACGGAAAATCACCGCCACTTACAACGGCTACCTACACTTTGTGGCGTCTTCGTCGGCAGCTAGGTCTATCACCGTCGCCGCACGACCTCGGTCGGGCTCCGCTACAACGCCGGTGTCCGGCGGAGGCACCGGGCTGGCCGCCACAGGCGCTAAGGATCTCGGCGGGATCGCCGGAGTAGGCGGCGGGATGTTCGTCGCCGGACTCACACTGATCTGGGCTGCCGCCCGACGAAACAAGCCGCGACACCTGCACTGAGGGACGACGGACGCGTGTCTCAGTTCGCGAGTCTTGCTTAAGGCCGGGGTTTCCACCTGCTCACCCAGGGTCCGTGTTCGGCGTCTCCGCTCTGCCTCGGCTCGAAGACGTTGCCGGTGGTGGCGTCAGTCGGTTTGCGGGTGAGCGAAACTAGGTGCAGCAACGGCGTGACGAGTGCGTCGAAGATGGCGGGAAAGAGCCGGAACCCGAGGACGATGAGTGGGTTGGCCAGTCCGACTGAGCGCCGAGCCTTGGGCCTGTCGACACATCGGAGGATCGCCTGTGCGACCTTCTCGGGTGGGTCGACGGGGATCGGCGGCCGGGCGGTGCGGCCGGTGACATTGGCTGCCTGAGCGTAGATAGGGGTGTTGACTCCGGCGGGCGAGACTGCGCACACGTTGATGGCGTGCTGCTTGCGGGTCTCGATCTGCAGCGTGCGGATCAGACCTGCCTGCCCCCATTTTGCGGTGACGTATGCGCCCATTTCTGGTGCGGCGATGGTTCCCAGCAATGAGTTGACGATCACCAGCGTGCCTCGTTGCTGGCCGATGAACACGGATACCGCCCTGCGCGCTACGAAGAACGTGCCTTCGATCGCGGTGCGGACCACCTTGGTGAATACGTCACTGGGTAGCTCGTTGACCGTTCCGTAGGCCATCACCGTCGCGGTGTGCACGACGACGTCGAGCACACCATGCTGGTCCATCGCTCGGTCGAACAGGGTGTCGACTTCATCCTCTTCGCAGACGTCGGCGGTCAGCACGAGTGCACTCGCAGCGCCGTCGGCCAGCGCCTGCTCGGCGGCAGCAGCTAGCCCGGCACCGTTGCGGGAGGCGAGAATCAGGTGGTCACCGCGCGCGGCGAAGGCGCGTGCGGCGGACAGGCCGATCCCGCTCGATGCGCCGATCACCAATACGACGCACGGCGTGTGCGGGTGCTGGCGGCTCACGGTGTCAGGACGACCTTGATGCAACCGTCTTGCTTGTCGCGGAAGGTCCGGTAGGCGGCCGGTGCATCGGCGAGTGGCACTCGGTGGGTGACCAGATCCATGGTGCCCAGTGGGTCCGTGTCGTCCGACACCAGCGGCAGGATGTCAGCGATCCACCTGCGTACGTGGGCCTGACCCATTCTGATCTGCACGCCGCGGTCGAACATCTCCATCATGGGCATCGGATCGACTTCGCCGCCGTACACACCGCTGATCGACACCGTTCCGCCGCGCCGCACTCCCTTGAGCGCAGCGTGCAGTGCGTCCAGTCGGTCGACGGCGAATCGATCGGTCACCTTCTGGGCGACGGCGTCAGGCAAGAGTCCGGTCATCTTCTGCGCGAGCGCGACGGCCTTGTTGCCGTGCGCCTCCATCCCGACGGCGTCGATCACAGCATCGGGTCCCCGGCCGTCGACGGCGTCGATCAACGTGGCGGCGACGTCGTCAACCTCGGAAAAGTCGAGGGTCTCAGCGCCGTAGCGGCCCGCCAGTGCGAGCCGCTCCGGAACCGTGTCCACGGCAATGACGCGAGCCGCACCCAAGTGGGCAGCGATGCGGACGGCGAATTGACCGACCGGACCGAGACCGAGCACCGCCACGGTGGAACCGGGCACTACGCCGGCGTAACTGACCGCTTGCCACGCGGTCGGGAGGATGTCGGACAGGAACAGATACTGATCGTCGGGCGTGTCATGCGGGACCTTGATCGGGCCGAACTGAGCCTGGGGTACTCGCACGTACTCCGCTTGGCCACCGGGCACTGACCCGTAGAGCGAGGTATAGCCGAACAAGGCGGCACCCTTGCCCTGCTCGCGGACCTGGGTCGTCTCACACTGCGCGAACAATCCGCGGGAACACATCCAACACGTCCCACACGAGATGTTGAACGGGACCACGACCCGGTCGCCAGGTGCGATCCCGGCGACCTCCGAGCCAACCTCCTCCACGATGCCCATGGCTTCGTGCCCGAGCACGTCACCGGGCTTCAGGTACGGGCCGAGTACGCCGTAGAGATGCAAGTCCGAGCCGCAGATGGCCGTCGACGTGACCCGCACGATCGCGTCAGTCGCGTTCACGAGCTGTGGGTCGGGCACGTCGATCACTTGCACGTCTTCATTGCCCTGCCAGGTGAGTGCTTTCATGTTTCTCCCATCCGAATCACGCACCGCGGTGAGAGGGCTGAGCTCCCGCATGGGGTGTGCGTTCGACCACCGACCCAGGTCGGCGGTGTGTCGAGAATTGACGTCATCGCAGGCAGGCTGCCCACGGCCCTCGCGGCTGTTCAGCGAGGGATCCAGTTAAGCACGTCGCCGAGCGGCCGGCTCCTCTGAAGAATGCGACGGTCGACCCGACGAGCGCGTACGGTCGATCGGCGCGAGAACTCGCGCAGCGAGCAGAGGAGCCGCGCATGACTAACAAGCCTGAGGACATCGAACCCGACACCACCCATCAGCAACGCCGTGGCGATCAAACACCAGCGTCTGACGGGGCGAACCCGGCCGAGGACAGCGATGGCTCACCGACGGGATTGCCCAATCCTCGGAAGACCGCCAACCCAGCAGGCCGCGAACACGCCCAGCGAAACGCCGAGGACGAACCAGCCGGCTAGCTCATCTCTCAGTTGTCTATGGGAGCGCGAAGCGGACCACGGAGGTGGTGATCGTGCCGACGAACGTGGCGTTGCCGTCCGTCGTGGACGCGGTGGTCATCGGCGGGGGACCGAACGGCCTGGTCAGCGCAGCTTTGCTAGCCGACAGCGGCTTGTCGGTGCTCTTGCTCGAGTCCGCCTCGCAGCTCGGCGGAGCCGTGAAATCCACTGAGTCAGAAGGCTGGACGACGGACCGTTTCAGCTCAAGCTACCCACTCGTCTCTGCGTCGCCGATCATGAAAGGCCTCGAACTGGAAGCACATGGTCTGAAATGGGCGAGGGCCGACATCGCGCTCGCTCATCCACTCGATCGGCATGACCCGGACGGTGCGATCATCCACCGCGACCGTACGGTGACCGCGGCCAACCTCGCCGAAGAATCTCCCCGTGACGGTGCGGCATGGTTGCAGCTGTGCGAGGAGTACGACCGCATCTCGAGTGCCTTCCTCGACGCCATGCTCACTGCGTGGCCGCCCGTTGCGGCGACGCGACGACTGCGCAAACTCGTCGGCGGTACCGCAGAGATGATGCGCTTCGCTCGGTTTCTGGCACTGCCCACCGTCCGGATGGGTCAGGAGTTGTTCGAAGGCCGACGCGGCCGTGCGCTCTTGGCCGGCAACGCGATGCACGCCGACGCCCCACCCGTAGCTCCGATCAGTGGCCTGATGGGCTGGCTGATGGCCATGCTCGCCCAAGATGTGGGGTTCCCCGTCCCGGTCGGCGGCGCGGGCCGGCTGTCGGCCGCACTGGCCGCGCGAGCGGAGCGCGCCGGCGCCGACCTGCGAACGGGCGAACCCGTTGTCGAGATCTCAACCTCGGCAGGCCGGGCCAACGGGGTACGCACGGCCAGCGGGCACACTGTCTTGGCGAATCGCGCTGTCGTGGCGGATGTGTCAGCGCTCAACCTGTACCGGGAGCTGCTGCATCGCACGGATCTGCCGGCAGGACTGAACCGAGACCTGGATAATTTCGAGTGGGACTTTCCCACCGTCAAGGTCAACTATCGGCTGAGCGCGACGCCGGACTGGACAGCGCGCCAGGCGCGCAGTGCAGGGGTGGTACACGCCGGCGCAGACGCAAACGCAATCGTGCACTGGGCAGCAGATCTGGAGACCCGCCAGATCCCGCGCACCCCGTTCGCGCTGATCGGCCAGACCACATCTGTCGATTCGACACGGTCACCGATCGGCACTCAAGCGATGTGGGCGTACACCCACCTGCCTCGGGGAACAACGGACGACGCCGCAGCGCACCAACTAGCAACACGGCTGGACGAGATGATCGAGTCCTACGCGCCCGGTTTTGGTGATCTGATCATCGACCGCGAGGTCCAGACGCCGTCGAGCCTGCACGCGCAGGACGCGAACCTCGGCAGTGGCGCAATCAACGGCGGCACGTCTCAGTTGTTCCAACAGCTCGTGTTCCGCCCGGTAACCGGCCTAGGCGGCCCACGTACCCCGCTCGACGGCCTCTACCTGGGCAGCGCGGCCATCCATCCCGGCGGAGGAGTGCATGGCGGATGCGGGGCACTTGCAGCGCGCGCCGTGCTCAGCGATCAACGCTGGCTCGGGGCTGCGCGACGCCGCGCGACACATCACGTGCTGGACCGGTTTTACCGTGACGGATCTGCGGGTCCCTGACATCTGCGCGCCTCGTCATCGGGGCATGGTCCTGTTCTCGGCACGGTCCTTGAGTCGCTGCAGGGTTTCGACGTTGCGGCGCTTCAAGGCCCATCGCAAAACCCGGTTGTCCAGCCAAACGCCGGGACCGGCGCTCGGGGCCTCACCTATCGTCACCCGCGTCCGGTCCGCAGACTGCGCCTCCAGCCGGATCTCCACGGTCGCCTGCCCGAGCGGCCAGGCGCTCGCTTGCAGCAGCAACAGCTCATCGGGCTCGCAGGCCTTCGACTCCGTGTCGTCGGAGATCACCATCGGCCAGATTCCGACCTGGTGTTGGATCTTGCTGCCAACTGCCGGCCACGACGCGTCCACGCCGCTGATGTGACTCGCGCCGACAACCCACCCTACGTAGGCCCACCCGTCGGACAATTCAGCGAACACCCGCTTCGCACTCGCCTCGATCACAAGCGAAACGCGAGTAAGACTCTTCACGGTGTCAGACACGATGGACCCTTCTGTTAGTAGCGTGGCGCTCGGTAGTTGGACGACTGTCCCAAAGACGGTGTTGCGGCCCGAATCGCCGACTAACAATGCGCGGGCCGCGTGTCGTCACGCGTGGAACGAGTCGAGCAGTTCGCCAGTGTCGATGAGGTGCTGGGCGACCGCGGTGAGCTTGAGATTAACGTGCTGAGAAGCTTGCGATAGACAGGCGAATGCCTCCTCGGAGGTGATCCTCATGCGTTCGACAAGGATGCCCTTGGCCTGGCCGATGAGGTCCCGGTTGCGCAAGGCGTGCTGAAGTTGGGCAGTGCGCTGGGCGTCAGCCAGGGCGATGGCGGCGAAGGCTGCGTAGAGGTTGGTTAGCTCGCGGTGCTGCGGGGCAAACGCATCTGGTTTGTGGCCATACAAGCTGAGTGTGCCTAGGCGCAGGTCATCAACCCAGAGTGGTACACACAGCATGCTGGCCACGCCTAGTTCAGCGGCCTGCGCTCCGAACTGCGGCCAACGGGGGTCGGTGAGGGTGTGCCCGATCCCGATGACTTCCTGCTCGCGAGCCGCCTCGATGCAGGGCCCGGTGCCCGTGGTCTGCTGTAACAGATCAAGGACATGTGGTGGGGCGCCGAGGGTGGCTTGTGGGACCAGTCGGCCCTTCAAAACCAGGATCAGGCCGGCGTGTTCGGCTGGCTCGATGGTCTGCACGGCGTAAGCGATGATGGCGTCCAGGGTCGACTGGAGTTCAGCGTCCTTGATGCGCAGCGCTCGGGCGAGCCACACGAGCGCCGGCCCGATTTGATCGTCCAGGTTTTCAAGCGGCTGCGCGCACGTCACCTGTCGGCTCCTCGCCCCTCGCCGCGGGCCCCGAAGCGGAAGACGTCCCCGCGCTCGCCCGTGTTAAGGTCAAATTACAAGGTGAAGACCCTCGCCTCCACGCCTGTGAATGTAGTGGAGCGCAGATATATGCCTTCTCCCCGCCGCCCCGATCAGAGCGCGCCGAAGCAAACCAGCGCGACCGGAGTCGTCGTGGGCGATCCGAATTCCCTGGATGCCCGAGGACAAGCTGGCCAGTTCCTCACCACCGCCCAGGGTCTGCGCTTGCCTGACACGGATCACTCGCTGAAGGCCGGCGAGCGGGGCCCTGCCCTGCTGGAGGACTTCCACCTGCGGGAGAAGATCACGCACTTCGATCACGAGCGCATACCCGAACGGGTGGTGCACGCTCGGGGCGCGGCCGCACACGGCGTTTTCGAGTCCTATGGATCGGTCGCGAAGGTATGCAAGGCCCGGTTCCTGGCGCGGGGCGCGAAGACCGATGTCTTCGTTCGGTTCTCCACCGTGGCAGGATCCCGCGGCTCGGCCGACACCGTACGTGACGTGCGCGGATTCGCGGTGAAGTTCTACACCGATGAAGGCATCTTCGACCTCGTCGGAAACAACATGCCGGTGTTCTTCATTCAGGACGGCATCAAGTTTCCTGACGTCATTCACGCCGCCAAACCGCACCCAGACCGGGAGATTCCGCAGGCTCAGACCGCGCACGACACGTTCTGGGACTTCGTGTCCCTACACACCGAGGCCACCCATCATGTGATGTGGGCGATGAGCGACCGCGGCATCCCCCGGTCCTACCGCACGATGGAAGGGTTCGGCGTCCACACCTTCCGCCTGGTCAATGCCGACGGTGAGACGAACCTGGTCAAGTTCCACTGGAAGCCCGTCGCCGGTGTCCATTCGCTGGTGTGGGAGGAGGCCCAGATTGCGGCCGGGGTTGACCCCGACTTCCACCGTCGCGATATGGCTGACGGCATCGAGAACGGCGCCTTCCTCGAGTACGAGCTAGGCATCCAGGTGATGCCCGACGACGGCACCGACTCATTCCAAGGTATTGATCTGCTCGACCCGACAAAGATCGTGCCCGAGGAGTTGGCGCCGGTGCAGCTGATCGGCAAGTTGACCTTGAACCGCAACCCAACAAACTATTTCGCGGAGACCGAACAGGTCGCATTTCACACCGGGCATCTCGTTCCAGGGATCGAGGTCACGAACGATCCGCTGATGCAGGCACGCCTTTTTTCCTACCTCGACACGCAGCTGACCCGCTTGGGGGGTCCGAACTTCGCTCAGCTGCCGATCAACCGCCCGCACTGCCCGGTCAACGACATGCTCCGCGACGGCATGCACCAGACCGCGATCCACACCGGCGTGGCGCCGTATCACCCCAACTCGATCGACGGCGACGAACCGCTGCTGGCCGGAGAGGCCGAACACGGCTACGTCCAGACCCCACGACCAATCGAGGGCACGGCAGTGCGCGCGAACCCGGTCTCCTTCGACGACCACTTCTCTCAAGCAACGATGTTCTACCGCAGCCTGAGCGCGCTCGAGCAAGCCCACATAATCGGGGCCTTCACCTTCGAGCTGGGCAAGTGCTACGAACAGGCCATCAGGGAGCGTGAACTTGGCGTGCTCGCCAACGTCGACGCCGACCTGTGCGCGCGAGTCGCCGCAGGCCTGGGTTTGGCCGCTCCAGACGGCTCGCCAGCCGCGGAGGTGACTCCGTCGGGTGCGCTGACTCAAATCGTTCTCGAGCCGGGGCCCATCGCCGGCCGCAAGATCGGCGTCATCGCCGATGCAGGATCGGATCTGGCTGGTATCGGCAAGCTGCGTCGGGCGGCGAAGAAGCTCGGCGCGACGGTGCATGTCATCGCCCCGGTCGGCGGGACCCTGGCCGACGGCGCCAGCGTCGAGATCGTTGAGCGGACCCTGCTGACGGTTCGCTCGATCGAGTTCGACGCATTGCTCGCCGCGGCCGGCACCACCGTGACCGGCGATATCAAGCTGGTGCTGTTGCTGCAAGAGGCTTACCGGCACTGTAAGCCGATCGGAGCCTGGGGCAACGGGGCCGAGACCCTGGCCGCAGTCGGCATCCCCCTCGACGCCCCTGGCGTGCTCATCGGCAAGACCGTCGCCAAGACCTTCAACGACCAACTGTTCGCCGCGATGGGGCTGCACCGGGCATGGGACCGGGCCGACCTCGTCATGGCCTCGCTCATCCCGCCGGCTGCCTGACTCACCGATTCGCGTAGCACCGGTGGTCTACGAGAAGCGGCCGCAGGCGCGCTCGCCGTGGACCGGGAAACTGGATCCGGCTCGCACTCACCGCCCGGCGACCCGAGGAGTGAGCGCAGGATCCGCCACGTCGCTGTCGTCGTTTCGGCCAACCACGAGCAAGACCACATCGAGGCCTGCCTCTGCGCCGTCAATGTGGCCCGTATGCGCCTACAAGAAGAGACGGCCGGAATCGTTACCAGCAGCGTGACCGTTGTACTGGACGACTGCCGTGGAGCACCGGCTGCAGGAGGACCACGATCACGTCCACGGCGCGAACTTCGCGATCAGCGCCGAGGCCTACCTTCGGGCCATGGCCGGACCGCGGCTGCCCGAACCCTCTGAGGGCATCAACCAGCGGGTTGACGCTCCTCAGAACACGGCCGGGGGAGAGCCGAGCTGGCTGAGTATCCGGTGGGTGAGGGCGGGCAGAGCGTGCATTGTCACCCGCCGACCGGGTTGGCTCGCAAACTTCCTGGGTCATCGCCGCGGCGGACCTGCACCATCCCATCGACTGTGCGCACGTCCAATCTCCGCTGCGGACGCACCGCTGGGCCACAGACAACGGATCCGTCACGCAGGTCGAAGATGCTGGCGTGCCACGGGCACACCACATGGCCGTCACGCACCTTCCCTTCATGCAATGGACCGCCGCGGTGGGTACAGCGGGCCTCGATCACGCTCAGCCCGCCACTCAGGGCCACGACCAATACAGCAACTCCAGCGATTGACGCCGGCGTTGGCCGGTCGGCACTCAATTCCGCTTCGGGTATGAGGTCGACCCAGTCGGACGGGACGACCTGAAACGCCGTTGTGTCCACGCCGACCCCACGCGCATAGGTGAGATGACCACCCAACCAACCGGCAGCGCTGATCAGTCCGCCACCGACGAGGGCCAGGGCCACGCCTCGTCGATGGTTTCCTCGCCGACGTGCAACAAGGCTGCCGGTGTAGAGGCTGAGCGCAAGAATATTCAGGCTCGCATGGACCGAGCCGACCCTGCGCTCCGCGTCGGCTGTCGAAAGCCAGTCGCTCCAGCCTGCCAGCGCCGTCGGCGCGGCTGCGACACAACCGGTGAGCAACAGCGCCTCGGCAGATCGGCGCGAGGATCTCCCGCCCGCCAGGTCCAAGAGCGATGCCCCCGTCCACGCGCCGATTGGAATGCTGACGAGAACAGGATGTAGCGGATGTCCCAATGGCGTTCCAGAGAGGAGCGTGCGGGTCCGCGGACCACCCAGAAGTCGGCTCAACACGCCTGCCACCGCCACCGACGGCGCATCAAGGCCCTTAGCTTGCTCGATCCTGCTCACCAAGCGCTCGAAGGATTTGGTTGCTGATGACATTGCGACCTCCTGAGTCTCGCTGACCAGCGCTTCACTCAGAGATGCGCTGGGCGGCAATGGATTCCAGAGTCTTCGGTTCAGCTTCGACGGCAAGTGCGGCAGCCATCAGACCGGCGAAAATCATGTACTCGGGTACGGACCGTCTGCAACATCCCAGTCACCGCAGGGCCCGAACTTGGACGCACCCAACCGGCGGTGCGCTCTGGTCGGGTCCTTTCACCACGGCGGCAGGTACCGCAATCAGACGTTCTGACGCTATACCACCCGCCGACTGAAGACAGCCCGTGCATGATCCTTCTATGGCTTCGTCGCGGCGCGTCCCGGTGCCGGGGGATCTGCAGCCGATGTTGGCGACGCTCGGTGAGCTCCCGCCGCCGAGGTCGGATGCCATGTGGGGCTATGAGATGAAGTGGGACGGGGTGCGAGCGCTGGTCCGAATCGAGTCGGGCCGGGTCAACTTGATGTCTCGGAACGGGCTCGATATGGCCGTTGCCTATCCGGAACTTCAACCTCTCGGAGGCAGCGCCGGCAAGGCGTCGATGTTGGTGGACGGGGAGATCGTCAGTCTCGGTGCGGACGGTCGACCGAGTTTCGGGCGACTGCAGAAACGCATGCACGTGAGCAGTGCCGCCGCGGCTGCAAGACTCGCGAAGAGTGATCCTGCAGTTTTGCTGGTCTTTGATGTGCTGCATCTGGATGGGCGGTCCCTGCTGGGCGAGTCCTACGCTGACCGGCGCGCTGCCTTGGCAGCGCTGGAGTTGAGCGGACCGGCCTGGCAGACCCCGGCCGGGTTTACCGGCAGCGGGGCCGAGGCGGTGCGCACGAGTCAGGAGCAGCAGTTGGAAGGGGTGCTGGCGAAGCGGCTCGCCTCGGTCTACATGCCGGGTCGGCGGTCTCCCGATTGGATCAAGGTGAAGAACATCCGCACTCAAGAGGTAGTGATCGGCGGGTGGCAGCCTGGCAAAGGCCGGCGCGAGGGCACGATCGGTTCGCTGCTGCTGGGCGTTCCCGCCGATGACGGTCGGCTGGACTACGTCGGGAAGGTCGGCACTGGGTTCACTGACGCCATGCTCACCGACCTGGCCGGCCGACTTCACCGTCACGTCAGAGCGACCAGCCCCTTCGCCGATGTCCCTCGACCTGATGCGCGCGACGCCCGGTGGGTGTCGCCGAGGCTGGTCGGCGAGGTGGACTTCAGTGAATGGACTGGCGACGGCCGACTGCGTCATCCGTCTTGGCGCGGACTGCGGCCGGACAAAGAACCTGGCCAGGTCGTCCGCGAGTCCTGACCGATGAGACTGATCGGTTTCATCGGTCACGGTCTGGTGCGCAGCGTCGCGGCTGAGCTTGGGTCAGAGATCGCTAGGACAGCCGATCGCACGCCGCCACGGCTTCTTCGCTGATCCGCCGAGCAGTTGTCCACTCACGTTCATAAAGAACGCCGAAGGCGAAGCCGTTCTCGCCCGGACTGCTTCCGGCAACGCCGCCCAGGCGGCGTAGGAACGTGGTGCTGAGCATCGCGTCTTGGTGCTCGCCGAGCAGGTCCTGCAGCGCCTCGTACCGCTTGGCGTGCTTCTTCGATCGTTTGCCGCCGAGCACCGGCCGGGCGGCCTCCGAGGCGTAGCGAGCCCGCTTGGCCGCTTTGCGTGCCGAGTGCAGCGTCGCGGCTCGGTGGCCCTCGGCAGCGCGCGAGAGGCGTCGGCTGGCCTTGCGTTCGGCCTTGCGGACCAGGCGAGGCACCGCTCCAACGGGCCTGCTGCCCTTACTGGCCAAGGCAGGCTGGCGCAGCCAATCACCCAGCAGGCCCAGCAGAGCGACATACCGAGCGCCTGCCAGAGCGGCCTGCACTGCCTCCCAGCTCTCGGCTTGGCGGCCTGCCAGTTCGCCATGGATACGCGCAGACACCGGGCCGAGCAGGTCGGCCTCGTCGACTTCGTCGAGCAGCCCGCGCAGCCGACGGTCCAGCACCTGGCTGTCGCGGACCGCACCGAGCACGCCGGCCATCCAACGCAGCTCATCATCCAATGCAGCGGTGTGACCAGGGTCGAAGAGCGATCCGAAAACGCGTAATGCACTGCGCAGCCGACGGATCGCGACCCGCGTCTTGTGCACTCTGCCTATTTCGCCGCGGCGCAGGGCGACGTCACCTGCGATGAGTGCGCGGTACTGGTCGGTCAGGTAGACGAGGACCACCGACGCGGCGGTGCCCGGTTCGACCGCCGGCGCCGGAGCAGGGACCGCCCGCGCCAACTTGCTGGTGGCCGCCGAGGGATGGGCACCGGCCCGAAGTAGCGCAGCACCGATCGTCCGCAGGGTGTTCTCAACCGCGCCCTCGAACAGCTCGATCTCCACCTCGCGCCAAGTGGTCGCGGTGGCCTGGTCCCCGACGCACGACGCGCTCACGACGTCATCCGCCAGTTCGGCGAGAGGCGTGCCGTCGCCGGCGGATACCGTGCGCACTGTGCGCTGCGTGTCGAGGATGGCCAATGCAAGCAGTTCCCCGCCTGCTACTGCGCCGCGGAGCAGATCGGCCAGTTCCTGCGGAACTGGCTCGCCGGGAGCGTCGAGTGGCAAGCGGATCTCAGTCCGGTAGGGAGGATGCGGCACTTTCAGTTGCCAGCCGAGGTCAGTGCTGCCGCGGCGCCGACGCAGTGTGACGCCGGCCTGCAGCAGCCGTCGATCGGCGGTGTCGAAGTATTCGCTGCGCAGGTGATGCGTCGTCGGCTCGGTGGCCCCGGCCACACTCGGCAGGACGAAGTCGGCAGGCACGTCAAACTTCGACTCGCGTTCGAGGTATGCCTGGGCCATGCGGCTCTCCTTCGAGCTCAGTGGTCAGCGAGGGGCCGGTCGTGGGCAGGCTATTTACGCTAGCGCAGTCCCTGATGCGCGAGGTCCATGGCAGACGCAGCGCCTACGGCGTAGCGTCCAGGTTGGTTGAAACGCAGCCTTCGATGACCATTTGATCCCGCGGAGGCGTGCATGAGTTCCGACCTTGCCGGCAAGAGAATCGCATTTCTGGTTGCCAACATCGGCGTCGCGGAAGTCGAGTTGACCAGGCTGCACATGGGCAACGGACTGGCCGGACCCCGTTACGCAATCGGTGAGCACCTGGTCACCACCTTCGCGGGTTCGGCATGAGGGCTTACGGGTTCGACGAGTATGGCGACGCCGACGTTCAGGACTACTTCGATCTCGGCACGCCTTCGCCCATGGCCGGCGAGCTGCTCGTCGAGGTCAAGGTAGCGGGAGTGAACCCAGTGGACTGGAAGATCCGCTCCGGCTACGCAAGTGACACCCAGAGGCTGGATGCGCCCGTCGTACTCGGTTCGGAAGTCTCGGGAGTGGTGCGCCAAGTCGGTCAGGACGTCGTCGGGTTCGCGGTCGGCGACGAGGTGTTCGGCAGCGTCGCGCCCGGGTCGGGTGGGTACGCCGAGTTCGCCCTGACCAGCAGCGCGGCGACCTCGCACAAGCCAGTGCACGTTTCCTTCGCAAACGCCGCCACTCTTCCGGTCGCCGGCGCCACCGCGTACGACGGTGTCTATCAGCTCGGTCTCGAACCCGGACAGACAATGCTGATCAACGGCATCAGCGGTGGGGTAGGGGTGGGAGCTGCTCAGATCGCCCGCGATCTCGGCATCAACGTGATCGGAACAGCGAGCGAGGACAAGCGACCTCTCGTCGAATCGCTGGGCGCGACCCTTGTTCCCTACGGCAACGGCGTCGCAGACCGCATCCGCGACTTGATGCCCCAGGGCGTCGACGCGATCTTAGATCTCGCCGGCGGAGAAGGGCTGCGCGCCGTCGCCGAACTTCTCGAGGACCGCATCAATCTGATCACGGCAGGCGACCCGGATACCGCTCAGGAGCTGGGCGGCCATGCAATCGAGCGCGATCGCACAAGTCGAGTACTTGACCTCGTCTCCGCCTTGGTCGCCGATGGCAAGCTAGATCCGCACGTCGAGGACACCGTCTCCTTCGACCACGCCGCAGATGCCCTCGCCGCCGTCGAGAAGGGCCATGCCAAGGGAAAGGTCGTCATCCAAATCGGCTGACGACATCGAAGCTAGCCCGGAAGCATCCGTGGGTATCAGCCGACTGATACCCCGAAATGGTGGAAGCGATCACTATGTGGCCCCGTACCCTGCCGACGAGGTTCCAGCCCCAGCGGCGGCTGAGCGATTCTTTCAGCGTTGGACAACGGCCCCTGACGCTGATGCGGCGGCGATCGAGTTGCTGCCCGATCGGCTTGCCCGCGCGGCTAGGGACGTACTCGACGTCGACGGTGCCGGAGTGAGTCTTCTCGACCGTGAGGTGCGCGTGCCTTTAGGAGCAAGTGATGATTTCGCCACCACCGCGGAAAGGCTTCAGTTCACCGTCGGCGACGGGCCATGCCTGGCGGGTTTGCGCGCCGAGACCGTGATCCGGGCCAACGAGGACGAGTTGGGTCGGCGGGGGCCGGTGCTGCGGGCCGAACTTCGGGCCAGCACTCCGTACCGCTCAGTCGTGTCGGTGCCACTTCATATCGCCGGCGGCAGGGGTGCGGCCATCGACTTCTACCTCGCTGAGGCGTCCGCGGCTGATGCACTGGACCTCGATGATCTGTGCGCTGTGGCCGCGAGGGTGGCTGACGCGCTCATCTTGGCTGCACATGCAACGACAGCAAGCCAGCAGCACCGGCCCGGACCGAGGGTGGATTTACAGTCCGGCGGCCAGCGAGCGGATGATGGTCTGGGTGGCTATTGGCATGGTGAACGCAAGCCCGCGCCTCAATGCAGCTGATGCCCTGGCGGTACTGCAGAGCTGGGCCTATGCGCACAACCAACTCATCGACGACGTGGCCCGCGCGCTCGTCGTCGACCGCGCGCTGGATGTTGAGGAACTCTCGGCATGACTACCGGTTCCTGCACACCATCCGGCTCGAATTCGGTGCGGCCCCGCATTGCGATGCGACCACGTTTTGTTTGATGTGAGTGTGGCTGTGTTGCGGTACGGAAGTGAACAGCGTGGCTGTCTGCTCAGGCGGCTGGGTACTGGCACAGTGAAACTACCCGTCGGCCGGTGCTGCTGCCGGGCGTAGGCCGGGGCGGCTGTTCCGGAAATGGCGGCGGTCATTCGACGGGATTGGGGGCGATGATGTCGCAGGCTCCGGACGCGGCTGTCGCGGCTGCCGTTATCTCGTCTTCGGCTGCGTTGCTGGTTGCGATTGTCTCCGGTGCCATCGCGCTGCTCCGCGCCGGTTTCCAGCGCCGCTACCAACGCCGCTATCAGGCCTTGGTGGACGCGCAGGATGCGATGGTGATGGTCCGCACAGCGTTACGCGAGTACGGGCAGGCCGCTGCGCAGGCGGCGCAGTCCGATCCGGTCGGGCCGGGAGCGCGGGGTCCGCAGAGGTCATTCGCCTGGCGGGTCCCGGGTGATCGCGACGAGGCCCAGTTCGCAGCGCGGACGCAGCTGGAAGCGCGGTTGGTCCGCGTCGAACGCGTGGTCGCCGACAGCGTCGGGGATTGGTATTCGGTCGCGCAGGAGGCCCTGTTGGCTCCCGGTGAGCTGATGGCAGGGGACGAGGATGCTGCCTTCCACGATACGAATCAGCTGATCGGCGCGGCGATCCGGTCCCGAAACGGCTTGGTTCCGTCCCGCTTCAGCCCGGGTTCGGACCTGTCGGCGAAGTGACGGTCCCGAGCTGCTGAACGTGGTGCGGTCAGGATGCGTGCGCCGTCTGACCGTCAGCGACAGGCATGTCTCGGGTGACCAAGAGCTGGCTGGCGACGGTGAGCGAGTCAGCAGCGGCCGTGAGGGAGTTGTTGAAGTCAGCTGGTGCACCGACGACGGCCAACGAACGAGCGCGTCCGGTCGAGAGCACGTCATGGACAAGCTGACCAGCGAAGGACGACGTGCCGCTGACGAGGCTGCGGGCATCCACGACGACATCCGTGTCCGCGATCTCGCCCAATCGGGCTACCGCGGTTGTGGCCAGGTCCCGACCGCCGACGAGGGCGGGCAGGGTGAGTGTGACTGTCATCAGTAGGTCCCCTTCCAGTGATGCTGTCAGCCTCGATGGTGCGGCGACGTGACCTCCGATGCAAGGGACGTCGACGCCCTGTGGGAGGCTGACGTGCTACCTACAGAGTAGTCCGATCGCACTATGGCAGCGGGATTCGAGCCTCGACGAAGACCCCAGCATATGGGTGGTCAGTGTGTCCCGGGGTGGTTCGGCGCCGGCCGGTGCGTACCGACGAGCGGCCGCTGGCGAGATAGAGGCGACCGCCGGCAGCGAGCACGGCGCGGCGCGTTTCGGGTATGCCGGTTCCGCGGTCGGCGCGGTTGAACTGGGAGACCCCGTGCAGAGCGAGGTCCAGCGCGTCGGTGTCGTCGCGGGCACCGCGGACTACGAGAGTCGCGTGTAGTCCCACTCCGGCGTCAGCGACGGCGAGGTGCAGTTCGTTCCGGCCGGGCATCGTTTGCGCGATCAGGAAGCCCGACGAGCGGGCGTGGTCGGCGACGTTGCCGCCGATTTCCGCGAGGCTCTTGTGCAGCGCCACGGCCTGCGACGGGCGTTGTTTCGAGAGTTGGCGGTGAGCGAGTTCGGCAAGCCGGTCGGAGTCGGCTTCGCTGCGGATCCGGGTGAGCTCGACCAGATGCCCGGCCAGCCTACGACCGCCGGCTGAAGGTAAGTCGTGAATGGCGCCGAGGTCATCCAGGATGTCGGACAGTCCCATCCGGCTCGCGTAGCCGGCCGCAGCAGTATCGACAGGAGCAACGAAGGTGAGCGGCTGCCCGTCGCGGTATGCGAGCAGTGCTGCGGCGGCAACGGCGGCGATGGCGGCCGGAGTGATGAATCGGGTGCGGCGCAGATCCAGGACCCGGCCCGCTTCGTCGCGCCGGACCCGAATGCTGTTGAGAAACCGGTCGGGCGACGGCGCCGTCGGCATCGCGGTACCTCCAGTGGATCGAGGCGGGTGATCCGGTCAGCTCGACGCTACCGGCGGAAGGTGACGTGTTCCGCCGCGCCAGTCGAACGCGCCTAGGCCGAAGGAATGAGGTTCGGGTGGTGCGTGGGCTGCGTTCGGAATTAGCGAACGGCGATGGCGCTGGACAGCGCACTGGGCCGGATCGCAATGCGACCCGGCCCAGCTGCTGCACCGATCACATGTCAGATGTCGTAGTACATCGCGAACTCGTGCGGGTGCGGACGCAGTCGGATGGCGTCGACCTCGTTGATGCGCTTGTAGTCGATCCAGGTCTCGATGAGGTCGGGGGTGAACACGCCACCTTCGAGG
>JBPCMU010000061.1:0-4007 GCA_051001975.1 Jatrophihabitans sp.
GCACTGCGGTGTTTCCGCACCCGACGAAGGAGACCGTCCCGCTGGCGCTGCGGGCGAACGTCGAATTCAACCGGGTGCTGCACGAGCACGTCGTCATCGTCTCCATCGTCTCGGAGAACGTGCCGCACGTGCCGCGCAGCCAGCGCCTGTCGGTCGATCCGCTCGGTGACGCCGATGACGGGATCGTGCATCTCGGCGCGCGCTTCGGGTTCCAGGACGACCAGGACATCCCGGCGGTGCTGCGTGACGCTCTGCTGCTCACCGACGAGTTGGAGATCGACACCGACGAAGCGCTCTACTTCCTGTCCCGGATCACCGTCGAGCGCGGGCGAGGCAAGGGGATGGCGACCTGGCGCAAACGGCTGTTCATCGCGCTGTCGCACAACGCCGCGACACCGGCGGCATACTTCCACCTGCCCGACGACCGTACCGTCGTGATGGGCTCCCGCGTCGAGCTGTAGCTGATCAGCTCCGGTGAGTATTCGATCGGGCGTCATCGCGACGACGACGCGATCCGGATCTGTGGGCCGATCCCCGGGATCCGCGCCAGGCACATACCGCGCGAACAGCCGGCGGGAGAGTTCGGCATGGCCGGTCTCCTCGACGTTAGCCGTGCCGTAGGCCACCACACAGGACCGCGTCTCGGGATCGTCGACCAGCAACGAGATTGCCGGGTCGCGGAACAGGTAGCGGAACTTCGCCCGGGACCGGGTCGTGGAGAAACGGAAGGTCGTGCCGTCCCACTCGTATCAGACGACGGTGAGCTGCGGCGGCTTGTCCGGCCGGTTCACCCCGACCACCGCGGAGTTAGGCCTGGCCAACAGCTGCGCGGTCTCGATTGCGCGCACGATCGATTCGATCACTCCTCAAGGTTGCCAGGCCTAAGCAACACGCCGCAGTCGCCGTGCAGTGCCGCCGGCCGGGTTACAGCGCCGGACGCAGGTGGGTGATCGCCCAGCCGGCCAAGCTGCTCGGAGTAGTGGTGAGCACGGAGCGCGGCTGTTCCGGGGTGAACCCGTCGCGCTTGCCCACGGCCATGCCGACGATCCCCTCGACGGCCACGTCACTCATGCCCGCGTCGAGTAGGGCGGCGCGTTGCTCCTCGTCGGTGATCTGCTGCGCTTCGAGCGACACGCCGGTCGCCGTCGACAGCGCTGCGGCGGCCTCAGTCCAGGTCAGATCGGCCGGCCCATGTACGGCCTGCACTTGCCGGCCGGTCCACTCGTCCGCGAGCAGGCGAACGGCGGCGACCGAAGCGATGTCTTGCGGGTCGACCCAGGGCATCGGGTCGTCCAGCGACCGAGGGGTGGTCAGCTTTCCGGCACGCAATCCGTCGAGGTCCATGAGCAGGTTGGTCATGAAGTAGCCGCAGCGCAGGTGGACCAGCGCGGTGCCGGTCTCGTCCCGCGCGGCGTCGAGCCGCTGCTCGACGCGGCCCAGTCCATCAATGAAGCCTGCGCCCTGGCGCAGCTCGGCGCCGACGCTGCTCTGGAACACCACACGGGGGATTCGGTTTCGTCGGATCGCCGCCGCGAGTCCTTCGCCAGTGCGTTCGGCGTCGGCGTCCGGGTCGGGCAAGGACCAATCGTCCGGGTGTACCCAGAAGACCGCTTCGACGCCGCGGGTCGATTCAGCGACGTAGTCGGCGTCGCGCTGGTCGCCGACGGCCAACTCGACATGATCACGCAGCTCGGCGTCGAGACGGTCCGGGTGGCGCAACAGCAGGCGAGGACGCGCGCCTGCCTGACACAGCATCCGCACGACGTGTGATCCGACGTGGCCGGTCGGGGTGGTGACGGCGATCGTCAAGGAAGTCTCCCTTCGCTTCGGATATGGACGAGGCTAGAGGGGCGACCTGACAACGACGCCGCGCAAGGGGGTCATCCCGGCGCGCGGTGCTGGACAGCTTCGCATGCGGCGTCTCGTCTCCGGCGCTCTACGCGCTCGGCTGATGGCGCTAGCTATCGCGCGCTCGATTGCGAATGGCGGCGGTGCGCTCGGCTTCGCGGGTCGGCTCGTCGTCGAGCTTGCGGCTGTCCTTCACGAGGGCGAAGTCGTCCCGGTCAGGTGGGATTCCTTCGTGCAGCGCGCGCTCGTGTTCCAGCTCGGCGTTGAACTCCGCTCCGAGCAGGATGGCGAGGTTCGAGATCCACAGCCAGACCAGAAAGATGATCACTCCGGCGAGTGCGCCGTAGGTCTTGTTGTACGAGCCGAAGTTGGCGACGTAAAACGCGAAGAGCGCGGAGGCGAGCAGCCAGATGACGATGGCCAGCACGGCACCGGGGCTGATCCATTTCGAGCCGCCGGTCTTTGCGTTCGGGCTGGCTTTGTACAGCACCGCGAGGATGATCCCGAAGATCACCAGGAGGACGGGCCATTTCGCGATGTCCCATGCTGTGACGGCAGCGGAGCCGACGCCCAGCACGTTGCCGATCTGCTCGGCCACCGGACCGGTCACGACCACGATGACGAGGCCGAGGACCAGCCCGACCACCATGAACAGCGTGATGGCCAGGCGAACGGGAGCGGTCTTCCAGATCGGACGGCCTTCACCGATACCGAAGATCGCGTTCGCCGCGCGCATGAATGCGGCAACGTAAGCGGAGGCCGACCAGAGTGCGAGCACGATGCCGACGATGCCGGCGATGCCCGCAGTCGCCTTCTGTTTCTGCGAGTTGGTGATGACCGTCTGGATGAAGGACTTGACGCTGCCGGGGGCAACCTGACCGAGGTTGTCGATGAGACTCTGGGTCATCGAATGGCCGAGCAGGCCGAGGATCGAGACCAGGACAAGCAGTCCTGGGAATATCGCCTGCACGCCGTAGTAGGTCAGCGCGGCTGCGCGGTCGGTGAGCTGCTCTTCTTTGATCTGACCGACCGTGCGCCGCAGCACCGCTATTCCTGAGGTCTTCGACAGCTCCGATGGCTTGTCCGAGGCGCCCTCGCTGTGTTCTTTAGTCATCGTCGTTTGTCTTCCCCGGCCATGTTCCGGTGGCACGGGCGAATCCGGTGGCTCCGGCGCGATCGACCGCGGCCTTCACGCCTGCGAAGAGTGCGCCCTGTAATGCGGCTGCAGCGAGGATCGCAGTCCACGTGCGATCACGGTCTGTGGCATCAGGGGTGTCGTCCTCGCCGGCCATCGCTCGCCACAGCCGGGAGCACAGAGCGCTGGCCAGCAGACCGCCGAGCACGCTGACGATCAGCCCGAAGGGTTTGTACGCGGCTTTGATCATGACTGGTCCTTGGCGTTGCGACGCCGCACGGCGACCAATCCGACGACGCTCGCGATGGCCCCGATGATTATCTTTCCGCGGTGTGGTGCAGCCTTCTGCGAAGCCTGGTCCAGGATCGGCGCTACTTTTTGCCCGGTGCGATCGAGAACTTGCTGCACTTGCGCAGGCGTGGCGGCCTTGGCCCGCGCGGCAGCTTCGCCGACCTTGTCCTTCGCGGCACTGACCTTGTCCGAGGCCTGGGTTTTGACGTTCAGCTTGGCGCTGAGCTGTTCCACGGTTTCGGCAAGCTCCGCGCGAGTCTGCTCGATGTCGGCGCGGACCGCCTGCGGGTCATCTGATGCGGGCGGCAGGCCGGATGAGTTGTCGGTCATGAGTGGTCTCCAGGCTTGAGGGTGTGGAGGTCTTGTTTGAGGCCGGCGACGGCTTCAGCAGGGACGGGCGGAGTGGCCTGGCTGACGTCACGTTTGCCGATCAACGCCGCGACCCCGCCGACGGCAAGCAGGACGCCGCCGACGATCAGTGCCGCCGCCCAGTCCGGTACGGGGCCAGCCAAGGCGAGGATGGCTGCGGCGACGAGGCAGGCCACTCCGTAGAGCGCCATCAATCCGGCTCCGCCGAACAGAGCGGCGCCGATGCCGGCCTTCTTCCCCTTCGCAGTCATCTCGGCCTGCGCGAGGCGCAACTCGTCGCGAACCAGCCGCGACGTCTGCTCGGAGAGTTGGCTGACAAGTTCGCCGAGCGATGGTTCGCGATCTGATGGGGCTGGCGACTGAA
>JBPCMU010000062.1:0-14690 GCA_051001975.1 Jatrophihabitans sp.
CGTCCGCAAGCCACCCACACCGCCGACACTCCCCATCACCTCATGGATCAACAAGCCCGACGAGACGGAGGCATCTGCTCAATAAATATGGGTGAATGGTGCCTCATTAAGGTTGACAGACTCCGCAAGGTGCGTTCGCTGACGTCAATGCTTTGCGCCAGTTCTTGTAGCAGCAGCAACTCGGCGAACCGGGCGTCAAGCGTGTCTTGGACGCGGTGAACAATGTCGGACATGTGGTCGCGGTGTCGCAGCATGACACTTTCTTGCGGCGAACTTCCGTTACGGCGATTATGAATGACCATTGAGCGGCCTATGCGAGCGGCCAAAGATGCGCCATGGTCGACAGCGATCAGGTGTAATGCCAAGTCGATGCCACTTGCGACGCCGGCAGAGGTGGCGATCCGGTCTTCGACGACATAGAGGACGTCTCGAATCACGCGAACTAATGGAAATTTTCGGGCGAACACATCTTGCAGGTCGTGGTGGGTGGTGGCGCGTCGGCCGTCGAGGAGCTTAGCTTCGGCAAGATCGAATGCTCCGGAACAGACGCTCGCGACGCGACCACCCGCGCCGTGATGGGCGGCGACCAGGTCGATTAGTTCGCTACTCAATCCTGGGCTCGGCGGCCCGTCGCCGACACGCCGTCCAGGGACGATGACGAGGTCATCAGGTTCCAGCAGCGGCCACTCAGTCGTTACTTGCAGCGCCACCCCTTGATGGCTGTCGATCAGGGAGTTGTCACCAACATAGACAAGTCGATACTCCACGCCCATGTCGATCGCGGTCGAGAAGGCTTGCGCCGGGCCGGCAAGGTCTAACAAGTGCACCCCGTCAGGCACCGCAAAGACGACCGTGGTCGTCACATCCACGAGGCCATCGCGTCCTTGATGCACACCACTTCAGCGAACCGGCCGTGGAGCGCGCTCGCCGTTCGGTCAAGGACCTCTTCGGTAGACAATTTCCCGCTTCCATCCCACCTATCCAGTGGCATCGTGACTGTTCCGTCGAGCACGAACTTCACTCGATAGCCGAGATCGCTCGCGAGCCGGGCCGTGGTTTCGCAGCACTGCTCTGTCTTGATTCCAGTCACGACGAGATCGGTCACTCCCTCAGCCGTCAGCAATTGACCTAGATTTGTTGTGGTGAAAGCATTGTGACTCGTCTTGCACAACACCGGTTCGCCGTCGACCGCCGTCAACCCATCCATGAGCCTGACAAGGCCCAGATCGGGATCGAACACCGTCCCGGTCCCCGGCTCGGTGTGGAGGAGCCAGACGACCTTGCTTCCGGCCGACCGGGCCAGCTCTACCATCGGACGCAACCGGTCAACAATATCGGGCGCTGAGGCAGTCTCCCAATCGTCCTTGCGCGCACGGAAGGATTCTTGAACATCTATAACGATCAACGCGGTTCTCATCCCATTAGTGTCATCGACGCGGCCTTCCGAAGCCAGGTCCCGATCGGTCGGGAACCGGAACGATCCGGTCACCTGGGCCCGCAAGCGCCCCCACGGTTCATCGAGGGTTGAGCGATCACCTCGCGCCGGCCCGGCGGGGGAGAGCTCGGGGTGCACCCAGGACGTGACTGGTTCACCGTGCGGTCAGGGACAGCACGGCTCCAGCTCGGCGAACGCATCATCCTGGTCGAGACCGGGCAGGCGGCCGAGTTCTCCACCATGGTTCCGCACGCTATCGGCGCCCATGACGGGCCGGTCGAGATCCTGACGATCCTCGACCACGACCGCGAACGAGCGCACCTTCATCCACCCGCGAACGCATAGTCGCGGGACCGTTTCTGCCGGCGTGTCAGCGGCAACTGGCTGCATTCCGCGAGGAGTGTCAGGAGTGCGAGGGACCTACGGGGCAGTGCTGCCCGCCCGGCCTCAGTTCAGGCGCCGGGCGACGAACCGGTTCCCTTCCTCCACCTCGAACCACGGGGTGCCGGCGTGCCCGCCCAGATTTGCGTGCAGCGTCTTCTCCTTGGTGCCGAAGGCGTCGAACAGATCCAGGGCCAGCTTCCGGTCGTTCCCTTCGTCGTCCCACTGCATCAGGAACTGCAGCGGAATGGTGACCTGCCGGGCCTCCTCGCGCTGGGCGCGGGGCGCGAAACCCCCGGCGAAGAGACCGGCGGCCGAGATGCGCGGTTCTACCACCGCCAGCCGAATTCCGACGGCGGTCATCCCCGAGTACCCGACTGGGCCGCCGATCTCGGGCAGCGAAAGGAGCGCGTCCAGAGTGCTTCGCCATTCCGGGACCGCCTGTTCGACCAGCGAGACGATGAACGACTCGAAGATCTCGTCGACCGGCTCGCCGGCCAACATCGCCCGGCGGAGGCCGACGCGGGCCTGCTCGTCGACGGTGGAACGGGGCCGGTCGCCGTGCCCGGGGTGGTCGATGGCGGCCACCGCGAAGCCGTATTCCGCTGCGAAATGCCGGGCCCGGGCCACCAGCCGCGATTCCCGCTTGTGCAAGCCCTCGTTGTGCCCGCTCAGAATCAGCGGGGCAGGTGCGGACCCGGACGTCCACAGGACGCCGGGGATCTCGCCGAGGGTGAATTCGCGCTCGAGGACGCCGTCGTCGAGGCGCTGTTCAGAAGTGAATCGCATGGTCGCTCTAAAGTCCCGGCTTGGCGGCTAGCGTCGGGGTGTGTCGTTGCTGCCGCCGCCGGACGTGCCGGGTGCAGGTCTTCCGGTCCGGGCGGTGCTGCCGGAGACGATCGCCGCGATCGGACGCACCGGCAAAGCGGTGCTCGTGTCCCCGCCCGGGTCCGGCAAGACCTCGCTGCTGCCGCTCGCGCTGGCTGACGTCCTGGATGGCCGGATCGTGGTCTCTGAACCGAGGCGGATCGCGACCCGCGCCGCGGCCGGGCGGCTGGCCGAACTGCTTGGTGAGCGGCCGGGCGAGCGGATCGGCTACGCGATGCGGGGCGAGCGAGTCGGTGGTGCGCAGATGCGGATCGAGGTGGTGACGACCGGCCTGCTCGTGCGCCGTATGCAGCGTGATCCCGAACTGCCTGGTGTCGCCGCAGTCGTGATCGACGAGTGTCACGAACGGCATCTGGACGCCGACCTGTTGCTGGCCTTCTGCGTCGACGTCCGCGAGACGCTGCGTTCGGATCTCGTGCTGGTGGCGACTTCGGCGACACCAGACACGGTTGCACTCACTCGCGCACTCGCAGCGCCGGTCGTCACCGCGACCTCTGCGACGTACCCGATTGACGTCATCTGGGCTCCGCCGTCTCGTCCGCTTCCGCTGTTGCCCGGCTCGCGCGTCGACCCGCGACTGCTTGCGCACGTCGCGGACGTCACCCGGCGGGCGCTGGCCGAGGGCGACGGCGATGTGCTGGTCTTCCTGCCTGGCGAGCGGGAGATCGACATCGTGGCCCGGGCGTTGCAGGGCGCGGCTGCCGACGTGCGGCCGCTGTTCGGGCGTCAGTCGCGGGCCGAGCAGGATCTCGCCCTCACCCCCGGGCCGCGGCGCCGGATCGTCGTCACGACCTCGGTAGCCGAGAGCTCGTTGACCGTCCCCGGCGTGCGAGCCGTGGTCGACGCCGGGCTGGCCCGCGAACCGCGCACCGACCAGTCGCGCGGACTCGGTGCGCTGATCACCACGCGGGTATCGAGGGCCTCTGCCGATCAGCGCGGCGGCCGTGCCGGCCGCGAGGCAGCGGGCCGCGTCTACCGCTGCTGGTCTGCCGAGCAGCACCTTCACCTTGTCGCGCATGCGCTGCCGGAGATCGCCACGGCCGACCTGGCCGGCTTCGCGCTCACGACAGCCGCGTGGGGCGCACCGGGTGGCAAGGATCTGGCACTGCTCGACCAGCCACCGGAGGCTGCCCTCGACGCCGCGACTGCGCTGCTGCATCGTCTCGACGCGACCGACGCCAACGGCCGCATCACCGCTCGTGGCCATCGGATGGCCGCTGTGGGCGTGCACCCGCGCCTCGCCCGCGCCGTCCTCGACGGAGCGGACCTCGTCGGCGCCGACCGAGCGAGAGAGGTGGCGGCGCTGCTGTCCGACTCTCTCACCGGTCGCGGCGACGACCTTGCCGCGCGTTATCGCAATCTTCGCGACGGCGTTGATGCCAGCGACCGAGACGCTGTGCGCCGCTGGCGGCAGGAGACGCGCCGACTGGGCAGCGGCGGCCCGGCCCGCACCGCGATGCCCGACGACCTCGCGGTCGGCACCGTCGTCGGTCTCGCCTACCCCGATCGCATCGCGCGAGCCCGCGGCGCGGACCTGGCCAGCTACCTGATGACCGGCGGCACCGGTGCACAGCTCGCGGAGTCCTCACCGTTACGGCGCACTCAGTGGCTCGCGATCGCCGTGGCCGACCGACAGCCCGGCCGCGCCGACGCCCGGGTGCGTGCCGCGGCGCCGATCGACGAACCGACGGCGCGCGCCGTGGCCGCCTACCTGCTCACCACATCGGATGAGATCGAATGGACCGACGGCACTTTCGTCGCGCGACGGGTGGAACGCCTCGGTGCGATCGAGCTCTCGGCCACTCCGCTGCGCAGCCCCGATCCATTGCGTGTGCAAGCCGCCGTCCACGAGGGGCTGCGCGAGCAGGGCCTCGACACCCTGGCGTGGACCGACACCGCTCGCGGCCTGCGCGCCCGGCTTGGCTTCCTGCATGCGGTGCTCGGCGATCCGTGGCCCGACGTCGAGGACGCTGCGCTGCTCGAGCGTCTACCCGAGTGGCTCGACACCAGCGCAGTGCGGCGCAACGCCGACCTGCGCCGCATCGACGTGCATGCCGCGTTACGCCGGTTGCTGCCTTGGCCGGCGTCGACCCGGTTGGACGAGCTGGCACCGGAACGGCTGCACGTACCCTCCGGATCCCGCGTTCGCGTCACCTACGACGGAGCCGAATCGCCCGTCGTGTCGGTGAAACTGCAGGAGATGTTCGGGTGGACGCAGACACCGATGCTCGCCGACGGTCGCGTTCCCGTGGTGCTGCATCTGCTTTCTCCGGGCCGCCGCCCGGTCGCCATCACCGCAGACCTGACCTCCTTCTGGCGGCAGGGCTATCCGCAGGTGCGCGCCGACCTACGAGCCCGATACCCCAAACACCCTTGGCCCGAGGACCCGTTCAGCGCCGAGCCGACCGCAGGCACCAAGCCTCGCAGATGACTCCGGACACCGGCCAACCACGCTAGATCGCCGCAGACAGACCGATCTGCCCGTAACTTGGTCGTCTCTGGCTACCCGACGCAGGTGTGAGCCTGCCTGGGTCACGTGTTGTGCCGCTGATTGCCAGCCGCGAGTGCTTCGAGGTAGCGCCGTTCGGCGAGGTTGAGCGTCGCTCGGGCGGCAAGTGCATATTGGGCGTGGGCCTCGTCGGGCTGCCCTGCGAGGTCGAACAGATGGCCCCGTACCGCGGCGATCCGGTAGTGGTCGCCCAGAGATTGTGCGGCGAGGTCCAACGCCTGCAGGCCCGCGTCCGGTCCGCGCACCATGGCTAGAGCCACGATGCGGTTGAGGCTGACCATCGGGCCAGGCGTCAGCGTGACCAGGATGTTGTAGAGGCCGAGGATCTGCGGCCAGTCGACCTCGGCGGCGGTCGGCGCCTCGTCGTGGATGGCGGCGATGGCCGCCTGGATCTGATACGTCCCGATCGTTGAGGTGGGTAACGTGGCGCTGAGCAGCGCGGTCCCCTCCGCGATCGCCGCCCGGTCCCAGAGGCCGCGATCTTGTTCGGCCAAGGGGACGAGGGCGCCCGCGGCGGTGGTGCGAGCCGAGCGTCGTGCGTCGGTGAGCAGCATGAGGGCGAGCAGGCCGGCCACCTCGCCTTCGTCGGGCAGTTCGGCCCGCAACTGACGAATCAGCCGGATCGCCTCCGTGCTGAGCTCGACGCGATGCAGCTGGGCGCCGGAGCTTGCGGTGTATCCCTCATTGAATACCAGGTAGAGCACGTGCAGGACGGCGGCCAGCCGCGTCGGCCGTTCGGCGTCGTCAGGCATGACGAACCGTGCTCCGCTGTCGCGGATCCGCGTCTTCGCGCGACTGATGCGTTGTGCGACGGTCGACTGCGGCACGAGTAGCGCGCGAGCGATCTCAGCGGTGGTCAGTCCTCCGACCGCCCGCAAAGTGAGTGCCACCTGGGAGACCGGTGTCAGCGCTGGATGGCAACACAGGAACAGCAGTGGCAGCGAATCGTCTCGAGCGCTGGGAGCGATTGCGTCGGCGGCCATGGCTGCGCCCGTCGACATGTCCTCTCGACGCCGGCGAGCCGTGTCGTTGCGCAACGCCTCGATCCTCCGCCGTGACGCTGCGACGACTAGCCAACCCTTCGGGTTGTCCGGGACGCCTTCGATCGGCCACTGCCTCGACGCCGACAGCAGCGCCTCCTGCACGGCGTCCTCGCACACCTCGAACCCCTGATGCCGACTGGCAATCGTGGCAAGCACGGCAGGCGCCAGCGCGCGCAGCAATTCCTCGATCGGTCGGTCAGGTCGGGCCTGGGTCACCAGTCGAGCACGCTGCGGTCGAAGACCGGCCGCACCTGAACGTGGTTGAAAGTTGCGTCCGGAACCCGCGCCGCAATGCCAATGGCTTCGTCCATGTCGGCGCAGTCCACGAGGTAGAACCCCGCCAGGTGCTCCTTCACTTCGGCGAACGGACCGTCGGTCGCGGTGATCAGGCCGTCGCGGACGGTGACCTGCTTGGCCGTCTCGACCGACGCCAACCCCTCCGAGGCCACCAGGTGCCCTGAGTCGAGCAGCGCGTCGGTCAGGGCGAAATGTTCGCGACCGAACCGCTCCTTCTCCAAGTCGGTCAACGTCTCCCAATGTGCGAGCGAGGTCGGATTGCTCTGCACCATGATCAAGTATTTCACTGCTCTGTCCTCCAAGGGTCGAAAAACATCGTCGCACTGTGATGTCGAGACTGGCTGCTTGGCTTCGACATAGGGATGAGGACGCCAATCGAGGCGTCCAGCGATGGAGGACGACGTGACAGACGAGGCAACTATTCGCCAACTCGTGGCCGACCGGACAACCGCGATGCGCGCCGGAGACGCCGAGACAATTTGCCGGGCCTACGCAGCCGACGCGGTGGTCTTCAGCCTCGCGCCGCCGTTGGTGCAGCCCTCAACCGGCACCCGCGACGTCGCCCACATGCGGGCCTGGTTTGCCGAGAAGGGCGGAAGCGTCTGGTCCGAGGTGCGCGACCTACAGGTAACCGTCGACGGCGACCTCGCGCTCTGCACCAGTCTGGAAAGCATGGGCGCGCCGCCGGACTCGCCTCAGCCGTTCACCCTGTGGTACCGCTCGACGCTCGCCCTGCGGCGCCTCGACGGCGAGTGGCGGATCGTCCACGAGCACTCATCCACACCGTTCCACATGGACGGCTCGTTCCGCGCGGCCACCGATCTGCAGCCGTGACGCCCGACCACGTGCGATCGCTCGCTACCTCAAGGACACGATCAGCCACCGCGCCACGGTAAGCAGGACTGGCACACCGCTTAGGTCATAGGGATGTCAACGACGATCTTGCCGCGGGCTGAGCCGTTCTCGATGACGGTGTGCGCCTCGTGGACAGTCTCGAGGGTGAAGGTCCGTGGGTCGAGTTGCGGGGTGAGTGCGCCCTGGTCGGCGATGGAAGCGACGCGCTCGAGGATCTCGCCGTGATGCGATCGTCCGCGGCCGGTGATCAGTGGGAGCAGGGTGAACACCCCTGAGTAGGTAGCTCCGAGGAAGGACGGTGGGGCGAGGCGGTGTGTTCCCCAGCCGAGGGTGCTGACCACGTGGCCGGTGCAGGTGCGCACGGATTCGAAGGACGCGTCCAGGGTCGCGCCTCCGACGGTATCGAATATGACGTCGAACCCCTCTCCCGAGGTGAACCGTTGGACGTATTCGGCCGGTGTCGTGGTGGTGTAGTCGATCGCAGTGGCGCCATAACGCTCGATCACTCCCAGGCTGTCTGGGGATTCGGTCGCGTAGACCTCCGCGCTGCGCGCAATGGCCAGTTGGATCGCAATGTGTCCCACCCCTCCCGCGCCGCCGTGGATCAAAACCTGCTGTCCGGGCCGAACGTCGGTCCTGTTGACCAGACCCTCCCAGGCGGTGATTGCGGCGAGGGGCACGGCGGCCCCCTGTCGCGCGGTCCACGACGCCGGCCGGTGCGCAAGCAGCGCAGCGTCCACGACCGCGTACTCGGCCAGCGATCCGGGACGCCCCCGACGCCGCCGGTCATGCCGTAGACCCGATCTCCGGCCGTGAAGCCGGTGACATCGTCCGCGATCGCTTCCACGGTTGCGGCGAGATCGATCCCCAGGATGGCAGCCAGCTCAGGTCGGGCATGCTCGGCGAGACCGGCACGGATCTTGGTGTCGAGTGGATTGACGCCACTCGCCTCGACCCGCACGAGGACATGACCCGGGCGTAGCTCCGGGACGGGCACCCGCCTTCCCGCAGGTGATGGCCACGTCCACACTCCCGTCGGTCACCGCCTGCACCAGGCTGGGCAACCACAGTTGCGACACGACGCACTCGACGCCCGGCACGTCAGCGGCGAACGACTGGCACAGGTGGGGTGCCAGGACAGGCGCGACGGGAGGGGTGATCCCGACCCGTACGGTCCCGCCTTCACCACCAGCGATCCGTCTGATCGCCGTGTCGGCTGCGGCCACGTCGTCGAGGATCGTCTTTGAATGACGCAGGAGTTCGGCCCCGGCTTCGGTGAGCGCGACCCGACGAGTAGTGCGGGTCAGCGGCGGGATACCGAGTTCTCGCTCGAGACGTCGAACGAGGTCACTGAGTGTGGGCTGGCCGATGAACAGCTTTTCAGCCGCGCGACCGAAGTGAAGTTCGGTGGCGACGACCACAAATGCCTCGAGCTGGCGCAGCTCCATCGACCCAAAATACCGGGCCTGGACGGCTTCTTCCGGTCAGCTGCACCACATTCATCGCGACGCCCGATCAGTTCGTTCGGAGATTGCCACTTTATCGACCTCAGGGCGGGCTCGAAACTGAGCGACGACACCAACGAACTCAGGAAAGGCTGGCCGATGACCGCACCGAAGATCCCGTTGAAACTCGTCGGTATGCCGTTCGGTCTCGCGGGGCTGGGCGAAACGTGGCTGACCTTGGTCGACTTCCTCGTGCTCACCGTGCTGCTCGGCGGCTGGTTCACCGGGCAGTGGATCTATGCACCGGTCGACCTCGACCGGTTCCATCCCGGCTACTTCCTGCCGACCGTCGCCGGCGGACTGATCGCCGCCGCCGCCGCGGCAACGGTCGGACAACACCGCCTGGCCGAGGTCATGCTTGGGCTTGGGACCGTGTGCTGGCTCGTCCTCGGATCGATCATCCTCGGCCGGCTGTTGTTCCGTCCGCTGCTCCCACCGCCGCTGCAGCCGACCCTGGCGATCGAGGTAGCTCCGGCCGCGGTGGCCAGCCTGGCCTGGTTCGCCCTCCACGGAGACGCAATCGACCTCGTGAGTTCGTTTGTGGCCGGCTACGGGCTGCTGATGGTTATCGCCCAACTGCGGCTGCTCCCGGCCTACCCGACGTCTGTCGTTCATGCCCAGCACGTGGGCCTTCACCTTCAGCTGGGCCGTCGTCGCCACCGTCGTCCTCATCTGGCTGCAGGACACCCACGCGCCCGGTTACCGGACCTGGCAGTACCTCGACCTCGGCGCGATCTTCGCCCGCACGCTACTGGCACTCATCCATCACCAGCTGCTTCCGCACACACCGAAAGCGACTTCGGCAGCACCCGCGGACGTCGCCTCTGAGCCGGCAGCCCGGGAGGAGCAGCTCGTGAAAAAGTTAAGGGTGGAGGTATGCGCAGAGGCGTTGGGAACGGTCCGATCGTCGGGGTTCGCCGGCAGGCTGGTGTCGGCGGTGGAGTGACTCCCCGGTCGTTGTCAGAGCGGAGTTTGGCGTGGCTAGGACGGGCTGAGCACCGGGTTGCTGGCCGACTGAGGTGACCGCTAACGATCGCGCGTTCAACTCGGCCGCTGTGTGCTTGGGTGCCAGGATGGGATACCAGCGCGCTGTGAGGGGAACACCGCCATGCCACGACTGATCATCGCCACTGAACACGCACCAAGTTCAGCGCTGTACAGCCAAGGGATCAAAGCCGGCCCGCAGGTTCTTGTCTCCGGCACCACCGGCATCGACCCCAAAACTGGCAGCCTCACCGGGGCCTCCATTCTGGAGCAGGTGCGGCAGGCACTCAAGAATTGCGAGGCGATCCTGAAGGCTGGCGGTGCAAGCCTGGACGACGTCGTCGAGGTTGGTGTGCTGCTCACGAATCCAGAGGACTTCACCGGAATGAACGAGGAGTACGGCCGGTGGTTCCCCTCGAACCCACCCGCGCGTTACGTAGCCAAGCTGGGTGTAACTGTGCCTGGGTTGCTGGTCTCGATCCGGATGTCCGCGTACGTAACCTGACCCGCACCGTCTCAGCTGTCGGCGGGTGGGCGTCCGACGAGCATCGATTCCAGGAGAGTGGGGGGAATGTTCGTGCCGTCTCTGCGTCGAGCTGCGCGGCAAGTCCGTCGAGTACCCGGGTGAAGAACGAGCGGGCGGCTGCGGCAAACACCAAGTCGGCTATGTCGACGTCGTCGAGGCCGAGTTCGCGCAGCTCGTCGACATCCTGCTGACACACTGACTCAGCCGACGTGGCGACCTTTGCCGCGAACCGATAGACGGCGCGGTCCGCTGGAGTCAGGGCCGCGCCGGTCGGGTCCTGGGCAATCAGATCGAGGGTCTTCTCGTCGCCGCACACTTCTCGGAGGAACTTCGAGTGGGCGGCAGTGCAGTAGGTCGAATGCAGTGCCCGCGCCGCAGCGATCGTCGCGAGTTCGAAGCGCCGACGATCCATTCCGGTGCGTATCGCGGCGTTGAGTGAGTTCCACGCTTGTGCCACGTCTGGTCGAGTCGAGAACGTGCCGGCATAGTTCGGCAGGAACCCCCACGCCGCTCGCTGCTGGCGGTAGTACTCCTCGACATCGCCAGTGGCCGCGTCCTCGGTGATCGCGTCGATGAACATGCACCAAGCCTCGTCCAGTGCGCAGTGCGATGCCAGTGGTCTTGGCTCAGGCGGCGAGCAGCGCGTACCTGCCGTCGCGCTCCAGCAGCGTCTCGTGGGTACCGGACTCGATGATCCGGCCCTGGTCGACGACCGCGATCTGATCGGCATCGCGGATCGTGGAGAGCCGGTGCGCGATGGTGATCGTGGTGCGTCCCTCCGCGAGCCGGTCGAAGGCCCGCTGCACGGCGCGTTCGGTCTCGGTGTCCAGCGCGCTGGTGGCCTCGTCCAGGACGAGCACCCGCGGGTTGCGCAGCAGCGTGCGGGCGATCGCCAGCCGCTGCTTCTCGCCGCCGGAGAACCGGTGACCGCGGGAGCCCACCATCGTGTCGTAGCCGTCTGGCAGACCCGCGATCAACTCGTGTACCTGGGCAGCCTTCGCGGCCGCTTCGATCTCCTCGTCGGTGGCGTTCGGCTTCGCGTACCGGAGGTTCTCCCGCACGGTGGTGTGCAGGAGGTAGGTCTCCTGGCTGACCACACCGACCACGGCGGCGAGATCACTCAGGCGCAGGTCGCGCACGTCGATCCCGTCGATCGTGATCCGTCCACCGCTCGTGTCGTACAGCCGGGCGACCAGGGACGCGAGGGTGCTCTTGCCCGAACCGGTCTCGCCGACCAGGGCCAGGGTGGTGCCCGCCGGGACGTCGAGGTTGACTCCGGCTACCGCTGCGCTGTCACTGCCTTGGTAGGCGAAGGTGACGTCCTCGAAGCGGACGTGTCCGGCCACTCGAGTCGGATCGATGTCGACCGGCTCGGCCGGGTCGTCCACCTCGATCGGCAGGTCTAGGTACTCGAAGATGCGCGCGAATAGGGCCAGCGAGCTGGTCAGCGAGACACCAACGTTGAGCAGTCCCATCAACGGCCGGAACAGGCTGCCCTGCAGGGCGGTGAACGCGACCAGCGTTCCGATCGTCATGCTGCCGGCGGTACCAGGCAGACCGGCACTGAGGTAGATGATCGCCGGGATCGCGGCGAAGATAACGCTCATCGAAGCCATCCGCCAACGACCAGCCAGCTCGGAGCGCAGCTCCAGATTGATCAGCCGCATCGACGATGCGGTGAACCGCTCGATGACCGATCGGCCGGTGCCCATCGTCTTGCTCAGTTGGATACCGCTGATCGAGAGACCTTCCTCGATCGTGACATTGAGGTCAGCGAGTTCGCGTTGCCGTTGTGCGGTGATCGTGCGGCGCATCTTGGCGACCTTGCGGGTCAGGTAGATGGCCGGCGGCATGACCACCAGCGAGATCAGCGACAGTCGCCAGGACAAGGCGGCCATCGCCACCGCAGTGGCCACCGCGGTAGTCAGGTTGGACGCCACCGAGGTGGCGGTCGAAGTGACGACCGACTGCATCCCGCCGATGTCGTTGGTGATGCGCGACTGCACTTCGCCAGTACGGGTGTGGGTGAAGAATGCGATCGACTGGCGTTGCAGGTGGGTGAACACGTCGGTGCGCAGCCGGTGCATGACCTGCTGCCCGACCCGCGTGCTGAACCAGGTTTGGACGACTCCGAAGGCGGCAGTCACGGCGGCGACGGCCACCATGCCGATCACCAGCCAGACCAGCAGCGACAGGTTCGGGGTGGGCAACGCCTTGTCGATGACGGCGCGAAGCAGGAATGGCGAGGCCATTCCCACGACGGAGGATGCCGCGATGATCGCTGTGACGATCGCCAGCGGCAATTTGTAGGGAGTGAAGAGCCGCCCGATGCGGCGCAGGGATACCTCGCGGGCCTGCGCCTTCTCGGCGGCGGTGACAGTAGCGGAGCCGCCCGAACGGCGGCCTCGGTTCATGGTGTCGGATTCCAAGGGGAGTTCCCCTCTCTGTGATGGGCCCGGGGTGCGCGGGTATTCCCTGCTGCATCCCGAAAGCTGTCCGAGGTCCCCAGTGGCGTACTGAGGTAACCTCATCGTGAGGGTACAACATCTAATTCTGCTAACCTATTCCGGTGGCCGAGGACGAGGACGAACGGCTTTCCGACGCATTCTGGGGGGTCGCCCGGGAGTTACGTCATCTCTCCCGCGAGACGCTCGCCCCGTGGGACATCTCGCCATCCCAGTCGCGTGCGCTCGGCGTCCTGTTGCGCCATGGAGTCATGCGACTGAGCGAGTTGTCCGAGCACCTGCGCATCGCGCCTCGCTCGACCACCGAAGTGGTTGATGCGCTGCAAGAACGCGGGATGGTCGAGCGGGAGCAGGATCCCGAGGACCGGCGCGCCACGTTGGTGGCACTGACACCGGCCGGTACGCGGGCCGGAACGGCGATCATGACCGCGCGGGTGGACGAGGCGGAACGATTCTTCGGCGCATTGAGCGGGTCCGATCGCGCACATCTGGAGCGCATCCTGCGGAAGCTGCGCCGCTGATCTTGGTGGCGGGTGGCGGGTGGCGGCTGGGTTGTGGTTCTTGTGTCAGACGAAGGCGCGCCGACGAAGAGTTGACCGTGGGCTCGCGTTGCGCTGCTGTGTGGCGGTTTATGCTTATGGCGTAACAGTTATCCACAGCCCTGATCGTTGTCCACAGGCTCGACTCTCTACGGTTGTTGTCGGTTGCCGTCTCTATAATCAGATGTATGACGGGGGTCGCGGCAGACACAGACGTCGATCGGGCGATGAGCCTGATCGATGACGGTCTTGCGCTGCTCTCGCAGGTCGAGTGGTACCGGCTGGGCGATGAGAAGGTCCTCGAGGTGCTGCGCCGGGTCGAGGCGCATCGCCGGCGGTTGCCGGTGGTCGATCATTTGTTGGTGGCCGAGGTGGAGAACCGACGGCTCGCGGAGCGGCACTGCGTCCGGTCCACCGCAGCGCTGCTGCGTGACGTGTTGCGGGTATCTGCGCGGGAGGCGACCGGCCGGGTCCGCGCCGCGGACCGGCTCGGGGTACGCGAGCAGGTCACCGGCGAGGTCCTGCCACCGCTGTATCCGGCCGCCGCCGCAGCGCAAGCAGCGGGTGAGCTGTCCGCGGAGCAGGCCCGGGTCATCACGTCAACGGTGGAAGACCTCCCCGACGGGCAGCAACACCACCACGATCAGATCGAGCAGACCCTGGTGGCGGAGGCACGGAACTTCGATCCGGACGCGTTGGGGAAGCTCGGGCGGCGGATCGTCTCCACGGTGGACCCGGACGGCACCCTGCCCGACGACCGTGAGCACCAGCGCCGCCGCGGCGGGACGCTGACGATGAACCGGGACGGCTCCGGGGACCTGAAAGTGCATTTCACCCCCGAAGCGGTCGCCATCGTGCAAGCCGTCGTGGTGCCGCTGGCGAAGCCGCGGCCGTCCGGCGAGGGCGGTCGGGATGATCGGACCGCGGGGCAGCGGTTGCATGACGCGATCCTGGACATGGCCCGACGGCTGTTGAACTCCGGGACGCTGCCCACCACCGGCGGCACCCCCGCCACCGTCCTGCTCACGATCACCCTCGACCAGCCCGAGTCGAGAACCGGGCTGGTCACCACCGGCCACGGCGGGCAACTCACCGTCACCCAAGCACTGCGCCTCGCCGGCGAAGCCGACATCATCCCCGTCGTCATCGACACCGACGGCATCCTCGGCTACGGCAGAGCAAGACGGAACGCGTCCGCGATGCAACGCCGAGCCCTCGCGGCCCGTGACGGTGGGTGTGTGATGGCCGGCTGCGACTACACGG
>JBPCMU010000063.1:0-16902 GCA_051001975.1 Jatrophihabitans sp.
TGCTGGCCGGTCACGTCGTGGGCCGCGATCGACGGGGATGGCAGGCGCAAGCCGCTCTGGTACTCGATGCGCCGCAGCTACCGCGACCGGCTGCTCATCATCCAGCCGCGGGACGGCGGCCTGGCGCTCGTGGTGGTCAACGACTCGAGCGCGCGGTGGACGGCGAACGTCGAGGTGAACCGCAACGATGTCGACGGCTCCGTCCTAGCCAAGAGTGCGCTGGAGCTGGACATCATGCCCCGCGGCGCGGTCACCCTGCGGCTGCCGGACGATGTTGCGACGGCGCAGGATTCCACTCGGGAGGTCGTGCTCGCCGAGACCGGTGGCGATCGGGCCTGGTGGCACTTCGCGGAGGATGTCGACGCGGCGCTGCCGGCGCCGGAACTCGACACCCGCGTCGACGCGGTCGACGGTGGCTACGAGGTGACGGTGCAGGCAGGCACGTTCGTCCGCGACCTGGGCCTGTTGGCCGATCGAATGGCGGCCGACGCTGTCGTCGACGAGATGCTGGTGACCCTGCTGCCGGGCGAGAGCGTGGTCTTCCGGGTCAGCACAGCTGAGCACATCGATCCGGCGGCGCTGGTTGATCCGCTCGTGCTGCGTTCGGCGAATCAGTTGCTCGACCCGCGGTAGCGTCACTCCTGCGGGCAGACGGCTGCGCATAGGCTGATGAAGTGAAACGACCGACGATCAATGACATCGCCCGGCGCGCCGGTGTGTCGATCGGAGCGGTCTCCTACGCACTCAACGGCCAGCCCGGGGTGTCGGCGGCGACGAGGGAACGCATCGTCGAGATCGCCAACGAGATCGGCTGGCGGCCGAACGTCGCTGCTCGGGCGTTGTCCGCGCAGCGGGCGCATGCAGTCGGCCTCATCATCGCGCGGGCCGCCCGAACGCTTGGCGTCGAGCCGTTCTTCATGCAGTTCATCGCCGGTATGGAGGCTGAACTCTCCGCGTCTCGGACGGCTCTGCTGCTGCAGGTCGTCACCGATCACGACGCCGCCAACGAGGCCGTCCGGCTGTGGTGGGCGGAGCGGCGCATCGACGGGGTGATCGTCACCGATCTGTGGCACGAGGACACCCGGATCCCGGTGCTCAACGACCTCGGCATCCCGGCCGTGCTGGTCGGCCGCCCCCGCGCGGACAGCGCCATCCCTGGCGTGTGGAGCGACGACGCCGCGGCGATCACCGCCGTCGTCGATTACCTCGTCACGCTCGGGCACCGACGCATCGCCCGGGTGGCCGGCCTGCACTCGCTGGATCACACCCAGGTCCGGACCAAGGCGTTCCTCGCCGCGGCGAAGCACCACCGGCTGGCCGGCCCCGACGTGGTGGAGACCGACTACAGCTGGGAAGAGGGCGCACGCGCGACGCGGGAGTTGCTGACGGCGAAGAAGCGCCCGACCGCGATCACCTACGACAACGACGTGATGGCGGTGGCCGCGCTCAGCGTGGCGCGGGAGATGGGCATCGCAGTGCCGGACGAGGTGTCCATCGTCGCCGGCGACGACTCCCAGCTGTGTGTGCTGGTGAACCCGTCGTTGACTGCACTGTCCCGCGACGTCTCCGCCTACGGCAGTCACGCCGCCCGGACGTTGCTGCAAGCGGTGGAGGAAAAGCATCCCGACTCGTTCCAGGACGTGACGCCGCGGCTGGTACCGCGAGCCAGCACCGCCCCGGCCGCCCGGCGCTAGCGCGCTCGTGGTGACTCAGGGGGTCGAGTTGGTGGGTTTCGGTTGGAGCGCCGGCAGTAGCGCCGCACCATTGGGAATGCCGTAACTGATGCCGAGCGCGATGCCGAAAACCGACTGGCCCGCGATCCTTTTGAGAGCGAGTCGCTTCTGCTCCCCGGTCATCGCCTCCGTGACGACGGTGGTCTGCTGATCGAGCACATTGGCCGACACCCGCACGTCGGAGCGGGATCTGGCGACCGCGTCCCGGACGCTGCGGTCCAGGACGTTCTCGTTGTTGATGACAGCCAGCGCGCCTGTGCGGTCCACTCCGTTGCCGGAGTCGGCGATCGCCTGCAGCCCACCGCGGGACGCCGCCACCTTCGCCTGGTAGTCGCTGAACTTCTGCTCGACCAGGTCCTGCAGGTGATTCAGCGTGACTTTGGCCCGGCTCTCGTATGCATTGAAGTCCGCGATGCTCACCCCGTCTGCCGCGTACTCGGTGACCCGAGCGACGATCGCCCGCTGGGTGGTGACCAGGTCGTTGATCTCGCCGCCGACGGCACTGGCAGCCGTGGTGGCCCGTAGGGCGTTGGATTGCGCGCCGGCGCTCAGCGCGCTGGCCTCAGCGATCGACTCCGCTCGCTGACGCACCGACACCAACGTGCTGGTGGCGCTCGGTAGGCCGGTGGTGCCCAACTCCTCGGTCAGCCCTGCGGCCAGACTCAACCGACTGAACTGTTTGCTGAGCGTATTGACGGTGGCATAGGAGAGCTGGCCCAGCTGGTCGGCATTGATCACCTGGCGGCTGCCGAAGTGGGCGACCGTCGTAGTCACGCCGTCGGCGGCGTCGGTGATGGCCTCCATGGTGACCGGTCCGAGAGTGCTGAGTCGCTGGCTCAACGCCGGACCGCTGGGGTCGACGACAATTTGGGTGAGCGTCGAGGAATCGCTGATCCGGTATTTGTTGATGATCGCGCTGGCCCCGGCCGCGCCCAGCGAGCCGATGCCGGCGCCCACTCCGGTTTCGATCCCGACCGCCGTCCAGTTGATGCCGTCCTCGCCGCGGATCTCCTGGCCGATGAGCGTCTGCAGGCCGGTGATGAGTCCCGTCGCACCACCACCCACCAGGGCGTTCCCGGTTAGCTGCAGCGGGGACTGCAGCAGGAAGGCGGTCTGCAGTTCGCCGACCAGCAGGCCGACGCCGGAGCCGACGAGGAACTCCGCCAGGTCGGTCCAGGTCGGCCAGGTCTGAGCCCGGACGTGTCCGGCGACCAGGGATGCGCCGGGGATGATCAGCTGGAAGCCCAGTGCCCCGAAGAAGCGCCACTTCGACGCCCGGAAAGCCAGTGACCACCCATCTTGCACGCCGGCCACGAACGTCGGGAACCAGCCTTGCACGGTCGCCTGGTTGTGCCGGGCGGTCGCGCTGGTCACCTCCAGACCCTCGGAGAACAGGATGATCACAGCTGTGCCGACAGTGGTGAAGACCAGCCCGGCCGCACCCACACCTATGCCGATCTTGGTGCGGATCTCCGACGACTTCGTCTGAATCGTCACCGCTTCGTTCTGCAGGGTGGTGACTGCCTCGGCCAGCTGACCGGTGGATTCGGACAGCTGCCGACGGAACGTCTGCAGCTCTGCCCATGCCTCATCGGCGGCCTTGCCCTGCCACGCACCCAGCGTGCGCCAGTCGCCTAACGCGTCGAGCTGCCGGATCTGTTCGGTCACGGCCACCTGCAGCCGGCCGAACGATGACGCGGCGTTGTCCAGTGACGGCGCATCGCCGAGCACATACCGTCCAGACATGTGTGCCTCCTCTGTCGGTCGGGTCTCAGCCGATCGGTTGGTCGGCCGAGGTGTACTCAGCAACGGTCTGCTGCAACGCGTCGTGCCACCTCTGGTAGGTCGCCAACATCAGGTCGAGGTCGCTGCCGACCTGCCGGACGGTGGCGACGTATCCGGCGCGCAGGTCGGCAGTTGGCAGCAGGTTGGGGTTCTTGGCAGCAGCGACCGCGGCGCCGTTGGCGAAGATGATTCCCTCCGACCGCAGGGTGGTCAGGGTGCTGTTGAGCTGATTGATCCATACCTGCAAGGCATCAGGATTGATGGTGAATCCGGGCTCGGTCATTGGATGCTCCGTTCGGGGATCGGTCGCCGCACGGTGTAGCCGGCCAGGTCGGGTTCTTCCGGGGGTGGTTCGGGGCAGGCGAGTTGGCAGCGTGTCGGTACCGACCGGCGGCGCACCAACGTGGCGCGTCCGGGCGGTTGCCGGCTCATCCGCACGTCACCGAAGAGGGCGCCCTCACCCGGGTCGCCGGACAACAGGATCGCGGTGGCACCGAAGTCGTGCAGGTGTGAGATGAGCGTGGAGAACATCGCCCGCGAGGCGCCGCCCGAGCGACGGGCCAGCACCAGGTGCAGCCCGATGTCCCGGGCCTGCGGCAGGAAGTCGGCCAGCGCGGCGAGCGGATTGCCGGAGTTCGCGTCGACGAGGTCATAGTCGTCCACCACGAGAAACATCTCCGGGCCGCTCCACCAACTGCGGCTGCGAAGGTCCGCTGCGGTGACGTCGCTGCCGGGTAGTCGATCGGCGAGCGTCGCGCAGAGTTCGCGGACCATCTCCTCGGCGGCCGGCGCTGACGCTGCGTACCCGGAGACACCGCGCGCGTCGGCGAAGTCGAGCAGCCCGCGGCGGTAGTCGACGATCTGGATGCGGGCCTGGTCCGGGGTGGTGCGCCGGCCGAGCCCGTCCAGGATCACCTTGAGCAAGCTGGTCTTGCCGGACTCGCCTTCACCGAATGCGACGACGTGCTGCTCGTGCCCGGTGAGGTCCAGATACACCGGTTCGAGGTCCGGCTCACCGAGACCGATCGGCACGCCGGGCAGCGGATCCGTTCCAGGCAAAGGGAGTTCCGCGGGTCGCACGGTGCTCGGCAGCATCCGCACGGGCTGTGCCGTCGGTCCGGTCCACTGCTCGGCAGCGAGTTCGGCAGCCACCCGCAAGGGCACCGACTCGGGGTGCTCCGGGCCGGCCAGATCGGGCAGCGCGATCTGGCCGACGACGCTGGGCGCCATCACCGCGCGGCCGGGCACGCCGGCCGGCAGCTCCCGCGCGCTGACCCGGTCGACCATCGAGTCCGCCGGATCGCCGAGGCGCAACTCGATCCGGGTGCCGAGCAGTTCGCGCACCGCCGGGCGCAGGTCGGCGTATCGGGTTGCGGTCACCACGACGTGCACTCCGACGGCGAGTCCGCGGCTGACGAGTTGGGTGAGCTGGTCGTCCGCGTCGAACTCGGTGCGCAGGTCGAGCGCGGAGTCGACGAAGACGAAGACGTCCGGGAACGAGCCGAGGCTGTGCGGTGTGCCGACCGGGTGCTCGCTGCGGTGCGTGCGGGCCTGCGCGATCGACTCGATGCCGCGCTCGGCGAGCTGCGCGGCGCGGTGGTCGATGGTGCGCAGCAGGTGATCGAGCAGCCGCTGTACCCGGTCGCGATCGGTACGCCCGACCACGTCGCCGACGTGGGGGAGATCCTGCAGGTCGCGCAGCCCACCGGAGAGATCGAGGCAGTGGATCTGCGCCTCGTCGGGGGTGTGCGTCAACGCCAGGGACAGCGCCAGCGTGCGCAGGAACGTGGTCTTGCCACTCTGCGGCGCACCGACGATCTGCACTCCGCCCGCCGCGCCGGCAAGATCCAGCAGAGCGACGTCGAAACGCTGTGCGCGGGGGAGGTCCAGCAGCCCGACCGGAACCTTGAGCGCCATGTCCGCCGGCCACGGGGTGTGCAGCCCGTGCGCCTCGTCCTGCTCGACGGAGCCGATCAGAGCACCCAGCGAGATCGCCGGTGGCAACGGCGGCAGCCAGACCTGGTGGGTGCGTCGGTCCGGGTCGTGCAGTGCCGTCACCGCGCGGCCGGCCAGATCGCCGGCTGCTTCCACGGTCGGCGCGACGACGGGCGTCTCTTCCTCCGGCGCCGGGGCGTTCGGCCGACGGCCGTCGGCGGTGAGCCGGCCGAGTACTCGGCACTCGGCGTTCTGCTCGGTGCGCGGGACGAGAACGTCGGCGGGCGCGGACATGCTCACTGCACGGAAGCGCTGGAACAACTCGGTGCCGGACTTCAGGTAGGCCCAGCCCGGCACGGTCGGCAAGTGATATGCATCGGGCACGCCGAGCACGGCGGAGCTGTCCTCCGAGCTGAACGTGCGCAGCGCGATCCGATAGGAGAGGTGGCTCTCCAGGCCGCGCAGCCGCCCCTCGTCCAGCCGTTGCGAGGCGAGCAGTAGGTGCACGCCAAGGCTGCGACCCTGCCGACCGAGCGCGAGGAACAGGTCGGCGAAGTCGGGACGCGCGGTGAGCAGTTCGCTGACCTCGTCGACGATGAGCAGCAGGTGCGGCATCGGCGGCAGCTCCGCATCGGGGCTGCGCAGCCGAGCGGTCTGGTAATCACCGATGGTCGGGCAGTCCCCGGCCAGGTGCAGCAACTCCTGACGGCGCAGGTGCTCGCCGTGCAGCGCGTCGAACATCCGGCCGACCAGCGCGGAGTCGTCGGCGAGGTTGGTGATCACGCCCGCGACGTGCGGCAGTTCGGCTAGCCCGGCGAACGCGCGGCCGCCCTTGAAGTCGGCGAGCACGAAGCTGAGCTGCTCCGGCGGGTGGCGTAGCGCCAGGCCGACGACGAGGGTGCGCAGCAGTTCGGACTTGCCCGAACCGGTGGCACCGACGATGACGCCGTGCGGGCCGATACCGCCGGCTGCCGACTCCTTCAGGTCCAGCCACACCGGGTCGCCGTCCTCGGTGCGCCCGATCGGGGTACGCAGCAGGTCGGCCGGTGATCGCGCCTCTGGCAGGTGCGGGCCGTCGGACTGCATCGGCACGCCGAGCAGGTCGACCGCCGCGCGCACCTCGACCTGCTCGCTGGGCATGGCGATCCCACTGCGATCCGCGGCCCGGGACGCAGCGCGGGAGATGACGTCGGCGCTGTCGACTGCCAACCGATCCGCCTGCGCCGTGCTGCCCGGGAGCAGGTCGCACGCGCTGCCCGCGTCGACGCCGACCCGGCCGTCCGCGGTGACGCTCAGACCCAGATCGCGCCAGCGCGGCCGGGGCGCCAACTCGTCGCGACCGAGCACGACCAGCGTTGCACCGCGGCGTTGCTCGTTGCCCAGCAACGCCACGGCGCTGGCCGGATCCGGCAACAGGCCATCGGCGATGACGATGAGTTCGGGCAGACCGGTGGTCGGTTGGCCTTCGTAACGTCGGATCAGTTCACCGGTGAGCAGCGAGGTGAACTCGGCCCGATCGGTGCAGACGATGCCGGTGTCGCCCGTGCCGGGGCGGCTGTGCGGCAGCCACCGGGTCCATTCCCACTCGGCGGCATGCTTCGGTGCGCAGCCGATGAGAAGGCGGACATCGCCGGGCGCATGCCAGGTGCTCAGCTGGGCTACCAACGCGCGCAGCATTGCCGCGCCGCGCTCTGCATCACCGTCGAGGTGCAGATCCGCACGTCACCAAGGCCGATCGTCACCGGCATGCCGCCGACCGTCGCGCTGCCGTCGAGCACGTCGGCGCGGACCGCAGCGGCCACCGCGTCGACCGGTCCGTCGGCACCGCCGCGCACCGCCGCCGGATTACGCACCGCGCCGCGACCGATCCGGACCCGCAGGAAGTCGTCGTCCGCGCGCCGCCGTTCGAAGGCCCGGTCGCTGGTCAGGGCACCGGCCAACGCCGCCGGAGCAGGGTGCACCCGCCAGCTCAGTTCATGGTGGCGCAGGGCCTCGGCCGCGGCCGCAGATCGAGCCTCGTCCACCGCGTCGAGGTAGCGCGCGCGGTCGGCGGCCAGCCGCTTGCCCGGCCCGCGCCGCTGCGAGACGGCCATCGCGATGCCGCCGCCCACCGAGCCGACTGCGAACAGCAGCCCGGCGAAGATGTAGAGCGGGTTCGGGCTGATCACGAAGAACACCAGCCCACCGAGCATGCCCGCCGTCATCATCAACGGCTGCACGACCGACGACTGTCCGGTTGCGTCCAGCTTGCGTGGCGGCGGCGCGAGGGTGGGCGGCGAGGCGACGGTGGCCGGGCCGAACCGGCGCGGGATGCGGGGATCCATCAGCCCACCCAGCCGTGCGCGAGCCGGGTGACGACGTCGTAGCCGCCGAGCAGCGCGACCAGTACCGGCACCAACGCAGTCACCGCGAGCAGTTGGCCGAGCTCCGCGGCGCGCACCATCCAGACCGGCAGCCGCAGGCCGTGCCAGAGTGTCCCTGCGACCAGCGCGATGCAGCCTGCGGCCGCGAGGGTGCCCAGGACTGCAACCGGGCTCGTCATCCGCAACACGACTGCCCCGGCCACGCTCAACGCACCCGCTGCGGCGACCGCGGTGGCCGCCTGGCGGTGTCGGCGGAATCGCAGCGCTCGCGGTTCCACCAGGGCGACGGCAACCGACAAGCACAGGATGGCTGTGGTTGCTGTCCTTGCATCGCCGCGGCCGACGACCCAGGCCAGGACGGCCCAGCTCGCCAGCAGTCCGACACCGACGCCGTACAGCACCGCGGTCATGGCGGCACGCACCGCGTCGCCGGCGATGCGCAGCGTCGGGCGGAGTAGCACCGCGATGCGGGCGGCACAGCGCAACATGATGGTGTCGATGACGGCGAGCACCTCGGCCGCGACCGCAACGTCGCCGCCCACCATGACTGCCGATCCGACCGCGCCGAGCACCGTGATGCCCAGGACGGCACCGGCCACGGCGAGGGTCCGGGTCACCGCGCAACGAAAGGTGGCCATTCCCACGGACGCGACCACGCCGGCGAGTGCGACCGCACCGATCCGGTTGAGCAAGGTGTGCGCCGGCAGAGGCATGGTCGCGCCGGCGATGAGCCAGAGCGGGACGGCCGCGATGGCAGCCGTCCCGCTCAGCCCACGTCCGGCCCGAACGAGCCGGGTGCCGCGGGCGAGGACGACACCCAGCTCGGTCCAGGCGGCCGCAGCCCCCGCTGCGACGATCCACCGGGTCGCCGTCGGCATCGCGAGGATCGCTGCGATGCCGGCCAGCGCCAGCACCACCCCGGTCCCGGCGAAGAAGCGCTGCGAGTCCGCGACCGTCCAGCTGTCCTCGGTCGGCGCAGGCCGTCCGTTGCTGAGCAGGGCGCTCACCAACGGCGCGGTGCCGTCCGCCTTCGGCTCCAGCCGGAGCAGGTCGCCGTCGCGCACCCCGGCCGTGGCTAGCGGAACGTCCTCGGCCAGCGGTGCACCCAACTCGGTGCACAACCGCCACAGCGCCGCCGGATTCGCATCCACCGTGCGCCGTGCCGCACTCATTGCGGTGGCATCCGCGGCCCCGTCGGCGGCCTCGCTGACCGCACGCAACACGTACGGCACGACGCGCGCAGGGGTGAGGTCGTCGCGTACCGAGAGATCGACCTGCACGTCGCAGGCCAGCACGGTTACCGCACGCTCGCCGTTAGGCATGACGGGTCTCCGATCCGATCAGTGGGAATGTGACTTCAACAGGACGATCAGCACCAGCACGGCCGCGGTCACCAACGCCGCGAGCAGTCCGGCGGCGACTGCGCCGAGCGTCGATCCGGCTCGGCTCCAGACCTCACCGGCGTGCTCCACCCGTCGGGTCTGCTGCCTTGTCCGCAACCGGGCCACGGCCAGCTGATCCTTCGCCGAGAGCGGCGTCAGATCCGCCGCGGTCATCCTCTGAACCGGCGCCGGTTCGCGTTCTCCGCGGCCTCGAACCCGGCCTGCGCCCGGGTCACAGCGGCGGACGTGGTGTCCAGCGCCTCCCGGATCTCCTGCGCGCCCTTGTTCCACATCGTCTGGTCGGCCTGGTACGCCTCGCGCGCCGCACCGGTCCACACCAGGCTGTTGAGGTAGGTCTGCAGCTGGTCCAGTTGGGACTGCAGGTTGCCCGCGATCGACTTGCAGTCAGACGATGCCTGCGACAGTTGCCCGAAGTTCACTGCGATGGTGTCAGCCATGGTCTTCTCCTCATCCCTGTCCGACAGCGGTGCTGCCGATCGTCGAGCCCGCGTCGGTGTCGCTGACCTCGTACTGGCTGTTGGACTGCTGCAGCGCCTGGCCGATGTTGTCCAGGGCGACGTTGATCTTCTTGGTGGCCGACTCCCACTCGGTGTGCACCAGGGCGAACTGCTTCTGTGCAGCGCCGGCCCAGACCTTGGGGTTGCTCAGCACGGGTTCTAGGCGGTTGCGCAACTGACTGAGCAGGCCGTCGATCTGGCCGTGCACATCAGCCACGTGGGTTACCGCGGCGGTGACGGTGGGGCGTTCGACTGAGAACTGTCCGGAGGTCATCGCGTCACACCGCCGTCCTGCTGGTCCTGCTGTCGGCTTCGGCTGTTCATGGCCGTTCCTTCCTGCAGAGGGGTCGTGATCACCAGCGACGCTAGGAGCGCGGCACGCACCGTCGATAGGGACCACGGTCCCGGTACGGGGGGTCCGGGTCCCGGGTCGCCGGCACTTGGACTGGTAGCGCTTACAATTAAGGGGTTAAGCTCCCGTCTGTGGGTCCGTTGACGAGCGGTCCGCAGGCAGGCCCGGCGGCCGACCTGCGTCCTTTGGGACGGCGAGCCAGTGGCGCGTCGGCAGGCCTTACCGCGCTGGTGCTGGTCTCGACGGTCCGGCTGTTGGCTGTCGGGTTGGACGTCCCGGTCGAGCTTTCCGCGGATCGGCCGGCCCGGGGCCTGCTGGCGCTGGGCTGCACGTCGATCCTGGTTGCGGTGCATTTCGCCGCACGCGCCCGGATCGTGCGCACTCGACCCACCCAACTACTCGCTCTGGGCGCGGATCTCGCGGTCGCCGCCGCCGTGTGGTCGCTGGCCGGCGTCGGGCTGCCGTTGGCCTATCACCTCTTCGGCACCGCGATGCTGGCGACCGCGGTGCTCGGCATCCCCGGTGTCGGCGTCGCTGCCGGGCTCGGCGTCGGGTTCGGGCTGCTGCTGGTTGCCTCGCCGGACAACGTGCCGGTGCAGTTGCAGGTGTCCGCGCCGGTGCCGTTCCTGCTCGTTGCCGTGCTGGTGGCCGCAGTGCGCCACGTGTTGCAGGAGCAGCAGCGGTTGCGCGTTGCTCTGCGCGCGACCGCCGCTCAGCTCGCTGCCGCCGAGGAACGGGCTCGGCTGGCCCGCGACCTGCACGACTCGGTCGGCAAGACGCTGACCGGCATCACGTTGTCGGCGAGCGGGCTGCGCAGTCTGATCGGCGGCCCGTCGTCGGACGCGCCGGATGCCGAGCAGATCGTCGCCGACATCGAGGCGTCCGCGGACCGTGCGGTGGTCGACCTGCGCGCGGTCATCGCCGGGCTGCGCACTGAAGGTGACCCGTCGCTCGGCACCGCGCTGCAGCGGTTGGTGACCAGCTGGACGGCAACTAGCCACGTCCCGACTGCAGTAGACGTGCCCGCGGAGCTCGACCTGCCCGAAGCGACTCGTGACGCGCTGGCGGCCATCGCGGGGGAGTGCCTCTACAACGCCGGCCGGCACGCGGCCGCTCGGCAGGTCTGGCTGAGCGTGGCGTGCGGCGGCGCGGATGTGTCGCTCACGGTGCGTGACGACGGCTGCGGGTTCGCCGTCCCGGACTCCCTCGACGAGCTCACCCGCGGCCTGCACTTCGGCCTGGTGGGCATGCGCGAGCGGGCCCAGCTGGCCGGCGGCACGCTGCACGTGACGTCCGACGCGGCCGGCACCTGCGTACAGGCGGTCGTGCCCGCGCACCGGACCGCAGAGGTGGCCCGATGAGCGTCGACTCGATCCGGGTGGTGGTCGCCGACGACAACCCCGTCGTGTTGCGCGGCTTGATCACCATCATCAACGCTGCCGACGGGCTCACCGTGGTCGGCAACGCGTCGGACGGCGAGGCCGCGGTCGCCGCCACCCGTCGTACCCAACCCGACGTAGTGCTGCTGGACGTGCGGATGCCCGGCATGGACGGGCTGGCCGCTGCGCGGTTGCTCGCGGCTGACTATCCCGTGCTGATGCTGACCTTCAGCGAGGACAGCGAGATCGTCGCCGAGGCGTTGGCCGCGGGCGCCCGTGGCTATCTGGTGCACGGCAACTTCAGCCCGGCCGAACTGGTCGCCGCGATCCGCGGGACGACACATGGCGCGGCGCATCTGTCACCGCACATCGCCGCCGAGGCAGTTCGGCTGGCCCGCCTGCAACTGCGGCCGCTCGTCCTCGGCGACGCGTTCGCGCTCTCCCCCCGTGAGGTCGAAGTAATGGATCTCGTCGTGCAGGGCCGCTCGAACGCAGAGATCGCCGCAGCGCTGTTCCTGAGCGAGAAGACCGTCAAGAACAACCTCACCCGCACCTTCGTCAAACTGTCCGCCCGCAACCGGGCCGAGGCAGCTGCCGTGTACACCGGGAATGCCCCTCGACCCAGCGCAGGAGAACGCGTCCATGACTGAGCACCCAACACCGAACGGCGATCTGGAAGACGACACCGCGAGCAACCCCATGCGTGGCTTCGGCTGGGGCACGACCATCGGCGTGTGCCTGGCGGTGGTGCTGTTCGCCGGTGCTTTGCTCATCGCTGCTCGTCATCACTCCCGCGCCTCGCCCGGCGGCTCACTGGCGGGGGAGAAGAGCCCAGTCGGGTCGTCGTCCGGTCACGCGACCTCACCGTCGATGAGCGCGTCTGCCTCTGACTCCAGCCCTTCGTCGATCGCGTTGCCGAACCAACTGCTGTTCACCTTCGCCGCCGGAACCGAAGGCTGGGCTCCGGGCAACTGGCAGAAGCACGCCGGCGCCGTGTCGGTGACCAAGCAGTTCGGCACCGACGGCAAGACGGCCTTGCACGTCGTCAGCAACGGCGCCTGGTTCCGCGGACCACTGGACGAGCCGGTCGACATGAGCGGGGCGCACTACCTGACCTTCGACCTGCACGGCGCGGGCACCAATGTGATCGTGGCGATCCAGACCGGTCCGAAAGAGAAGTGGTGCGAGATGCGTGGGCCGCCCGCGAAGGCAGGGACGGTACGGGTGAGCGTCGACCTCAGCCACGCACCATGCAGCCGCACCGACCAACAAGACGTCCGCGCCGTCGACATCTGGCTGGACACCGGCACCGACGACCTCGACGCAGTGCGTTTGCGAACCTGACCCGATTTGCCTCGGCCCGGGAGCCCATCGTGGTGCGCAGATGTCGGTCGCGATTGCAGTGTTAGCCAGGCCCGGGTGAGACCAGTTCGCTTCGTCTTGCCCCGTCTTGCCCCGTCTATCCGCGACTGGAGGCGAAGTCCCGCAGGGGTCGGTCCGGCGAATCATGCTCGAGGAGGTCTCATGCGAAGTGTCGAGCTAATCGTGGCCGCGATCCGGGAGGGCAAACTGTCTACCCGCGACCTGGTCCTCATCAACTATGTACTTGCCGAGCGCGGTAAGAACACCACCTCGGTGCTCGGGCAGCACGGCGAGGAGTTAATGGCTGCGGCGTACAAAGAGGCAATCGGATCGTTCGACCAGAAGGGCTACGACGTCGTCACGGCGACGGGCGAACACCTACCTACAGGTCAAGACCTACACCTCGGGCCGTCGCCCGGGGGTGATTCGGTCGTTCGGTTACGACGTGATCACTGTTGAGATTGACTCCACGACCGGAGCCGTGGTGAATGCAAGGAGATATCAGGCCGCGGACCTGTACGCCGCGTTCTCCAACAAGTGGGAATCGAAGTACCGATACATCAACAGCACCTTTGCAGCTTGGGGCGGTAAGCCGGCAGATCGATACGACCGCGGTTGGACTATCGGGTCCGGCGTCTCGTACATCGACGTCACCGATCTCTTGGTCGCCGCCGAAGCTGCGCGCGGGTAGCGGCGTTGCGAGTTTGTAACAGCGTCGGACGCTTCGAACCTGGAAGTCAGGCGTCAGCCGGGCGGAGAGGTCGCACCTAACGGTTCATGTGCTCGGACCTCACGCCGCGCAAGTTGCAGGCAGATCGACGGCCGTAGAAACCGTTCTCGTCGTAGCTGCCGACGACGTCTGTACGGCAGCCGCGCATCAGGTCGGCCAGGCGGGCGGCGGCCTCGTCGGCGGGGTCTTCCAGAACGAGTCAGGAGCGCCGACTGATCAGGTGGGGGACCCCACGGCTGGCGTGAGATCGGTGTGGACGAAGTCATCGCCCTTGAACAGCAGCGGTTCGCGGGTGTCCGCGGCGAGCGCGTAGGAGAAGCAGTCGCCGAAGTTGAGACGCGCTGGGTGCCCGCTACCTTTGCCGAAGTCGCGATAGGCCCGGCGGGCAAGTTCGGCCTGCTGGACGGTGACCGGCACGATCTCGGTACCGGTCCGCGCGATCATCTCGTCGAACTGGCGGGACAGCAGTGGGTCACTGAGTCGGTCGACGACGATCGCAGTCTCCAGATAGGTGCCGGCCGACATGCGAACCTCGCCTGCACGAGCCAAGGCGCTCGCGTAGCGGCCAGCGTCCGTTTCCGCGCGGATGATCGCTACTAGCGCGGAGGTATCGACGATCACGCCGGCAGCCCGGTCACGTCGTCGTAGAGATCGTCGGTCGTCAGCGGGTTGGGCCCTAGCCGCGCGGCCATGTCGCGGCCGAGCTGCAAGATTGCGTCGGTGCGCTGCTCCACGGTGAGCTCGTCTCGGCGGATCCGCTCGAGGCGCTCGCGCACGGCGACCGTAACCGCGCTTGTCACCGTTTCGCCGGTGAGCCCGGCCAGTTCGCGGGCCAGTCGCTGCGTCTCGTCGTTCTTGATGTTGATGGCCACCACGGCCCCCTTTGCCTTGGTATCCACCATGGTAGATGAACAGTCGACCTTTCTACCAGGCGGTTCTCCGCTGCCTAGGAGGTCGGGTCAAGCGGCACGGAACTGTGCGTATCGCTCCATGAGGCGATCCGGGTCCGGCCGGTCGTTCCGTCGGGCGGGAAGCTGCAGCAAGGGCTTGTTGTGATGGCCTTGGAGTCCGTGCTGGAGCATCGGGCCGTCGATCTCGTCAAGTAGTCGGTGGTGAATTTCGACGGTGTAGTCAGGGCGGATGCCGAGGATGTCGCGGTCGTAGGCGGCGTGGTGAATCTTGCACAGTGCGAGGCCGTTCACGACAACCGCGAACCCGTTGGGGTGGCTGTCCGGGATGATGTGGGCGGCGTCCAGGAGCTCGCGATGATTGAGCCGACACACTGCGCATCGCGTCTGATAGGCGAGCATGACTTGGCTGGCGAACACCGGTTGGTGTAGTCGGCGTTTGGTCTCCGATATCAAGTATCGGCGGAAGCCGTCTTCGATAGGGCCGTTCGGTACGACGGCGCGCTGGTCCTCGGTAAGCGCCAGGACGAACTGATCCTGCGTGCGTTCTTCTGCCGTCAACCACACCGGAGCGACCGCGTTGAAGACGCCGGGTGCGATGCCGTAGAACCAGATCAGCGGAACTTGTTCGTGGAGGGCGACGCGAAGTGCTTCGTTCTCGGCCGAGCCTCCCTGGTCCCTGCGCAGCTTGTACCGGTGCAGGCCGTCCGCGCCTTCACCCTCCTCGTAGGGCCGGCTGTGCGCAGTCATGATCGACAGCGCGGCCTGCCATCCGGCCGGCTTCCGAATGCCGCGACCTCGGTCGACCAGTGGGAATCGCTCCCCGTCGAAATGGAAGTCGTTTGCCAGTTGCTCACGAGTGACTGGCGCTGCACCGCCGAGCGTCACGTTGTCGAGCCAAGCCAGTGCGGCAGCTCGGACGCTGCTCTCACGCTGTGCTTCGCTCACAATGCGGATCGTGCCTTGGTTTTGCGCCGCGCGCCACCGCGCCTGACTCACCATCGGCAGGGTGCGCCCCCAATCAGATGCGGGACGTCGGATCTGTCTCAGGCAGGCGCGGCCGCCAATGGTGGCATGGGTCGGCGGTGGCGTGCTGTCAGGACACAGCCGCACGTCGAGCGCGTTCGTAGGCCCAGCCGAATTTCGATCGACTTCACTCGGCGTGCATCATCCGTCGTGGTTCCGTCTCCTGACCTACGGGGAGCCTGTTGGCGCCCTCGGAGTGAGCACACTCCGACACGGTGAAGCGAGCACGGGGGACATCATGGGTTGGACAGTTCTAGACGTGATCGGCACGGAGCACGTCCTGTCCGGGTCGCCGCCCACCGCGTACTTCTTCGGCGCGCAAGGCAATCGTCACGTCGTCTACCAGGCTGAGGACAGTAAGAAGGTGCTCGGGGAGGTGGTGCACCAGGAGAACGGCGTCTTCTATGAGCTCTACGCCGGAGCGAATGACGACTGGGGCGTCACAGACCTCACCCATCAGCAGGACGATGAACCGTTCGCGGCCGACCAGGCCGGCGGCTACGCCTTCGACGCCGAGGGGAGTCAACGCGTCGTCTGGGCACCCGAACTGGCTGGCAAGCCCGTGTACGAACTGTGGTGGAACGACGGCTGGGACTACAACAATCTCAGCGTCAAGAGCGGCGGGGCGCCCCCAGCGGGTACGTCGCCGTTCGGCTGGCAGGCGACCACGACCTCGACTCAGCACGTTGTCTATGCCGATACCGACCAGCACGTCATCCTGCTGTCTCGCGACCTGAACGGCGATTGGCAGCACTTCCTGGACCTGAGCGAGACCCGAGGTGCTCCGCTGTCGGCCAGTGCGCCGACGGCCTGCGAGTTCCTGGCCGACGGCACGCAGCACATCAATTACGTCGGCGTCGACGGAGCGATCTGGGATCTGTCCAGCGCGGGGGCCGGGGCCTGGATCCCGACGAACCTGTCGGTGGCGGCCACGGTGCCGGTGCAGGTGCCGCCGCAACGTCTGGTCGGATTCAGCTTCGAGGCCGAAGGGTCATTTCACGTGCCCTTCGCCAGCGTCGACTTCAACGTGCATCAGGTGCGGATGCAGAACGGTGCGTGCAGCTATCAGAACCTCACCGCCGGTGCGTTCCCGAAGATCACCGGCGGCAGCGCCCCACTGGGGTATGCCTTTCCTGCCCACGACCCCGAAGACCCGCGGGCAACTGCGCACATCGTCTACATCGGCGTCACCACCCAGATTCAGGAACTGTGGTCCTACGACGGGATCAACTGGACGCCGCAGACCCTCACCAGTTCGATCGATCCGACGCTTCAGCCGGCGATTGCTCCACTGGCCGCTCTGATCGACCCCACCCGGGTCACCCAAAACATCTACTACCTCTCGAAAGCCGGCCACATCGTCGAACTGCGATGGACGGTGTCGCACCGTTTCGACCGGGGCCTATTCGAAATCGAGCCACTGGAACCG
>JBPCMU010000064.1:0-73698 GCA_051001975.1 Jatrophihabitans sp.
TTTGGCACCTCGATGTCGGCTCGTCGCATCCTGGGGCTGGAGTAGGTCCCAAGGGTTGGGCTGTTCGCCCATTAAAGCGGTACGCGAGCTGGGTTCAGAACGTCGTGAGACAGTTCGGTCCCTATCCGCCGCGCGCGCAGGAAACTTGAGAAGGGCTGTCCCTAGTACGAGAGGACCGGGACGGACGAACCTCTGGTGTGCCAGTTGTTCCGCCAGGAGCACGGCTGGTTGGCTACGTTCGGCAGAGATAACCGCTGAAAGCATCTAAGCGGGAAGCTTGCTTCAAGATGAGGTTTCCCATCCGTAATGGAGTAAGGCCCCCGGCAGACCACCGGGTTGATAGGCCAGATGTGGACGTGCGGTAACGCATGAAGCTGACTGGTACTAATAGGCCGAGGACTTGCCACAACACACACTTTCGTTGGCCTTCGGGCCGGCGAGCGCTTGCGTCCACTATGCGGTTCCCGAGGTGCGGTCACTGGCCGCACGCCAGGGACCACCATCTCCATAGAGTTTCGGCGACCATAGCGAGAGGGAAACGCCCGGTCCCATCCCGAACCCGGAAGCTAAGCCTCTCAGCGCCGATGGTACTGCGCGGGCCACCGCGTGGGAGAGTAGGTCGTCGCCGGACACAACTTGGTACGAGGGCCGCGTGGGCCGGAGATTCTCCGTCTCACGCGGCTCTCGTCTTTTGTGCGTTGTGGCGCAGCGCGACGGACGCGTTCACGACGATAAGCTGCCGGGACGGTCCGCGTGCGCGAAAAGCGTGCGCGAAAAGACAGAGGAATTCAATGGCAGAGCGTGACGGCGGGAACCGGCAGACACCTCGACCAGATAAGCCGCGGCGCGATCCCGGAAGCACCGGTGGCCAGTCGCGCGACCGAGCCGGATCCGCGGCTGATCGCGGCGCTCGCGGGCGGGCGGCGGGTGAGCGGCGACAAGCGGACGACCGGCGCGGCGGGACCCACCGCAGCGACCCTCGGCGAGACGACCCGCGCCGGTCTTCGGGAAACCGCCGCCTAGCTCCGACCGACCGGGCAACGAGTCGCCCGATGGGCCCGCACGAAGGCGGCGAGCAGGTGGTGCCGGTCGGCCCGCCCGTTCCCGCCGACCTCGGCCCAGAGATGCTCGATCGCGCGGTTCGCGGTGAACTGCGGGGCCTCAGCAAGGAGGTCGCCGACGACGTTGCCGTGCATCTGGTTGCCGCCGGCGTCCTTCTCGACGACGATGCCGCGCGGTCCCTCGAGCATGCCCGTTACGCGCGGGCCCGGGCCCGCCGGGTTGGCGCAGTCCGGGAAGCAGTCGGCATCGCCGCCTACGCCGCGGGGGAGTACGCCGAAGCGCTTGCCGAGTTGCGTGCCGCCCGCCGGATGAACGGTGATGCGTCGGGCCTTGCGATGATTGCGGATTGCGAGCGGGCGCTGGGCCGACCGCAGCAGGCGCTGAAGGCCCTCGATGATCCGGACTTCGCTCGACTCGACGCGGAGGATCAGCTCGAGGTCATATTGGTGATCGCCGGCGCGCGACGCGATCTCGGCCAACACGACGCCGCTCTAGTCGCCCTGGAACGGGCTGGGTTGACGGCGGATCCGCCCGCGCCGTCCAGTGCCCGGGTCTGGTACGCCTACGCGGACACATTGGCCGAGATGGGCCGATCGGCTGAGGCGGCGACCTGGTTCACTCGGGTAGCCGAGCTCGACGAGGATCTCGACACCGATGCGGCCGAGCGTGTCGCCGAGTTGACGAAGTGACGGGTTGACGACGTGACCGCGCAGCTCACTATCACAGGCATCTGACCGAATCGCGCCGAGCGGCCCCACGGTAATCAGCAGTTGTGGATGGCCGAACGGCTGTCCACAGTTGTCGCCGACGTGGCACATGCGACGGCGGCCGGCGGCAGGCTGCTCTCATGACACAGACACGACCCCGGGCGTCGAGAAAGACCCGCGCCGAATCTGCGGATGGGCACCGCAACGAAGTGCTTCTCGTGGGACTCCTCGGCAGAGCACCGGCCGTCCGCGAACTGCCGGACGGCGAGGAGATCACTACCTTCACCCTCGCCGTGCGCGGGGGCGAAGGCGCCAGTGGCAGCGACCTGATCGACTGTGTGGCGCGGCGAGCGGCTATCCGCACCCGTCTGGTGGCCCGGTCGCCGGGGGACACCGTCGAGGTCAGCGGTCCGCTTCGGCATCGCTTCTGGCGAGCCGGCGGCGCGCTGCTCAGCCGCTACGAGGTCGAAGTCGAGCGGATCACGCTGCGTGGCCGGCTCAGCCGTCCGTCTGCGGGTCCTGGTCGGCGAACCGACGAATAACGAGGCCGGACGCCGGCTTCGGCGTGAACAGCGTCGACTTGCGTGGCATCCGGGCCCCCGCGGCGGCAACCGCCGCGACTGCTTCGACTGGCGTGGCCCGAAGCAGTACGGCTGTACCCCGCAGCTCACGAGCCAGCCCGATAGCCTCGTCCGCGCTGTGGGCATAGCGGACGATCGTTTCGTCGTCGGGGAGTCCCCAGACATCGCTGATGACGACCCGATGCAGCACCGTCACATCGAGATCGAGCAGCGCGGTCGGTTCGTCCTCGCCGAGGTGCGCGTCGAGCAACTCCTGCTGCGGCGGACCGATGAGGGCCGCTCGCGCACCGTCGGTGATAACCGCGTGAAACCCGGGGCCGGCGTGGTCGAGTTCGCTCAGCGCCTCGGGGTAGCTGTCGAACGGCGTTGCCGAGAGTCGAGCGACCGCCTGCTCCACGGCTGTGTCGAAGTCGAGTCCGGCGAGCACCCGGTGAATCGGATGCACCTCCGGTCCATACGCCGACGTGTCGACTAGTAGGGCGAGGCCGCGATCCCATGGTCCGCCGCCGTCGATCTCCTGGCGGTGGTGCTGCAGTTGCCGGTACGTCGCGTACCGGTGGTGCCCGTCGGCGATCAAGGCGCGTCGCAGAGAGAGGTCGCCTTCCACCGCGTCGTGGGCTCGCGGATCGGTAATTGCCCACAGCCGGTGCGTCGTGCCGTCCGGGGTCTGCGCCGTGGCGATCGCGTCAGCATCGTCGACATCGGCCACGACTTGGGAGGCCGGACCGCCGCCTTCGTACACGAGGTAGATCGGCTCGAGGTTGGCCTCGGTCGCGACCATCAATGCCAGCCGATCGGCCACCGGGCCGGCCATGGTGTTCTCGTGGGGCAGGATCACGCCGTCGGCAGGGTTGCGCAGTTCCACCGCGCCGAGCAATCCCCGGGTAAGCGACCCAGGCGTGCCGTCGGCAGGATCCGTGCGCATCTCATAGATGTAGAGCGCCGGCAGGTTGTCGACGCGCAGCACCCCGTCGGCGGTCCAGTCGGTGAGCAGCTCCGCGGCGTGTAGGTACGGGTCGGGGCCAGGGTCGGCGCCGGCGTCTGGCCCCCCCGTCTTCGGCTCGCTGTTGCGATCCGGTGCCACCGGCAGCACCAACGCAACGGCGTTGTGCTCGTCGGTGCCGAGCAAACGCAACCGTTCGGTGGCATCGATGACGTCATAGGGCGGACAGAGCAACTCGCCGAGTCGCTCCGGGCCGACGGCGTAGCGCAGCGCACGGAACGGGGCCAACGACAACCCATCCGTCGGGGTGGCGATGTCGGTCTGGGTCGGGTCGGGCGGCATCGACTCGGACATAGCGCTTCACAGTAGTGCCCACCACCGGGGCGGGACGGTAGTGGGCGGTGCAGCAGGGGTGGATACCGTGGCCGGATGACCGACCGAGTTCCTGCCCCGTCAGCTCGACAGCCCGAAGAAGTCGAGGCGTTCGCTGAATCGGCGCACCCGCTGTGCGCGCGGTATGACGTCGCGCTGCTGGACCTGGACGGTGTCGTGTACGTGGGCGACGGCCCGGTGCCGGGCGCACCGGCAGCCCTTACCGAAGCACGTCGGCGAGGTATGCGCCTGGCGTTCGTCACCAACAATGCGGCTCGGCCGGCCTCGGCGGTGGCAACCCGGCTCGCCGGAATGGGTGTCGCTGCCGATCCGATCGACGTCATCACTTCCGCACAGACCGCCGCGCACTATCTCGCCGATCGCCTTCCGCCGGGCAGCGCCGTGCTCGTCGTCGGTGGAGCAGGCTTGGTCGAGGCGTTGCATGAGCGTGGGCTGCGTCCAGTGGCTTCCGCGGACGACGACCCGGCAGCGGTCGTCCAGGGATTCGCACCGGCCACCGACTGGGCGATGCTGTCCGAGGGTGCGGTCGCGATCGGTCGGGGCGTGCCGTGGATCGCGACAAACACCGACTCTACCGTCCCGTCCGACCGCGGGCCCCTCCCCGGCAACGGATCATTGGTCGCAGCGCTGCGCGAGGCGACCGGGTACGAACCCACCGTCACTGGCAAACCTCAACCAACGATGCACCGCGAAACGCTGGAGCGGACCGGTGCGGTAACACCGCTGGTCGTCGGGGATCGTCTGGACACCGATATCGAGGGGGCGCATGCGGTCGGCTGCCCCAGCCTGCTGGTCCTCAGCGGCGTCACCGATATCCACACCCTGCTGGCAGCTGCGCCGGGACAGCGGCCGACCTACCTGGGTCGCGACGTGTCAGCGCTGCTGCACGCCCACCCGGCGACCACACTCGACCGTGCGTCGAGCCGGTGCGGGCGATGGCAGGCCACGGCCCGGCCGGCCGGCATCGAGCTTGCCGCCGCGGCCGCGGATGAGGCGGCCGGCGCAGACGGGCTGGATGCCGTCCGGGCATTGGCGGCGCAGGCGTGGGCTCACGCGACGGGCAACCTGTCCGCTGCCGACCCCGATGCCAGGGCCGAATTGGGTCGGCTCGGCCTCGACTGACCTGACCTGACGGACCTGGCCGACCCGGTAGCGTCGGCATCGGATGATTGTTCGTCGCATTCGTATCGCAGGAGAGTCGATGACCGTGCAGCCCGGCCGCACCCCGTTTGCCGATGAGCCCGTCGAGCCCGGGCACGACGATGCCGTGGAGATCGGAGCAGTAGCCGGCGCGAAGAGTGCCGAGCCGCTGGATGCAGAGCCTGCGGACCTGGTCGAGGAGTTCGTCTGCCCGATGCAGTCAGTGGAGGCTGACGGGGCGGCGGCTGGCTCTGTCGGGCCGGTGCACCCGCGGGAAGAACCGGGCGGGAACCATCCGGCGGTCGCCCGAGCCGCCGAGCTGCTCGACGGCATCGGTGATTTACCGGTCGACGAACACAGCGAGCGGTACGAGCTGGCGCACGGTGAGCTGCAGGCCGCGCTGGCCGACGCGGAGCCGCCGGGACCTGTCGGCGCTCGGTGAGATGGCGGCAACCAACGTGAGCCCGGCACCGGTCAGGCTGGACATCGAACTCGTCCGGCGCGGACTGGCCCGCTCCCGTACACACGCTGCACAGTTGATCCACGAGGGCCGGGTCCGCCGTGGCGGCAAGGCAGCCGGCAAGCCGTCGGCGCTGGTCGAGGAATCCGACCTGATCGAGGTTGCCGCAGTGGACGCCGAGGAGTGGGTGTCCCGCGGCGGTTACAAGCTCGCCGGTGCGCTCGAGGCGATGGCGTCGCTCGCGGTGGCCGGCCGGCGCTGCCTCGACGCCGGCTCATCGACCGGCGGATTCACCGATGTGCTCCTGCGCCGGGGTGCCCGGGAAGTCGTCGCGGTTGATGTCGGCACCGACCAACTCGTCGACCAACTGGCCGCCGACCCGCGGGTCGTAGTGCGCGAGCAGCTCAGCGTGCGCGACCTTGCTGCCTCCGACATCGGCGGCCCGGTCGACCTGGTTGTGGCCGATCTGTCGTTCATCTCGCTGGTCAAGGTGCTGCCGAATCTCGTCGCCTGCGCCCGAGCGGACGGCGATCTGCTGCTGATGATCAAGCCTCAGTTCGAGGTCGGCAAGGAATGCCTCGGCCGAGGCGGTGTGGTCCGCGACCCAGCACTGCAGTCCGCTGCCGTCACGCAGGTCGTGACCGCCGCGTTCGACCTCGGCTGGGGCACCGCCGGCATCGTGCGCAGCGTGCTGCCCGGCCCGGCTGGCAATGTCGAGTTCTTCGCCTGGCTGCATCGGGACGCGCCGGCTGCGGACCCGGCCGCGATCGCCGCTGTCGCCGAAGCGCCGGCACCGGATGACGAGTAGGGGGCCCGAGATGCCGAGAGCCGCGGTGATCATCGCGCATACCGGGCGGGAGAAGATCCGCCGGGAGACCCAGGTCGCCGGAGAGCGATTGTTGGCGGCCGGCTTCGAGGTCCGGATGACGCTCGATGAGGCACAGGACGCCGGACTGCAGGATCGGGTCCGGATCGTCGACGAAGGCGACGGCGCTGAGGGCGCCGAGCTGGTGCTCGTGCTCGGTGGGGACGGCACGTTCCTGCGCGGTGCCGAGCTGGCCCGCCCCGCCGCCGTGCCCATGTTGGGCGTGAACCTGGGTCATGTCGGGTTCCTCGCCGAAACTGAGCCCGACGAACTGGTCGCCTCGTTGGACGCGGTCATCTCCGGGAACTACGAGGTGGAAGAGCGGGTCACCCTCGACGTCGACGTGCTGGAGGACGGCCGGGTCGTCGCGTCGGAATGGGCGCTGAACGAGGCGTCGGTCGAGAAGAGCTCTCGGGAACGGATGCTCGAAGTGGCCGTAGCGATCGACGGTGCACCGCTGCTGCGGTTCGGCTGTGACGGGGTGCTCTGTGCGACTCCTACCGGGTCGACCGCCTATGCGTTTTCTGTCGGCGGCCCGATCGTTTGGCCCAACGTCGACGCGCTGTTGGTCGTACCCAACGCCGCACACGCCGTGTTCGCCCGGCCGCTGGTGATCGCGCCTGGCTCGACGATCACCCTTCAACTGCTGCGCAAGGACCACCCGGGCGTGCTGTCCTGTGACGGGCGGCGGTCGGTCGATGTCGCGCCGGGCAGCGTCGTGCATGTCCGCAGGGGCGCCCTGCCGGTGAAGATCGCGCGGCTCAGCGGCACGGCGTTCTCGCAGCGACTGGTGCAGAAGTTCGACATCCCGGTCCGTGGATTCCGCGAGGGTGCCGACTCGCACGCGCTCACCCTCGACGTGGACGACTGGGACGACGTCGCCCCCACCTGAGAATCGGCGTCTGCGCGCGGCGCCCCGACCCCGTTACCCTCGGCGACTGTGCTGGAGGAACTGCGGATCCGTCATCTGGGCGTCATAGACGACGCCACGATGCAACTGGATCGGGGACTCACCGTCGTCACCGGCGAGACCGGCGCGGGCAAGACGATGGTGGTCACCGGCCTGCACCTGCTGTTCGGCGGCCGTGCGGACAGCGCGCAGGTCCGTACCGGCGCAGACCAGGCATCGATCGAAGGCCGGATCAGCGCGGTGGACGAGGATTCAGTCGCGCAACGGTTGAGCGAGGCCGGCGGCGAACTCGACGAGGACGGCACGTTACTGCTGCGCCGAAGTATTACGGCTACCGGCCGATCACGCGGACATGCCGGCGGCGCCAGCGTCCCCATCGGCGTCCTCGCCGACCTCGGTGAACGGCTGCTGGCCATCCACGGTCAGTCCGGACAGCTCAGGCTGGTTCGTCCCGCCGAGCAACGCGCCGCGCTCGACCGGTACGCGGGCATCGACCTGACCGACTACCGAGGCGCGTTGCGCGCCTGGTTGGACGCCGAGGAGGTCTGGCACACCCGGGTCCGCGACGCGGCGACGCTATCGGCGGAGGCTGACGTGTTGCGCCACGGCCTCGAGGAGATCGAGAAGGTGGACCCCCAGCCCGGTGAGGACGACGAGTTGGCTGGCACGGCTTCGCGGCTGGCGCACGTCGACGGGCTGAGGCTGGCCGCCCGGGGGGCGCACGACGCGCTGGTCGGAGCCACCGACGACCCCGGCTCGGATGCAGTCGATGTGCAGTCCCTGCTGGCCGCCGCGCAACGGGAGCTGAGCCAGGTCAACGGCGCGGACCCCGAGCTGGACGGACTGAGTGCACGCTTCGCCGACGTGGCCGCGACGGCTGCCGACCTCGGTGTCGAACTCGCCGCGTACGAATCCGGTCTGGAGGCCGATCCCGAGCTGCTCGCCGCGACCGAAACTCGCCGCGCCGAGCTGTCCGCATTGGTGCGCAGGTACGGGCGGCCGGCAGATTCCGACGGCACCGGCGGGGTCTCGGCCGTGCTGGCCTGGGCGAAGCAGGCCGCTGCTCGGCATGCCGAGATCGACGTCTCCGACGAAGCGCTCGACGCGCTGGCCGCTTCCCGCGATGTTGCTCGCGATGCGGCAGCCGAGCAGGCCCGGGCGATCTCCGCGCGGCGACGCGAGGTCGCGGCGGCGCTGTCGGATGCAGTCTCCGCGGAACTGTCCGGCTTGGCGATGGCCGGAGCCCGGCTAGAGGTCGTCGTGGACGCACGCCCCGCCGTGGCCGGGCAACCGGCGTTGCGCCTCCCGAAGGGGCCGCCGGAGGGCCATTCCGCCGGAATGGACGGCGTCGACGAGGTGAATTTCCTGCTCCAGGCCGACCCCTCCGCACCCGGCGTGCCGCTGCACCGAGGCGCGTCTGGTGGCGAGTTGTCCCGGGTGATGCTCGCCCTGGAGGTGGTGCTGGCCGACACTGATCCGGTGCCGACGATGATCTTCGACGAGGTCGACGCCGGGGTGGGCGGGCGCGCCGCGGTCGAGGTGGGTCGGCGGCTGGCCCGGCTGGCCCGCAGCCGCCAGGTCATCGTCGTGACCCACTTGGCGCAGGTCGCCGCCTACGCCGGACAGCATCTCGTAGTGGACAAAGCGACCGGAGCCGACGGTGCGGACGGCATCACCAGCAGCAGCGTGCGGGCAGTGTCCGCCGCCGACCGGGAAGCCGAGCTGGCCCGGATGCTGGCCGGCCAGGACACGAGGACCGCCCGACGGCACGCGGCAGAACTGTTGGCGCAGGCTCACTCCGACAGAGGATGATCGGTCCAGGCCCGCGGGAGACGCTCCCGGGCCGGTGGGGCCACCGCTGAGGTGCGGCCGGCGTGGGTGTGATGCGTCTGACGCCGCGCGGGTCTGCCGCGCCGAGGGCGTGGCGCTCCCAGTTCGGAGGGGATCGAATGGCACGATGGGCAGCCATGAAGCTCGCGACCCTGCGCCGACCGCGCGTTGACGGCGGCACCGGTGTCTCCGGCGTGGCCCGACTCGACCGGCGGACCAAGCGACTGATCGGCCGGCTCAACCCCGGCGACATCGCGATCATCGACCACGACGACCTGGACCGGGTGGCTGCTGAGTCGCTCGTGGCCGCAAAGGTCGCAGCGGTTGTCAACTCCAAGCCGAGCATCTCCGGGCGCTACCCGAACCTGGGTCCGGAGGTGCTCGCCGACAACGGCATCCCGCTCGTCGACAACGTCGGGCGCGAGGTATTCGCCGCGGTCAAGGAAGGCAGCCGGGTCCGGGTGGATGGCGACACCGTCTACCTCGGCGACCAACCGATCGCCCGCGGCACCGAGCAGGACAGCGAGACCATCGCCGAGTTGATGGCCGAGGCCCGGGCCGGCATCTCCAGCCAGTTGGAGGCCTTCGCCGCCAACACGATGGAATTCATGCGCCGGGAACGCGCCTTGCTGCTGGACGGCATCGGCGTGCCGGACATCAAGACCAAGCTGGAAAGCCGGCACGTGCTGGTGGTGGTGCGCGGGTACGACTACCGCGAAGACATCGCGGCGCTGCGCAACTACATCCGCGAGTTCCGGCCGGTGCTCATCGGCGTGGACGGCGGCGCGGACGCATTGAAGGAAGCCGGGCACAAGCCGGACATCATCATCGGCGACATGGACTCGGTGTCCGACGAGGTGCTGCGTAGCGGCGCCGAGATCGTCGTGCACGCCTACCCCGAGGGTCGCGCGCCTGGCCTGTCTCGGGTGCAGGAACTCGGGCTGGACTCGGTCACGTTCGCGTCTCTCGGTACCAGCGAGGACATCGCGATGCTGCTCGCCGACGAGAAGGGCGCATCGCTGATTGTCGCCGTCGGTACCCACGCCAACCTGGTCGAGTTCCTGGACAAGGGCCGCGGCGGGATGGCCTCGACCTTCCTGACCCGGCTGCGACTCGGCGGCAAGCTCGTCGACGCGAAGGGTGTCAGCCGCCTGTATCAGAGCCGGATCTCCACCACCGCTCTGGTGATGCTGGTGCTCGCCGCATTCCTGGCGATCGCGGTGGCGATCCTCGTATCGACCGCCGGGCAGACCTACCTCGACATCTTTTCCGACAAGTGGGATCGCTTCCTCCACTGGATTCAGGGCGCCTTCTAGTGATCTCCTTCCGCTATCACATCGTCTCGATCATCGCGGTGTTCCTGGCGCTCGCGCTGGGCATCGTCATCGGAGCGTCCGGCCTGCGTGGCGCGGTGCTCGACGATCTGCATAAGCAGGTCCGGACCTTGAAGTCGGAGAACATCTCGCTCCGCTCGGACAACGAGAAGCTCACCAACGAGTCCGGCGACGCGAACGACTACGCCACCCAGTACGCCTCGAAGGTGCTGGCCAACACGCTCACCGGCCAGAGCGTCGTGATCGTGACAACGCCAGGTGCCGACAAGGAAGGCAATATCGCCAGCGCCGTGTCGAAGGCGATCACGGCTGCGGGCGGGAAGGTCACCGGCCGGATCGGGCTGACCTCGGCGTACCTCGATCCGAGCAGCGGCCCGGCCATCACCAGTCTGGTCACCAAGGACCAGCCCACCGGGCTGACGCTGCCGAGCACCGACGACCCGGCTGCCCTCGCCGGGGCGGCCCTCGGATACACGCTGTCCACGAAGGGCGCGCCCGACGAGCGTCGCACACTGCTGGCCGAGTTCGCGTCGAAGTCCCTGCTGACCGTACCGAGCAGCGAAGTCGCTGCGGCCAACCTCGCTCTCGTCATCACTTCCGGATCGCTGAACACCAAGGATGCCTGGGCGAAGTCGTTGATCACGATGACCTCGCAGTTCACCTCCCAGTCGCTGAACGCGGTGGTGGCCGGGGACACCGACTCCGCCCAGCCGAACGGTTTGATCGCAGCGGTCCGGGGAGACGACCTGGCGAAGGTCGTCTCGACGGTGGACAACGCGGACACCGGTATCGGTCAGGTGACCACTGCACTGGCGCTGAGCGGTCTGCTCACCGGGGTGGTCGATCAGTACGGAACCGGCCCGGGTGCGAAGGATCTGTTCCCGTCGCCTGCGAAGTGAGGCAGGCGGCTCGGGCCGCGCTGGTGTCGGCCGCCGCGACGTTCCTCTCCGGCAAGGCGCTGGACGCCCGGCCGATCGGGATTCCCGGGTGGGTACGGAGCAATTACCGTGACTGCCCGGTCGCACTGAGCGGCGGCGCGGCGGTGGTCATCGGCAGCCTGAGCGCGGCGCTCGTAGGCCCGGCAGAACTCCGCCGGCATTCGGTGACGTTGATCGCCGCCGCCGCGATGGCTGGTGGCTACGACGACCTGCTCGCACCACGGCACGAGCAGGTGGGGGACAAGGGCTGGCGTGGTCATCTCGCCGCGGCCCGGTCGGGTCGACTCAGCGGCGGTGTCGTCAAGGTGGCCTTGATCGGCGGTGCGGCGCTGTGCACCGCGCGGTCCGAGTCCGGTGGCTGGCGGCGCGCCGTGCCGCGAGCGGCCCTCATCGCCGGTACCGCGAACCTGCTCAACCTCTTCGACCTGCGTCCCGGCCGGGCCGGCAAGGTGGCGCTGGCCGTCGGGGCGACCGGCCTGTCTGGACCGACCGGCGCGATCGCCGCTTCGGTCGTGGGGTCGGCTGCCGCGGTGTTGCCTGAGGATCTGGCCGAACGGCGGATGCTCGGTGACCTCGGGGCGAACACACTCGGCGTGCTGCTCGGTCAGCGATTGGCCCACGGGGGACCGGCTCTGCGCTGGGGCGCCCTGGTGACGGTCGGCGGGCTCACGATGGCCAGCGAACGGGTCAGCTTCTCGCAGGTGATCGCCAGGACCCCGTGGCTGCGCACGATGGACGAGTGGGGCCGATCCGTCCCGACCGATCGCGACTGACCGGCCCGGCGTGCCAGGGTGAGCGCGTGAGTACGACGGCAGCGCGCGGGTTGGCCCGCGCCGCAGCGGTGATTGCTGTGCTCACGGTGCTGGCCCGGCTGGCCGGCTTCGCCCGCACCGCCGTGTTCGGCCGATCGGTGGGCACCGGCTGTGTGGGCTCGGTGTACCAGACGGCCAACACCATCCCGAACATCGTCTTCGACATCGTCGCCGGCGGGATGTTGTCCGCGCTGGTGGTGCCGATCCTCGCCCCGGTGCTCGCCACCGGCCGCCGCGACGATGCGAGCCGCATCATCTCGGCGCTGCTGACGTGGGCGTTGATCGTGCTGGTTCCGCTCGCCGCGATTGTCGCCGCGTTGTCCGGCCCGATCGTCCGCGTGCTCCTCGGTTCTGGTGGCTGCCCCGGTGCCGTCTCGCTGGGTACCCGGATGCTCGCGGTGTTCAGCGTGCAGATCGTCTTCTACGGAGTCGGCGTCGTACTTGCCGGTGCGCTGACGGCCGGCGAGCGGTTCACCTGGCCGGCGTTGGCGCCGCTGCTGTCCAGCCTTGCCGTGATCGCCAGCTACCTTTGGTACGGCGCGCTGGCCGGAACCGGGCGCGCCGCCGCCGGTCTGCCGAGATCTGCCGAGTGGGTGCTGACCCTCGGCACCACCGCGGGCGTCCTCGTGCTCGCGTTGTGTCAGTTGCCGGCAGTATGGCGCACCGGTGTGCGCTGGCGGCCCTCGCTGCGCTTTCCCGCCGGCGTGGCCCCGACGGTGCGTCGCGCCGCGATGGCCGGGGCGTTCACCTTGGGCGCGCAGCAGATTGCGGCAGCGGTGATGATCCGGCTGGCCAACTCCGGGTCCCCGGTAGGGACGCTCGTGATCGTAGTGCTGGCGCAGACCGTCTTCCTGCTGCCGTGGGCGGTGCTCAGCCTGCCAGTGGCGACCACGTCCTTCCCGCGGCTGGCGGCGGCCTGGGATGCCGGCGAGCGTGACGACTACCGGGCCAGGCTGGCCGTGGCCTCCCGGGTGGTGATCGCGCTGGCGGCCGGCGGCAGTGCGCTGTTGGTCGCGGTGGCGACACCGGCCCGGGTGGTGCTGCTCGGCCGGCACGCACAGTCCGTGCAGCAGTTCGCGCCGGCCATCGCCACCTTCGCGATCGGTCTGCTCGGCTGGTCGGTCGTGGCGTTGCTGTCGCGGGCGTTGTACGCCGCGCATGCGATGGGTGCCGCCGCTGCCGCGCAGGTTGCCGGTCAGGTCGTGGTGATCATCGCGGACGTGGTGCTGTCCGCCGCGCTGCCGGCCGGTCAGCGGGCCGCGGCGCTCGGACTCGGCAACTCGATCGGTGTGCTGGTCGCCGGCGTGCTGCTCGTCGTGGTCGCGGTCCGCCACGGCGCGTTGCGGCTACCGGGTGTACTCAAGGACGCCGGACCGGCAACGGCTGCAGCGGTGGTGGCCGCCGGAGCCGGATGGCTGGTCGGGAAGGGCACCGGGCACTCCGGCGTGCTGGTCGCCGCCGGGATGGGCGTGCTCGCCGCCGCCACGGCGACCGCGGTGTTCCTGGCCGTGCTGTTGGTCCTGGACCGTGCTGCGGTTCGCGATCTGCGGGCCCGGGTGATCCGCCGGTGAGCGCGCCGCCGCCCAGGATCGCCCTGGTGCTGGGCACCAGCGCGGGCGGGGTCGGCCAGCACGTCCGGTCGCTGGCCCGTCATCTCGTCATTGCCGGTTGGCCGGTCATTGTCTGCGGGCCGGCCGCGACCCAGGACCTGTTCGACTTCCGGGCCGCCGGGGCCGAGTTTCACGCGGTGCCCATCGGCGGACCGGGCGCCGAGCCGCGGGCCGCCTGGCCGCTTCGGATGGCCACCCGGGACAGTCGGTTGCTGCACGCCCATGGGTTGCGGGCCGGGCTCACCGGGGTGCTGAGCGGACGTCGTCCGCTCGTCGTTTCCCTGCACAACGCCGTGCTGCAGACCGGCCTGGTGGGGCGGGCGATGAGGGCCGGTGAGCGCGCCGTCGCGCGGCGCGCCACGGTTACCCTGGCCGCGTCCCAGGACCTGGCCGACCGGTCCGCACAGCTCGGCGGTCGCGACGTGCGGTACCTGCCGGTGGCCGCTCCCGACGTGGCGCCCACCCGTACCCGCGCCGAGGTGCGGCGCGAGCTGGACCAGCCCGCCGGGCGTCCACTCGTGCTGTGTGTGGCTCGATTGCACCCGCAGAAGGCCCTCGACATCCTGATCGCTGCCAGCACCCACTGGCGCGGTTCGGTGGGGGCACCGGTGGTGTACATCGTCGGTGACGGACCGCTGCGCGCCGAGCTGACCACCCAGATCCGCCGACTGGACGCACCGGTGCGGCTGCTCGGTCATCGCGACGACGTGGCGGATCTGTTCGCCGCCGCCGATCTGGTGGTGCTCCCGTCACGTTGGGAGGCCCGGCCACTGGTGCTGCAGGAAGCGATGCGGGCCGGTCGTGCCGTGATCGCGACCGACGTCGGCGGCGTGGCCGAGCTGGTCGGCGGCGCCGCCCGGCTGGTGCCGGCCGGCGATGTCGATGCGCTGGCCGCTGCGGTCACCGCCGTACTGGCCGACCGGGCGGAGCTCTCCACTTTGGCGGCCGCGTCGCTGCAGCGTGCGCAGAGTTGGCCGGACGAGGAGACGACGGCAGCCCGTATCGCGGCGGTCTACCGCGAGGTGCTTGCCCTCGACTGACGGCGCGTCGGAGCTCTGCGGCACAGCCTCGACACAATCTCGTGTTAGCGTGAACTCCCGTGGATCACGCGCTCGACGCGTGCCGCACGCCCTATCGGCCGCGACCACGGGAGTTCGTTGGTGCAGACGTCCCGCACGACCACACATCTGTTCGTCACCGGTGGCGTCGCCTCGTCGCTCGGCAAGGGACTGACCGCCAGTAGCCTCGGCAGCCTGCTGAAGGCGCGCGGGCTGCGGGTGACGATGCAGAAGCTCGACCCGTACCTCAACGTCGACCCGGGCACGATGAACCCCTTCCAGCACGGCGAGGTGTTCGTCACCGAAGATGGTGCGGAGACCGACCTCGACGTCGGCCACTACGAGCGGTTCCTCGACACGGACCTGCAGGGCTACGCCAACGTCACCACCGGGCAGATCTACTCCGCGGTGATCGCCAAGGAGCGCCGGGGCGAGTACCTCGGTGACACCGTCCAGGTCATCCCGCACATCACCAACGAGATCAAGGCGCGCATCCGGCGGATGGCCGATCCGGGTACGGACGGCCAGCGCCCGGACGTGGTGATAACCGAGATCGGCGGCACGGTCGGCGACATCGAATCGTTGCCGTTTCTGGAGGCCGCCCGACAGGTGCGCCACGACGTCGGCCGGGACCATTGTTTCTTCATCCACGTTTCTCTCGTGCCGTACCTGGCGCCGAGCGGTGAGCTGAAGACGAAGCCGACGCAGCACTCGGTCGCTGCCCTGCGCAGCATCGGCATCCAGCCGGACGCGATCGTCTGCCGCAGCGACCGGCCCATCCCCGACGGGGTGAAGCGGAAGATCTCGCTGATGTGCGACGTCGACGCCGAGGCCGTCGTGTCGGCCACCGACGCGCCGAGCATCTACGAGATCCCGAAGGTGCTGCACGCCGAGGGCCTGGACGCCTATGTGGTGCGCCGGCTCGGGCTGCCTTTCCACGACGTCGACTGGACGGTGTGGTCGGACCTGCTGGAGCGGGTGCACCACCCCAGGCACGAAGTCACCGTCGCGCTGGTCGGCAAATACATCGACCTGCCCGACGCGTACCTGTCGGTGACCGAGGCATTGCGCGCCGGCGGCTTCGCCCAATGGACCCGCGTCACGATCAATTGGGTCGCCGCCGATCTGTGCGAGACCGAGGCCGGCGCCGCCGCCGCGCTCGGCGACGTCGACGGCGTCGTCATCCCGGGCGGTTTCGGGGTGCGCGGGATCGAGGGAAAGGTCGGTGCCGCCCGGTACGCACGAGAGCACCGGATCCCGACCCTCGGGCTGTGCCTCGGTCTGCAATGCATGACGATCGAGGCCGCCCGCGACCTGGCCGGGGTGCAGCAGGCGAACTCGGCCGAGTTCGACGAGAACACCCCCGACCCCGTCATCGCAACGATGGCCGACCAGGTCGACATCGTCGCCGGCAACGCCGACCTCGGTGGCACGATGCGGCTGGGTTCCTACCCCGCGATGTTGCAGCCCGGCTCGATCGTCGCCGAGGCGTACGCGACCACTGAGGTAACCGAGCGACACCGGCACCGCTACGAGGTGAACAACGCCTACCGAGAGCAGTTGGAGGCGGCCGGACTGCGCATCAGCGGCACCTCACCCGATCAGCGGCTGGTCGAATTCGTCGAACTGGATCGCGAGCTGCACCCGTTCTTCGTCGCCACCCAGGCCCATCCCGAGCTGAAGTCCCGGCCGACTCGCGCGCATCCGCTGTTCCGTGCCTTCATCGGCGCCGCTGTTGCATACGAGGCGGAGGAGCGGCTTCCCGTCGAGATCCCCGAAGACGAGCTGCAGTCGCTGCGCGAGCGCGGCGAGGCGTCCGGCGACCTGGCTGGGGCCGAGCAGCTGGGGACCGGCAACGGCGTGGCCGTCTCGGCCGTTCGGCGATGACCGACCACGAGTATCGGGTGCTTTCCAGCACCCCGCGATTCACCGGCAACGTCATCTCGGTGCGCACCGACGCCGTGCAGATGGCGGACGGCTCGGTGGCCGACCGCGACTACGTCGTACACCCCGGCGCAGTCGGGGTCGTGGCGCTCGACGAGCAGGACCGGGTGGTGGTCGTGCACCAGTTCCGGGCGCCGGTCGGCATCACCATGGACGAGCTGCCCGCCGGGCTGCTCGACGTCGCCGGCGAGCCGGCCCTGATCGCCGCGCAACGGGAACTGTACGAAGAGGCAGCGCTGCGCGCGGATGACTGGCATGTGCTGGTGGACCTGCACACCACGCCCGGCGGGTCGAACGAGGCGATCCGCATCTACCTGGCCCGCGGCCTGCACGAGGTGCCGGCAGTTGAGCGTTACCGCCCGGAGGGCGAGGAAGTGACGATGACGGTGCGCCGGGTGCCGCTGGAGGAGCTGGTGACGTCGGCACTGGCCGGCGACGTCACCAACGCCGCCGCCGTGGCCGGCAGCCTGGCAACCCTCTACGCCCGGTCCCGCGGATGGACCGTGCTGCGCGCGGCCGACGCGCCGTGGCGAGCCCGCCCGGAGCTGGCTGCCTCCGCGGGTACCTGATGACGCGCACGCTGCGCAGCGATCCGATCGCCGTGGTCCGAAGTTTCCTGGATCACCTCGTGGTGGAGCGTGGCGTGGCGGCCAACACCCTCAGCTCCTACCGCCGAGACCTGGCCCGGTACACCGACTACCTGGCCGAGCACAGCGTCGGAGAGATTTCGGGCAGCACGGCCACCACGATCAGCGAGTTCCTTGGTGCGCTGCGGGAAGGCAGCGACGGCCACCCGCCACTGTCTGCCGCGTCCGCGGCGCGCGCCATCGTGGCGGTGCGCGGGCTGCACCGCTTCGCGCTGCGCGAGGGCCTGGTCGAATCCGACACCGCTCGCGGGGTTCGCCCGCCGGTGCCTCCGCGTCGACTGCCGAAGGCCATCTCCGTGGAGGATGTGATGCGGCTGCTGGAGGGGGCCAGCGTCGGCGACACCCCGCTGGCGGTGCGCGACCGCGCGCTGCTGGAAGTGCTCTACGGCACCGGTGCGCGCATCTCCGAGGCCGTCGGGCTCAGCGTCGACGCGGTGGACCTGGACGGCCGTTCAGTGACGTTGGCAGGCAAAGGCGGCAGGCAGCGACGGGTGCCGCTCGGCTCGTATGCGGCCGCGGCGGTCGGGGCATACCTGACCCGGTCTCGTCCGGGCCTGGCCGAGAAGGTCGCACCGACGAAGGTGCTGTTCCTGAACGCGCGCGGTGGGCCGCTGTCACGGCAGTCAGCGTGGACGGTGCTGCGCAGTGCGGCCGAGCGGGCCGGGCTGACCGCCGACATCTCACCGCACACCCTCCGGCACTCCTACGCGACGCATCTGATGGAAGGCGGCGCGGATGTCCGGGTGGTGCAGGAACTGCTCGGCCACGCGTCGGTGACCACGACGCAGATCTACACCCTGGTCACCGTCGACCAACTGCGCGAGGTGTACGCCGCGGCGCACCCCCGCGCGCTGCACTGAGCCTTCCTGTCGAGTGGAGGTTGAGACCCTGTGGCGGGCCGAATCGCCGGGCGGGCGCGCCGCTCCGGGAGCACTGATCGGGTGAGGTAATCTCGCGGAAATCGAAGGTCGACCCGGCGCGCGGAAGCGCCCACCGGGATATCACTGGAACATCACTGGTGACATCACCGGTCCGCCAGTTCGGCGACATGACTCGGGAGGGCATGGGGATTCATGTCCAACCCGCCCCCGTCGGATCCCGACCAGCAGCCCGAACTCGGCGGTGGCCAGTCCCAGCCGAGTTATCAGCCTCCCGGCGGGTTCCCGAAGCCGGGCCCGCCGCCGAACAGGGCGCCGGACCCGGTTGCTGAGCCCGCCCCGCAACCGCCGCAGCAGGCTCCGGGGCCAGCTCGGCCAACCCCGCGGCCGGCAGCCGGCGAGGAACAGGTCGCGCACGTGCCGCGGGTCGAGATGACGGGCCAGGGCGCGGCTCCGTCCGCCGGACCGGACGAGCCGAGTACCGCGAAGACGTCCGCCGATCCTGCGCAGTCCCGGGTGAAGCGCCCGCTGATCACCCCACCGGCGCTGCAGCGCCACGGACCGGCCCGGATCATCTCGCTGTGCAACCAGAAGGGTGGGGTCGGCAAGACCACCTCGACGATCAATCTGGGCGCGGCACTGGCCGAGTTCGGCCGCCGAGTGCTGCTGGTGGACTTCGACCCGCAGGGCGCCCTCTCGGTCGGGCTCGGCATCCAGCCGCACCAGCTGGAACGAACCACCTACGACCTGCTGATGAGCCGCGACGTCACCATCGATGACGTGCTCATCAAGACCGGCGTGCCGGGAATGGACCTGCTGCACAGCAACATCAACCTGTCAGCCGCAGAGGTGCAGCTGGTCAACGAGGTCGCCCGCGAGCAGACCCTGGCCCGGGCGCTCGCGCCGGTGGCCGACGACTACGACTTCGTGCTGATCGACTGCCAGCCGTCACTCGGCCTGCTCACCGTCAATGCGTTGACCGCGTCGCACGGCGTGATCGTTCCCCTGGAGTGCGAGTACTTCTCGCTGCGTGGGGTGGCGCTGCTCATCGACACCATCGACAAGGTGCGCGACCGGCTCAACCCACGGCTGCGGCTGGAAGGCATCCTGGCCACCATGTACGACGGGCGCACCACCCACGGCCGCGAGGTCTACTCCCGCGTCGTCGAGGCCTTCGGCGACGACGTCTACGACACGGTGATCAGCCGGACCGTGCGGTTCCCGGAGACGACGGTCGCCGGCCAGCCGATCACCACCTGGGCGCCCAGCTCGTCGGGCGCCGAGGCCTACCGGACGCTGGCCATGGAGGTGCTGGCCCGGTGAGCGTCCCCACCGAGTCGCTCAGCGATTCGGCGGGGGAGCTGGTCGAGATCGCGACCCGCACTACGCCGGACGGCCCGGTCGACTCGACCGAGCCCCCTGATGTTGCCGGGTTCACCGTGCGGCTGGACAACTTCGACGGACCGTTCGACCTGCTGCTCACCCTCATCGGCCGCCGCCAGATGGACATCACCGAGGTGGCACTGAGCCAGGTCACCGAGGAGTTCATCAGCTACATCAGCAAGTCCGGCCCGAAATGGGATCTGGGCAAGGCGACGGAGTTCCTGGTCGTCGCAGCCACACTGCTCGACCTGAAGGCTGCCCGGCTACTGCCGGCGGCCGACGTCGAGGACGACGAGGACCTGGCTCTCCTGGAAGCCCGGGACCTGCTGTTCGCCCGCTTGCTGCAATACCGCGCCTACAAGCTGTCCGCCGCGCACCTCGCCGAACTGATCAGCCGGGCCGCTCGGCGCTACCCGCGGGCCGCCGAGCTCGAGCCGCGCTTCGCCGCCCTGATGCCCGACGTGCTTCTGGACGTGGACGCCCAGCATCTGGCCCACCTGGCCGCCGAGGCGCTGCGCCCCCGGCCGGTGCCGACCGTCGGAATCGACCACGTGCACACGCCCCGGGTCAGCGTCCGGGAGCACATGGCCGTGCTCGCGTCGATGCTGCGGGGCCGGCATTCGGCAACGTTCCGTACCTTGGTAAGCGACTGCACGTCCACGCTGGAGGTGGTGGCGCGGTTCCTCGGCCTGCTGGAGCTCTACCGCGACGGATCGGTCTCCTTCGACCAGGCCGCTGCGCTCGCCGAGTTGCAAGTGCGCTGGACCGGCCCAGCCGAAGACCAGGACACCGTCAACGAGCGGACCATCGACGAGGAGTACCAGTAAGCGACGCTTGCGGTGCGAAGGAGAGGCAATGAGTGAGACCGACGTGGTGTTAGCGGCCACCGTCGAGCCGACCGAAGGCCCGGCCGTCGAGGGTGACCTCGATGCTGACCTGGGCGGCCCGGCCGAGCTCGAGCTGAACGGCGCAGACGAGCTGCGTGGCGCACTGGAAGCGGTGCTGTTCGTCTGCGACAGCCCGATCCCGGCCGCATCCCTGGCCGCCGCTCTGCAGCAGCCACAGGCCGCCGTGCAGGCTGCCCTGCAGGCTCTCGGCGAGGAATTGCAGCGCCGTGGCGCCGGCGTGGAACTGCGCCAGGTGGCCGGCGGCTACCGGCTCTACACCCGGGATGCCTATGCTCCGGCCGTCGAGCAATTCCTCCGCGACGGGCAGCGCACCCGGCTGACCCAGGCAGCGCTGGAGACCCTTGCAGTGATCGCCTACCGCCAGCCGGTCACCCGCGGCCGGGTGTCGGCCATCCGCGGCGTCAACGTCGATGGGGTGGCCCGCACTTTGCTCTCCCGGGGCCTGATCGCCGAAGTGGGCAGCGACCCGGAGACCGGTGGTGGTCTGTACGCGACCACCGACCTGTTCCTGGAGAAGCTCGGCCTGTCCGGGCTGGACGAGCTGCCTTCGCTGGCGCCTCTGCTGCCTGACGTCGGCGACCTCGACGAGTTCGACGGGTTCTCCGGTGAGAACTGACGACCCGGCCGCGATCCGGCTGCAGAAGGTGCTCGCCGCGGCGGGCGTCGGCTCCCGGCGCGCCTGCGAGGTATTGATCAGCGAGGGCCGAGTGACCGTCGACGGCAAGCGCGTCACCGAACTCGGTACCCGGGTCGACCCGGACAAGGCGATCGTCACCGTCGACGGCGAGCGGCTCAACCTGCGCGAGGATCAGATCTATCTCGTGCTGAACAAGCCCCGCGGCGTGTTCAGCACGATGTCCGACGAGGAGAACCGGCCGTGCGTCGGTGACTACGTCAAGGAATTCACCGAGCGGCTGTTCCACGTCGGCCGGCTGGACGCCGACACCGAGGGCCTGCTGCTGCTCACCAACGACGGTGAACTCAGCCATCGGCTGATGCACCCCAGCTACGGCGTCACCAAGACCTACCTCGCCGACGTGCCTGCACCGATCCCGCGCAACCTGGGCAGCGTGCTGCGCAAGGGCATCCAGCTCGAGGACGGCATCGCGAAGGCCGATGACTTCCGCGTCTACAGCTCAGCCGGTGGCCGAGCGATGGTGGAGATCGTGTTGCACGAGGGGCGCAAGCACATCGTCCGGCGGATGCTCGAGGAGGTCGGCCACCCGGTCCGGCAGTTGGCTCGGACCGCACTCGGCCCCGTCCAGCTGGGTAATCTGCGCCCCGGGTCGGTACGTCATCTGAGCCGCGGCGAGCTCGCCGCGCTCTACAAAGCCGTCGACCTGTGAAGTCTCATGTCGCTCTTGCCGACAGCGACGGTGACCGGCTTGGCTCCGCAATCACGGCGACGGCGTCCTCGGCGCGCGGCGCAACTGCGATCACCGAAACCCATAGCAACCGCAACTATCGGCAGACGAACGGTTACGACCGAACGGTGCATTTGGTCGATCGTTTGGAGTGGCGCAACGCCTCTGATGAGATGATTTGAGGCGATGGCTTTGTTCGAGACTTCGCGTATGCTATGGTCCGCTGCACCGGGAGGTGCTAAATGCGCAAGCACAGGCTCGTTGGAGCGGCGTTGACCGTTTCATGCCTGTTTGTCGCGCTCTTTGTTGCGGCGGATCAAGGTGCGGGAGCAAGCCCCAGCAGTGACCTGGCGCGTATACCGGTGTCCAGAGCTGACCTGACGTCTCTCGCCACGTACGCGGCTGAGAACCCGACTCGGTTCGTAGGTTCTTGGCAGTCAGCGACCGGCAGAGTTCTGTACGTTGCTGCGACCCAGTTCACCAGCGGCGATCGGCGGGCATTTGCCGAGCGCAGAAGCACCGTCGCGCGGCTCGACTGGACTGTCGTAGTCCGACAGGTCCACCACCCACTCTCCGAGCTGAAGGCGACGCAGCGAGCAATAACGCAGAGGTTTGCTGGTGCCCCGGGAGTCGTCGAATGGGGACCCGATCCAATCACCGATAGCGTTCTGGTCGGGCTAACCTCTCTTGATGTACCCGCTCATATCGCGATCGCTGCTGCGTTTGGCGATAAGGTTGCGTTTCGCCAGGCGGCGGTACCGCACGTCATGACAGGTAAGGGTACGGCGACGTCGGGAAGTAGCCGTTCTGTCGACGGTTTCCCTCAGGCCGGAGGATCATTTATCCACAATGCGAGTGGAATCTGCACCGCCGGCATTCCCTTTGACACCCCTAGCTCCCAACGCGAAAATATGTTGACAGCGGGGCACTGTTTCGCCACCAATGCGGTCGTTTTCGTAGGAGAGACGAGCAGCATATTCTTCGGCGAGGTGACTGTAAGGCAATGGGGCAACAACCGCATCGACGCAGAGCTTCTTTACAATACTGAGGTTGGCTACTTTTCACACAAGATATATAATGGCGATGCGGCTCATCCAACGCAGCAGGCCGTACTGTCTGGGGGCGTGGTTCTCACCACTCTGGGTGCCACAGTATGCAATGACGGCGCCGTGTCCGGCGCGACCTGCGGTCTAAATTTGCAGTCACTCCACCTGTGCGTTAACGAGTTCTACGCCCCGAATAAGTCCTACACTGTCTGCGGTTTGGACTCAGCCTCAAAGTACGGCACAACAATCGTCCGGACTGGTGACTCCGGTGGCCCCGTAATTGTCAACACCGGCTCGGCCAAGGTTGGCGCAGTGGGTACCGTCTCCGCTGGCGCAGCAACGCATGGCGAAGGCACACCCGTCGACAATTTATACTTCGCGGACTATGGTGACCTCGAGAAAGAGTTTCATGGATCAGCGCCAGTAGGGTAAAATGAGCGAAACTGATGACCCTGGGCTTGACCCTGAACGCCTCCGGGAACTGGAATCAACATCCGGATACATCCGCACTCGCGGCTATGTCGAGAGAGCGTCAAGCGACTCAACTCGGGTAATCATCGCGGCATACACAGGCGTTGCGGAATCGTTGGCAGGCTACCGCAGTCGAGAGTCGACCAGCGTCGTACAGATCGAGCTCTACTCTCGGTCCGATCGTCAGGCTGGCCGAGCCTATGTTCTTGTCGCGATACCGATCCGTTGCGCCATTGAACTCAAAGCTCCGGTAGGTATTCGCGAGATTAAGATATTGGCGTGAACGAATGAGCCCCGTCCGTCCTGCCTACGTCCGGTGGCGTGGGGCGACACCGGTCGGGCAAGCCGCCGATTTTCCGTCGACACCGATCGTGTCTGATGCGATAGCATCAGGTGCATGCGCACCACCCTAAGCATCGACGAGGACGTGCTGCTGGCTGTGCAGGAACGTGCCCGACGCGAGAAGCGCACTGCTGGGCAGGTCCTGTCGGAATTGGCTCGGCAAGCACTGACCGGCCAGACCCGTCAGCGCACGAGCGCAGGGCGTAACCGGCACGGCTTCCAGCCGCTTCCGCATCGCGGCGCGGCGGTGTCCAATGCACTGGTCGACCGACTCCGCGAGGACGAGCCTGAGTGACCCGCGCGCTGTTGGACATCAACGTCCTGCTGGCATTGCTCGACAGCGACCACGTGGACCACGCTCGCGCGCATGACTGGCTCGACCGCGAAGTCGACGAAGGATGGGCGTCGTGCCCGCTGACCGAGAACGGTTTTGTACGGGTCGTCAGCCAGCCGCGTTATCCAAGCCCGGTCTCACCGGCCGAAGCCATCGGGCTTCTAAGTAGTGCGTGCGCGGACCGAACGCATCAGTTCTGGCCATGCGACGTCAGCATGCTCGATGCCGATATCGTGGATCGTTCGCGGGTGCACGGCCCGCGGCAGGTGACCGACGCCTACCTGCTCGCACTTGCGGTCAGGCACGGCGGACGCTTCGCAACCTTCGATCGCTCGGTCCCGGTCACATCGGTGAAGGGTGCGGATGAGGGCCACCTCGCCATCCTCTGAGTAAGCGGGCCGTATCCTCTGCCCTCGTGCGCAGCGACAGTGATGGGACCGGGTTCAGCGGAGTGGTCGCCCTCGATGGACCGTCGGGCACCGGAAAGTCCAGCGCCGCCAGGCAACTGGCCGAGCGGATCGGTGCGCGTTACCTGGACACCGGCGCCATGTACCGGGCCGCCACCGTGGCCGTCCTGCGCGCCGGCGCATCGCTGAGTGACGCCGGGCAGATCGGCGCGGTCGTCGAGGCCTCCGACCTGGAGATCTCGACCACGCCGCGGCCTGCCGTCGTCACGCTCGACGGATCGGACGTGACCACCGAGATCCGCTCTGCCGAGGTCACCCAGGCCGTCAGCGCCGTCTCCGCGGTGCCGGCCGTGCGCACCCGGATGGTCGCCCAGCAACGGGGGCTCATCGGCACCGGGGGGATCATCGTCGAAGGCCGGGACATCGGCAGCACGGTGTGGCCGCAGGCCGAGGTGAAGGTGTATCTGACCGCCAGCGAGGCAGCTCGGGCCGGCCGCCGCGCCGCCGAAAACGCCGGGCAGTCCGAGGCGGATGTCGCGGCCAGTTTGCGCCGCCGCGACGCGCTGGACAGCGGCCGAGCGGTGAGCCCGCTACGTCGGGCCGATGGTGCACTGGAGCTGGACACCACCGACCTCACGTTGGCCGAGGTGGTCGATCAGCTCGCCGGGCTGGTCGCCGCGAGCCGGCGATGAGGTCGCCGACACTTGCCGAGCGGGTGCATTCTTCACCGGACCTGCGCCGCCGTCGTGGACTGGCTCGGCTGATCTGCCTGCTGCTGGCGCGCCTGGAGGTGACCGGGCTCGACCGAATTCCCGCGGACGGGCCGGTGGTGCTGGCCGGGAACCACCAGTCCCTGCTGGACGGCGTGGTGTTGATGGCCGAGACGTCCCGGCCACTGTCCTGCCTGGTGAAGAGTGAGGCATTCCGTGGCCCGATCCGCCCGTTGCTGCTCAGCAGCGGGCAGATCCCGGTGGTGCGCCACACCATCAACGCGGCGCCGGTCCGGGTCTGCGTCGAGGTGCTGCGCTACGGAGGCGTCCTGGGCGTGTTCCCGGAGGGCACTCGCGGCAGCGGAGCCGTGCGCCACGTCAAGCCGGGAGTGGGATATCTCGCGCTGCGGTCCGGCGCCGTCGTCGTCCCGATCGCCTTTCACGGCACTCCCGCGATGCTGCGCCGCCGGACACTACGTCGCCCGGTGGTGCGAGTGGTGGTCGGTGAGCCGGTGCCGGTGGCGCGATATCCGGACCGGCAGCCGCTGAACCGCCGTACCGTTGCAGCAACGACAGAATCCATCCGGGTTGCCCTCGCGCAACTCGTCGCAGCGACCGGAGACCAGCAATGACCGAACCAGGCGCCGAGCCGGAAGCAACCATTCCGGTGGTGGCGGTGGTGGGCCGGCCCAAAATGGGCAAGTCGACGCTCGTCAACCGCATCCTGGGCCGCAGCGAAGCGGCCGTCCATGACTTCCCTGGCGGGACCCGGGCCCGAATCGCCTACGACGCTTGGTGGAACGGCCGGCCGTTCACGCTGGTGGACACCGGTGGCTGGGAGCCCGACGCCCGCGGCCTGCAGGCCCGGGTGTCCGAGCAGGCGCAACGCGCGGTGACGACCGCTGACGTGGTGCTGTTCGTCATCGACGGGCGTACCGGAGCCACCGACACCGACCTGCTGGTGGCCCGGACGCTGCGTAAGGGTTCGGCCCCCGTCGTGCTGGCGGTCACCAAGATCGACGACGAGCGCGGCGAGGCCGACGCCGCCGAACTGTGGTCGATGGGCGTCGGTCAGCCTTATCCGGTCAGCGGTCTGCATGGGCGCGGCAGCGGTGACCTGCTCGACGCGGTCATCGAGGCACTTCCGAAGGACAGCCCCGGCGAGCAGGACGTCGAGGGCGGGCCGCGCCGGGTCGCGTTGATCGGCAAGCCGAACGTCGGCAAGTCCAGCCTACTCAACCGGCTCACCGGCGAGGAGCGGTCAGTGGTCGACTCGGTCGCCGGTACGACCATCGACCCGGTCGACAGCCTGCTCGAACTCGACGGCGAGGTGTGGCGGTTCGTCGACACCGCCGGGCTGCGGCGCAAGGTCTCCACGGCCAGCGGGATGGAGTACTACGCCAGCCTGCGCACGTCGGCGGCGATCGAGTCCGCCGAGGTCGCTGTGGTGCTGCTGGATGCCAGCGAACCGCTCGCCGAGCAGGACCAACGAGTGATCAGCATGGTCATCGACGCCGGCCGGGCACTCGTCGTCGCGTTCAACAAGTGGGACCTGATCGACGAGGACCGCCGCGATGTCCTCGACCGGGAGATCGACCGCGATCTGGCCCGGGTGGCGTGGGCACCGCGGATCAACCTTTCGGCGAAGACCGGCCGTTCGGTGAACCGGCTGGCTCCCTTCCTGCGCCAATCGCTGGCGTCGTGGGACCGGCGGGTGCCGACCGCGGCCTTGAACAGTTGGCTGGCCGAAGTGGTCGGCAGCACCCCGCCGCCGGGGCGCGGCGGCAAAATCCCTCGTGTGCTCTTCGCCACCCAGGCCTCGACCCGACCGCCGCGCTTCGTCCTGTTCGCGACTGGATTCCTGGAGGCCGGCTACCGCAGGTTCATCGAGCGGCGGCTGCGCGAGGACTTCGACTTTGCCGGCAGCCCGATCGAGGTGTCGGTCCGGGTCCGGGAGAAGCGCAAGGCAACCCGGTGACGGGGCGCAGGCGGAGGAGCGCGCGGAATCGGGGCCGTAGGTGTTGCGCTACCCTCGTGGCCGCACGCACGGGACGTGGCGCAGCTTGGTAGCGCACCTGACTGGGGGTCAGGGGGTCGCAGGTTCAAATCCTGTCGTCCCGACGATGTCTCTCATGACGGAGACGAGTAGGGCGGAGCGGTGGTGACCGGCCAGGACGACGCCGAGCGGGTCGCACAGCCCGTCGAGGCGTCCGGTCCGACCGGCACTCCGGCGATACCTGCAGCCGACGGCGCCGATCGAATCCTGACGATCCCCAACGTCATCAGTGCCGCACGACTGCTCGGTGTGCCCCTCTTCCTGTGGTTGTTGCTCGGCCCACACGCTGATGTGGCAGCGCTGATCGTGCTGGCCCTGTCCGGTTTCTCGGACTGGGCCGACGGCGTGCTGGCCCGCAGGCTGCACCAGTACAGCCGGCTCGGTGAGTTGCTGGACCCAGCCGCGGACCGCCTCTACATCCTCGCCACGCTGGTCGGCTTGGTGCTCCGGCACATCATCCCGTGGTGGCTGGCGGCAGCGATCGTGGTCCGCGATCTGGCCCTCGCGCCGACCCTGCCGCTGCTGAAACGGCACGGCTACGGCCCGCCGAAGGTGCACTATCTCGGTAAGGCCGCAACGTTCTGCCTGCTGTACGCCTTCCCGCTGCTGCTGCTCGCAGCGCGCGCTGGCACGGCCGCGGACATCGCCCGGCCGATCGCCTGGGCCTTCACGATCTGGGGGAGTGCGCTGTATCTGTGGTCCGGCGCGGTCTACCTCTGGCACTGCGTCGGGGTGGTGCGCTCCGATCACCCCGACGCGCTGGCCGGAGGTCCGATGTGACGCGTCCTAAGCCGCCGTCGGCCGCGGGGGCGGTCGGGCTGCTGACCGATCTGCTTGCCGACAGCCTCGACCCCGGCTACGCGGAGGCCGCAGCGCGCAAGGCGGCAGCCCGGGACGCGGGGGGGACCGATCCGTCGGCGCGACGGCTGTCGGCGGACACGCTGCGGGTGATCACTGCGGTGGTGTGTCTGCTGACCGGGTTCATCTTCGCGGTCGCATATCAATCCACCCGGAAGTCGGCACCGGCCAACAGCCTGGTGCAGAAGAGCCTGCTGGCGAAAGTCCGCGCGGGACAGACCGAGGACGCCCGGCTGGCCGGCGAGGCGAACCGGCTCAACGGCCAGGTCCAGGCAGCACAGCAGCAGGCCACCGGCGCCGGGCCAAGCGGCGAACAACTGACCCGAGCCGAGGAGTTGGCCGGCACGATCGCGGTGCACGGGCCGGGGCTCGCCGTGACGATGAACAACCCACCGCTCGGCGGCGGCGCGAACGGACGGCTGTTGATCGACCTGGACCTGCGCTCAGTGGTCAACGCCCTGTGGCTGGCCGGCGCGGAGGCGATCACGATCAACGACATCCGGCTCACGCCGACCACCGCGGTGCGCTTCGCCGGTCGTTCCATATTGGTCGACTTCCAGCCGCTGGCCGCGCCGTACACGATCCGGGCCATCGGCGACCCTGACTCGATGGTCACCCGGTTCACCGTCAGCGACGTTGCGAGCAGGTACCGCACGCTCGCCTCGGCGTACGGCTTCCAGTTCACGCTGACTTCCTCAGCCAGCCTGCAACTCCCCGCCGCCGCCTCCCGCAACAACCGCTACGCGAAGCCGTCGAAGTTCGACTCCGTGGAGGTACCGAGCCGATGATCCCCGCGCTCGCCCTGGTTGCCGGGGTCATCCTCGGTGTGTTCCTGCGGCCGACCGTGCCCAACGCGCTCGAGCCGTATCTGCCGATCGCAGTGATCGCCGCACTCGACGCGGTGTTCGGCGGTGTCCGGGCCCGGCTGGACGGCATCTTCGACTCGAAGGTCTTCGTCGTCTCATTCATCTCCAACGCGCTGATCGCCAGCCTGATCGTCTTCGTCGGCGACAAGCTCGGCGTCGGTTCGGCGCTGACCACCGCAGTAGTGGTCGTACTCGGCATCCGCATCTTCGGCAACGCCGCCGCCATCCGTCGCCACGTCTTCCACGCATAAGGGGGCTGCCCGATGACCGAGAAGAAGTCCAGCGATCGACGCAAGAGCAGCCACGCCGGAGCGCGGCGCCCGGCCGGGAAGGCAGCGTCGAAGAAGCCGACCGCGGCCGAGCGCGAAGCGGTCGAGAAGGACAGCGTCGAGACAAAGCCCATGACCTCGGCGGCCAAGGGTCATCCGATGAAGAGCGCCAACGCACTCATCGGAGTGCTGTTGGCCGCGCTCGGCTTCGCGATCGCCGTACAGATCCGCTCGGTCTCGTCCTCCGACGCGCTCTCCGGGGCGCGCCCGGACGACCTCGTCCGCATCCTCGACGATCAGAACAGCCGCCAAGACCGACTGCAGCAGCAGATCAATCAACTCCAGGACACACTGCGCAAGCTCAACGCGAGCAACGACTCAGATTCGGCGGCTCGTGATGCGGCCAAACGCAAGGCGGACGCACTCGGAGTGCTCACGGGGACATTGCCGGCCACCGGTCCGGGTGTGGTTTTGACGATCACCGATCCCCAGGGTGGGCTCAAGGCGGAGAACCTGCTGGACGTCATCGAGGAACTGCGGGGGGCGGGCGCCGAGGCGATTCAGTTCGGTCCGGTGCGAGTGACGACGTCGAGCGCATTCGTGGACACCGATACCGGCGTGCAGCTCGACGGGATCGCGATCAAGGCGCCTTACAAGGTGCTGGCCATCGGCCCCCCGCAGACGATGGCTCGCGCATTGACGATCACCGACGGCGTATCGGACACCGTCAAGGAGGCCGGCGGCACCGCTGGAATCGACCAGCAGGGCAAGGTCGACATCACGGTGGTCCGGCCGCTGCCGAACGGGAAGTACGCGACACCGGACAGATGATCCGGGCGCGGGTCTGTCGATCAACCGCGCTGGTCGGCGGGTATGGTCGCGCCAACCTGATGTCGCGAGCCGATCGCATTCCGCAGGAGGACACCCACACCGTGACCGAGTCATCGAACGTTCCGACCGATGTGAAATACACCGCCGACCATGAGTGGGCACGCGTGGGTGACGGCGCTGACGGCAGGCCCGTGGTGCGTATCGGTGTCACCGACTACGCGCAGTCATCGCTCGGCGACGTCGTGTACGTGCAACTGCCCGAGGTCGGTACGACGGTTACCACGGGCGAGGTGCTGGGCGAGATCGAGTCGACGAAGAGTGTGAGTGATCTCTTCGCACCGGTCACCGGCACGGTTGTCGCCCGTAACGACTCGGTGGAGGCGACTCCCGAACTGACCAACACCGACCCGTACGGTGGCGGCTGGCTCATAGAGATCTCGGTCGCCGACGGTGATGCGCTGGCGGACCTGCTCGAGCCCGAGGCGTACTCGGCGCAACTCAAGGAGTCCTAGCCGCAACCGTCGATGCGCAATTGACCCTCGCGCGAGCGCGCAACTAGGCTCTGTCGACGAACGGCCAGACTTGTGCGATCAGTTGCGACACCGCAATCGGCGGACACATTCAGCGGGGTTCCACCCGAAGGTCGAGATGTCGAGCGAAGGACGGTATCGCGAGTGTTCTGCACCGCCTGTGGCAGCCAGAATCCGGACACCAGTAGCTTTTGCGCTACCTGCGGTGCGCCGCTGGCTCCGCGCGAGCCGTCAACCGACACGTCGATCTTCACGCCAGGCGCGACGCCGCCGGCCGACGGTGACTCAGAGTTCTCCGCCGAGGCGCATCAGGGCGCGATCGATGCGCTGCCGCCGGACTCCGCACTGCTCGTAGTAAAACGTGGCCCGAATGCCGGCAGCCGATTCCTGCTCGACCGTGCCGTGACCACGGCAGGTCGCCACCCGGACAGCGACATCTTCCTCGATGACGTGACCGTGTCGCGGCGGCACGTGGAGTTCCGCCGCGAGAACGACGGATTCTCCGTGCACGACGTGGGCAGCCTCAACGGCACCTATCTGAACCGGGAGCGCATCGACTCCGCGGTGCTCTCCAGCGCGGACGAGGTGCAGATCGGCAAGTTCCGGCTGGTGTACCTGACGTCGAACGCGACGCCGCAGCCGTGACCCTGGCGAGCAGTCGTTCCCTCGACGGCGTCCGGAGTGGTACCGCGCGATGAGCGTCGAAGACGACAGCGAGCGAGCATCGCAGGGCGCCCCGGCGCCCGAGGTGCGCAGCGGGCGCGGAGTCGAGCAATGAGCGCAGCGCAACCGTCGTCCGCCGGCACCATCAGTATCGGCGAAGTGCTCAACCAGCTCCGCGGCGACTTCCCGGACATCACCATCAGCAAGATCCGGTTCCTCGAGTCCGAGGGGCTGGTGCAGCCGGAGCGCACGCCGTCGGGATATCGCAAGTTCGACTCGGCCGACATCGCCCGGCTGCGCTATGTACTGACGCAACAACGCGATCACTACCTGCCGCTGCGGGTGATCAAGGAGCAGCTCGACTCGCTGGATCGTGGACTGCGTCCAGCCGGCCCCGGCGGTGTGCCCCGGTCCGCCCGCCTGGTGCTGTCCGATGTGCCGGATGCAGACGACTTCCGGCTGCACCCTGCGGCACTGCGGTTGTCCCGCGAGGAGCTGCTCAACTCCTGCGGCCTGCAGGCCGAGCAACTCGATCAGCTCGAGCAGTTCGGGCTCATCACGGCCGGTCCTGCCGGTCGCTTCGACGACGACGCCTTGGTGGTGGCCAAGATCGTGGTCGAGTTGGCCCGGTTCGGTCTCGAAGGACGGCACCTGCGCACGTTCCGTACTGCCGCCGATCGCGAGATCGGGCTGTTCACCCAGGTCGTCGGGCCGGTGGCCAAGCAACGCAATTCCGATGCTCGGGCCCGTGCCCAGGACACCACTCGGGAGCTCGCTGCGTTGTCGGTCGCACTACATGCCGCGCTGGTCCGCACGGGGCTGCGCGACACTGCCGGCGGGAGCTGAACGCCACCGTCCGGTCGGCCGGCGGCAGCACGGATGGACGGGCTGTCCTCCGACGATGCGTGTAGCGTCGATGAGGTCTGGTGATCGCTGGCGGGAGGAGGTCTGCGGTGAAAGCGCTGGAGGTTGTCGGGGTCCGGGTCGAACTCCCCGCGAGCCAACCCGTGGTGCTCCTCAAGGAAGTCGACGGGTCTCGCTACTTGCCGATCTGGATAGGCGCGGTCGAGGCATCGGCCATTGCATTTCAGCAGCAGGGTGTGACCGCGACGCGGCCCCTCACGCACGATCTTCTCCGTGACGTCATCGAGGCGCTCGGCTCTCCGCTGGAGGCCGTGCGCATCACCGAGTTGCGCGATGATGTTTTCTTCGCCGAGTTGGTATTCGCCGACGGGGTCACCGTCAGCGCCCGGCCGTCGGACGCGATCGCACTGGCACTGCGCAGCGAGTCGATGATCTATGCCGCCGACGAGGTGCTCGACGAGGCCGGCGTGCCGGTGCCCGAGGACGGCATGGCCGAGACCGACGAACCGGCCGGGGCCGATGCGGAGGGCGAGGTCGAGGCATTCCGTGAGTTCCTGGACACGATTTCGCCAGAGGACTTCGCGGCCGGCGGCGAACCGCACGAGCGGTAAGCCGGGCATCGGCAGCAACCCTGAGCCTGGACTTGAGGGTTACATTTTGGCGTCGCGGTCCGCGCGTCGCGTTGACCCACCCGCGGCCGGGGATCTAGCGTCGCACCCGACACGAATTACCGCTCTGCAATTCGTCTGCAGAGCACCCACCGGCCGACGGCCGGGTCAGGCACCGGCGACCCAGTCGCCCGCCCGGCAGGCTCAGAGAGGTCAGGTGCGGATCAGTGCCCGATATCACCAACGGTCCTGTCGAGGCGTCGCCCACTCCGGTGGCTGACCAGGCCGAGTCCACCGGGCAGGTCGACCAGCCGGGACTGTTTGCCGCTCCGGGGCGCGGGCCTGAAGAGGGCACCGGCTACCGCGGTCCCACCGCGTGCGCCGCCGCCGGGATCACCTACCGTCAGCTGGACTACTGGGCCCGCACCGGGCTGGTGTCACCGTCGGTGCGCTCGGCGGCCGGCTCCGGGAGCCAGCGGCTCTACTCTTTCAAGGACATCCTGGTCCTCAAGGTGGTCAAGCGGCTGCTCGACACGGGCGTCTCGCTGCACAACATCCGCATCGCCGTCGAAGCATTACGGGCTCGCGGTGTGGACGATCTGGCCCGCATCACACTCTTCTCCGACGGCACGACGGTGTACGAGTGCACCTCCGCCGAGGAGGTCGTCGACCTGCTGCGCGGTGGGCAGGGCGTCTTCGGTATCGCTGTTGGCGGCGCGCTGCGCGAGGTTGCCGGGTCGCTGGCGGACTTCCCCGCCGAGCGAGCCGAGCCGAGCGCGGATGCGGCGTTGCCGACCAGCGAGTCCGACGAGCTGGCCCGGCGCCGGTTGCGCCGCACCGCGGGATAGCCGGGCTCACCACCTGCGCTCAGCCCGGCTGATACCGTTGGAGTTGGCTGACACCCGCACGGGAGAGCTCGCCGGATCGTTCGGCGGCGCCGAAGGGGCAACATCCCCGGAACCTCTCAGGCATCAGGACCGCGCGGGACGGGCCGCTCTGGAGGGCCACCGACAGAGGGGGACGCGGCGACTGCCGTGGACTCCCATCGTCGCCTGCCCCGGAGCCTGCCAATGACGACCTCCGCCCGCACTGCACCGATCCACACCGACCTGCACACTGGCGTGCCGTTCGCCGATCGGCACATCGGCACCAGCCCGGCTGTCGATCAGCAGCGGATGCTCGATGCGCTCGGATACCCGTCCCTGGACGCGTTGCTGGATCAGGCGATCCCCGAGCAGATCCGGGACCGAACGGCGCTGAGCGTCCCGCCGGCGGCGACGGAGACCGAGGTGGCCGCTGAGCTGCACTCCCGCGCCGAGCGCAACGTAGTGACGACGTCGATGATCGGCCTCGGCTACTACGACACGATCACGCCGGCGGTCATCCGCCGCAATGTTCTGGAGAGCCCCGCCTGGTACACCGCCTACACGCCCTACCAGCCGGAGATCAGCCAAGGCCGGCTCGAGGCGCTGATCAACTTCCAGACCATGGTCGAGGACCTGACCGGGCTGCCTGTCGCGAACGCCTCGATGCTCGACGAGGGCACGTCCGCTGCAGAGGCGATGGCTATCGCCCATCGTGCGTCGACTGCCGCGAAGTCGGGCGCGACGGTCTTCGTGGTCGATGCGGACGTGTTGCCGCAGACCCTGGACGTAGTGCGCACCCGGGCCATCCCACTGGGCCTGGAGGTCGTCGCCCACGACATGTCCGCACCGCTGCCCACCGAGGGTGTGTTCGGGGTGTTGGTGCAGTACCCCGGTGCGTCCGGTGAGGTCCGTGCCCTCGCACCCATCGTCGCGACCGCGCACGACGCGGGCGCCCTTGTCGCGGTGGCCGCGGACCTCCTCGCCCTGACGCTGCTGAGCACGCCCGGGGAAGCGGCCGCGGACATGGCGGTCGGCACGACGCAGCGTTTCGGCGTGCCGATGGGTTTCGGCGGACCGCACGCCGGCTACCTCGCCATCCGCTCGGGGTTGGAGCGGCAACTGCCCGGCCGGTTGGTCGGCGTTTCGGTCGACGCGGTCGGGGCCCCGGCCTACCGGTTGGCGCTGCAGACCCGCGAGCAGCACATCCGGCGGGAGAAGGCGACCAGCAACATCTGCACTGCACAGGTACTGCTCGCGGTGATGGCCAGCATGTACGCCGTCTATCACGGCCCGGATGGCCTACGTCGGATCGCGGACCGGGTGCACCGGCTGGCCGAGGTGCTCTCCGCCGGGCTGCGCGAGAGCGGTGCGGACGTGCAGACGACGACGTTCTTCGACACCGTCAGCGTGTCGGTTCCGGACCAGGCCGCTGCGGTCATGGCCGCAGCACTGGATCGCGGCATCACGCTGAGGCAGATCGACGGGGACACCGTCGGCATCGCCTGCGACGAGGTCACCACCCCCGCGGACATCGTGTCGGTGTGGCGCGCCTTCGGTGCAGATCTCGACGTCACGGACACTCAGCGTTTGGCGGAGTCCGCAGCCGAGGTCCTGACCGACGAGCAGGTACGCACCAGTGAGTACCTGACCCACCCGGTGTTCCACCGGCACCGCTCGGAGACCGCGATGCTTCGCTACCTGCGCACCCTCGCCGACAAGGACTATGCGCTCGACCGGGGGATGATCCCGCTCGGGTCCTGCACGATGAAGCTGAACGCGACCACTGAGATGGAGCCGGTGACGCTGCCGGGTTTCAGTCGGCTGCACCCATTCGCGCCGGCCGGTCACTTCGACGGCTATCGCGAGATGTTCGCCGACCTGCAGGCCTGGCTGTGCGCGATCACCGGGTACGACGCGGTGTCCTTGCAGCCCAACGCCGGCGCCCAGGGTGAGCTGGCCGGTCTGCTGGCCATCCGCGGTCACCATTTGGCCCGCGGCGACTCGCACCGCACGGTGTGCCTGATCCCGGCCTCCGCGCACGGCACCAACGCAGCCAGTGCGGTGATGGCCGGGATGAGCGTCGTGGTGGTCAAGACCGGCGGCACCGAGGGCGAGATCGACATTGCCGACCTGCACGCGAAGATCGAGCAGCACGCCGACCAGCTCGCCGCGATCATGGTCACCTATCCGTCTACGCACGGAGTATTCGAGGAGCACATCGCCGCGGTGTGCGCGGCGGTGCACAACGCGGGCGGCCAGGTCTACGTCGACGGTGCGAACCTCAACGCCATGGTCGGCTTGGCCCGGCCGGGCAAGTTCGGCGCCGATGTCTCGCACCTGAACCTGCACAAGACGTTCTGCATCCCGCACGGTGGCGGCGGTCCAGGGGTCGGTCCGATCGGCGTCCGCGCGCACCTGGCGCCGTACCTGCCGAATCATCCGTTGCAGTCCGATGCCGGTCCGCAGACCGGTTCAGGCGCGGTGGCCGCCGCACCGTGGGGCTCCGCGTCGATCCTGCCGATCACCTGGGCTTACGTCCGGCTGATGGGGCCGGACGGGCTTACCCAGGCGACCGGCGCGGCGATCCTCGGCGCCAACTACCTGGCCTACCGGTTGCGCGATCACTTCCCGACGCTCTACTCCGGTGGTCACGGTCTCGTGGCGCACGAATGCATCCTCGACCTGCGCCCGATGACCGCGGCCACCGGCGTCACCGTGGACGATGTGGCCAAACGGCTCATCGACTACGGATTCCACGCGCCGACCATGTCGTTCCCGGTGGCCGGCACGCTGATGGTGGAGCCGACGGAGAGCGAGAACCTGGTCGAGCTGGACCGGTTCGCCGACGCCATGATCGCGATCAAGGGCGAGATCGACCGGGTCGCGGCAGGGGAGTGGGCTGCCGCCGACAGCGTGTTGCGCGGCGCGCCGCACACCGCGGAGTCGCTCGTCGGCGACTGGCCGTACGGCTACACCCGGGCGCAGGCCGTGTACCCGAAGGGCGTGAACCCGGCGACCAAGTACTGGGCGCCGGTGCGACGCATCGACGGCGCGTTCGGCGACCGCAACCTGGTCTGCTCCTGCCCGCCGGTCAGCGAGTACGCCTAGCCGGTGGAGTCCCTGCGCGAGGTGCACCGTCAGCTAGTTGCCGGCCTGCTTCAGCGGGTACGGCGAGTCCGCCCGGCTGACGCGCTCCACTGACGCCGCGACTGCCACAAGGTGGTGAGCGTGCGCTCGTCGGGCTGATGCCGGCGCACTGCGGCAGCAAGCGGGTAGTCGGCAGGAGAGACGGCGACGGCGGCAAGCGGGCGCACCGGGTCGGTGCTCACCCACTGTCCGGTCTCGATCAGGCCGCGCGGCGATGGTTCGCTCCGGAAGCCCTCATCGGACACCACGTACATCCAGCCCGGTGTGAGCAGCGGCTCGGCATCCGGCACGTCCGCGGACAGGTAGTAGCGACGCTTCGCCGGGTTTCCGATACTGGCCAGCGATCCGTTACGGAACGACTTCGCGTACGGCCGGTTGACCAGCGCGAAGAACATTGCCCACAGCGGATCGCTCGAGGCGAACACCGCTTCCTGACGACCGAACTCGCGGCTGTCGCCGGACTCGCGCTCGGTTGCCAGCCGGGTCAGGCCGGCACGTTTCGTGCCGTGAAACAGCATGTGGTGGTCGGTACTGAGGTAGCGCAGGAAATCAGCCACCGGCCCGGGCACGTCGAGGATCGGCACATCGGCCGACTCGGGTCGGAGAGTGGCGGCGAGTTGGGCGAAGTCGCGGCGGGTGTCAGCGTCCAGCCGAAGCGGCGCGACGGTGGGGAGGCCGGAGGTGGCCAGGAACGCGGATGCTGCCCATGCCTTACCGCGGTCTGATCGAACGCGGATGCTGGGGCGCAGTGGCAAGTGAGTTGATGGGTGACGTCAGGCGGCGCGGTGCGCGGCGGCCTTCGTCATCTCCGAACGGCGGGCCGCAACGGCTTCGCCATCGGGCAGCAGCTCACCAGTGTCCTCGAACAGCACGATGCCGTTGCACAACAGGCTCCACCCCTGCTCGGGGTGCGCGACCAGTACGTGCGCGGCTTCGCCATCCAGCGCAGTGCTCTGCGGGCACTGCGGTTCGTGCGTGCACATCATCTTTCCCCTCGCGTTGCCCCCCGGATGGGGGCCTTGTGACCTGACACACACGATACTGCCGTATTGGTTGAGCGTCCAAACATATCCACGGAGTGTTGACGGGTGTTAGCCGATCGTGACAGCCGCTCAGGTGCTGCCGCTCTGCTCTTGCGCAGCGGACAGGTCATCACCGTCGACGCGATCCGACCATTCCGCGCACACCGCCGGAAAGCCTGCTGCCCGCGCCGCAGCGACTACCGCGGGGTCATCATCGACGAATGCCCCGACCGGGCCGGACCGAGCCAACTCACGTAGGAACTCGACCTTCAACACCGATGCGGGTCGCCGATCACCCTCGGCACGCAACAGCACCGTGTCCACAGACAGATCCTGCTCGGCGAGCCAGCGCTCGGTCACCGCGCGCAACCGCTCCGGTCGCCCGGACAGCCACACGATCCGGTGGCTGGCGCTGAGCAACGCGACGAGTTCCAGCCCTTCCGGCAGCGCCGGGTCGTCCTGCGCGGCAGCGAAGAATGCGTCCCAACGCGGTGGGCGGTGGGCGATGTGGTGCAGCCGGTGCCGCACATCCGCGACGACACCGTCGATGTCGATCACCGCGATGGAGTCCGTCACGGAACAATCCTAAGTGTGGGTTGTGCTCGACCCACCGACCGACGAGCGGTTGCGCGAAGAGAGGATCGCGGCGCACGACGAAGAGCGCTGCCCGGGCGGAGCGAGGTCGATTGCTAGTGCTGGCCCGATGCGAAAGGTCAGCCCGAGTCCATCGATACTGCGATCCATTAAATTGAGTGGGTGCGATTCCTATCAGACGTCCGTCCGGCGTACGAGCTGACTTATGACGATGTGTTCATGGTGCCCGGCCGGTCGGCTGTTGCCTCTCGCGACGACGTGGACTGCCGGACGCAGGACGGCACCGGCGCCACCGTCCCGCTGATCGTGGCGAACATGACCGCGGTGGCCGGCCGGCGGATGGCCGAGACGGTGGCTCGTCGCGGTGGGCTGACCGTCTTGCCGCAGGACATTCCGACAGCCGTGGTCACTGAGGTGGTGGCCTGGGTCAAGTCACGGCATCCGGTCTTCGACACGCCGATCACGCTGCGCCCGGACGGCACCGTCGGCGATGCGCTGGCCTTGCTGACCAAACGTGCACACAACGCCGTCATCGTCGTCGACGGTCAGTACCCGGTCGGTGTGGTGACCGAGGCGGACTGTGCAGAGGTGGACCGCTTCGCGCAACTGCACCAAGTGATGTCACGTGAGCTGCTGACCTTGCCCGACACCATCGATGCGCGGCAGGCCTTCGACGCGCTGGACGCGGCGCACCGGCGAGTCGCGCCGGTGGTGGACGCAACCGGCGCACTGCGGGGGGTCATTACTCGGACCTCGGCCCTGCGTTCGACGCTCTACGCGCCGGCACTCGATGCGCAGGGCCGGCTGCGCATCGCCGCGGCAATCGGCGTCAACGGAGATCCGAAGGCGAAGGCCGCGGAGTTGCTCGCCGCGGGGGTGGACACGCTGGTCGTGGACACCGCGCACGGTCATCAACAGCGGATGCTCGATGCGTTGGGCGGTGTCGCCTCGCTCGACCCGCAGGTACCAATCGTGGCCGGCAACGTGGTGTCTGCTGAGGGCGTCCGCGACCTGGTGCAGGCCGGCGCGTCGATCGTCAAGGTCGGCGTCGGGCCCGGCGCGATGTGCACGACCCGGATGATGACCGGCGTCGGGCGGCCGCAGTTCTCCGCAGTGCTGGAGTGCGCCGATGCGGCGAGTGCGCTCGGTGCGCACGTCTGGGCCGACGGCGGCGTGCGCCATCCCCGTGACGTCGCATTGGCACTGGCGGCGGGGGCGTCCGCGGTGATGATCGGCTCGTGGTTCGCCGGGACGTACGAGTCGCCCGGGGACCTGCGGATGTCGGCCGACGGTCGCGCCTACAAGGAGAGCTTCGGGATGGCGTCGGCGCGGGCGGTGGCAGTGCGGACCAGCGGCGAGGGCTCGTTCGGCCGAGCCCGCAAGTCCTTGTACGAGGAGGGCATTTCCTCGAGCCGGATGTTTCTCGACCCGCACCGTCCCGGCGTCGAGGATCTGATCGACGAGATCATGGCCGGCGTCCGTTCAGCGTGCACCTATGCGGGAGCGACCAGCCTGACCGAGTTCGCCGACCGCGCGGTCGTCGGGGTGCAGTCGGCGTCCGGCTACCAGGAAGGCCGGCCGTTGCCGGCCGGCTGGTAATCTCCGCGGCATGTGCAGTCGCTCGAATTGCTGGCGTTCGTCCCGCGTGGACGACCGCTGACCTGAACTCGCACACACTCACCCATCAGCCGGGGCGTCCACGTCGTGGACGTCCCGTTGTCTTCTGACACCACCGCTGTTGCGTGAGGTCATGGACACCGGCCGCCGTCGCGATGTGGCCGCCTCCGATCACGGAGGTATCTCATGTCCCGCATCGTCACCGGCGAGCGGCCGACCGGCCCACTGCATCTCGGCCACTACTTCGGCACGCTGGCCAATCGGATCGCCTATCAATCCGACGGTCACGAGCTGTTCGTCGTCATCGCCGACTACCAGGTGATCACCGACCGAGATCGGGCGGAAGACCCGCGCGGGACGGTGCTGAACCTGGTGCTCGACTACCTGGCGGCTGGTCTCGACCCAGATCGCACCGTGGTGTTCGTGCACAGCGAGATCACCGCGTTGCACCAACTGATGCTGCCGTTCCTGTCGCTGGTCAGCGTCGGCGAGTTGCAACGCAATCCGACTGTGAAAGACGAAATCGCGCACTCCCGGCAGGAGCGCGTCAGCGGCCTGATGTTCACCTACCCGGTGCATCAGGCCGCCGATGTGCTGTCCTGCCAGGGCGAACTGGTACCGGTCGGTCGCGACCAGTTGCCGCACGTCGAGTTGATGCGCACCGTCGCCCGTCGCTTCGCGGAGAGGTATGCGCCGGTTTTCACGCTGCCGCGACCGGTGCTCAGCGATGCGCCGCTGCTCGCCGGCCTGGACGGCGGCAAGATGAGCAAGAGCCGGAACAACGCGATCGCGCTGAACTGCGACCCGGATGAAGTGGCCCGGTTGGTCCGGGCGGCGCGGACAGATTCCGAGCGCTCGATCACCTACGATCCGGCGCGGCGACCTGAGATCGCCGGGCTGCTGCAACTGGCCGCGGTCTGCACCGGGCTAGCGCCGACCGAGGTCGCCGCCTCCATCGGTGCAGGCGGTGCGGCGGCGCTGAAGACACTGGTCACCGATGCGGTGAACGATCTGCTGCAGCCGATGCGGCAGCGGCGCGCGCAGTACTCGCTCGACGATGCCGCTGCGATCCTGGAGCGGGGCAACCGAGTGGCCGACGCCGAAGCCGAGTGCACCCTCGACCGGGTGCGGGCGGCGATGGGGATGGACTACGGCAGGCAGCCTCGAACGGCACTACGGGTGTAGGTCTGGACCACTTGAGACAACGAGGCCTCGGTCTGCGCGCTGGATCGCCCGGTAGATGTCGTGCGCCAATGCGGAAAGCACGTGGGTCCCGCCTGGACGCTCCGGGAGGGCTCAATTCACTCTGGCAGCGGTCAGCTTGCAATTTCAGGATGCGGCCCTTCACGCACTGGTTCCTGCGCAACTCGACCGTGATCAGCGCGCGCGACCCATCGATCTGTGCGCCGGGCCTTGACCCGCGTCGGCTGTGCATATGGATCGTTTAGGGACATCCGCTCGTGGCCGATGACGGCGTTTGTCGGCCAGGGAAATGTTCCCGGCTGGTCGCACGGTCACGTCATTCGGCGTGGCTGGAGGAGGCTGTGCCGCTAGCAACTGTGTCGACGCGCTGCCACTGCGCTGGGCACGGCACTGTTCGGATGGTGTGATTCAGGGTCGGGATTAGCGCCACCATGGCGGCCAGGACGATCAGCACGCTGATCGTTGCTGGCCCTCCGAGCGCCGCTAGCAGCACTCCGCCTAGGACTGGCGCGAGTGGAAGGGTGGACCAGTTCGCGAAGCGGCTTGCGGCTTGAACTCGGCCGATGAGGCTGGGTGGGGTGATGGCGAGTTGGTATGAACCGATGCCTGCTTTGCCTGCGGGATTGAGGAACAACACGCCAGCGAGCGCGGCGGCCACGACTGGCGGGTCATTCCAGAAGATCATGGGGATCAGCAGCGGGACACGGATCCAGGCGGTGGCTGCGGTCAGTCGTCCGGTGGCTATCCGCGCGACGAGGCGTGGAGCAATCGCAGCGCCCAGTAGACCGCTCAGTCCGGCAGCCAGATCAACGGTCCCGATCGCCCACGGTGCCGTGCCGGCCTGGATGAGGCGTAACACAGCGGTGACGAACAGTGCGTTGACGACCAGGTTTGCGGCGGGTGAATACAGCAGCATCGCCCGGTAGAACGGCTGTTTCCAGATGAAGCGCAGTCCCTCAGCGGCAGCGACGTGAGGGCGCTGTCTCGTCGTATTCGGAAGTGGGGCGAGATCGGTGCGGATGCGGCCGAGGGTGATCCACGAGACCGTGTAGGAGACGGTGTCGAGAAGGAACGGCAACCAGCGCGCGACGGCATACAGCGCACCACCCAAAGGGGCGCCGACGAGAGTCGCAAGGTGGCTGCGGGCCTCATTCTGGCTCAGTGCGACGGGTAGATCCTGCTCGGCGACGATCGAGCGAACGGCGGACATCTCCGCCGGGGCAAAGATGCCGGCGCCGACCCCGGTGAGCAGGGCAACCCCGAGCAGTTGCGCGACGCTCAAGGCACCGAGGAGGGCGGTGACGAAGAGCGAGCCGTACAGGATCGCGCCGCCAGCACTGGCCAGGCGCATCAGCCGACCACGATGAGCACGGTCTGCTAGCACTCCGGCCGGCAATACCGTGAGCGCCATTCCCAGCAGATTCGCCGCTTCCGTGAGTCCGGCAAGCACCACCGATCCAGTCAGCGCGTATGCGATCAGCGGGTACACAAACGCGCTCATCTGCGTACCGAGATCGCTCACGGTCTGCCCGATCCACAGTGCCGTGAAGTCGCGATTTCGCCTCAGATCACGAAAGGACGACACACCCGCACGCTAACTTGCGCACGCGTCCTTGCGCAACTATTGGTGCGAGTATCCGGTAATGTTGGTAGCGTGCCGACCAGCCCGACGCCGCATCCGGTCCACGACCCGCGGACCCTCCGCGCCTTTGCGCACCCGTCGCGGACTCGCATCCTCGACGAGATCAGCGCCCGGGGCTCCATGCGGGCCGCAGACATCGCCCGTGAGCTCGACATCCCCGCCAACCAAGCCAGCTTTCATTTGCGCCAGCTCGCGAAGTACGGGCTGATCGAAGAAGACGCCGACGCCGCACGTGACCGCCGCGACCGGGTGTGGCGGCTAGTGTCCCCGCATGGCTACCTGATCGCGCTCTCAGAACTTGAGCAGCAGCCCGGCGGCAAAGCCGTCACCACGGCATTTCGACGAACTGCACGCGAGTGGGGCCACGTCGTGGTGGACGCCGCGTACGCAGACGCCAACGGCCCCGACACCAAGCGAACCGTCACGGACGTCCCGCTGCGTCTCACCAAAAGCGAGGCCGTCGAGTTCGCCAGCGAACTGCAGGAGCTCACAGGCCGCTGGCAATCGCACACGCGCGAGGCAACCTCCGGCCAACACACATACACGTTCCTCGGCGTTCTGGTGCCACGACCCACCCCGTCCTAGCCACGCGTGCGGCCTCGACTTGATGAAGCGATCGCCCAAACCTGACCGACTCGATCGCGAACCGGCTCTACTGGCTCTGCCCCGAACGCGCGCCTACCCGTCGATAGGCGCGCTCCGCTGCTATCAGCGTGGCCGCACAGATGGAACGATCTGGCTTCAGCTGGATTGAGTCGTACGCTCCTGTGCCCCGGCGTATTCGGTCGCGACTTGTAGACAGAACTGCAGGAACGACTCCGCTCGTTCTGGGGTGAGCCATCCAGGAAGCGTCCGAGCCTGACGCTCAGATCCGTTGAAGCCGAACAACGCGTCTGCGGCTGCCCGGAAATCTGGTCGAGTCAACGGCTCGATCTCGATGCCGCTGTTCTGCCCTGCATACGAGCTGAACGGGACCATCACGCGGCCGTCCGCGTATATGGCGACCACCGTTCGGACCCCGCTGACCGACGGTCCTCTCGCTTCGAGCACAACGTGGTTCGGTCCCAGCCGAAGTCGATGGCCGGCCTGCGACCAACCCTCGAGGACGATCTTGCCCGCATCCGCGCCCGTGGGCGACGGAAACTGGGCCCAAAACTCGTCGAGCGTGCCGATTGCCTCGGCCTGCTTCGCATGCTCGACGTTCATCGTGAAAGCGTTGGGCTCGACGACGGAGACGAACAACGGCGCCCATTCACTGTCGCCGATGCGGACGGCTTTGGCTTCGACCAGCCATACAGCCACGCCGCGCTGTGGGTCGAGTTCGGCCATCTCGTTCAAATATTGTGCGACAGCACGGAACTCGTCGCGGTGCTCCTCCGCGACGATCACCAGTCCTCGCGCGCGTCGAGCGACCGCGTACGCCAAGCCACGAGTGAGATGGTCATGGTCGCCACGTCCGTACTGGTTCTCGATCACGAACTCCGAACCGTCCGCTCCCTGCGCCACAATATCTATGCGACGGCCTCCCGCGGTCTGCACTTCCGACTTCCCGACCGAGGCAAGATCGACACCGATCGACGCGCCCACCTGATCCAGCTGCTCGGCCAAGAGGGGCGTGAAGTCCGACGCCTCGCCCTTCCACGCCTCGGTCAGTCGGCCGTACTCCAGTCGTGCCATGATCGCCACAAGGTCGGTATACCACGCTCGATCACCGCGCCAGAATCAACAAATCCCGGCGAAGGTTCGGATCATCCAGTCTGACTGCCATACCCGTCGATAGGTGCGGCATCTGTCGATGTCCCGCCCTGCGCAGATCGATCAGTACCGTGCATTGTGTGCCGCGAAGCGAAGGGTCAGTGCGTACCTGGGGAGTCGACCTCTCTACCAGCGCGTCGAACACCGGCTTAGTGTCCATCTTGTGGCCCGTGGTCGGACGCGGTGTCTTTGACCGGCAGCCCAAAGGACGCCGACGGCGCTTCGATCTGGTCAGAGCGATCGCAGAGACCGCCGATTCTGACTGGTGGGCCGTCGATGTGCCGTTCGGCTGGCCCAAGAACTGGGGCGAGTTTCTTGTGCACCATGGTCGTGGGGCAATGATCCTGAACGGCCTTGGCGGTCGGTCGCGGGGCGCCGGACGGATCTGGAAATCGTTGACCGCAAATTCGTCGACGGGCGGCGGCCAACGCCCGGCTTCAGCGTAGCTTTCGACAAGTTGGGTGCCACGGAGCTACCGTCCTTCCTCCTCGCCCAGGGGCTTGATCTGTTCGTGAGCGTGAAGATTGCGGATGCTTTGAACTGCTCCCTTGGATAGGAAGTGCAGGCACTGCTGGATGACACGTTCGGTCTGCATTTTGAGGTCTGCCAAGCGAATCCGAGGATTCGATCGTCCGAGCTTTCTGCCGTCTCGCGCGAATGCATAACACCAGCGCACGAGGCAATCAGCCAGACGGCTACCTGCCCATATTCGGCGATCTGTTACGCCTTGCGTCCGTAGGTCGCCGGTGCCGCGGGTTCAGTCGGCGTGCCGGATGAGGTCCCAGGTATTGCCGTAGGGGTCGGTGAATACCGCCACCGTGCCGTACGGCTCGTGGCGCGGCTGCTCCAGGAACGTCACCCCGGCCCGGCTCATCCGCTCGTAGTCGGCGGCAAAGTCATCGGTCGACAGGAAGAAAGCGACGCGACCGCCGGTCTGATCGCCGATTCGGTCGCGCTGCCGGTCGCCCTCCGCTTGCGCGATCAGCAGCGCGGCGCCCGGCCCCGGCGGCTGGACGACGACCCAGCGCTTGCCGTCGCCGAGCGGCGTGTCCTCGATCAGGGAGAACCCCGCCACATCGACGTAGAAGCGAAGTGCGGCGTCGTAGTTGTCCACCACCAGGGTGACCAGACGCAATCCGGCCGGCATGGCTGGACCGTAGCGCAGCCATGATTTCGTGATCCACGCGTGACCTGCCCGGTGCGCTGGGCCTAGTTGCCTTGATTAGGTTGTCAGAGTGCTTCTGGTGCCCGGACTTGTGTTGTGAGGCTTCGGGACCGTCGTTTGGTGAAGGCGCTGTGGTGGCGTCGCGCACTCACCGCCGCAGTTCTCGCGGTTGCCGTCATCACTATCGGCGCCGCCGCGCTCGGTCCGCTCTACGCTCGGGCGGCAGGCGAGTCGACGCTGCGCGATCAGCTCAACCAGGCTCCGTCGGTGGACACCGGCCTGCACCTGGCACTTGTCAGCGGCCCGTCCGAGACCTCGGTGGAACTCGGGTCCTATGACCGGGATGTAGCAGCAGCGCCGGCGCCGGGGAGCATTCCCGGCTATCCGACCCGGACCGGATCCATCTTTCTCACTACCGTTGCGGCGGCCCCCGGAGTGACCGGCGTGGCGACGGCGTTCGTGTGGCGCGAAGGCGCCTGCGCGCACATGACGATCGTGTCCGGGCGATGTCCCACCAAAGCCGGCGAGGCGATGATCAGCCAGCGCACCGTGCCGGGTGGGTACGGCTGGCACCTGGGTGTGCAACTGGGTACCGACGACGGGACGCTGACCGTCGTCGGCACGTATACGCCGCACGACACCGAGGACCCGTTCTGGTTCGGGCAGAACTACTTCGACGCACAGCCGGCCGGACTGCACGGACCGGACACCGTCGATGGTGTATTCGTCGACCGTGCCGAGTTCGCCGGCCTGCCGCCATCCAAGCTGGTGCGGATGTCGCTGGACTACCAACTCGACGCGAACCAGATCCGGCTGGACGACGTGCCCCGGCTGCGGGCACAGGTCGGCGCGCTGCAGAAGAAGTACCCCGGCACGTCCGGACTGCAGCTGTCCTCGCGGATCGGCACGGTGCTGAACCAGGCCGCGCACCAGCGGAACCTGGTGAACACTGGCACTCTGCTCGTGACGTTGCAGCTCGGGCTGCTGGCCTGGCTGGTGCTGTTCCAACTGGTGTCCGACGCCGTCGAGTCGCGCGGCAACGAGATCGCGCTGGCGAAGCTGCGCGGACAGCGACCGTCCTGGACCGCCCGGCTGGCGGTAGGTGAACCACTGCTGCTGTTGGTGCTGGCGATGCCGCTCGGCCTCGTCGTCGCCTGGCTCGCTGCGCATCTGTTCTCGGCATCGGTATTGGCGCCGCACACGCCGGTGGTGCTGACGATGTACACGTTCGCCGCGGTGCTTGCTGGTTTCGCCGGGGGAGTGGTGGCCGCGGTGCTTGCCACGCACCGGACCCTCTCCCGCAGCGTCCTCGAGCAGTGGCGCCGCACGGGTCGGCGGCCGCACCGCTCCTACGCACTGCTCGCGGTCGACATCGTCGTCTCCGCGGCCGCGCTGGTCGGTCTGGTCGTGCTGCGTTCTGGGCACTCGCGCGACGGCGACTCCACCGCGGCATTACTAGCTCCCGGCCTGCTCGTCCTCGCAGTGGCGTTGCTCGGGACCCGGTTGGTCCCGCTGGTGGTCCGGTTGCTCCTGCGACCGACCCGGCGGTCACGGTGGATCGGGATGTTCCTGGCGGTGCGCCAAGTGGTCCGTCGGCCCGCCGGGCTGAGGTTGGCAGCCTTGCTCGCCGTTGCGGTCGGACTCGCGACGTTCGCGGTGAGCGGTGAGGCGCTGGCCCAGACGAACCGGAGCGCCCGCGCGGATGCCGAACTCGGCGCCGACCGGGTGGTGTCGGTGCAGTACGCCAAGGGTCACGACCCGGTGGCCGCGACGCACAAGGTGGACCCGCAGGGTCGCTGGGCGATGGCCGCGGCTACCTGGCTGCCCGAGGGCGGCGACTCGGTCGTCGGCACCGTGCTCGCGGTGGACGCCGGCCGGCTGTCTGCCGCGGGCTACCCGGCCAGCGGAGGGCCCAGCACCGAGGACATCGCCTCCACCGTCGGCCGCTCGGCATTCTCGAGCGTGACCGTCACCGGCTCCGCAGTTCGGGTGCAGATCACCGCTACGGAACTGGTAGGCATCCCGGCGGACGTGCAGTTCTCCTTCCGCACGCCGAAGCAGTCCAATGTGCAGGTCTCGGCCGGCCGGCTGCGGGCCGGCACACACACCTACACCGCCCAGGTGCAGTGCGCCGACGGGTGCACGCTCACTGGTCTCATCTGGAACCGTCCCGTCGAGTTCACCGGGACGATGTCCGGCACGGCGCTGGTCACCGGCATGGAGCAGCAGGCGCGCGGCACCTGGGCTCCCTTGGATGTGTCCCTCACCGAGGCCGACGCCTGGCGCGGCGGTCCGGAGTTCAGTCAGAGCACCGACGACGTGCACGCGACGGCGCAGGGCACTGTCGACAACTACCGCAGCGAGAGTGGCTACGGCGGGATGGCTTATGCCTTCGCGCCGGACCCACTGCCGGTCCTCGCGACACCGTCGAGTGTGATCACCGGCAGCAGTGCGCCGAACCCGCTGGTGATGGAGGACGGCATCGGCGGGGTGGCGCCGATCCGAGTCGTCTCGTACAGCTCGGTGCTGCCGGCCGTGCTGTCCAATGGACTGATCGTCAACGTCTCGTACCTGCGCGCCGACCTGCCCGGTTTCGACGACCAGGCGAAGTGGTCGGTGTGGCTCGGGCCGCGGGCGCCGGCCGATGCCGTCGCACAACTGCGAGCTGCGGGCCTTCAAGTGCAGCGCGTCTCCACCACCCAGTCGCGGGTCGTCCAGCTCGGCCGGCAGGGTCCCGCACTGTCGCTGATTCTGCTGCTGGCGTGCGCGGTCACCGGCGCCGTGGTGGCCGTTGGTGGTACCGCGATCGCGATTGGTGCCGGTGCCCGGCGGCGCTCCTACGAGACGGCCGCCCTGCGGGTGATCGGAGTGACCCGACGCGCGTTGTACCGCGGGGGAGTGTTGGAGCAGGGCATCCTGCTGGCCTCAGCGGGTCTCCTCGGCGTTCCGGCCGGTTACCTGGCCGCCCGAGTGGCGATGCCGGTGATCCCGCAGTTCGCCGACAGCACCCCGATCCGCCTCGACTACCGGCCGCCGCTCACGCCCGTCGTTTGGTGTGCGCTCGCGTTCGCGGTGTTGGTGCTGCTCACCGCCGCGGTGGCCTCCAGCGCCGTCGTCAGAGCCGCTCGACCGGGCCGATTGCGGGGGACCGAGGAATGACCGGCTTGGAGGTGCAGTGCGTCCAGCTGCGTCATGAATACGTCATGGACGGCGAGACCGTCGTAGCCCTGGACGGCATCGACCTCACCATCGCGGCAGGTGTGACCACCGCGGTGGTGGGCCCGTCCGGCTCCGGCAAGTCGACGCTGCTGACGATCCTCGCCGGCCTGCAGCGGCCGACCGCCGGTGAGGCGCTGATCGGCGGTGTGGACATCGCTGCGATGAGGCAGGGTGCGCTGCTGCGCGAGCGGGCCGAACGCATCGGCGTGCTGGCCCAGGGTCCTGGCCGCAACCTGCTGCCCTACCTCGACGCGGCCGGCAACATCCGCTTCGCGCAATGCGGCGCCCGCAGTTACCGACGCCGTGAGTTGCCCGACGCCGACGACCTGCTGCGCGAACTCGGCCTGGACGCGCTCGGCGGCACCCGGGTCGACAGACTCTCCGGCGGCGAGCGGCAACGCCTTGCGGTGGCCACCGCGGTTTCCGGAGCGCCCGGCGTGCTGCTCGCCGACGAACCGACCAGCCAGCTTGACCTGGCCAACAGGGACCGAGTCGTCGAGCTGCTGGAGCGCGTCAACCAGAGTTTCGGCACGACGGTCGTCGCGGTGACCCACGACCCGGAAATCGCCGGACGGTTCGGGCAGTCGGTGCGCATCGAGAGTGGCCGGCTGGTGCGCGGAGGTTGGGGATGACCGGCCGGCACCGCGCCGCCGCGGAGACGACTGCAGATGTCGAGGCGGAGGGACGCAACGCCGGACTGTCGGCCACGGGCGTGAGCTTCCGCCGTGGCGGCCGGAACATCCTCGACGGTGTGAGCCTGAAAGTTGAGCCAGGCACCTCGCTGGCGGTGACCGGACCCTCCGGCAGCGGCAAGAGCAGCCTGCTGGCGCTGCTCGCCGGGCTGGAGACGCCGGATGAGGGCACCGTCCGTCGTGAGCCGCCCGACGCCGTCCTTGGCCTCGTACTTCAGGCGTATGGGCTCGTCGGTCTGCTGACCGGCGCCGAGAACGTGGAGATCGCGCTGCAGCGTCGGCTGCGGGACGGCCGACTCGACCGTGCGGAGATTCGGCGGCGCGCTACTGAGGCGCTGGACACCGTCGGCTTGTCCGCGGTGGCCGATCATCTCGTCGAGGAACTGTCGGGTGGGCAGCAGCAGCGCGTGGCCATCGCCCGCGCGTTGGCGGTGCGTCCGGGGATCGTTCTCGCCGACGAGTTCACCGCCGAACTCGACGACGTTTCCCGCGCGCATGCCGTCCAAGTGGTCCTCGACGTGGCCCGGCGCGGCGGGATCGTGGTCGTTGCTACCCACGACCCGCAGATCGCCGCCGCGTGCGACCACGTCCTGCACCTGGTCGACGGGGTCGCCCACGACGAGCGGTAGAGCCCTTGCTTGACCGAAACGCCCGAGCTCGGGGTCATCGTCATACCGGGAGCTTCTCGTTGCGGGCCTCGAGCTTTTCGTCGAGACGCTCGCCCTCGATGTCGGCGTTGGGAACGTATTTGGCGAGCCAGGACAGCCCTACGCGGTATAGCAAATCCGTTTGCCGGCTACCGCCGCAGCGCAGATGATCGCCGCCATGGCAACGACCCGGCGCGCGGACATGTTCACTGAGGATGGTCGGCCTTCTGAGGCCGACCCGCGGGAGAACGGACCGCGACTGGTCGACGAGCGCGCCACGCTGGTCGAGTCGCTACGTCGCCAACGTCTCACGTTGGAGATGAAGTGCGCAGGTCTAGATGCGGATGCCATGGCGCGGCGCGCTGTCCCACCCTCGACGATGTCGCTGCTCGGGCTGGTGCGACATCTCGGGGAGATGGAGCGCGCCACGTTCCGCGGGGTGATGTCAGGGCACGACGTGTCGCGGCTGTACTGCTCCGCCTCCGACCGGGACGGCGACTTCGACGGTGCGGTTGCCGACCCGCTGGTGGTCGCCGAAGCCTGGGATGCATGGCGCAGTGAGGTGGAGTTCGCGACGCAGTTCGTGGCCAGCGCACCCAGCCTCGACATCACCGGCGAGGATCCAATGAATCAGCACGGCAGTGGTGGGGGGCCGATGTCGCTGCGGGAGGCGTTGCTGGGGTCGATCGAGGAGTATGCCCGGCACATGGGGCACGCGGACCTGTTGCGTGAGCGGATCGACGGACGTCTCGGGCAGTAGCGCGCCAGGCCATGGATCTCGCCTATCGCTTGGCCGGCGCCGGTCAACAACGCGCACGATTGCCACGCCGACGCGTACCTCAGCCAACACGACGGCCGAACAGGGCGCCGGACGCGGCCACCGATACGACCATGATGCCCACGCACCACAGCACCGCAGTCACCGCGTGCGACCCGATCGGCCCACCCAGCAGCAACCCGCGCAGCGTCTCGATCACGGGGGTGATCGGCTGGTGCCCGGCGAAGCCACGGATCCAGGACGGCATCGTGTCGATCGGCACGAACGCGCTGCTGGCGTAGGGCAGGAACATCACGAAGAAGGTGAATCCATTGGCTGCCTCGGGGGACGGAGCAAGCAGCCCGATCGCTGCGGCGAACCACGAAAGCGCGACGACGAACAGCACCAGCATCCCGATCGCAGCGAGCCACTCGACCGGTCCTGCGCTCGGCCGGAAGCCGATCAGGTAGGCCACGCCGATCACCAGCACCGTCGACGCGGCGTTGCGAGCCACGCTGGCCACGACTTGTCCAGCAAGCTGAGCTGCTCCGCTCACATTCATCGAACGGAACCGATCGACGATTCCACCCGTCATGTCCGCACTGACACTGACCGCGGTCGTGGCTGCGCCGAATCCCGTGCACAGCAGCAAAACGCCGGGGACCACATACGTCACGTACTTCGTACCGGTGTCGATGGCACCGCCGAAAAGGTAGACGAACAGCAGCATGAGCATGATCGGCAGCATCAGCGACGTGATCATCGTGTCGAGGTGCCGGCGGCTCAGCCGAGTGCACCGGCCGATCATCGTCAGCCATTCGGTGGACGCCGGGATGGCGCGGTAGGCGGCACTGCTGCGAAGCGTGTCAGACATTGGTGCTCTCCAGTTCAGAGTCGACCGATTTGCCGGTCAGTGTCAGGAAGACATCGTCGAGGGTGGCGCTATGCAGTGCGAAGTGCGCGACGGCGGTTCGGCTGGGATCAAGGTCATCGAGCACGGCGCGGATGTGTGCGGCGCTGCCATCTGTCGCCGTGCTGACCGTGCGCCCGGCGTCGTCGCGGTGCACTACCTGCCCGCCGAGCCGGTCGACTGCCGCGCTGAACGTGGCGGAGTCAGTCATCGTCAGGTCGAGCCGTTGTTGGGAGACCTGGGCCTTGAGCTCTGCGGCGGTGCCTTCGGCGATGACCTGGCCGTGGTCGACGACGGCGATCCGGTCGGCCAGCCGGTCGGCTTCCTCGAGATACTGGGTGGTGAGGAATACCGTCACCCCGGACTCGACCAGCCCGGTGATAACCGTCCACATCTCCTGGCGACTGCGCGGATCCAGCCCCGTCGTCGGCTCGTCCAGGAACACCATCGAGGCGTTCCCGACCAGGCTGGCCGCGAGGTCCAGTCGGCGCTTCATCCCGCCCGAATAGGTGCCCACCTGCCGGCCGGCCGCGTCACTCAGATTGAACCGGTCGAGCAGTTCCACTGCTTTGCTCTTCGCGGCCCGCCGATCCAATCCGGTCAGTCGGCCCATCATCATCAGGTTTTCCCGCCCGGTCTGCAGCATGTCGACAGCCGCGTATTGCCCGGTCAGGCTGATCCGACGCCGGACCTGCGCACGATCGCGGACCACGTCGAGACCGACGACCTGCGCTGTCCCCGAGTCGGCTCGAGTGAGGGTCGACAGGATCCGCACCGTCGTGGTCTTGCCGGCGCCGTTCGGACCGAGGAGTGCGAATACTGTGGCCGGTGCGACTTGCAGGTCCAGCCCGGTCAATACCTGGACGTCGCCGTAGGACTTGGTGAGGCCACTGGCCCGAACGGCCCAGTCGTCGGTCATGTCATGCTCCCTGGAGTAGGTTCGAGGTTATTGTGTATGCGGTACGCACTACTGCGTAGGTTATACACAGACGCTCGAGCGCGGGTCAAGTGAGAAGGAGCAACGCGTGTCGGAGGGCACCGCCAAGACGACGACCGGGTTGCCAGCGAGCCTCGAGGCCGTCTGGGGGATCCGGGATCGGCCGTCGCGCGGTCCCAAGCCCGGGCTGACCGTCGACGCGATCGTGGCTGCCGCTGTGCAGCTCGCGCGTACCGACGGGCTGGGGGTGGTGTCGATGGCGCGGGTCGCGACCCGGTTGGGCGTGTCGACGATGTCGCTCTACCGCTACGTGGCCTCGAAAGACGAGCTGCTCATGCTGATGGCCGATGCGGTATGTATCGCAGTACCCGGGCCGCCGGCGAAGGGTGAGTCCTGGCGCGACGGCCTGGCCAGGTGGGCATGGGCGGAGCGCACGATGTACTGGAATGACCCCTGGGTGCTGGCCATCCCGATCACCGGGCCACCGGTGGCACCGAACCAGACGCACTGGATGGAGCTGGGGCTGCGGTGCATGCGAGACACCCCATTGCCGGAGCAGGAGAAGATGTCCGTGCTGCTGATGCTCAGCGGGTACTCGCGCTACGACGTGATCCTGATGAGCGGTATCGCCAAGGCTGCCCAGCAGAGCGCCCCCGGTCAGCAGCTGATGCCACGGTTCGCGGCCAGCATCCGCGCGCTGACCGACGCCGACCGCTTCCCGGCGCTGTGGCGAGCGCTCGATTCCGGAGCGTTCGACCAGGACGACGAGCCGGACACCGAGTTTCGGTTCGGCCTGCACCGGATCCTCGACGGCGTCGAGGTGTTGATCAACGGCAAGGGTGCCAGAAAGCGGAAGGGTGCCTCCTAGGATCCGTCCCGTGAGCCGACATCCCGCCTTCCCGCATGAGGTGCTGGCGGTCGTCCTGCAGGTTCGTTCCGACCGGCTCTGCGTGTTGTTGTGGCGTCGGGGCCGGGCACCGTTTCAGGACGGCTGGGCGCTGCCCGGCGGGAGCCTGGGCGTGGACGAGCGACTGGGCGCGTCGGTCGCCCGCCACCTCGCCGCGAAGGTGGATGTCTCCCGGCTGGCGCACCTGGAGCAGCTGGAGACCCGCAGCGACCCGGACCGCGATCCACGCGGCCGCGAATTGGCCACCGCCTACCTGGGCCTCGTCCCGGTGGACCAGGAGCCACAACTGCCGCCCGACACCGAGTGGCATCCCATTGACGTGCTTCCGGCGACTGCGTTCGACCACGGATCGATCGTGCTCGCCGGCCGTGCCCGGTTGCGGGCCAAGCTTTCCTACACCTCGATCGGCTATGCCCTCGCCGCTCCGAGATTCACCATCGCCGAGTTGCGGCGCGTGTATGCCGCCTCGCTGGGCTACGAGGTGTCCGCGACGAACCTGCAACGCGTCCTGCTGCGTCGGGATCTCATCGTGGCCACCGCGGACACGGTGGCACCTGGGCCCAGCGGCGGCCGCCCGGCGCGACGATTCCGGTTTGTCCATCGCGATGTCCGGGTCACCGACCCGTTCGCTGCCTTCCGCCCGCCGAAGGTCGAGGGTTGAGAGCACGACACCATCCGGCGTGACGGGGCCTGCGTTTCAGGGAAGTCGCCGATCGACCGCGTCTTACGTTGGCGTTACGGCACAGGCGTGCACTTGTCGCACGAGTCCACCTCGACCGACAAGGAATCGCCATGAAAGCAGCCCGCCCCCGACCATCGACGACAGCGGCACTGATCGCGATCGGCGTCACGGTTCTTCTCATCGCCGGTTGTTCGTCGTCCTCGCCTGCGCAGCCGGATTCGTCTACCGGCTCACACAGCTCGGCAAAGGGTGCCAGCGCCGCGTCCGCGAGCCCGGCTGCGGCTCATCCACTTGATGTGTGCGCGATTGTCAATGCCGCATCGGCGGCCAGCCTCACCGGCCAGCCGATCACAACGGCGGTCCCTCGTTCTGGGTTGGAGGCCAAGGAGTACGGCTGTGGATACAGCAACGACGATGACAGCTTGCAGGTCCAGCTCACCGTGTTCGAGCACGACGCATCGAACACCTACGACACGGTGTCCTCCACCAGCAAGTCGGTCAGCACGGTCAGCGGCGTGGGCGACAAAGCCTTCTTCGACAACGACGGGACGCTGTACGTGCTGGCTGGGGCGGACCTGATTCAGGTCAACGGGCTGGATACGGCCGATCAAAGCGCCGCCTTGGCGCGGCCCGTACTGGGTGCCCTGTGAAGACGACCGCCGCGGGCTGGGCTACTCGCCGATGGGGGACGGCTCGCCGAGCGCGATCATCCCTTCGACCGCGCGCCGGGCTCGTTCGGCAATCGCCGGGTCGACTACCACCTCGTCGGTGCCCTCGCGCAGCGAGCGCAGTAGCTTGGCCGGCGTGATCATCTTCATGTAGTGGCAGATCGCCCGCGGGTTGACCGGCTGGAAGTCGGTCCGGGGGTTGGCCTGCCGAAGCTGGTGGAGCATGCCGGTCTCGGTGGCCACCAGCACCTTCTTGGCGGTGGTCCGCCGGGCTTCGGTGAGCATGCCGCCGGTGGAGAGGATGTGCGTGCGCTCCGCCGGGATGATGCCCTCGCCGGCCAGCCACAGCGCCGAGGTGGAGCATCCGCACTCGGGGTGCACGAACACGTCGGCCTCCGGATTGGCCGATACCTGATTGCGCAGCTCATCGCCGCTGATGCCGGCGTGCACGTGGCACTCACCGAGCCAGATGTGCAGGTTCTCACGACCGGTTTCACGTTTCACGTGCGCGCCCAGGAACATGTCCGGACCGAACAGCACTTCACGGTCCGCGGGCAGCGAGTTGACCACCTCGACGGCGTTGGCCGAGGTGCAGCACACGTCGGTTTCTGCCTTTACCGCAGCCGTGGTGTTGACGTAGGACACCACCAGGGCGCCGGGGTGCTCAGCCTTCCAGGCGCGCAGTTGATCGGCCGTCATGCTGTCGGCCAGCGAGCAGCCCGCCCGCGCATCCGGGATCAGAACGCGCTTGCCGGGGGCAAGGATCTTGGCCGTCTCCGCCATGAAGTGCACGCCGGCGAACACGATCTCCTCGGCATCGGTCTCTGCGGCGAGCCGCGACAGGCCGAGAGAGTCGCCGACATGATCGGCGACATCCTGGATCTCCGGAGCCTGGTAGTTGTGCGCCAGGATCACTGCGTTGCGCTGCAACGCGAGGTCACGTACTTCCGCCGCCCAATTCGCATCGAGCGTCGCGTCGAGCTGGAGATCGACCGTCGTTGCCGTCACTGCGTCACCTCACTGGTTTTCGCCTGTCAGGCAATAACGTACTCGCCCCATCGGGGGCCGTAGCCAGGGGAGTGATCAGCGTCCCAATGGATGCACTCGCTACTGCTTCACGAGCCCAGCGCGCCAGGCCCAGGCGATCAGCGCCGATCGGCCATCGAGATCGAGCTTGGACAGCACGTGGTTGAGGTGGGTCTTCACCGTCGCCTCGGAGAGCACCAGGCGGCGCGCCACCTGCTGGTTGGACAGCCCCTCGGCAACCAACCGGACCACGTCCACCTCACGCTTCGTCAGGCCGTCGGATACCTCCACACCGGCAACTTGCGCAGCCGTGCTCGGCGGCGGGCTCGGCGGCTCCCGGACCAGCTCGACCAACCGCTGCTGCACAGCCGGATCGAGCACGGTATGCCCTGCGGCCACGTCGCGAATGGCGGCAAGCAGGGTCTCGCTGGTGGCGTCCTTGGTGAGGTAACCCGCCGCACCCGCGCGTAGCGCCGGAAGCACGGCGTCGTCGTCGGCGAAGGTGGTCAGGATCAGTACCCGCACGGTGGGGAGTTGCTCGCTGAGGGCGGCGGTGGTCTGCGCCCCGTCCAGCACCGGCATCCGGAGATCCAGCAGCGCGACATCCGGGTGGGTGGACAGCGCCAGGTCGAGCGCTTCCTGGCCGTTGTCCGCCACGGCGACCACGTCGATGTCGCCGGCGGCGGACAGCAACATCACCAGGCCGTCACGCACCACCGCCTGGTCGTCTGCGACGAGCAGGGAAATGGTCATTCGCGGACGCCATCCGTTGCGGTCGCAGGGACCGTCACTATGACCTGCCACCCAGCGCCGTGCGAACCGGCCCGCATCGTCCCGCCGACCGCATCGATGCGCTCCCTCATCCCGTCTAGCCCATTGCCCGTCCCCTCGACGCCGAGCGGTGCGCGTCCGGTGGGAATACCGTGGTCTGCGATCGTCACCCGCAGTGTTCTCGGCTGCCAAGCCAATTCGACGGTGACCGGCGAACCCGTGGCGTAGCGTGCCGCGTTGGTCAGCGATTCCTGAACGCAACGATAGACGGCGGACCCGGCTCGGGCACCGACTTCCTCAGGGGTGCCGGTGACGCTGACCGACGCGTCTCCGGGAAATCGCTCGACTAGTGCGGCCACCGACTCGATACCGCGGGTCGTGGGCTCCCGCAGCGCGCTCATCGCGGCCTTGGCCTCGCCGACGCCCTCGCGGGCGAGGTCGGCGGCGCGGTCGATGGGCACTGTCACGGCCGGACCGACACCCTCTCTGGCTGCCACCGAGCGGATCGCCTGGAGTTGCAACGACAAGCCGGACAGACTGTGCGCCAAGACGTCGTGCAGGTCCCGGGCGATGCGGGTTCGCTCCTCGGCGGCTGCGGCCTGCGTGCGGGCATCGCGAGTGGCTTCCACCTCGGCCAGCAAGGCCACCGCGCGGTCCCGCTCCGCAGCCAGCTCGGCCCGCTCCACCGTCCGCTCGGCGAAGAACAACGTGCCCAACCCGGCCAGCAACCCGACCAGGCTGTCGGAGATGTACCAGACGGTGCCGCCGAAGAGCAATGACAGCACGATGATGTTCGGCAGCCGGCGGCGCACGGGCACCGACATCGGGAGATGGCCGGCGGCAACCAGCACCAGCACTTCGGCGAACCCCTGGGGGGTCGCGACCATCGCCGCCAGGCCGCAGAGTCCGGCGAACCAGGTCAACGATCCGGACAGCAGGCCGGGCGTGCGCGGGAGCAGCAGCAGCACCGCCTCACCGGTCACCATGAGCACCGCCGTGGTCACCTTGGCTGCCGTACCGTCCGCTTGTTGGACGGACAGCAGGATGAACAGCAGCATCGCTGCCGGTCCGGCCCGTGCACGGAGTCTCACAGTCAGATCATGCCTGTCGCCCGCGTCGGGACGCGCAACCGGCGGCGTTCACCATGGGTGGAATCCGAACTAATCGATCGGCACCGGCGTTAGCATCGGCGCAATCACCATTCCCCGCGACAACCCCCAGGCGATGATGCAGGTCTTTCCATGTTGATGACGCTGTGCCGGCGATATCTCGCTCCGTATCGGCGGGCGATCACTGCGCTGGTCGTACTGCAGCTGATTGCCACCATCGCCTCGCTCTATCTGCCCCGGCTCAATGCGGACATCATCGATCAGGGCATCGCGAGGGGCGACTCCGGCTACATAATCAGAACCGGCTCGATGATGTTGGCGATCACCGTCGTGCAGATCGGCTGCTCGATCGCTGCGGTCTACTTCGGTGCCCGCGCCGCGATGGGCCTCGGCCGCGACCTGCGGGCCGGTGTGTTCCGTCGGGTGGGCGAGTTCTCCGAGCGTGAGGTTGCCCACTTCGGCGCGCCATCGCTGATCACCCGATCGACGAACGATGTGCTGCAGGTGCAGACGGTCGTCATGTTGGCGGCCACCCTCGCGGTAAGCGCGCCGATCATGTGCTTCGGCGGCATCGTGATGGCGCTGCGCGAGGATCTCGACCTGTCGGTATTGCTACTGGTGAGCGTGCCGGTGCTGGTGATCGCCGTCGGTCTCATCGTGACCCGGATGGTGCCGCAGTTCCGGTCCATGCAGAAAAAGGTTGACGTGGTGAACCGGGTGCTGCGCGAGCAGATCACCGGTATCCGGGTGGTTAGGGCCTTCGTCCGTGAGCCCTACGAGAGCGCGCGGTTCGAGGGGGCGAACGCGCAGCTCACCGATACTGCGCTGCGGGCCGGCCGGCTGATGGCCCTCATGTTCCCGACGGTGATGCTCGTGATGAACGGATCGAGCGCCGCAGTGCTGTGGTTCGGTGGGCACCGGGTGGATTCCGGGCAGTTGCAGATCGGCGCACTGACCGCGTTCCTCAACTACCTCGTACAGATCCTGATGTCGGTCATGATGGCGACGTTCATGGCTGTGCAGATCCCGCGCGCCGCAGTGTCGGCCGAACGGATCAGCGAAGTACTGGACACCGAGCCTTCGGTCGAGCTGCCGAAGGAACCGGTGACGGTGGTCGCCTTGCGCGGCGACTTGGAACTGGAGCACGTCGAGTTCCGATACCCGGGCGCGGCCGATCCGGTGCTGCGGGACATCTCCATCCACGCCCGGCCCGGCCAGACGACCGCGATCGTCGGCAGTACCGGCGCCGGCAAGACGACCCTGCTGTCGTTGATCCCGCGCTTGTTCGACGCCACCGGAGGATCGGTCAAGGTCGACGGCATCGACGTCCGGGACCTGGACGCCGAGCTGCTCTGGAGCCGGATCGGGCTTGTGCCGCAGCGGCCATATCTCTTCAGCGGCACCGTGGCCTCGAACTTGCGTTACGGCAACCCGGACGCCACCGACGCCGAGCTCTGGCGTGCCTTGGAGGTCGCTCAGGCGAGCGACTTCGTGGCGGCGATGTCGGAGGGCATCGACAGCCCGATCGCGCAGGGCGGCACCAATGTCTCGGGCGGTCAGCGGCAGCGCATCGCTATTGCACGAGCACTGGTGCGCCGCCCGGAGATCTACCTGTTCGACGATTCGTTCTCCGCGCTGGACCTGACCACCGACGCGCGGCTGCGCGCCGCACTCCGGCCGCACACCCGGGAGGCAACCGTTCTGATCGTCGCGCAGCGGGTGTCGACCATCCTGGATGCCGACGAGATCGTCGTACTCGAGGACGGCGCGATCGTCGGGCGCGGCCGGCACGAGGAGCTGCAGCAGACCTGCCCGACCTATGCGGAGATCGTCGAATCGCAGCTCTCCGCTGACGACGCGCGGCAGGGGGTGTCGTCATGACCGATTCGACGGACGATAGAGAGAACGGCGCGATGCCCTCGGCTGAAGATCACAACGAGACAGCGCGCAAGATGCAGCAGGCCCGGCCGCAGGGCGGTGGGCCGTTCCGGCCGATCGGCATGCCGGTCGAGAAGTCGCTCAACTTCGGTCCGTCGGCGATGCGGCTGCTGGCCCGGATGTCCCCGGAACGGGCCATGGCGCTGGCTGTCGTCGCTCTCGGCACCGCGAGCGTCGCGATGTCCGTGCTCGGGCCCAAGATCTTCGGTCGGGCGACGGACATCATCTTCCGCGGCATCATCGGCAAGGGGCTCCCGCCGACGGTGAGTCGAGCGGAGGCGATCGCCGAGTCCCGCGCTCGCGGTGACGGCCGGTTCGCCGACCTGCTCGCCGGCATGAAGGTGATCCCAGGACAAGGGATTGATTTCACCGCACTCGGCCGCGTCCTCATGTTGGCCGTCGGGCTGTTCCTGCTGGCATCGGTGTTCGGCTACGCACAGGGTTACGTGCTCAACGGCGTCGTGCAGCGCACCGTCTTCCGACTTCGCGCAGACGTCGAGGCCAAGCTGAACCGACTGCCGTTGGCGTACTTCGACCGGCAGCCGCGCGGTGAGATATTGAGCCGGGTTACCAACGACATCGACAACATCAGCCAGAGCCTGCAGCAGTCGATGAGCCAGCTGCTCGTCTCGTTGCTCACCGTCGTCGGCGTGGTCATCATGATGTTCCTGATCTCGCCGCTGCTCGCCCTGATCGCGCTGATCGCCATCCCGATCTCGATCCTGGTCACCCGCACGATCGCCCGACGCTCGCAGCCGAAGTTCGTCGCGCAGTGGCGACACACCGGCGAGCTGAACGGCCAGGTGGAAGAGGCCTACACGGGGCACGCGCTGGTCAAGGTGTTCGGCCGGCAACGCGAGGTCACCCAGAGCTTCGCCAGCAAGAACGAGGAGCTGTACCAGGCGTCGTTCGGTGCGCAGTTCGTCAGCGGCATCATCATGCCGGCGATGATGTTCATCGGGAACCTGACGTATGTCTTCATCGCGGTGATCGGCGGCCTGCGGGTGGCGTCCGGATCGATGTCGCTCGGTGACGTGCAGGCATTCATCCAGTACTCGCGACAGTTCACCCAACCGCTGACCCAGATCGCATCGTTGGCCAACCTGCTGCAGTCCGGCGTCGCATCCGCGGAGCGCGTCTTCCAGCTTCTCGACGAGGACGAGCAGATCCCGGACCCGGTCGGCGCGGCACCGGTTGCCGCACCGCGCGGTCAGGTGGAATTCGAGCACGTCTCGTTCAGCTACGACCCCCAGCAGCCGTTGATCGAGGATCTTTCGTTGGTCGCGTCGCCAGGGCAGACCGTGGCGATCGTCGGGCCCACCGGCGCCGGCAAGACAACGCTGGTCAACCTGGTGATGCGCTTCTACGAACTGGACGCGGGCCGCATCACGCTGGACGGTCGAGACATCGCCGCGATGACGCGAGCCGACCTGCGCTCGAAGATCGGCATGGTGCTGCAGGACACCTGGCTGTTCAACGGCACGATCCGGGAGAACATCGCCTACGGCCGGCCGGACGCCACCGAGAGGGAGATTCACCAGGCAGCAGAGGCGACCTACGTCGACCGCTTCGTCAAGTCGCTGCCGGACGGGTACGACACGGTGATCGACGAGGAGGCCAGCAACATCAGCGCGGGGGAGAAGCAGCTCGTCACAATCGCCCGCGCCTTCCTGGCCAACCCGTCACTGCTCATCCTGGACGAGGCCACCTCCTCGGTGGACACCCGTACCGAGGTGCTCGTGCAGCACGCGATGGCCGCACTGCGGTCGGACCGGACCAGCTTCGTCATCGCACACCGGCTCTCCACGATCCGTGACGCGCACCTCATCCTGGTGATGCGCGACGGGTCGATCGTGGAAAAGGGCACGCACGAGCAACTGTTGGAGCGGGGCGGCGCGTACTTCGAGCTCTACAACGCGCAGTTCGCCGCTCCGGATGTCGATCTGGAGGCCGAGGACGCCGTGCCGGCCGGGGCTCCCGCGGGCCACTGACACACAACCGGACGGGACTGGGTAAGCCGCGTAGGCTGAATGTCGTCCCGGTTCACGTCGCGTATCGGTTGCAGTGCACCGATACCGGGCCGAGAGAAACGTTTGCGCGCCGGCCGCCCCGGCGCAGTCAGGTCGCCCGATGGTCAGTGCGCCGTCCGAATCCGTCTCCGCCACAGTCGCCCAGCCGCAGGCCGCCGAGTCACCGGGTCGCTGTGGCGTCTGCCCGCACGAATTGGCCAACCACGATCCGATCGCGGCGCGCTACTGCCGCGCGACGCAGGCGGGCGTGCTCACCCGCAAGTGCATGTGCTCGGCAGCCTGACGCAGGTCACTACGTGGCGACGACCGTGCAGCGCAGGCGCGTGCAGATGCTGCTGAATGCGCTCACTGCGCCGGCCTTCAGCTGGAAAAGCGTCATCACGCGTCCCGAGAGCGAAGTATCGGTACATCTGCAGACACGCAGCCGACCCCGTCGCGGTTCGGTTTGTGCGAGTGGGCGAAGGCTGACGGCGTCACTAGCGCCCGCGTCGAGCTGCATGTGACATCGCCGGCGGAAGCTCGCGATCTGTCACCCCAAGCGCAACTCGACGGTTGCATCTGGTCCAGGGATGTGCAATCCTAAGGTTGCACGTGGTCATTCGGCTCTCACGTAGCCATCCGTCGAGTTCGAGAGGGAGAGCGCCATGCAGGACACCATCGAACGATCCATCGTGATCGACGCCCCACTGGACAGGGTCTGGGATCTGGTCACCGAGCCGGGCTGGTGGGCACCGAGCGATCGGCCGCAAGAATCGGATCGCACTACTGGTGCTGTCACCGTGCGGGAGAGCGAGAAGTGGGGACGGTTCCCGGTCGCGGTCGTTCGCATCGATCCGCAGACCTACGCGGCGTTTCGTTGGGCGAGCACGTTCCCGGGCGCTGACCTGGCTGAGGGCCGCACCACTCTGGTCGAATTCCACGTCGAGCCGGCCGACGACTCGGTACTGGTGCGCGTCGTCGAGTCCGGATTTGCCACCCTCGACGCCCCGGACGAGGTTCGCCGGGCCGGCGTCGAATCGAACAGCGGCGGATGGGACGAGGAGTTGGCATCGCTGCAGCGCCGCGCTGAGGAGCAACGGTCTGAATGAGTACGGCGACGATCGACCGGGTGCTGGTCGCATTGGCCGACCCGACCCGGCGCGCAGTCCTGGACGATCTGGGTCGGCGCCGGTCATCCAGCGCGACCGAACTCGCCGAACGGTTGCCGGTCTCACGCCAGGCTGTGCTCAAGCACCTCGGCGTGCTGCGCGATGCCCGGTTGGTGAGCAGCGCGAAGTCCGGCCGGGAGGTGCTGTTTGAGGTGCGCACCGAGCAACTGGTCCAGACGGCCGCCTGGATGACTTCCCTGGCAGCTGCGTGGGACGACCGGCTCGGCGATCTGAAGCGTCGCGCCGAGGCCCTATGAACGCGCGGAGCAGCTCAGTCGAGCAGCGCCGAGTACACCAGTTGGCGTAGCTGCGAACGGATCGGATGGATGCTCGATGGCAGAAGCTGGGTCAGGAACACCGCGGTGAGCTCCTCGAGTGGATCCACCCAGAATGTGGTGGAAGCGGCGCCGCCCCAGCCGAATTCGCCGGGCGAGCCGAGCGTGTGGGTCGCCACTGGGTCGAGGGTGACGGAGAAGCCGAGCCCGAAGCCAACGCCGTCGAACGGCGACTCGGCGTAAAGCGGACGGCCGAACGACGCTAGGTCCGCGCCGCCGGGCAGATGGTTGCGGGTCATGTATCGCACGGTGCGGTCGGCCAACAGCCGGGTACCGTCCACCGCGCCGTGACCGAGCAGCAGCTGCACGAAGCGGTGATAGTCGGCGAGCGTGGACACCAGGCCGCCGCCACCGGACAACCACGTCGGCGCGGTGACTGCGGCGCCGAGGCTGTCCAGTCTGGTCGCCGTGCGAGTGCGCGGGTCAGCCGTGTAGAGCGTGGCGAGCCTGCTACGCGCCGCGTCTGACACTGCGAACGCGGTATCGGCCATGCCGAGCGGGCCGAAGATGTGCTCGGCGAAGAACTCGTCGAGCGGCTGACCTGCGACGACCTCGACCAGCCGGCCGAGCACGTCGGTAGCGCAGGTCCGAGCCTCCGACGTACACCCGGGGCTGGGCGAACGCGGGGATGAACTTCGCGACGGGATCGGTCAGTTCGAATGCGCCCTGCTCGTAGAGCATCATCGCCGCGATGGTGGTGACCGGCTTGGTCATCGAGCAGATCCGGAACAGGGTGTCCAGCTCGACGGGCAGATCGGCCTCGATGTCGCGACTGCCGCAGCGACCCACGTGCGCGATGCGAGCGCGCCGGCTCACCGCAAAGGACCAGCCCGGCAACCTGCCGTCGTCCACATAGCGCTGGAAGTGCGTGCCGATGCGGGCCAACCGCCTTGCGTCCAACCCGACCGGCGCGGGATCGACGTCGACTGCGAAGGCTTCGGATGCCATCGAGTCACCTCACCGTGGCTGGGATGTCGACGAGCGTGCCGAGGCGGGCGCGGTGCTGCGCCGCGGTGCCGAGCGCCAGCTGGTCGGCCTTCGCCCGTTTGAGATGGAGGTGCGCCGGATACTCCCAGGTCATCCCGATCCCGCCGTGCAGTTGCACGCACTCCTCGGCCGCGTGCACAGCGATCCCCGAGCAGTGCGCTTGAGCCAGCGACGCCGCCACCCATAGGTCGTCGTTTGCCGTCGCGACGCAGTCCGCGGCGTACCGGGCCACCGCGCGCGCGGTCGTCGTCTCCTGCATGAGATCGGCGAGGCGGTGTTTCAGTGCCTGGAACGATCCCAGCGGGCGGCCGAACTGATAGCGCTCGCGGAGATACCCGACCGTAGTCTCCAGGCACCATTCGGCGAGCCCGAGTTGTTCTGACGCGAGCAGCGCGGCGCCAACGGCCAGTGCCTTGTCGAGTGCCGGCCCGGCGGCCGGAGGTTCGGCGACGAGGCGTGCCGGCGCGCCGTCGAAGTGCACGTCGGCCAATGGCCTCGTCATGTCGAGGCTGGTCACCGGACTGAGGGCGACACCCTGCGCTCCGATGTCTACGGTCGCCAGCGCGCAGCCATCGGCTGTCTGAACGGGCACGAGCAGGACATCCGAGCTGATCGCATCGGCAACGTTGGCGACCTTGCCGCTGATCCGGCCTGCGTCGCCGAACCGCACCGTCGGGTCCGGCACGGTCGTGGTCCATGGGAGGCAGAGCGCCGCCGTGGTCAAGCCGGCGCCGAGACCGGTGAGCAGCTCGGCGTCCCCGACCTCGACGACCGCGGTAGTCGCGACGACGGCGCTGGTGAGGAACGGCACCGGCGCGACCCGGCGCCCCAGTTCCTCCAACACGACTGCCGCTTCCCGAGCGCCGGTCCCGTAACCGCCGAACTCTTCGGGAACGAGCAGCGCCGCGAGACCCAACTCCTGCGCCAGGCGGGTCCACAGCCCGCGATCGGCCGTGGCCGGCCGGTCGTAGCACGTCAGCAGGTCGGCGGTCGTCAGCTCTTTCGCGAGCAACCCTCGAACACTGTCTCGCAGCGCGGTCTCCGTGTCGCCGTACAGCAGATCGGTCATTTGTGGAGGTCCTGCCACGCGACGTCCTTGTCGGGTCTGGCTTCAGTCGGTAGTCCGAGCACCCGCTCGGCGATGACGTTTCGCAGGATCTCCGACGTGCCTCCTTCGATCGAGTTGCCCTTGGCGCGCAGGTAGCGGTAACCGGCTCCGCGGCCGTTGAAGTCGACGCGGTCGGGACGCAGCTCGGTCCAGTCGTCGTAGCGCAGCCCGTCGGCGCCGAGCAGCTCGACCTCGAGACTGCTGATCTCCTGCGTCGACTTCGCGAACGCGAGCTTCATCGCAGCGCCCTCGGGACCGGGTTCGCCGGCCACCAGTTGTTGGCGCAACCGCTCGCCGGTGAGCCGGTTCGCTTCGGCGGTGACCCAGCACTCCATCAGCCGGTCATGCATCGCGGCAGTCCGCAGGTCCGGCCGGGCCCGCCATTCGTCGGCGACGACGCCGATCATGCCTCCCTCCCGGGGCGCCGACCCACCACCGATCGACACCCGCTCGTTGTTGAGCGTGCCCATCGCGACCCGCCAGCCTTCGCCGACCGCGCCGACGCGGTACTCATCCGGGATCCGCACGTCGTCGAGGAACACCTCGTTGAACTCCGCTTCACCAGTGATCTGGCGCAGTGGGCGCACCTCGACACCCGGGTCGGTCATGTCGCACAGGAAGTACGTCAGGCCAGCGTGCTTCGGCACAGCCGGATCGGTGCGCGCGACGAGGATTGCGAAGCGGGCGTTGTGCGCGCTGGATGTCCACACCTTCTGTCCGCTCACCCGCCAGGTGTCCCCGTCGCGCACCGCCTTGGTGGCGACGGCTGCGAGGTCCGAGCCGGCGCCGGGCTCGCTGAACAGCTGACACCAGATCTCTTGACCGAGCCACAGCGGACGCAGGAACCGGCCCTTCTGTTCATCGGTGCCGAATCGCAGGATGGTCGGGGCCGCCATCCCGAGCCCGATGCCGTTGCGACGGGCATCCAGCGCAGGCGCGCCCGCGGCAAGCAACTGTTCGTCGACAGTTATCTGCCACCCGCGCGGCATCCCGAGCCCGCCGAGACCGACCGGGTAGTCGACCCACGCCAAACCCGCGTCGAAGCGCGCTGCGAGGAAAGCTCCGGCGGTGGTCGCCGCCGGTGGGTGCGCAGTGAGCAGTTCGTCGACCTTGCCGATCAGGTCATCCTGCGAGGGCGTGGGCATCGGAGATCTCCTCAGCGATTGCCGGACGTGGCATGGCGGCGCAGCTCGGCGCGAGCCAGCGAGCTCTTGTGGACCTCGTCGGGCCCATCGGCGAACTGCAACGTTCGGACGCTGGCATACCAGCGGGCCAGTGGGAAGTCCTGACTCAAACCGCCACCTCCGTGCGCCTGAATCGCGCGGTCGAGGATCCAGCACACCGTCGCCGGTGTCGCGATCTTGATCGCTTGGATCTCGGTGTGTGCACCCTTGTTGCCCACCGTGTCCATCAGCCAGGCCGTCTTGAGCACAAGGAGCCGCAACTGCTCGATGCGCACCCGGGACTCGGCGATCCAATCCCGGATCACCCCCTGGTCGGCCAGCGGTTTGCCGAATGCGATGCGGTCCGCGGCGCGGCGACACATCAGCTCCACCGCGCGTTCGGCGACACCGATGCATCGCATGCAGTGATGGATCCGCCCCGGCCCGAGACGGGCCTGCGCGATGGCGAAGCCGTCTCCCTCCGTGCCGATCAGGTTCGCCGCCGGCACCCGGACATCGTCGAAGGCGATCTCGGCGTGCCCGCCATGGTCTGCGTCGTCGTAGCCGAAGACGTGCATGCCGCGCAGGATCGTGACCCCCGGCGTGTCCCGGGGCACCAGGATCTGGCTTTGTTGGCGGTGGCGTTCGGCATCCGGATCGGTCTTGCCCATGACGATCAGGATCTTGGCGTTCGGGTTCATCGCGCCGCTGATCCACCACTTGCGGCCGTTGATCACATAGTCGTCACCGTCCCGCTCGATCCGGGTCCGGATGTTCGTCGCATCCGAGGAGGCCACGTCCGGCTCCGTCATCGCGAAGGACGAGCGGATCTCGCCTGCCAGCAGCGGATCCAGCCAGTCGCGCTGCTGCTGCGGGGTGCCGAACTCGGCCAGTACTTCCATGTTCCCGGTGTCCGGGGCGGCGCAGTTGACCGCGGTCGGCGCCAGAGTGAGGCTGCGCCCGGTGATCTCCGCCAGCGGTGCGTACTGCAGGTTGGTCAGGCCGGCGCCCCGCTCGCCGGGAAGGAACAGATTCCACAGCCCCTGCGCACGCGCCGCAGTCTTGAGTTCCTCGACGACGGGTGCCGGCGTCCATGAGCCGGACTGGTCGGCAAGTTGCTGCTCCGCGATCGGCTCGGCCGGGTAGACGTGCTCATCCATGAATGCCAGCAACTGCTCGCGCAGTTCGACGGTGCGCACGTCGTACTCGAAGTCCATCGGTTCTCCTCAGTGCGATCGGTGCGATCGGTGCGACCACTTCGGACGGCAGCGAGACGGGGCGTTCACGTCACGATCACCGACAGGATCTCGGCCACGCAGCCTGGTTTGGCCGAGGCGTCACACTCGACGGTGACCCGCACCCGGACCTGCAGCCCCTGCGGGTGTGGCGCTACGGCGAGCAATTCCACGCCGCCACGCACCTTCGACCCGACCGGCACCGCAGTGGGGAAGCGGACCTTGTCGGAGCCATAGTTGATGGCCATCTGGATGCCGTCGACCCGGTAGATCTGACTGACCAGGAACGGGATGAGGGACACGGTCAGGTAACCGTGCGCAATGGCCCCACCGAACGGTCCCGCTGCCGCCCGGGCAACGTCCTGGTGGATCCATTGGTGGTCGTTCGTCGCGTCGGCGAATTGGTCCACCCGATCCTGCTCGACCAGCAGCCAGTCGCTGTAGCCGAGGTGCTCGCCGACCAGCGAATTCAGCCCCTCAACGCCGTTGATGACTCGCATCGTGTCCTCCTGCCGAGACCGCCGACGCCGCGATCACATCGACTAAGCAAGCGCTTAGCCGGAGCATATCCCCGGCCCCGCGCCGACGGTGTTGTCGAAGCGGGAGTGTCACCGTCAGCGTCCGGTTCCCTTCCGCACAGTGGCGCGTCCGGCCGGCACACCCACCATCCGAAGGGCCAGGACCGTGTAGTGATCGGCGACTTCCGAACCAGTCCAGGTGCCGTCGTCGCGGAACCACCGCGCGACGTCGATGCCCATCGAGAGCACCGCCAGCGTCGTCATGTGCGGGTCGGGCGTGCTGAAGGCGCCGGACTCAACGCCCGCGGCGACGATTGCGCCCACCTCGGCGTCGATGGCCCGACGGATACCCGCGACGGTGCGCAGGTGATGCGGTGCAAGGGCGGCCAGTTCGTAGTTCACGATGCGTGCCCGGGTGTGCTCCCGCGCGTGGGACAGCACGAAGGCCTGCATGACGGCGGCGAGTTGCTCGACCGGGTCTGCCGACGTGGCGGCTGCCGCGCGGACCAGATCGAGGGTCCTCTGATGGCCGGTCTTCGAGATCAGGTACAGCAGGTCTTCCTTCGACCGATGGTGCACGTAGACCGCGGCCGGGCTCAGCCCTGCGGCGGTGGCGATGTCGCGCGTGGTGGTGCCGTGGAACCCCTTCGCGGCGAACGCCTCGATGGCTGCGGACAGCAACCGGTCCCGAGCGGTCGCACTCTCCTCGGGTGCCAGATGCGCATCGGCCGGGCGTGCGCTGACGTCACTCACGAGGGCCTCCTCGTCCGACCGGCGGGCATTGACATCCGAACCTCTCGGGCCAAGGCTAAGCGAGCGCTTAGTGCGCGTCCATCGATCGATGACGCGCGGACCGGGCCGACGGAGGCACAGTGCGTTCTCGATTCACCGGCAAGACAGCCATCGTCACCGGAGCCAGCCGGGGGATCGGGTTCGCCGTCGCGCAGCGAATCGTGGCCGACGGAGGGACGGTGTGCATCACCGCTCGCAACAAGGATTCACTCGATGCAGCGGTGGCTGAACTGGGCGGCCCGGACCACGCGATCGGAGTGGCCGGCAAAGCGGACGACGCCGATCATCAGAATCTCGCCGTGCGACGCACGATCGAGTACTTCGGCTCACTCGATTTCCTCGTCAACAATGCGGGGATCAATCCCGTCTACGGTCCGATCATCGACGTGGACCTGTCCGCTGCCCGCAAGATCCTCGAGGTCAATGTGTTGGCGGCACTGTCCTGGACGCAACAGGTGTACCGGGCCTGGATGGCCGAGCACGGCGGGGCGGTGGTGAATGTCTCGTCCGTCGCCGGGTTGCGCGCCGCGCCGGGAATCGGCATGTACGGGGTGAGCAAGGCGACCCTGCTGCACCTCACCACTGAGCTCGCTGTGGAACTCGGACCCGGTATCCGGGTGAACTCGGTAGCACCAGCGGTGGTGAAGACCGTGTTCGCGACGGCGCTGTATGAGAACCGCGAGGAGGAAGTGGCGCAGGCCTATCCGCTCAAGCGACTCGGCGTCCCGCAGGACGTTGCCGGCGCGGTGTGCTTCCTGCTGTCCGACGACGCGGCCTGGATCACCGGTCACACCGTCGTCGTCGACGGCGGCATCACCCAGACCGGCGGGGTGTGAGTGTGGCCCCGATCGCGCTAGACGGCGCGGCGGTTCTGCTCACCGGCGGCGCGAACGGCCTCGGCGCCACGACGGCGCGGTTGTTGGCCGAGCAGGGCGCCCAGCTGGTCATCGCGGACGTCGACGACGAGGCGGGCCGGGCGGTTGCCGACTCGGTCGGCGGCAGCTTCGTGCACTGCGACGTGGCCGACCCGGCGCAGAGCGTTGCCGCGGTCGCTGCGACGGTGCGCCGCTACGGCGGACTGGACATCGCGCTGCTCAACGCCGGTCTGGCCCTCGGCAGCCGGCTGGGGGAGGACTTCGACCTCGACGCCTACCGACTCGCCATGGGCGTGAACCTCGACGGCGTCGTCTTCGGCATCAACGCAGCTCTACCCGCGCTGAAGGCTCGCCGCGGCGGCTCGATCGTCGTCACGGCTAGCCTGGCCGGACTGGCCGCAACTCCTACCGACCCGGTGTATTGCGCCAACAAGCACGCGGTTGTCGGACTGGTCCGCGCGCTCGGTCCGGTGCTGATTCGCGACGGAGTCTCGATCAACGCGGTGTGTCCGGGATTTGCCGATACCAGGATCGTCGATGGTATTCGGCAGTACATCGCGGACGCCGAGATTCCGTTGCTCGAACCGATCGAGGTGGCTCGCACAGTGCGCTCGATCCTGGCCGACGATCAGGTCGGCCGAGCATGGTTCGTGCAGCCCGGTCGCGCCGCGGAGCCGTTCGCCTTCCGCAACGTGCCCGGGCCGCGCGGCCCGTCCGGCGAACCGGTCGGGCGCGTCCCCGGCGTACCTCCCACTTAACCGCACCCGTCGTCGATGACCGACCTTTTGCGGGCGATAGCGTCGAGGGGTGACAACACCCTCCAAGTCGTGGCTCGCCGACGCGGTGATCTACGAGATCTACCCGCAGTCCTTCGCAGACACCGATGGAGACGGGGTCGGCGATCTGCCCGGCGTGATCGCCCATCTCGACTACCTGGCCTGGCTCCGTGTCGATGCGATCTGGTTCAACCCGTGCTTCGCCTCGCCCTTCCGCGATGCTGGCTACGACGTGTCGGACTACCTGCAGATCGCGCCGCGCTACGGCTCCAACGACGACATGGTGCGGCTGATCGAGGCCGCTGGTGAACGGGGCATTCGGGTCGTGCTGGACCTCGTCGCAGGTCACACATCGAGTGACCATCCGTGGTTCCAGGCGTCGGCCTCGGACCCGAACGACGATCGCTACATCTGGGCGGACCAGGATGGTCGGCAGATGGTGCCCAGCCCAGGATCGCGGCCGGGTTGGTACTACAAGAACTTCTACGAGTCGCAACCGGCGCTGAACTTCGGGTATGCCCGGATGGACCCCAACGAGCCGTGGCGGCAGTCGGTCGACGCACCCGGCCCGCAACAGAACCGGGCAGCGTTGCGGGAGATCATGGCGTTCTGGTTCGACAAGGGCATCGCCGGATTCCGGGTCGACATGGCGTTCTCGCTGGTGAAGGACGATCCGGGCTTGGCCGCGACCACCGAACTGTGGCGGGAACTGCGCGCCTGGATGGACGAGTCCTACCCCGACCGGGTGATCATCCCGGAGGGCGTCGAGCCGGACGCGCCTGGTGAGCCCGCGGCGTTCCACGCCGACTTCTTCCTCGTCATCAACCAGCCGCACCTCTCCTTGTTCGACAATCACGGTGCCGGTACCCTGGCGTGGACGTCCGCCGCCGATCCGTCGTTCTTCGAGCAGACCGGCCGGGGCAGCCCGGCCCGCCTCATCCACGAGTGGACCGCGCGCAAGGAGACCTTCGGCGCGGACCGTCTCGTGTTGCTCGCCTCGGCCGACCATGACTTCTCCCGGCTCGCCAGCGGTACCAGGACCCCCGACCAGCAAGGTGCGGCGTGGGTCTTCCTGCTCACCTGGGGATCGGTGCCGTCCATCTACTACGGCGACGAGATCGGTATGCGCTACCAGCTCGGGCTGCCGGACAAGGAGGGCAGCGCCTACCGCCCGACGTACAACCGGTCGGGTGTACGCACGCCTATGCAGTGGGACCCCGACGCCCCTAATGCCGGGTTCTCGACCGCTGCGGCGGAGGACCTCTACCTGCCGATCGACCCGGACCCGGATCGGCCGACGGTGGCCGATAGCCGCGCCGATGCGGATTCGAACCTGCATCTGCTGCAGCGGCTGACGACCCTGCGCCGCGCTACGCCAGCACTGCGCACTGCAGCCACCACCCGAGTGCTCAACACCGGCTACCCGTTCGTGTACCTGCGCGGCGACTCCCACCTCGTGGTGGTGAACCCGCGCCGCGAGCCGGCGCACGCGATCGTGGAGACATGGCGGTCGGTCACCGAACTCGAGGCCAGGGGGATCACCTTCGACGGGACTACGATCCGAGCCGACGGATTCTCCTACGGCATCTTCGAGATCAGGACCTAGTGCAGATTCTGCGTGCAGCGGCTCTCGGCGCGGCCACCGGTGCGCGCAGCACGCTCGGCCTCACTGCTCTCGCCCTGACAATCCCTCGGCGCAGCATTCGCAACACAGGATGGATCCACGGGCCGTGGCCGGGGCGGATCGCGGTGCTCGCCTGTGCCGGTGAGCTGGTCGGAGACAAGCTGCCGGCCACACCGAGCCGGCTGGAATCCGCGCCGCGCGTTGCCCGGATCGCGCTCGGTGGCCTCAGTGGTGGCCTGCTGGCGCATCGGGAGACGCGGTCCGGGATGCACACGGCGCTCGGTGTCATTGCCGGCGTGACGGGTGCGGCGGCCGGCACGCATCTCGGTGCCTCGTGGCGCATCCGGGCCGCTCAGCGCATCGGCGGCGACCTGCCCGGCGCGGTGGTCGAGGATGCGGCGGCGATCGCACTGGCGAGGCTCGGGGTCGGCTGACCGTCAGATCGCCGGCCAGTGCGCGGGATGACGCAGCGCCGCCGGCAGCTTGGTGCTGCCGTCACCACGGGCAGCATCGACCTGCGCCTGGACGAGAAAGAGACACCCGGTCAGGTCGGCACCGCGTAGGTCTGCGGCGCGGAGATCCGCACCGGTGACGTCGGTGCGGTTCAGATCCGCGTCGTGTAGATCCGCGCCGACCAATCGAGCGCCACGTAGGTTGGCGCCGCGCAGAATGGCACCGGCGAGATGGGCCCCGACCAGGTCCGCGCCGCGCCGATCGGGTCCGGCCGGGTAGACGTCGGCGCGGGCGCGTTCGCTGACCTCGGTGAGCAGCACGTTGACCGCTTGGCGATAGCTGTCCATGTCCAACCCGATCAGCGCCTCGGCGTCGCCACAGGTGAGCCGCTCGGTAGCTTGCAACGCGGCGCTGACGTCCTCGCGGATCGGACGGGTGGTCGGCAGCGCGAGTGATTCGGTCAGGTACCAGAGCAGCTCGTGAAGTTGCCGCATCACCGCGAACGCATCGAACATCACCTGCGCACTGTGCGGCGCGTGCCGCCAGTCCTGACCGGCGAAGGTGAGCTGGGAGATCTTCTGACCGGCGCCGAAACAGTCGTAGACGGTGCACCCGGAGAATCCGTGCGGCCGCAGTTCGATATGGATGTCACAGCGGGAGTCGGCCAGCAGGTGTGGGCATGGATGGCCGGCCGGCTTGTCGATGGCGAACTCGGCAGAGACGGTGAACGCCGGTGCCACGCAGCACAGCCCGAAGCA
>JBPCMU010000065.1:0-82620 GCA_051001975.1 Jatrophihabitans sp.
CGCCGGCACCGACCGTCATCCGATGAAGACAGCTTTAGAACGTGTCAGCTTCCCCGGGCAGGTTGTGCCGCCGTCCTTGGCGGACCGAAGATGATCCAGGTCGCAGGCGACTGCTGGGCGGGTGCAGGAGGCGAAGGTGCAGGTCTGGTCGCGGGCGATGATGAACGCCGCCAACCGGGCCGGTGGCAGGTAGGTCTGCCTGCCGTAGTCGACCAGGCGGCCGGCGTCGTCGGTGATCAGCCGCCGCCGGGTACCTGTCTCATCCTGGGCGATGCGGCGGGCCATGGCGGCGGGGATGGGTCCGTACCCGGCCAGCTCGCCGGGCTGCTCATCCAACCCGAGCAGTGTCGACGCTGCGACCGTCAGCTGCACCGCCGGCCGGGCGCCGTGGCGGCGCGTCAAACACGGATCGCCCAGGATCGTCTCGGCCATCGTGATCAGTGCGTCGGCGCGGCGCTGATCGGCGGTCCTCGGGTCTCCGCCTCTCCCGAACACCGTCTCGCCCGCCAGGGAGTCGATCGCAGTCATCAGACTCGCCGCACCATCGGTGGGCAGGTACGCCCAGATAGAGCTCATCCCGTGCGGCTCCGGGGTACACACCACCCGCCGCTCGGCCAGCGCGTCAGCGTGCATCTCGGCCTCACCGGCCGGATCCATTTGCAGGACCGCGCGGGTAACGGACTTCCGGAACTGAGACAACGTCTGCTCCGCGACCTGCTCCAGGACCCGGTCCTCCACCGCACGCGCCACATCCGGGTCGAGGCCGATGACAGCGGAGGCCAAGTAGTCGGCGTGCCGCGCGGAGATCTGGCCGGCCCGCAATGCGCCGAGGGTCGCCGTGAGTGTGGTGGTGAGTAGCTGCGCTCGGTGGACCTGCGTCGCTGCGGTGCCCGGTGCGATGCGCAGCACCGCGGAGATCTCCTGCGTCGACCACTCATCCCGGCTGCCGTCGGCGCGGGAGATGGCCGCGAGTAGTTCCAGTTTGCGGGCCGCATCGAAACCTTCCTGGCGGCGTAACACGTCCAGTAGGTCGATCCGGCCAGCGTCGGACAACAGGGCGGGCTTCGCGAAGCACGCCGCATGAACCGAATCGGTCGAGGGAGCCACCCGCGCCAGGACAGCGAGCGACTCGTCCGGGTGCATCAACACCTCGAACGGCGACGGCACAGTAACCTCGCCGTCCCGGTCTGATTCCCCGTCGTCCATGCCACCAATTTTACGGTCTGGCACCGACAAAATCGGGCTATCCACAGGACCCAATCGAAAGACTTTCCTCCTGCCCAGTAAGGAGAAACGGCGAACTCACACCGAGCGAGACCAGCCGACCGAGAACCCCCACCCGACAGCGAAACCAGGGGTCCAGGCATCCGTCGCTGCCGCAGTAGTCAGCACCGAGCTGGAACAACCACCCGACCGCGAAACCCAGGACCGAGCGCATCCGTCGCTGCCACAGTAGCCAGCACCGAACTGCGCGAGAACCGCGCTCGACAGCTCAGCCCGGCAGCGCCCTCGGCCCACAGGCAGACTGCCTGGGCAAATGAAGTAGGACTCCGATCACAGACCGGAAGCCTTCCCAGCGCCTACTCTGTGGCCAACCCCGCTCACAAGGCGACTGGACGGTGCGCATGGTCAAGTACGTGTACGACTTCGCAGAGGGCAACAAGGATCTGAAGGATCTGCTCGGTGGCAAGGGCGCCAACCTCGCCGAGATGACGAACCTCGGGCTGCCGGTGCCGCCTGGGTTCACCATCACCACCGAGGCGTGCCAGGCATACCTGAAGAGCGGCCGGCAGCCGTCTGAGCTGGCCGCCGAGGTGAGCGAGCATCTTGCCGCGTTGGAGAATACGATGGGCAAGTCGCTCGGTCAGTCCGACGACCCGTTGCTCGTCTCGGTCCGGTCCGGCGCCAAGTTCTCGATGCCCGGGATGATGGAGACGGTCCTCAACATCGGCCTGAACGACGCGTCGGTGCGAGGGCTGGCCGCGCAGGCCGGCAACGAGCGGTTCGCCTTCGACTCCTACCGGCGGCTGATCCAGATGTTCGGCAAGACCGTGCTCGGCATCGACGGGGAGCATTTCGTAGAGGCGCTGGACGCCGCGAAGCACGCCAAGGACACCACGAACGATCTCGACCTCGACGCCGAGGACATGCGCAAGCTCGTCGAGACCTTCAAGGAGGTCGTGGTCAAGCACGCCGGCCGCGAGTTCCCGCAGGAGCCGCGAGAGCAGATGGACCTCGCGGTGCGTGCGGTGTTCGACTCGTGGAACACCGCCCGGGCCGTCATCTACCGGCGGCAGGAACGCATTCCCGCAGATCTCGGCACCGCCGTCAACATCTGCTCGATGGTGTTCGGCAACCTGGACATGGACTCCGGCACGGGTGTCGCGTTCACCCGGGACCCGGCTTCCGGCGCGCAGGGCGTCTACGGCGACTACTTGCAGAACGCGCAGGGTGAGGACGTAGTCGCCGGCATCCGCAACACGCTGGCACTGCCGGATCTGGAGGAGCTGGACAAGAAGTCCTACGACGAGCTGATGTCGATCATGCAGACGCTCGAGGAGCACTACCTGGACCTTTGCGACATCGAATTCACCATCGAACGCGGCAAGCTGTGGATGTTGCAGACTCGGGTGGGCAAGCGCACCGCCGCCGCCGCGTTCCGGATCGCCACGCAACTGGTGGACCAGGGCCTCATCGACATGGACGAGGCGCTGCAACGAGTCACCGGTGCGCAGCTGTCGCATCTGATGTTCCCGCGGTTCGACGACACGCAGGCGCACAAGAAGATCGCTCAGGGCATGAATGCTTCGCCGGGCGCAGCAGTGGGCAAGGTGGTCTTCGACTCCTACACCGCGGTGAAGTGGTCGCGGTCGGGGGAGGACGTGATCCTGGTCCGCCGGGAGACCAACCCCGACGATCTGGCCGGCATGGTCGCCGCCCGCGGCATCCTGACCAGTCGCGGCGGCAAGACGTCACACGCGGCCGTCGTCGCGCGCGGCATGGGCAAGACGTGTGTCTGCGGCGCCGAGGAGATCGACGTGCGCACCAAGGAGCGTCGCTTCCACGCGAAGGGCGGCGTCGAGGTCCACGAAGGCGACATCATCTCCATCGACGGCACTACGGGCGAGGTTTTCCTCGGCGAGGTGCCGGTCGTCGATTCGCCTGTGGTCCGCTACTTCGAAGGTGACGAGACCGCCGCCGACGACGAACTGGTGCAGGCGGTGGACCGGATGATGCGCCACGCCGACGGGCAACGGCGCATGTCGGTGCGTGCCAACGCCGACACCGAGGAGGACGCCGAAAGGGCTCGCCGGTTCGGTGCGCAGGGCATCGGGTTGTGCCGGACCGAGCACATGTTCCTCGGCGAGCGCCGTCCGCTGGTCCAGGCACTGATCCTGGCCGACACCGACGAGGAGCGCGAGCGCGAGCTGGCTGAACTGTTGCCGATGCAGCGCGAGGACTTCGTAGGAATCCTGCGGGCGATGGACGGGCTGCCTGTCACCATCCGGCTGCTCGATCCGCCGCTGCACGAGTTCCTCCCGGACATCACCGAGCTGTCCGTGCGCGTCGCGGTCGCCGAGGCGCGTGGCGAGAAGCAGGAGGGTGATCTGCGGCTGCTACAAGCAGTGCACAGACTGCACGAGCAGAATCCGATGCTCGGTCTGCGCGGTGTCCGGCTCGGTCTCGTCATCCCTGGCTTGTTCGCGATGCAGTCCCGCGCGATCCTTGAAGCTGCCGCGGAGCGCATCAAGGAGGGCGGCGTCCCCCGGGTCGAGATCATGGTGCCCCTGGTGGGCGCCGTGCAGGAGTTCGAGACGGTCAAGCAGGACATCATCCAGGTGGCCCGCGAGGTGCGCGCCGAGACCGGCGTGTACCTCGAGTTCCTGGTCGGAACGATGATCGAACTGCCGCGGGCGGCGCTCACCGCAGACCAGATCGCCGACTCGGCCGAGTTCTTCTCCTTCGGCACCAACGACCTCACCCAGACCACCTGGGGGTTCTCCCGCGACGACGTCGAGGCGGCGTTCTTCGCTGCCTATCTGGAGAAGGGCATTTTCGGGGTTTCGCCGTTCGAGTCCATCGACGAGGAGGGGGTCGGTGAGCTGGTCCGGATCGGGGCTGAGCGAGGTCGCTCGCACCGTCCCGGCCTGAAGCTGGGCGTCTGCGGTGAGCACGGCGGCGACCCGGACTCGGTGCACTTTTTCGAGCGGGTCGGCCTGGACTATGTCTCCTGCTCGCCGTTCCGGGTGCCGGTGGCCCGGCTGGAGGCGGGCCGGGCCCGCGGCGGTCATCAGGAGGACTGAGCCGATTTGCGTCTCCTCCGCAGCCGTCGCGGCCGGTTGACCAAGGCCGTTCGCGCCGCCCGATCCGTCGACTCAGCGAATACCGCCGACCGTAGGTCCAGGCGGCCGCGGCTGCGACGCCTGCGGAGCGGAGGCAATCAACACGGCGGTAGGTTGATGGGGTGGTTTTCTCGCGCCGCAGCCGTCAGGTTGCGAAGGATCTGACATCCCGTACGGTGCGACCGGTCGGCACGACCCGGACCGTGCCGACGACCGCGTTGCTGCAGCAGATCCTCGATGAATTCGGGCTGCTGCACGGCATCGACGACGACGGTGACCTGGTCGTTCGTTGGGAACGCTGCAGCATCTACTTCTTCCACTACGGCGAGCGCGGCGAGGTGTTGCAGGCCCGGCTTTACGTCAATCAGCGCTACGAGGTGGAGATGCGTCCCGCCCTGGTGGCGCTGCTGGACGACTGGAACCGGACGAAGCTGTTCCCGAAGGCGTACACCGTGCTACCCGATGACGGGCGCGTCGGGGTCTGCGCCGAGCACGCCTACGACTTCGAAGTGGGCGCGGCGCGCGACCAGCTCAAGGAGGCGATCAAGGTCTGGATCCAGACCCTGCTCAACTTCGCCGACTGGCTCGACGAGCAGGTGTGAGCCCAACCGACGGGGCGCCGGCATCCGACAGTGAAAGGCGCGTCGAGGAAGCGGGTAAGCGCGACCAACTCGCCGACGCACCGGCCCGAACCGAGTTCGCCCGGGACCGCGCCCGCGTCCTGCACAGCTCCGCGTTCCGACGGCTTGCCGACAAGACACAGGTCGTGGTGCCCGGTGAAGACGACTTCCCGCGCACTCGGCTGACCCATTCACTGGAGGTCGCCCAGCTGGCTCGCGAGATGGGTGAAGCGCTCGGCTGCGACTCGGATGTGACCGATGCCGCCGGATTGGCGCACGATCTCGGCCATCCCCCGTTCGGGCACAACGGGGAGGAGGCGCTGGATGTCGTCGCCGCATCGATCGGCGGCTTCGAGGGCAACGCGCAGACGCTGCGCATCCTCACCCGGTTGGAGCCCAAGGTGCTGGGCCCGGCAGGGGAATCCGCCGGGCTGAACCTCACCCGGGCAGTCCTCGACGCGACGACGAAGTATCCGTGGCCGCGCGCCGAAGGGCTGCGGAAGTTCGGCGTGTACGCAGACGACCTGGCCGCCTTCGACTGGATGCGCATCGGCGCGCAGCCGGGTCGGCGCTGCCTGGAAGCTCAGGTGATGGATTGGGCCGACGACGTCGCCTACTCCGTGCACGACCTCGAGGACGGCGTCAATGCCGGGTTGATCCAGATAGGGACCATCGACGCGCCCACCCGGGCAGTGCTCTGCACGGTCGCCGCCGAGCTGTACTCACCGCTGGCCGCTGACGCGCTCGCGCCGGTGCTCGATGAGTTGTTGCAGCTGCCGTCCATCCGGGAGCTGGCCGGCTTCGACCGCTCTTTCGGGGCGCTGGCCGCGGCCAAGCGAACGACCAGTGAACTCACCGGCCGGTTCACCGGTGCCGCAGTCTCGGCGACTCGGCGTGACTCGGGCGGCGCCGCACTCTCCCGATATGCCGCCGACCTGGTTGTGCCGGAGCGGGTGGCTGCGGAGTGCGCGTTACTCAAAGCACTCGCCGCGCACTTCGTGATGCACCGGCCGATCGCCCGCCGCCGCTGCGAGGACCAGCAGCGCCTGCTCACCGACCTGGTCGACGCTCTGGTCGGCGCCGGCCCGGAGCTGCTCGACCCGACCTGCGCGGCAGCCTGGCATGCGGCGGGTTCCGACGATGCCCGGATGCGTGTCGTGATCGACCAAGTCGCTCAGCTCACCGACACTGCAGCCATCTCCTGGCACAAGCGACTGAGCTCGAGGGCGCGCCGCTCCTCGACGCCGACAAACACGATGGATGCGCTGGCCACCGAGCAGAGCCGGCCGGACGCCGACGATCTCGAGACGATCTCCACCGAGCAGTTGATCGCCCGCCTCGTCGAGCACGAGAGCGCCGCGGTGGAGACGCTCGCCACTGTGGTGGCACCGCTGGCCCGCGCGGCGGACGCCGTCGCCGAGCGGATGCGCCGCGGCGGTCGGCTCGTCTATGCCGGTGCTGGTACGCCGGGGCGGCTGGCCACGGTGGATGCCGCCGAGTGCGTTCCGACGTTCGGTCTTCCGCTGGGTGTGGTGGTCGCGGTCATGGCGGGCGGCAGCATTGCGACGAGTCAGGCGGTGGAGGGCGCGGAGGACAGTGCGGCGCTCGCCGAGGACGATCTTGCCGGGGTGGGCCTCACTGCGGTGGACTCGCTGGTCGGGATCGCCGCGTCTGGCCGGACGCCGTATGTGCTGGCCGCCCTGGCCCGGGCCAAGGCGCTCGGCGCACTCACCATCGGGATCGCCAACAACATCGGGTCACCGGTCGGGATCGCCGCAGATATCGGGATCGAGATCGACTCCGGGCCCGAGGTGCTGGCCGGCTCGACGAGGCTGGCAGCGGGGACGACGCAGAAGATTGCGCTCAATGCCTTATCGACCGCGGTGATGGTCCGACTGGGCAAGACCTACCGCGGCCGGATGGTCGATGTGCTGGCCACCAACCAGAAGTTGCGTCGTCGCTCGGTGCGGATCGTCCAGGAGTTGACCGGCATCGACGAAGAGGGTGCAATGGCTGCGATCGCCGCCGCGGAAGGCCGGGTGAAGATCGCCGTGGTGATGCTGCGGCACGGACTGCCTGCGGCCGATGCGGAGGCGGCACTGGAGCAGGCGCACGGCCACGTCGCGGCGATCGACCCGGCTCGACCTGAACACAGCTGATGGTCGCCTCCGACCCAGAGGTGGTCTGGACTTCGGTGTTCGCCGACGGCCCGGGCGGCGGCCACCGTCCTGATGGAAGGCGCGGGCCGGTTGCATCGCAACCCGGCGTCGGGACGCGCAGCCGGGTTGGAACCGCTGGGAGTTCGGCCAGGGTCGCGCGCCCGGTCGTCCGTCACTGCTCACCGCCGAGGCACTTGTCACCCAAGATCGGGCGGTAACGGCGACCAGAGTGAGCGGCCGGGTGCGAATCGATACGGCAGGGGAGCATTACTCGCTCGGTGCAACCGTGCCCTAGAAGATCCGGTCGAGCGCTTCGCAGACCTGGGCGCGCAACCGGTCCCCGGCATCGGCGCCACCGTGCAGGTGGTTGCCGAGCGCGTGCCGGAACAGTCCATCGAACAACCCGTAGGCGAATGGGGGGTCCACCGTCAGCGGAGTCTCCCGCAGTTCTGCGTAGCGACTGACGACCCGCCAGATCATCTGTTGCAGGCTCTGATCCATCTCGCCGACGTCCGGTCCGAACACCTCTTCGAACAATGCTTGGTTGCGTAGGTCGTACCAAAGCCGGTGCATCGGTGCGTCTTGCTCCATGGTGGCGACCATGCCGGCAGCAAAGCCGGTACGCAACGCTTCGGCGGTCTCGGCAGCGGCGACGATTTCGTCGTAGCGCACGACGCATTCGGCCTTGTACAGCTTCACGCAGTGCGTGATGAGGTCGACCTTGTCGGTGAAGTAGTAGTGCAGCACTCCGTGGCTGAACTCGGAGTTCTGCGCGATTTCCCGCAGGCTGGTGCGGGCGTAGCCCAGTTCGCCGAGGGTGTGCAGCGCCGCCCGGGCCAACTCGGTGCGGCGCTCGGCGAACTTGTTGACGGCGCGCAACTCGACCCGGTCCGCGTTCGTGTCGACTACCTGCGTCACGGCGACTCTCTGGGTCGTTGATCTCGGGGCACGGCCGGCGAATACGGGCAGCTTATCGCCGCGCCGTTTCCAGACAGCTGGACGAGTGTCCAAGGAAGACTTGACGATTGTCAAGATCGGGCTACTCTTTGCATTAGATCTACAGTCGGTCGAGAGTTCTCCCCGGACTTCGACCCCCGCAACTCGCGCCGTCGACCTCGCCTGCCCCCCGTCAGGACATGTCGGCGGCGCGGCTAGGTTTCGGACCCTCGAGCCGATGGCCGGGTCATTTGCATGTCTTGTTGAAAACACTTCAACGATCTATTGACATTTCTGCGCGCCCGCCGCATTCTTCTTCCACGTGTTGATGACTTCAACTGGGAGTTGATACCACGATGAGCGCCGGTTCCGCCCCACAGCCCGAGTCGCTGTCGGCGGAATCATGGGCGCAGGGCCAGCAGCTGATCGAGTTCCTGCGGCAGCTCGTCGGGCGGCTCGCGCAGGCGCTGCCGGCAACCACCGAGGTGGTCCTGCACGACCTCAGCCTGCTGCCCAATTCGATCGTCGCCATCGCCGGTGGCGTCACCGACCGAACGGTTGGGGACCCGGCAACAGACGTGCTGCTGCGCCAACTCCGCTCCGGCGAGAACGCTGTCGTCGGCTACCCGACCGATCTTCCGGGCGGGAGGGAAGGCCGTTCGACGACCATGATCATGCGGCTGCCGACCGGCGAGGCGGTCGCGGCGCTGTGCCTCAATGCCGATATCTCCCAGTGGCGCTCCGCGAGCAAGCTGCTGGACAGCCTGCTCGGCGGCCGGGCCGGGGCGAACCCGCTCAGCGACGACGTGGTGCAAGCCGAAATGCCGTCTGCGGCGGGCCAATCCGGCGAGGCGTTCGTGCGCAGCGTGGACGAACTGGCTGCCACCCTGATCGATCGGGAGATCGCGTCCTCGCCATTCCGGTCGAGCTGATGAAGAAGCGCCACAAGATGCGGGTGGTCGCCGGGCTCGAAGCGCGCGGCATGTTCATGCTCCGCGACGCGGTGGACACCATCGCCGCCGCGCTCAAGGTGACCCGCTACACGATCTACAACTACCTCAACGAGATCGCAGCTGATCGGGGAGCAGCCCCGGTCCGGGCGGCGACCCGCTCACGCACACGCCAGCAGGATCACTAGCGGCGCGAGTCCGCACTCGGTGTTCAGGGTCGAGCACCGGAGCCAACTTCGCCCACCACGAGGAAGGATCGACGATGGACGGCACGACCACTACCGACACGGCAGGGCTCAACCAGGCCAATCTGAAGCGCACCATCACGCTCCCGCAAGCGCTGGGGGTGTCGTTCCACCAAATCGTCGGTGGCGGCGTCGTCTCGCTCACCGGGGTCGCGATCGCCTACACCGGCGGCGGTGTTCCGCTGGCCTTCCTGATGGCGGCAATCGCCGTCATGATCGTCTCGGTGCCGTACGCCTCCCTGGGTGCCGCGATGCCGGTCACCGGCGGCACCTACACCTACGGCACCCGACTGCTGCACCCCGGCCTGGGCTTCCTCAACCTTTGGTTGTTCGTCATCGCGATGGCCTCGCTGAGCTTGTACGGACTGACCGCCGGCACCTACCTGCACACGCTGAACTCGTGGTTCAACCCGACCTGGGTGGCAGTGTGTCTCATCGCGATCTTCTACGTCGCGAACATGATGGGCGCCTCGTTCTCGGCGCGGCTCGGGCTGCTGATCGCCGGCGTCATGCTGGTGGCCTTCGCGATCTTCATCATCACCGGCTTGGCGCACACGCACTGGAGCAGCTACCCGCCGGTCGTCCCCAACGGGCTCTACAAGTTGTTCGAGGCCTCCGCGCTGCTGACCTTCGCCACTGGCGGCGGCACGGTCGTGGCCGAACTCGGTCATGAGATGAAGAACCCGGGCAAGACGATCCCGATCGCGACCCTCGGCGGCACCGTCTTCGCCGGCCTGCTCTACATCCTCATCGCTCTCCCGGCCGCCGGGGTGCTGCCCATTCCGGAGGTCGCCGGGCAGCCACTGTCGGTCGTGGCGAAGGTGATCATGCCGCATGGGCCGTGGGTGTTCTTCGTCCTCGGTGGCGCGGTGCTGGCCGTGATCGGCACGATGAACGCGCAGTTGCTGTGGGGTTCCAAGAGCCTGCTCGCGTCCATCGACGATGGCTGGTTCCCGAAGCAGGCCGGTGCCGTGAACAAGCGATTTGGTACACCGCACTACTTGCTGACGCTGCTGTTCATCATCGGCATCGTGCCAGCCGCCGCGCACATCAGCATCAGCGTGATCGCCAACGCGGCTTCCGCCATCGGGCAGGTCGTGTTCGTCATCATCCTGGCTGCCTCACTGCGGATGCGATACATCCGGCCCGACCTGCACGCCGCGTCGCCGTTCAAGCTGCCGGCCAACGTGCACTGGGCGTTCACGATCGTCGGCACCGCGGTGTGCGGATACCAGACCTACTTGCTGACCAGAGGCTTGAGCGGCTCGGTGTATGTCGCGCTGATCGTCTGGCTTGCTGTCGGCGCGCTCTGGTTCGTCATCCGCTACCCGCATGTGAAGCGGACGATGGCCGCCCGTACCGACACGGGTGAGTTCGATCGGCCGGTAGGCGACGATCTCGCTGTCGGCCTGCCGGCGAACGCACCGGCCGTGTTCACCGACAAAGACATCCGCTCGATCAAATCGACGGTGAAGGAGAAGCAAGCATGAGTGAGACCTACTCGTACGACGCATTGACCCCGGACGATCTGCGTGCGCGCGGCACCGTCAAATGGAACTACTTCGACCCGGACGTGCTGGCGCTCTGGGTCGCCGAGATGGACTATCCGGCGCCTCCGGTGGTGCGCGCCGCCATCCAGGCCGCGGTGGACCGCGAGGAGTTCGGCTATCCACGGATGGAGGGCGCCACCGGACTGCCCGAGGCGACCGCCGACTGGTCGGAATCCCGTTACGGCTGGAAGATCGATCCGAGCCGGGTGCACGTGCTCCCCGACGTGCTCAAAGGCGTGGAGCTGGCGATCGAGAGCTACTCGCCCGCCGGCTCTGCGGTCATCCTGCTCACGCCTGCGTACATGCCGTTCTTCGAAGTACCGAAGATCATCGAGCGACCCATCGTGGAAGTGCCGATGGCGGTCGCCGACGACCGCTTCGTCCTGGATCTCGAGGGGATCGACGCGGCGTTCGCGGCCGGCGCCGGCACGCTCATCCTGTGCCAGCCCTACAACCCGCTCGGCCGCTGTTTCACTCGCGAGGAGCTGCTCCAGTTGTCGCAGGTGGTCGCCAAGCACGGCGGCCGGGTCGCGTCGGACGAGATCCATGCCCCGCTGGTCTACGCCAACAAGCACGTGCCCTACGCGAGCATCTCCGACGAAGCTGCGGCGCACACGATCACTCTGGTCTCCGCGTCTAAGGCGTGGAACCTGCCCGGACTGAAGTGCGCGCAGCTGATCACCAGCACTGACGTCGACGAGGACCGCTGGCGGCAGATCTCCATGATGAAGACGCACGGCGCGTCCACGATGGGGATCGCCTCGAACCTTGCCGCCTTCCGATCAGGCGGCGAATGGCTGGACAACACCCTGGCTTACCTCGACACCAACCGCCGGCTGCTGGGGTCGTTGTTGCAGGAACACCTGCCCGGGGTCGGCTACCGCGTTCCGGAGGCGACGTACATGGCCTGGCTGGACTTCAGTGCGCTTGATCTGCCGGATGAGCCTGCCGCGTTCTTCCTGGAGGAGGCCCGGGTCGCGATGAATCCAGGCCTGGCCTTCGGTGCGAACGGCGCCGGCTGCGCCCGGCTCAACTTCGCCACCACCACAGCAATCCTCGAACAGGCGATCACCGCTATGGGAAAGGCAGTGCAGAACCGATGACCGAACCGAATGCCCACGCGCACTACCACGATCCGTCCGACCGCGAGTACATCCGCGCGCTCAAGGAGCACACGCCGGGAGCGCTGGCAGCATTCGCGGCGTTCGACGATGCGGCGCTGCGTGCGCCGGATCGGGCTATCCCGCGCAAGTACACCGAGCTGATGGCGTTGGCGGTGGGCCTGACGACGCAGTGCGTGTACTGCATCGACGGGCACGTCGCCGCCGCGAAAGCGGAGGGAGCCACCCAGCAGGAGGTGGCGGAAACGGTGTTCGTGACCGCGGCGCTTCGGGCCGGCGGTGGGATGGCCCATGGGCTGATGGCGCTCAAGCTGTACGACGGTGCCGGTGCGGGCTAGCCGCTGACCGCGTGCTCCGGAGGTTCAGCGGCTGATGGGGACGTCGACACCGGTGGCGCCGACGCAGTCGACCGCCTCCTCGCGCAGCACCCGTCGTTGCGTCGGTCGGGCCTCGCGGTAACGGGCCTGCCCGGCGCCGGTGATAGCGGTCCATACCGACCGGCGGTCATCGGTGCACATCGTCCGCTCGACCAGGTCGTCGCCCTCCAACCGGGCGACCAGTCGAGACAGCGCGCTCTGGGTTAGGTGCACGCGGTCGGCAAGTTCGTGCATCCGCATGGTGCCGTCCTTCGCGGCCTGCAGCTGCTGCAGGACCTCGAAGTCGCTCACCGAGATCTGATGCGCATTCTGCAGCTCACGCTCGAGCATGCACCAGACCGAGTGGTAGCGGCCCATGAGGTCGTGCCATGACTCGGCAAGACGATCGTCGCTGCTCCTGGACACGTGCGCAGGCTATCACATGCACGTCGATATTGTGTCAACACATAATTTGCTTGCGCATTAGATGCATGTGCATAGACTCTCGGGCACGGCTTCTTCAACTTCGACCCGACGGCGACCCGACTCGGTCTCCCCCTCCACTCCAATCCGCAGGGCGTCGAGCGCGCCGGTGCACGTCGGTAGCTCGACGCCTTGGACCGCCGCTGTCTGGGGATTGCTCATCGTCCTCTGCGGGGCGCTGTTCCTCGACGGCCTCGACATCTCGATGGTCGGGGTGGCGTTGCCATCGATCGGCGCCGACCTGCACCTCTCGGCAGGTTCCCTGCAGTGGATCGTGAGCGGCTACGTGCTCGGCTACGGAGGGCTGCTGTTGCTCGGCGGGCGGACCGCCGACCTGCTCGGCCGGCGCCCGGTCTTCCTCATCGCGGTGGCGGTATTCGGCACGGCCTCGCTGGTGAGTGCGGCGCTGAGTGATCCGACCGCGCTCATCGCGTTGCGCTTCATCAAGGGCGCTGCGGCGGCATTTACTGTCCCGGCCGGGCTGTCCATCATCACCACAACCTTCGCGGAAGGCCCCGCCCGCAGCCGAGCGCTGAGCATCTACACCGTCTGCGGTGCCAGCGGCTTCTCCCTCGGCCTGGTGTTCGGCGGCGTGCTCACCGAACTCGGCTGGCGGGCTACATTCCTGCTGCCCGGCCCGGTCGCACTCGCGCTCCTGGTCGTCGGGCTCCGGGTCATTCCTCGCGCGGCTCGCCAACGAGTCACGTTCGCGCACTTCGACATCGCCGGCGCACTGACCAGCACCGCGGCGCTGCTAGTACTGGTGTACGCGGTCGTCTCCGCACCGCGGCGAGGATGGGCGTCGCCGTCAACTATCGGCCTGCTCGCGGCGAGTGTGATCTCGGCAGTGCTGTTCGTGCTCATCGAGCGCAGGCACCCACGTCCACTGGTTCGACTGGGCATCCTGCGCTCGGCCACGCTGGTGCACGCGAATCTCGCCGGTGCGGTGATGTTCGGTGGCTACGTCTCCTTCCAGTTCATCGTCACCCTCTACCTGCAGAACTCGCTCGACTGGTCGCCGATCGCTATGGCAATGGGGTTCCTGCCAGCCGGCCTGCTCGTGGTGGCCAGTGCGACGCGGATGGACTCCGTCCTCGAGCGGGTCGACACCGCGAAGCTGATCCTGTTCGGCCTGCTCGCGTTCGTAGCGGGTTACGCCTTGTTCCTGCGAGTAGGCCCGGGCATGTCCTATGTCAACTTCCTGTTGCCCACGATGCTGCTGCTCGGACTCGGGTTCGCATTGTGCTTCCCGGCCGTGAACTCTCAGGCGACGGCTGGGGTGGCCGACGACGAGCAGGGGCTGGCGTCCGGCTTGGTGAACACCAGCATCCAGATCGGGCGAGCCGTGGTGCTGGCCGTCATCACTGCGGTGATCGGCACCGGGACGGCGGCGCCGGGGCAGCCACTGCCAAACATGAGTACTGCGATCGCCGTCGTGGTTGGAGTGTCGTCGGTCGGCGTGGTGCTGACCGTGGCGCGGTTGGCGTCCCAACGCCGATCGGCCCGCCGGACGACGCCCGAGCGCGTCGTCGGGGTGCCGGCACCGAGCGTGGAGCCGGAACTGGTCGGCTGCGCCGAGACCGTCTGAGCGGGTGGCCACTACGGCATGCGGCGCGCCACCCGCGCCGCATGCCGTGGCCATTGGTGGCGCGGCCGAGCCTCGACGGCAGCAAGGGAATCGGCACAGTCGGACGCCGGCCGGATTGTCTTGGCCGACGCATAGACTTGCGCACGTGGCGGGCCGGATCAAGGACGAGGACATCGCACTGGTCCGCGAGAAGTCTCCGATCGCCGACATCATCGGCGAGCAGGTTGCGCTACGGAACGCCGGCGGCGGTAATATGAAGGGGATCTGCCCGTTCCACGAGGAGAAGTCGCCGTCGCTATCGGTGTCGCCTGCGCGTAATTTGTTCCACTGTTTCGGCTGCGGGGCCGGCGGTGATGTGATCCGGTTCGTCGAGCGGATGGACCACCTCTCGTTCACCGAGGCCGTCGAGGCGCTCGCGCAACGAGCCAACGTGCAGCTTCGCTACGTCGAGGGCGGCACCGCCCCGATGCGCAACCAGGGCCAGCGGGCTCGGCTGCTGGCCGCGCACAAGGCGGCGGCGGAGTTCTATGCCGAGCAACTACGCACTCCCGAAGCGAAGCCGGGGCGGGAGTTCCTCGCCGAACGAGGATTCGATGAGGCCGCCGCCGCCACCTACGGTTGCGGCTACGCGCCGAGTGGCTGGGAGGCGCTGACCAAGCACCTGCTCGGCAAGGGCTTCACCCAGAGCGAGTTGACCGTCGGTGGGCTGTCCCGGCAGTCCAGCCGAGGCACCCTGATCGACCGGTTCCACCGCCGCTTGCTGTGGCCGATCCGCGACGTCGCTGGAGACGTCGTCGGGTTCGGCGCGCGTCGCCTGTTCGATGACGACCCGGTCGAGGCCAAGTACCTGAACACCCCGGAGACTCCGCTCTACAAGAAGAGCCAGTTGTTGTACGGCATCGACATCGCAAAGAAGGAGATCGCCCGCAAGCATCAGGCCGTCATCGTCGAGGGCTACACCGACGTGATGGCCTGCCATCTCGCCGGCGTGCCCACCGCGGTGGCCACCTGCGGCACCGCCTTCGGGGTCGAGCACGTGGCGGTACTGCGCCGGTTGCTGATGGACTCCGACACCTTCCGCGGCGAGGTGGTCTTCACCTTCGACGGTGACGCGGCCGGTATGAAGGCAGCCGAGCGCGCCTTCGCTGATGACCAGAAGTTCGTAACCCAGACCTTCGTGGCCGTCGAGCCCAGCGGCAAGGACCCGTGTGAGCTGCGTCAGGCGTCCGGCGACGTCGCGGTGCGAGACCTCGTCGCGCGACGGATCGCCCTGGTCGAGTTCATGTTGCGCACCATCACCGGTCGCCACGACCTGGAGAGCGCGGAGGGTCGGGTCGCTGCGTTGGACGCCGGCATCCCACTCGTCGCCCAGATCAAGGATCAGGCGCTGCGTGATGAGTACGCGCGCAGGTTGGCCGGCCTGATCGGAGTGGACGATCCGATGCGCATCGTCGCTCGGGTGCGCGGCATGGTCCGCTCCGGGGGGAGGGCGGAGGCCCAGCAGCCGCAGCAGAGAAGGCCAGCGCAAGACGTCGACCCTGCGGTGGTGCTGCTCGAGCGCGAAGTGCTGAAGGTCGCCCTGCAATTGCCGGCGGTGGCCGGACCGTCGTTCGATGCGCTGGATCCGGAGGACTTCCGACAGCCGATTAACAGGACGATCCGCGAGGCGATCGGCAAGGCGGGTGGCGCCGCGACGGCCGCCGCCGGGGTCCAGTGGATCGAATCGGTGCGAGAGAACCTGCCGGACGAGGAGACCCGTTCGGAGGTCGGCGGGCTGGCCGTCGAACCGCTGCGGTCCGGTGACAGCGCGCAGGAGCGGTACGCCGACGCGGTGCTGGCCCGCCTGCAGGAGATGGCGGTGAGCCGGCACGTCGCCCAGCTCAAGTCACGGCTGCAGCGGCTCAACCCGCTGGAGAACGCCGAGGAGTACGGCCGACTGTTCACAGAACTGGTGGCCTCGGAAAGCCAGCGGCGAGTGCTGCGCGAGCGGGCCATCGGAGGCCTGTGATGGCGTTGCTCGGCAAGCGTCCACCAGCCGAGGCGCGCAAGCTGCTCGACCGCAGCGAACACATCGTCACCTGGGCGGACACAAGCGGGGGAGTTCCGCTCATCGTCACCAACCTCGGTCTCTGGTGGCCGGAGGATACCGGTCCGCGGCGCATCAGCTGGGCGCTGGTCGACAAGGCGGTCTGGTCGGAGGACACCCTCACCGTCACCGAGGCGGAGGTGCAAGACGACCTGCTGCTGGTGGAGCAAGTGCCGAAATCGGTGACCCTCGCGCAGCCCCGTACCGTGCCGCCGGCGGTTCGCAAGCGCGTCGAGTTCACCGTCGCGCAACGGCACGAGGTACTGGTCTCGGGCCGGCCGGTGCGCATCGTGGCCCGCCGGGTGCCCGGCCAGGACGGGCTGAAGTGGTGGGCGCGGTTGCCCGACGACCTTCCCGATGGACCAACGGTGCGTGCCGAGCTCGCGGCCGCGATCGAGCGGCTCCGAGGGGCCGAAGCCGATCCGACGCTCTGACCGGCTGCTCTTAGCCCCCCGTCCCATAAGATCGGTCCGATGGACCTCGTCGCCGACTTGCCGCCGGACCCCCGGTTGCTGCCGTGACCAATCTGGGAGGTCCCGGACAGCAGGTGGCCGCGCCCCGGTGCTACCGGCATCCGGATCGCGAGACCTACATCTCCTGCACCCGCTGTGGCCGGGCGATCTGCCCGGACTGCATGCGTCCGGCATCGGTCGGGTTCCAGTGTCCGGAGGAAGTCAAGGAGACCGCGCGCACCGTTCGTCAGCCGCGAAGTGTGTTCGGTGGCCGGCTGCCGGGCAGTTCGGTGCCAGTCACCACGTACACATTGATCGGCATCAACGTCGCGGTCTTCGTGGCCATGGTGGCCAGCGGGACCGGCTTCCTGAACGGGCAGCCCTCCCTGCTGTTCACGCAGTTCGCGGACGTGCCGGGGCAGCTGTTCGTGGTGCACGGAAGCACGATCACCCAGGAGGGCGGGATCGCCCACGGCGAGTGGTACCGGCTCGTCACGTCGATGTTCCTGCACTTCGGGATCGTCCACCTCGGCCTGAACATGTACGTCCTGTACGCGATCGGGCCGGCGGTCGAGGTCGCATTGGGCCGGATCCGATACGTCGCGCTGTACTTCATCGCCGGTCTCGGTGGGTCGGTGGGGTCGTTCCTGTTCGCCGGGCCGACGTCCGTGGGCGCCGGCGCATCCGGCGCGATCTTCGGATTGTTCGGGGCGTATTACATCCTGGCGAGGCGGATGAATGCGCAGACCGGCCCGATCGTCATCACCATCGCGCTGAACCTGGTGCTGAGCGTCAGCATCCCGCACATCGACATCCGCGCTCATCTGGGCGGCCTGATCGCAGGGTCCGCGGTGGGCGCCGTGATGGCTTACGCGCCCCGCGCCCGGCGCACGCTGATGCAGGCGGCCGGATCGGCGCTGGTGCTGGTGATCGTGATCGTTCTGGCATTGGTGCGCGCGCCGCAGGTTCGCGAGCGGGACCGCAACGCGAACCCTCCCTACGGAGTGCGGATCGCCGGTGCGGCCTTAGTAGTTGGTCGCGCCGGGCTAGAACCCGCCGTGCCGGCCGTTTGTGCCGCCTGGCCGGTCGACCTGGTTGGTCAGACCGCGCACCCGGGCGGTCAGGTCGGTGATCTGCGCCTGCAGGACCCCGGCGGTGGACTGCACGGTCTGTGAGCCGGAGAACTTCCGGGCCATGCTGACGATCGCCTCGTAGCGCTGACGGCCGGCTTTGGCGCCGAGGACATACCCCACGGCGGCTCCGACCACGAACGACAACTTCACGCTGGACGCCTCCTCGGGGTGCGCTGAGCCATTAGCCTTTCACAGTTAGGGACGGCGGTGGCGATGGGATATCCTCGTCGAGCACATCGACCGGTGGCCGCGGCCACCGACGATCCCCCATAGCTCAATTGGCAGAGCATTCGACTGTTAATCGAAGGGTTTCTGGTTCGAGTCCAGATGGGGGAGCAGCGCTATCCCCGCGTCGCCTGCCCGGTCCTCATCAGGACTGGACAGGCGATTAGCTTTTCGCGATATTGAGCGCGTGTCGCGCCGTGTAGAAGTCCCGACCGTGGAGACGGAGCTGGTCGGGGCGGCCGGGCTGGAGATCACTCGCGAGGACATCCGTGATACGTACCGGACCATCGGGCCGTACCTGCGCCGCACGCCGGTGCTCGAGCTCGCGCCGAGGGAGCTGCTCGGGGAGCGGGCAGACGATTTCCACCTGGTACTCAAGCTCGAGCAGTTGCAGTGCGCCGGCTCGTTCAAGGCGCGGGGTGCGTTCGCGAACCTCCTCTCGCGGCGGGTGCCGTCCTGCGGAGTGGTCGCCGCGTCCGGCGGCAATCACGGTGTCGCAGTCGCCTACGCTGCCGACCGGCTCGGTGTGCCGGCCACGATCTTCGTTCCGAAGATCTCGGCGCAGGCCAAGGTCGATGCCATCAGGGCGTCCGGCGCAGACTTCCGATTCGCCGGCGACCGGTATGCCGACGCGCTGGCGGCCGCCGAGGAATGGGCTGCCGAATGCGGCGCACTGCAGGTGCATGCCTTCGACCAGCGAGAGACGATCCTCGGTCAAGGCAGTCTTGCGCTCGAGCTGGACGAGCAGGTTCCCGAGCTGGACACCGTGCTAGTCCCGGTCGGCGGCGGCGGCTTGATCGCCGGTATTGCTGCCTACTTCGCCGGCTCCGTACGTGTTGTCGGAGTCGAGCCAGCCGAATCCCCGACGCTCACCCGGGCTCGGCTGCACGGCACCCCTGCCGACGCGCCGGTCGGAGGCATCGCCGCCGATGCCTTGGCGCCCCGGCGGGTCGGCGAACTCGTCTTTCCGATTACCCAGGCGCATGTCGCGGAGGTGGTGCTCGTCGACGATGACGAGATTCCCCTTGCCCAGCAGGCGTTGTGGCGAGCGGCACGGCTGATTGCCGAGCCGGCGGCAGCCGTGGGAATCGCGGCGCTGCGTGCCGGTGCGTACCGACCGGAGCCGGGCGAGCGAGTGGCTGTCGTCATCAGCGGGGCGAACACCCAACCGAGGGACGTCGGCGACGGGACCGGTGGCCAGACCTGACCGATCGGACAGGTCCGATCGGCGCGGCCGGAGGAATGTGCGACGCTCGCAGGGTGACTCGCGAACTCGGGCGTCGCTGGGCCGTCAATGGCTGATGCCGACTAGGTGCTCGGGTGGAGAGCTGGGCGAGATCTTCAGCCAGCCGCAGGCCGAGCAGATGCTCACCGCACAGACGCCACCCATCCCTGGGGTCGAGAGGATAGGTGGTCTGAACGGGATGGGGTTGGGCGACTTCGTGCGTACCGAAAACGACCGAACGACGTGGTTCGGCCACACAGGCGGCAACGAGGGTTACCGCTGCCATCTGCTGGTTGATCGTGACACCGGCGACGGCGCCGCGGTGATGACCAACTCCGACGGCGGTGTCCGTCTGATCGCCGAGGTGTTCGACGCGCTCGCCGCTCACTCTGGGTGGGCTCGCTATCGCACCGATGCAGCCGGGCCTCGTGACCGGCGCGGCGCCGAACTCGACGAGTTCGCCGGCACATTCAAAGCTCCCCACCGGAGAACCACTCACCATCGCGCGTCAGGGACCTGCTCTGGCCGTGACTGTCGGCGAGGGCCCAGCGATCGAGTTCAACGTCGAAGGGTCAGCCGAACTCGTATCCGACGCGGTCGCGACCACCGTTCGGATCGAGGCCGACAGTGCAATCCTCCTCCAGAACGGCGGCGCGACCCGCTGCCCCAGAGTTGGCTGACTGCCTCTCCTGCGCACCGTTCGACGGGCTAAGAGACGCGCAGATCGACCGGAGACTCAGCCGGCGGCGTTGCTGAATGCCGGGAGGTATCCGCCGGACTGACCGTCCGCCGTGGGGTGATAGCTCTCGGTGATGTCGGTGACGTTCAGAGAATGCAGCCATTTGTCGCCGCTGCACAACTGGTGGTGCACAAAGCCGGATCGCACGTCGGCGAACGCGAAGCCGTGCCGGGCTGCGGCCTGCGAGATGATCGAGTCGGCCATGTCGATGCCCTCGTCGATCTTCGCTCGGGAATCCCCACTCAACCCAACGCAGTACCAGACGCCGAGCTGGTAGAAGTCGGGGTAGCCCAGTACGACCACCCGTGCGTTCGGGGCGTTGGACGAGATCGCGTCGTACGCGGCATCGAGCTTGCCGGGCAACACTGTTTGCGCCTTGTTCTCGGCGCCCTGCACGGCCGCGATGCAGTCGTCTTCGCCGTCGACGACGCAGGTTTCCATGATGTTGGAGAACCCGACGTCGTTGCCGCCGATCGTGATGCTGACCAGCGACGTGGCGCTACTCAGCGCTGAAACCTGACCGTCGATGACGTCGTCGGTCGTTGCGCCGGAACACGCCACTGACGAGTAAGACGCCGGCGAGTGGCTGTCCGCCCAGACCGCCGAGTACGCGTTCGGGCTGCGATCGCAACTGCCGCTGGAACTGATGTAGTCCCCGGCGCCGACACCGGAGGAGTAGGAATCGCCGAGCGCCACGTAGTTGTCGCCCGCGGCGAACGCGGGGACGGCGAGGGCCAGCACGGCGATCAGGCTGGCGAAGGCGCTCAGGACCAGGGTGACCAAACGGGATTTCCGCATTGCATTTCGCTCCTGTCATGGGGGGATGACTACTCATGAGTAGCACCATGAGCCTCTGAGCGAAAGGGGACTGCGGACAACGGAATTGATCTCCCGATCGCCTCCGCGGGTGCGGGTTCGAAATATCGGCTTTGTCGAGCGGGAGGTTTTCGTCTAGACACGCCGACGAGCTTGACCGAAAGCTCCCGCTCGACCGCAACAACCTCCCGCTCGACCAAGGCGACTGGCGACACGGTGATGCCGGTGCTCTCGATGCGTCGCTGTCGATATGCACGGTCGGCCGTACCACTGGGGTGGCGACAGGTACACCCCGGATTGGCTGCCTGGACCTACTGTTTCGAGCTCTTCGCTGCGCCAACGTGAAGACCGTAAGAGGACGAGACTTCACAGGAGGGCAGGGACCGTGCAGAAACAAGGCGCGGCCGTACAGCGGTCAGCAACGGCACGAGTGGCACGGTGGAGCGCGCAGCACCCGTGGCGGGCGATCGTGGTGTGGGTGCTTTTCGTGGGTGTGTGCGTCGCCGGTGGGCAGATCGCCGGGACAAAGAAGGGCGGGCTAACTGGTGGCCGTCCAAGCTGAGCCGGCGCAGTCGGGATCGGACCGTGCCGCGAGAACCGGAAGATGGTCTACTTTCAGCACCACGAGAACTAGTCCCGCAGGTGTGAGGCACGGTCATCGACCCGCCCACGCCTCTGGGAAGAGGGGGGCGGGTCGATGGCTGACCAGGAGACGCGGCGGGAGTTCGCACCGCTGTTCGAAGAGCTTGCCGCGCAGTTGCGATCCGGCGCGGAAGAGGACGACATCTACCAGGCGATCGCCGAGTGGTCGGTCCGACTGGTTCCCGGTTGCGACCACGCAAGTGTCTCCCTCCTTCGCGGCGACCGGTTCTTGACGCTCGGCGCTTCGGACGAGGTCGCTCGGAGGGTCGACGACATCGAACGAGAGGTCAACGACGGGCCATGTCTGGACGCGGTCCGCGAGGAGCGGGTCCAGCACGACGCCGATATCAGCCGGGATCCGACCTGGCCGGAGCTTGCGAAGCGGGCCCTCGATGAGACGCCGGTGCGAAGCATGCTGGCCTTCCGGCTCATCCATGAGGACGTCAAGGGCGGCGCGCTCAATGTGTTCGCCGACGCAGTCGACGCGCTGGATGACGAGTCGATCGAGCAGGGCGCGATCCTTGCGGCGTTCGCGTCGATCGCCTTCGCGATGGCCCAGGACCGGCATCGTGCGGCGAACCTCGAGCAGGCGTTGGACAGCAACCGCGAGATCGGTAAGGCGATAGGGCTGCTGATGGCGGCGCACAACGTCTCGAGCGAGCAGGCTTTGGAGATGCTCAAGCACGGGTCGCAGAACATGAACCGCAAGCTGCGCGATCTGGCCGCGGAGATCGTCGCTCGCGGCGAGCCGACCGCCTGAGCATCTCGACGGGGTACGACGACGGCAACTGGCCGGTCGGGAATCCCACGGACGGTCGGCGGCGTTGCAGTGTCGGCGGAGTCATCCGTCGAAGCGTTCGCCGAACTGAGGAGAACTTCATGGCTACCGCCACCTGGAACGGCACCGTCATCGCGCAGAGCGACGACACCGTGATCGTCGAGGGAAATCACTACTTCCCCAGGGCGTCGGTGCGCGCCGACGTGCTGCGCGACTCCGACACGCAGTCGGTCTGCCCATGGAAGGGCACCGCGTCCTACCACTCGGTCGAACTCGACGGCGAGACCAACCCCGACGCCGCCTGGTACTACCCGGCGCCGAAGGATGCTGCCGCGGAGATCAAAGACCGCATTGCGTTCTGGCACGGCGTCGAAGTCAGCGACTGACCGACCGCGAGGAGGCAACCGCCATGGCCGTCGTCTCCAGGGGCTTTGGTGGCCGGAGACGGAGCGCCGAGGTCGAACTACCACCCGGGCAGTACCTGACCGAGGACTTTCCGGTCCTTTCGACCAGCCGACGCCGCGCATCGGGCACGATCGGTGGAGCTTCACGATCAGCACCGAGGTGGGTGAGCGGCGAAGCTGGTCGTGGACGGATCCGGCCGCACTGCCCGCCGAGGACATCAGTGTCGATCTGCACTGCGTGACCCGTTGGTCGAAGCTGGGCACGCACTGGCGCGGAGTCTCGCTGGACACCATTTTGGAGGACGTCGACACCGCTGCCGGCTTCGCGATGGTGCACAGCTACGGCGGCTACACGACGAACCTGCCCGTGCCGGATCTACTCGACGGGCAGGCGTGGATCGCCACGACGTGTGACGGCGAGGATCTCGACTCCGAACACGGCGGCCCGGCTCGTTTGCTGGTGCCGCACCTCTACCTCTCGAAGAGCGCGAAGTGGGTCAGCGGGATCACGCTGTCCGACGAGGAGGACCTTGGATTCTGGGAGAGCGTGGGATACCACGCATACGGTGACCCGTGGCGTGAAGAGCGGTACTCCGACGCGTGAGCTGGCGACTCGGCGTTGTTGCCGCGGTTCGTGACGAATCGGCGACAGCGCGGACAATCTCTCTGCAGGTGGCGGAGTTCCCCGCACACCTGGCGGGCCAGCACATCGACGTACGGCTTACCGCGGAGGACGGCTACAGCGCGGTGCGGTCGTATTCCATCGCCTCACCGGCTGGAGTGGGCGACCGATTGATCGAGATCACGATCGAGCGGGTGCCTGACGGTGAGGTGTCGTCCGATCTCGCCGGGGAGGTGACCCCCGGCGATCAACTCGAGGTGCGCGGCCCGGTCGGCGGATGGTTCGTCTGGCGGCCGGCGCAACCCGATCCGGTGCAACTGGTCGCGGGTGGTTCCGGAATCGTCCCGTTGATGTCGATGGTGCGTACCCATGCCGCGGCGTCTACCGATGCGCCGATGCGCGCGTTGTACTCCACACGATCACCGGCCTCGCTGATCTATCGGGGGGAACTTGCCGGCGTCGATGTCGTATATACGCGTGGTGTCCCGGACGGATGGCCAACTGGGCCACACCGGATCGGCGCTGCGGATCTGGCCGCGGTCACGATTACGCCCGAGCTGGCACCTACCTGCTACATCTGCGGACCGACGCCCTTTGTCGAAACTGCCGCGGAGCTCTTCTTGGCAGCGGGCCATCCGGCGGCCAAGATCAGGACGGAGCGATTCGGCGCTGGGGGTGGCGGATGACGCGAATGAATGGTCTGGACGGGAACGCGGCGGCCGCGCCGCTGCGGGAGATCTTTGCGGCGGATGTGACTTCTACCATCGGGCGGTGCGCCGGGTGCGGGCAGCGCGCCCACCTCGCCGAGGCGCAGATGTACGGAGGAGGTCCCGGGCTGGTGTTGCGCTGCTCGGCCTGCCAGCAGGTGCTCGCTCGACTCGTCCAGGACGGCTCCAGGACCTGGCTCGATCTGCAGGGGCTGCAGTATCTGCGCTTCGAATCGTCCGGATACTGAGCGGCATCGAGGCTCATAGTGTCGGCATGGACCGCTAGTTTTCGGCCATGAATTGGAAACTGGAGCTCATCCTCCTCGGCGTCACCGACGTCGACCGCGCCAAGGCCTTCTACGTCGATCAGGTCGGGTTCAACGCCGACTTCGACCAACAGGTCACCGACACGCTGCGCTTCGTGCAATTGACGCCGCCCGGTTCGGCTTGCTCGATCGCGTTCGGCACCGGCATCACCCCGATGGCGCCGGGTGCCCAACTCGGTCTGCAGGTGGTCGTCCCGGACGCTGCCGCGGCACGGCAGCACCTGATCGACAACGGCGTCGAGGCGACCGACGTGGACGAGCAGCCGTGGGGCAAGTTCGTCACCTTCGCTGACCCGGACGGCAACGCCTGGATCCTGCAGGAGCTCCCGCTACGGAGCTGATGGGTCTCGGTCGCGCGCAGGCCTCGCCGAGCGCGGCCCGCGCGTGGCTCGCTAACCTCTGCGGGCGGGGCGGTAGCTCAGCCGGTTAGAGCAGGGGACTCATAATCCCTGGGTCGTGGGTTCGAGTCCCACCCGCCCCACAGATGTAGTGTCGCGCCTGACGCTGGACATTGGTCACATCGGCATCCTCAGGCGATCTGAGCGGTACCAGCCTGGCGGGCAGCCGAAGCGCATGAGGATCCGGTTCATCACCTGTCGTCCCGTCGGCCGTTGCCGTCGATGAACGGGTGGATGCTCTCGAAACGGTTGTGGATCCCGGCGAGCGCCAACGGCAACTCGCGCGTGTTCGTCAAACCACTTCGCCGCCTCGCCGATGAGTACTTGGGCAAAAGCTGCGGACGATCGAGTGTCGGAAAACTGCCGCCCGCGCGGACGCAAGGCCCCTAAACGGGTTCTCACCCGCGATTGGGGCAGTAATACGACGCCGCAGGCCGCCCCAGCTCACAGACAGGTTTGGTTCTGGGATCAGTCGAACGCGAGGATCAATGTGACTGTGCCTGCCGGGTCGGCTTGGAAGGTGCCGCTGCCCGTCACAGACTTGAGCTCGTTGGTTCCCGAGATCACGGTCAGCTGCGCGTCGGCCGATCCGGCCTCGAAGGTGCCGGCGTGCTGCAAGACGATGCTGCCATTCTTTCCGGCAATCGTGCCTTTGATGCGCTCCAGGCCGACGAAAACTGCGGTCTTGTCGGGTGCGTAGGCCGTGAGCCACTTGGTGGTGGACGTCGCATCGACGTCGCCGCTGTACTGCTTGGACACCAACGCCTCGGTGAGCTTGGCAACTCCGGTTGATTCATCGAACGGATCCCCGCCTTGACGCGGCACCGGCTGGCCCAAAGGTCGAGCGGCGTCACTCCGACCGGCGGAGCGTTGTGTCGCCTGTGTGACTTCGGGGCCTGCCAGCGCACCGAAGGCGGCTGTCCTGCAGCCCAAGCCGCGGTCGAACGCGGAACCGTTGGTTGAGCGGCGCTGCCGCACCGAACCCCTCTGGCATCGACCAGCCAGTACGTCGCTCCCAGCCCTATGACACTCGGCGTCGGCGTGCTGCTGTCAATGCGCTCGTCATGCGCTCGAGGGCCTGGCTCCACTCGAGTTCGTCGCGTGCGTAGCAGATCCGGAAGTGCCCGATGCCCGACGGCCCGAATTGATAACCGGGGCTGACCACCACCCCCGCATCCTGCTGCAGCGTGCGGGCGACCTCCACATCGGTGAGGCCGAGCGCCGAAACGTCGGGCCATAGGTATGCGGTGCCGGCGCCGGGGGAAACCCGAAGTCCATCAACCGTGCGCAGTGCCTCGACCGTGGTGTCGCGGATGGCGTGCAGCTCCCGGACCCGGGTGCGGACGAACTCGTGGTCGTCCACCAGCCAGCGAGTCATCAGATGTTGGGCGTAGGCCGGCGCCCGTAGACAGCACATCGCCAGTACCTGCTCGACCGCATCGATCACGGCCGCTGGGCCGACCGCAATGCCGACCCGATAGCCGCTCAACGACTCGGTCTTGGAGCCACCCAGCAGCGTCACCGTTCGCTCGGCCATTCCGGGCTCGGCGACGAGATGGGTGTAGGGCGTGTCGTCGTAGACCAGGCGGCAGTACAACTGATCGATCACCACGAGGAAGTCGTGCCGGACCGCCAGTGCCCCGAGCCGCGCGATGGTTTCAGGGCTGTAGACCGTGCCGGTCGGGTTGTTGGGATTCGACGTGAGCAGTAATCGGATCCCGCCGACCGCCGCGGCTTCCAACGCCGCAAGATCAGGCTGGAGGCCGTCCGGCGTCTGCTCGAAGGGCAATCGCACAACCGTCGCGCCGAGGAAGCGGAGCATGCGCTCGACGAATAAGTACTCCGGGTCGGTGAGGACGACGACGTCGCCTTCGTCGACCAGCGCGCTCAGCACACTGAAGAGCCCGCCCTGCGTCCCGGTCGTCAGCGCGATGTTCCGGTCGGGATCCACGCTCACCCCGAGCAATCCCGACACCGACGCGGCGCAGGCGAGGCGAACGTCGCTGTTGCCGCGGTAGGCGGTGTAGGCGAGGTCTCCGTCTTCGGCAGCGGCGGCAAAGGTCGGCAGCGCCCAGTCCGGAGGGCCGAATCGGACCGTATCGAAATGGGTGGTGTCCAGCAGACCATCGCCCGAGCCGTTCAGATTGAGCTGCAGGTCTGCCTCCCGCACGGACATGCCGATGCTGCTCTTGCGTTCCGGAAGATGGGTCCTGCGCAGGCGATCTGACTCGTCCGACGGCCGATTCATGGGCATCTCACTCCGCTGGCTCCGCGTAGCGACTTCGTGGCTGTGGCGTCATGTCGGATCGGTCCGCGAGCTCTTCGGGCACGGCAGCGGCACCGAAATCCAGTGGTCTTCGGCTCCTAGCGCGGCATCGAGCACCAGTTGCGTCCTGGCGGCGTCATCGATGGTCGGCAACACCGTGGAACCTGCGGCGTTCTCATCGAGCTGGGCGAACAGATCCGCGAGGTGCCGAGCGGTCACGGTCGTGCTTACGTCGCCGGAGTTCGTCGGCTCAGCTGCAGCCACCTCGACACCGTCAGGCGAGAACCGCGAGTACCGCTCCTTGCCGGGGACGAGGCTGCTCAGTTCTACTTCGGCGAGACCGGTCGAGGTGTGTACCCGGATCCGGATTCCGGGGTAGCCGCCGGTGAGAACCCATCCACACGTCAATGTTGCGGCCCCGCCGTAAGCGAGTCGCAGCTGCAGGGTAGCGATGTCATCCAGTCGCGATCCCGGTAGCACTCGGATGAGATGAGAACTGACGGCGAGGACCGGGCCGAACAGCCACTGACACAGATCCACGACGTGTGAGCCGTACTCGAACAGCGCACCGCCTCGCGCATGGGCCGGATCGCCCTTCCAATTCATCGTCCTGCCCGACGTGGGGTGGAACTGAGCGTTGCACTCGGTGAGCTCGACCAGCCACACCTCGCCGAGCTCCCCGGACAACAGGTCCGTCCGTAATGCTTGGACGGCCGGGCTGTACCGGAACGAATACCCGACTGTCGTGACGATCCCAACCGCGTCGGCCAGTGCGGCCAGCTCCACTGCTTCGTCCCCGCTGTTGGCCAATGGCTTCTCGCAGAAGACTGCAACCCGACGGGCCAGAGCCGCGCGAACGGCTGACGGGTGAGCATCGTCGGGTGCCGCGATGATCAGCAGGTCCAGGTCGGGATGGGCGTCGAGCAGACCATCCAGGCTGGCGTGCACGGATCCGGCTCCGAACCGCTCGGCGACCGAGGCGGCTCGGCTCAGCTCGAGATCGGCGCAGCCGACGACGTCGACCGCTCCGAATCCGCGCAGCGCCGGCAGGTGCGCGTGCTGGGCCCAGTCGCCGGTGCCGAAGATCCCGACCTCGATGCGCCGCGGCAAGGGAGCGGGTTCGCTCACCGGCTCCGTCCGGTCACCCAGTCATATCGGATGTCTTCGTCGACGACGGGTTCGGTGGAGCGGCTGCCGACCTGCGCTGCACCGTCGACATGGTGCACACTGCCGGTCACATAGCTGCTGGCGTCGGAGCAGAGCCACAGGACGACCCGGGCGACCTCGTCGGATCGCCCTGCGCGAGCAAGGGGCAACTTGGGGATGCGCTGCTGCAAGCTCGCTGCCATCGACGGCGGTAACGGTTTGGGCTGGGTATCGATGAGTCCCGGGCTGACACAGTTGACGAGGATGTCGTGTGGTGCCAGTTCGATCGCCGCGACTCTGCTGAAGCTCTCCGTCGCGGCCCGACTACTCGCGTACGCCGCCGCACCCGCGGATCCGCGACTGCTCACGCCGGAGGAGAAGTTCACGATCCTTCCGCCGTGGCCCAGCTCGATCAGAACGCGGGCGGCTTGCTGCGTCATCAGGAAGGTCCCGCGACAGTTGACCGCGTAGACCGCGTCCCAGGTCTCGGCCCGCTCTTCCAACAGGGCGGTGTGCGGCGCGACAGCTGCGTTGTTGATGCAGAAATCGAGGCCACCGAATTTCTGGGTCGCCGCGCTCACGATGGCTTTGGCGCCCTCCAGCGTCCGGACATCCGCGCAAACGGCCAGGACCGCATCTCCATGAGGGCCACACGTCTCTTGTAGTCCGTCCGGATCGCGATCTGCGGCGACGACGCTGGCTCCAGCGGCGACGAACTCCGACACGATGGCGCGTCCGACACCCCGGACGGCGCCGGTGACCACCGCGACCCGCTGCCGAAAGTCAAAGGTCACGTTCACGAGTTCCCTCACGATCAACGGCGTGCCCGGTCAGGTCGATTGTCGACAATACGGTGGCGAGGCGTGATACTCAAGTCCGGTCATGGCACACAATGAGAGCGGGCGGCGATGAGCAAACTGCGGGTCGGAGTCATCGGGACTGGCCGATGGGCGACGCGATCACACATACCGGGCTGGCAGCGTGACCCGCGGGTAGAGGTGGTTGCGCTGGCCGATACCAACGATATGGCGCTGCATTCGGCGGGCGCTGAGTTCGGTATCGATCGACTCGAGACAGACTTCCGCGCCCTCACCGATGCCGACGACATCGACGTCATCGATGTCGTCACCGGCGACGCCGTGCACTTCCCGGCGAGTTGGGCCGCGCTGCAAGCCGGCAAGCACGTGCTCTGCGAGAAGCCGGTGCATCACGATTTCGGGAAGGTGATCGAGGCCGCCGACCTGGCCGACAAGATGGGGGTCAAGACGAAGCTGGGATTCACCTTCCGGTATGCGCCTGCGACGCTGTATGCCGCGGATCTCATTACGCAGGGCTTCATCGGCGAGCCGTATCTGCTCAACGCGTTCGAACAGAACAGCCAGTGGCTGGATCCGCAGACGCCGTTGCGGCAACTGCGGGACGGGACCGATCCTGACGAGATCGAGGTGTCGTCGATCGAGGGCTACGGGGCGCCGGTCATCGACATCATGCACTGGTGGATGGACGCGCCGTTGACCTCAGTCGTCGGCACAATGCGCAACTTCGTGCCGAACCGAGTGGTGCGGGAAACCGGCGAGATGACCCGCGTCAACATCGATGACGGCGACATGTGGATCGCCGAGTTCGGCGGCGGCCGGCTGGCCTCGGTCCAGTCCTCCTTCGTCACAGTCGGCAACTACCCGGGTATCGAGGTGCGCATCTATGGGTCGGAGGGCGCGATCATCGTCCGCCTGGTGGAGGAGTTCGGGATTTGCCAGACGATCACGGTAGCCACGAAGGACGAGGTCGAGTTCGTGGAGCGCGAGATCCCCCAGCGGTACTTTCCAGTCGGTGGGAACTCGCGGGAGCCGTGGCCCTTTCTCTTCTATTCCAATCTCCTGCGTGACTTCACCGACGAGATCGTCGGTGACTCTTCGGCGAACCAGGGGAACTTCCGGCAGGGTGCGCTGGTGCAACAGACGATCAACGCCTTCGAGCAAGCCCATCGACGCCGTGCCTGGGTCGACTTCCCTCTGGCGGAGTCCAAGTGACGACGGCCCCGGGCGAGGGTCACTTGACCCGAGCCCGGGTCGGTCAGCTGTGCGGGGTGGGATCCAGGTAGTGCGCGCGTAGTGCCGCAACCGCGGGCTCCGGATCCTGCTTGCGAAATGCGGTGAGGAGCTTGCTGTGCCGCTTGACCACCTCGGCGAGGTCGATCCCCTGCTGTTCGAGCGAGGACCGCATGAGCGCGCCCATCTGGCCGTCCAGGGTCGACCACATCTCGACGAGCATCGGGTGGCCGCTCGCGCTGACGATGACCCGGTGCAGCTCAGTGTCGGCCTCCACGATTCCGGCGAGATCGCCCTTGTCGGCTGCCTCTTGCATGCGCCCGATGGCCGCCTTCATGTCGCGGACCATCCCGGGCCGTCCGTCCTGCCAGATGTCCCGCAGACCCGCGGATTCGAGCACGTAGCGGGTGTAGCAAGCTTCGGCGATCTCCGTTGCCGACATCCGGGTCACGATCGTCTGCCGGCGCGGCTGGACATCGACCAGACGCTCAGCCTGTAGCTCGCGAAGCGCGGCACGGATGGTGGTTCGGCTGACACCGAACTCCCCGGCAAGGACCAGTTCGACCAGCGGCGTGCCGGCAGGCAGTTCGTTGTTCAGAATCCGCCAGCGCAGGATTTCGTGGACCGACTCGGGCAATGAGCGGTGCTGCAACGTGGGTCGTCCGAGTTCATCGATGGGGGCGGCCGCCATCACCTTTGCTCCAATCTCGAACCCGATGACGTGCGTCGCGTCGTCGTTGTCTGGTCGGTCCCGTGGGTGTCGCTGGGGATCTTGCCAGAAGGATGCGTGATCGGCCGTACGGCGGCGGGCAGGTCCCGACCCGACCGGCCGGCCGATCGCCCGTTGCGACGCGATGTGTTGCGGCTCCGTGTCGATCAGAAAAAATCCGGTTAATGGTCTTGTCGATGGTCGACGGTCGACCGTAAGGTGATGCCTCCACCATGATCGCCGTTGGGAGGGTGCTGTGAACGATGCTCAGCACGCCACTCGGATCTCCGCATCGGCGCTTGCGGAAGCGCCGGTCCTACTTGCCACCCAAGGCCTGACTAAGCACTACGTCGCTCGACGTGGGCTCCTCGACCGGATGTTGCGTCGGCCAGCCGAGCGGGTTCGCGCGGTGGAGCATGTCTCGATCACCGTCCGGCGCGGCGAGACCCTCGCCGTCGTGGGAGAGACCGGCTCGGGCAAGTCGACGCTGGGTCGGCTGATCGTCCGGCTCGAGGAACCGACTGAGGGAACTGCCGAGTTCGACGGCAGGAATCTCTTCGACGTCGACCGGGGCACCTCAAAGAAGCTGAGGCAACGGATCCAAGTGATCCTGCAGGACCCGTATTCCACGCTGAACCCGTATCGCAGCGTCTCCGACACGATCGGAGAGGTGCTGAAGGTGCACGGTTTCACCGGCGATCGGGCTGCCGAGATCGACCGACTGCTACGCACGGTCGGCTTCCCGGTGGAGATGCGCGATCGGCTGCCCGGGCAGCTGTCCGGCGGGGGTCGGCAGCGGGTCAGCATTGCCCGTGCACTGGCCGTGCAGCCGGAGCTGATCATCGCGGACGAACCTGTGTCAGCACTCGACGTGTCGGTACAGGCGCAGGTGCTGAACCTATTCGAGAAGCTGGCCGCCGAACTGGATCTCACCTACGTCTTCATCACCCACGACCTGGCGGTCGTGCATCGATTGGCCGACCGGATCGCGGTGATGTATCTCGGTCGGGTCGTCGAAGAGGCGAGCTGCGAGGAGCTGTTCGCCGATCCGAAGCACCCGTATACGAAGGCGCTGCTCGCTGCCGCACCGAAGTTGTACGCCGATCGGGGGAACCACACACCGGCAGTACAAGGCGACATGCCGAATCCGATCAACCCGCCCTCCGGATGCGTGTTCCACCCACGCTGCCCGGCGGTCATGGAGATCTGCCGCTCGGAGGTCCCGGTCCGCGCTGACCTCCCCGGAGGTCGCTCCGTCGTATGCCACCTGCATCCGCCCAACCCGGGTGCCATCCGCTCGCTCGAAGGAGTCGAAAGCACATGATCAGTCTTCGTCGCCGCATCAGCTTCGGTGTCGCGGTCACTCTGCCTCTCGCATTGCTCGCTGCTTGCGGCGGTGGATCGACCGGCACCAAGAGTGGGTCGGGAAAACGGCTCGACACGCTCGTGATTGCCAACGCGGTCAAGATCGACACTCTGGATCCGCAGCAGAACGCACTGAACGAATCGATCTGGCTCGACCAGGACATCTACAGCCGGTTGGTGCAGGCCGATCCGACCGGCACGAAAATCACGCCCGACCTGCCAACCTCGTGGGACATCTCGGCCGACAACCTCACGTACACATTCCACATGCGGGACGCGAAGTTCGCCGACGGCAGCCCGGTGACAGCGCAAGACGCGGTCTGGTCCATCGACCGGGCCCGCAAGTACGACGGCGGTTGGGGATTCCTGCTGCAACCGGTGAAGAGCATCACCGCCACCGATGCGAAGACGGTGGTAATCAGCCTGACCAAACCGCACAGCCCGCTGCTCGCCGACCTGGCGATCTACGCCTACGCGGTTCTGCCGCAGAAGGCAGTGCAAGCCGAGGGCGACAAATTCTTCACCCACGCCTATGGCAGTGGGCCCTACAAGGTCGGCAGCTACAAGCCGGACAGCGAAGTGGACCTTGTTCAAAACGACAACTTCTACGGAGCGAAGTCGAAGATCAAGACGGTCAAGATCATGGTTGTCACCAACGACAACACCCGGGTGCTGGATCTGCAGGCCAAGAAGGTCGACGTCATCGAGAACCCGCCCGGCAACCTCACCACCCAGATCCAGAGCAACAAGGACCTGCGCGTGGATCTGTTCCCCTCGACCCGGGTGGACTTCATCCAGATGTCCGGCAAGGACCAGCACTTCAATGACATGCGGGTCCGGCAGGCCGTTCGCTACGCCCTCGACCTGGACCAGGTGAACAAGCTCGCGTACCAGAACAACGCGGTGCCGGCGACGTCGTTCATGCCGTACAAGATGCTCTACTGGGACGACAGCCTGCCCAAGCCCGCCGTGGATCTGGGCAAGGCGAAGGATCTGATGAAGCAGGCCGGGTACGCCGACGGCTTCGCCACGAACCTGATCACCACCAGCGGTGACGCTGCCGGCCAGGCCGAGGCCGTCGTGATCAAGGACAACCTCGCAAAGATCGGCATCAAGGTCACTATCGAGTCCTACGAGCAGGTCACTGCCTACGACAAGGTGCGCACCGGTAAGTACGGGATGGCCGAGCGCTACTGGACGAACGACATCATCGATCCGGACGAGGTGGTGTCCTTCGGTGCCGACGTGAACGCGGGTTCGGAGTCCTTCGACACCTTCTGGAACAACCCGAAGGCGATTGCGCTGGTGGCCCAGGCCCGCTCGGCAACCGATCCGGCCCAGCGCGCGGACCTCTATAAGCAGATCCAGCAGATCGTCTGGGACGAGACGCCGTTCCTGCCGGTGGCCTACGCGCCGTACCGCTACGCCTCGGGTAAGTGGGTGACCGGCTTCAAGGTGTCACCGCTCGGCAACTACAACGACGCTCTGCTCGACCTGACTGTCGCTGCGCACTGAGCCAGTTCGCCCGGCACGGCCGGAGAAAGGAGGAAGACGATGCAGGTCGGACGTTACGTAGCTCGTCGGGTCTGGCAGTTGCTCCCGATCATGTTCGGTGTCACCGTCGTGTCCTTCATCCTCATCCGGATCGTGCCGGGCGACCCGGCGACTCAGATCCTCGGAAACCACTACACGCCAGCAGCCGCCAAGGCGATCAACCACAATCTCGGACTGGACCGATCGATACCTGCGCAGTACTGGCTCTACCTGAAGTCGATCTTGTCCGGAAACTTCGGGCACTCGTACTTCTACAACCAGTCGGTCGGTGATCTGCTGTCCGCCCGGCTGCCTCCGACCTTGTTCCTCGTCGTCTTCGCCGGCCTGCTGACCACGGCGATCGCGGTACCTCTCGGGGTGCTGTCCGGCCTGCATCGCGGCGGCCTCATCGACCAGGGCGCCCGGGTCTTCTTCCTCGTCGGCTACGCGTTGCCCAGCTTCCTGCTCGGTGTGCTGCTCATCCTGGCGCTCGGAGTGAAGCTCGCGATCTTCCCGATCACCGGCTACGGCGACGGATTCGTGCAACACGTGCAGCACCTCTTCCTCCCCGCAGTAACACTGGCGGTTCCGTTTTCGACGGTTCTGGTGCGATCGCTGCGCAGTCAGGTCATCGAGAACACCGACTCCGACTACGTCACCACCGCGCGGCTCAAGGGCGTGCCATGGCGCGACGTGGTCCGTCGACACGTGCTGCCCAACTCGCTGCTCCCGCTGATTGTGGTGTTCGGCGTCAACCTGGCCTTCCTAGTCGGCGGCACTGTTGTCATCGAGAATGTCTTCTCGGTCCCCGGAGTGGGCAGCCTGCTCGTCTCCTCGGTGTCGACCCGTGACTTCCCCGTTGTCCAGGCGCTCACCCTGCTCTTTGCAGCCCTGGTGCTGCTGGTCAACCTGATCACCGACGTGGTGCACGTGACCTTCGACCCACGCCTCGCGCAACGGACGATGTGACATGACTGCCCTGGACACTCCGACCCTCGCTGCGGCGCCACCACGTACCCGGCGCTCCATTGCGCCAAGCGTGCTGCGCGGGCGCACCGCACTGGTAACCGGCTGCGCCATCGTGCTGATCCTTGCTGTGCTCTGTATCGGTGCACCGCTGTTCACCACGCATTCCCCAACCGACATCGATGCCCTGAATCCGCTGGCCAAGCTCTTCTCCAAGGGTCATCCGCTGGGCACCGACGAGTACGGCCGGGACATCCTGTCCCGCGTCTTGTACGGCGGCCGGTACGACCTGGCCATCGCCTTCGGGGCGACCGCGGTCACGCTGATTGTCGGAACGGTGATCGGCTTGGTGGCCGGGCACTTCGGCGGTTGGGTCGGAGCGGTATTGATGCGGCTGGTCGACCTGTTCTTCGCGTTTCCGTTCGTCGTCCTGGTCATCGCGATCATCGCGATGCTCGGACCCAGCTTGTTCAACCTGTTCATCGCACTGTGGATCGCCAGCTGGGTCAGCTACGCCCGAATCGCCTACGGACAAACGCTGAGCGCGAACGGCTACGGCTACGTGGTCGCAGCCAAGTCGCTCGGGTTCTCGCACGCCCGGATCATGTTCCGGCACACCCTGCCCAGCGTGCTGCCGGCAACCGTCATCTTCGCGATGGTGGACGCGGTCGGAAACGTGCTGCTCGGTGCGTCACTCGGCTTCCTAGGCATCGGCATCCGTCAACCCGCGCCGGAATGGGGTTCGATGATCGCCGAGGGGCAGAACTACATCCTTTCGCAGTGGTGGCTGTCGATCGTTCCGGGTGCCGCCCTCGTCCTGCTCGGCGTAGGGCTCAGTCTCATCGGTGACGGTCTGGCCGACGTTCTACGGCCGAAGACCTGATGGCAGCCACTCGGATGACCCCACGCGGCGAGAGCAGCCAACCGGCTGCTTCAGCCGACGGCGGTAACGGCGACGCGGCAGCCCTCGAACTTGCCGACCTGACCGTGCGGATTCCGGTCGGGGACGACGTGATCACCGCCGCCGACCGGGTATCGCTCTCCGTCCGCCGCGGAGAGGTACTCGGCATCGTCGGTGAGACCGGGTGTGGCAAGACGGTCACCTGCCGCGCCATGCTCGGTCTGCTGCCCACGACGTCCTCGACGCACGATGGGCGCGTCGCCTACCCGCGCGCCAATCAGCCTGATGTGCTGTCGCTCCGGCCGGCCCGCCGCCGCCGGCTCTGGGGCGACTACATCGCGATGATTCCGCAGAACCCGATGACCTCGCTCAATCCCATCCAGCGGATCGGCACCCAGGTCGAAGAAGCAGTGGCCGCACACGGCAACCTGTCGCGGGCGGCTCGCCGGGCCCGAGTGGTCGAACTGATGACCCGGGTCGGGATCCCGGTGCCCGAGCGCCGGCTGCGCGACTACCCACATCAGTTCAGCGGCGGCATGCTGCAGCGCACCCTGATCGCGATTGCCCTGGCCGGTGAGCCAGAGGTATTGGTTGCCGATGAACCGACGACCGCTCTGGACGTCATCATCCAGGATCAGATCCTGAGCCTGCTGCTCAATCTGCAACGCGACACCGGGATGAGCCTCGTCCTGGTCAGCCACGATCTTTCGGTCATTGCGCAGACCTGCGACCGGGTGGCGGTGATGTATGCCGGCCAAGTCGTAGAGCTCGCCGAATCGGCTCAGATCATGTCTGCGCCACGGCATCCCTACACAGCTGCGCTGCTGTCGTCGTTGCCGGGAGCGGTGCCCCGCGACCAGCCTCTGACGACCATCCCGGGCTCGCCCCCGCAGTTGGTGAATCAGCCCGAGTCCTGCCGGTTCGCCGAGCGCTGCCCGTACGCGACCGAGCTTTGCCGCACTGCCACCAATGAGCTGGTCATCGCTGATTCGACCGGCCGTTCGGTGCGATGCCTGCGGCACACCGAACTGGCCGCGACGCTCGCCGCCGGCCTGCACCACGACAGTTGACGGAAGGGACCAACCGTGTCGAATGACAAGTTGCGCGTTGCCGTAGTGGGGGCTGGGCGTTGGGCTGTGCGCTCGCACATTCCTGGCTGGCAGCGCGATCCCAGGGTCGAGGTCGTCGCTCTGGCCGACATCGACGACGGCGCGTTGGCGAAGGCCGGCAAGGACTTCGGCATCGACCGGCTGGAAAGTGATTGGCGCGCCCTCACCGACGCACCGGATATCGACGTCATCGATGTGGTCACCGGCGACTCCGAGCACTTTGCAGTGAGTTGGGCGGCACTGGAGTCCGGCAAGCACGTATTGTGCGAGAAGCCGGTGCATCACGATTACCACAAGGTGGTCGAGGCGGCGGACATCGCCGAGGCGAAGAATCTGAAGACGAAGCTCGGCTTCACGTTTCGCTACGCGCCGGCCACCATGTACGCGGCCGAGTTGATCGCTCAGGGCCACGTCGGCGAGCCTTACATGCTCAACGCCTACGAACAGAACAGCCAGTGGCTCGATCCGCACACGCCGCTCAGGCAACGTCGCGGAACGGAGTCCCAAGAGGAGATCGCGGTCTCGTCGATCGAGGGCTACGGGGCTCCGGTCATCGACATCATGCATTGGTGGATGGATGCGCCGTTGCAGTCGGTCGTCGGCACGATGCGCAACTTTGTCCCCGAGCGGGTGATCCGCGACACCGGCGAGATGACCCGAATGAACATCGACGACGGGGACATGTGGATAGCGGAGTTCGGCGGTGGCCGGCTGGCATCCGTGCAGTCCTCCTACGTGACGGTCGGCAACTACCCGGGGATCGAGGTGCGCATCTACGGATCCGAAGGCGCGCTGATCCTCCGGCTGGTCGAGGAAGCCGGTATCTGTCAGACCATCAAGGTGGCGACCAAGGATTCAGTGGAATTCGTCGAGCTGGACATTCCGCAACGGTTCTTCCCGGCCGATACGGACTCGCGGGAAGCGTGGCCGTTCCTCTTCTACTCGAACCTGGTCCGCAACTTCGCCGACGAGATCCTCGACGGCGGCCCGGCCAACCAGGGTGACTTCCGGCAGGGCGCCTTGGTGCAGCAGACGATCAACGCCTTCGAGAGGGCACATCGGCGACGGGCGTGGGTGGACTTCCCGCTAGCGGAGGAAGGTTGACCGCTAGCACGCTCGCTCACCCGCACAGTCCCGAGGAGACGTCGATGTCGCCCATCCTGCAACACCGTTCCCTTCCAGAGTCGGTTCACGAGATCCTGCGAGGGCAGATCCTGAACGACTCCATCCCTGCCGGGACGGCGTTGGTCGAGCTCGCTCTCGCCGAGGAGTTCGGCGTGAGCAGGACGACTATCCGCACAGCTTTGCTCAGCCTGCAGGCCGAGCGACTCGTCGAGATCTCGCCGAGGCGTGGGACGACGGTCACCCGGATGTCCCCGGAGGCCTCGGAGGAGCTGTGCGCTGCGCGCTACGCGCTGGAGGCCGTGCACCTGAGCGAGGTGCTCAATACTGGGCGGGTAGCACTGGTCACCGAGATGTCTGCGGCGGTCGAACAGATGGCACAAGCCGCCGTTGAGCAGGATGCCGTCGGCGTCATCGATGCGGACACCGTGTTGCACCGGGCGATCATGGCGGCCGGCGGTAACCGACTGCTCGCCGACATGTGGGAATCACTCAACGGACAGATGGGCGCTCTGATGCGATCTACATTCGACCGCAAGGGGATCGACCTAGCCGAGACGGTGCGATGGCACGAGCGGCTTGTTCGGGCTTTCCGCAGGAAAGAGCCGGCTGCTGCCGTCCTTGCCCTGCACGATCACTACCTCAGCGGCGCGGTCTCCAAGATCAGGCGCGTCGCGACTCAGGAGACGCAGTGACTCAGGAGACGCAGTGACCGAGCCGATCCGTTGGGCAGTGCTGGGTACCGCGAACATCGCCGCCCGGGCATTTCTGCCCGCGATGCGGGAGGCAGGTGGACAGGCTGTGGTGGTCGGGAGCCGTGATCCCGATCGCGCGCGCAGCTGGGCCGCGGCCAACGAGGTGCAGCGCGCCGCGGATTACGCCGGAGCGCTGACCGATCCCGCGGTACAGGCCGTGTACATCGCACTGCCCAACCATGAGCACGCCACCTGGGCCGCCGCCGCCCTCGCTGCCGGGCATGCGGTGCTCTGCGAGAAGCCGTTGGGTCTGGACGCGAGCGAGGTGAGTGCGCTGCTCTCCGGGCTGGCGCCGGACGCGCTGCTCTGGGAGTCCTTCGTCTTCCCGTTCCATCCGCAAACCGCCCTGCTGCATGCCCACCTCGATGCGCTCGGCGGGCTGCGCGAGATCGTCTCGGAGTTCCACTTCAACGTCACCAACACGGCCAACATCCGGTGGAGTGCGACGCTCGGCGGCGGAGCGTTGATGGACGTCGGCTGCTACCCGATCCGGCTGGCGCGGCTGCTGTTCGACGCCGAACCCGAGGCATCCTCGGCGCGTGCTTTCGGTGCGCACGGAGTCGACGCCGACATAGCGGCAGTGGTCGACTTCCCGGAGCAACGACGGCTGGTGCTGTCGGCAGGTATGCGTCGCGCCGGCTCGACGCTGACTCGGCTCATCGGCCCCGATGGAGAACTGCGGGTCAGTAATCCGTTCCACCCACGCTCCGGCGACACCGTCGAACGATGGTCGGACGGGGAGCTGGTCGAGAGCTGGCCGGCGGCGGAGGGCACGGCGTTCCGCCACGCCGCCGCGCATGTTCACGAGGTACTGCGGGGGGAAGTCGCACCCCGCTACCTCGCGGCTCGCGATTCTCTCGGCAACGCTCGAGCAATTGATCTGATCCGATCGTCCTGGGAGATGACATGACGGCGGCAACAGCCTCCGACCGCGGCCGGGAGACGATCCTGATCGCGACCTACCTCGAGGACGAGCACGTTGCGACGATCCGCGAAGCGTGGCCCGGCGAGGTGCTCGCGGCGCCCGATCTCGTCCCGGCGCCGCGCTATCCCGCCGATCACACCGGTACCCGCCGCTCATTGGATGCCGCGCAGTTGGCGCGGTGGCACGACCTACTGCACCGCGCCGAGATCGCGTTCGACTTCGACTGGTCGGCCCCGGCCGATTTGCCCCGTACGGCGCCAAAGCTGCGCTGGGTGCAGGCCACCAGTGCCGGCATCGGGGCCTTCGTGCAGCGGATGGGCCTGACCGATCGAGGTATCGAGTTCACCACCGCCGCAGGCGTGCATGCCATCCCATTGGCCGAGTTCGCCGTCACCGGAGCGCTGTACTTCGTCAAGCAGCTGCCGCTGCTGCTCGAGATGCAGGGCGCGCACCAGTGGCGCCGGTATTCCGGGTCTCTGCTTTCCGGCCGGCACGTGGTGGTGGTCGGACTCGGCGCAACTGGTCGACACTGTGCGGCCACCTTCGCCGCACTCGGTGCCCGGGTGACCGGTGTCGGTCGGCCCGGGCAGCACTACGACGTTGCCCCAGGAGTGGCTCCGGCGGATACCGACAGCCTGGACTCGATCCTGCCCAGCTGCGACGTCCTTGTGCTGGCGCTGCCGCTCACGCCGACGACCGAGCACCTGCTCGACGAACGGCGGATCGGCCTGTTGCCGGAGCGGGCCGTCGTCGTCAATATCGCCCGTGGCGCCGTCCTCGAGCAGTCCGCGCTGCTGCAGGCATTGCAATCGGGTCGGTTGGCCGGCGCCGCTCTCGACGTCACCGACCCGGAACCACCGCCGGTCGATGATCCCATCTGGACGACGCCGAACGTGCTGCTCTCGCCCCATTCCGCATCAACGGTGGCCGCCGAGAACGGACTACTGACCGAGCTGTTCTGCGACAACTTGGCACGCTGGCGCTCCGGGCAGCCGCTGCGCAATCGCTACCAATCGACGAAGGGTTACTGACAACGATGACGAGCGCGCACGAGTGGGGCGACCTGGTCGCCGACCAGCGAGCCGACGAGCTGCTGGACCGGGCCATGGACACGGTTGCCGGGCAGGTCGAGTTCGCCGATGTGCGCATCGTCGAGGGCGAGGAGCTGCGCGCCTATCACGTGCGCGGCGCCGATGCGGATGAGCGGTTGGAGCGCACGATCGGGGTCGGGGTGCGGGTACTGGTTGATGGAGCGTGGGGTTTTGCGTCCCGGCCGTTGTCCGACTCGGGCGACGTCGACCTGGCTGCCCAGCAGGCGATCCGGGTGGCTCGCGGCGGTGTGGGCGTCGGCCCCGCGCTGCGCCTGCCACCGCGGCAGCCGGCCGGCGGCAGCTACCGGACTGAGGTTCGCCGGGATCCGTTCGGCGTCGACGATGGAGCGCGGGACACCCTGCTGCGTGAGGCATTGGCCGCGGCGGGTACGCCGGGTGAGGTTGTTCATGTGCAAGCGGGAGTAAATGCCAAGCGACAGCATCGGCACTTTGCTGCGTCGGACGGCGCCCGACAGCACCAACATCTCATCGAGTGCGGCGCGATGGTGGTTGCCGTCGCAGCGCGCGACGGTGAGGTGCAACGCCGCAGCTACCCGAACTCCTTCCACGGCAACACCGGTGGGGCAGGGTGGGAGTTCGTCGAGGAACTGGACCTCGTCACCAACGCGGAAAGGGTGGGACGCGAAGCCGTTGAGTTGCTGACCGCACCGGTCGCGCCGAGCGGTACCTCCGATCTCGTGATCGGCCCGCAGCAGATGTCGTTGCAGATCCATGAATCGGCGGGGCACGCGCTGGAGTTGGACCGGATGCTGGGCGACGAGCGGAACTTCGCCGGCACCTCGTTCATCGGCCTCGAGGACGTCGGGTCGCTGCGGTACGGATCACCTGCTGTCACCATCGTCTCGGATCCGACAGTGCCGGGTACCCGGGGCAGCTTCGGCTTCGATGACGAGGGCACGCCGGCGGCGCGGTCGGTGTTGGTCGGCGAGGGCATCGTGCGAGGAACTCTCTCGACTCGGGAGGCTGCCGCGCGGGCCGGCCTCGCCGAGACCGGCGCTGCCCGCAGCGACGGCTGGGGGTACCTGCCGGTGTGCTTCTCCACCCACGTCTACCTGCAACCCGGTTCCGGTAGTCGCTCGGAGCTGCTGGATCGGCTGGGCACCGGTTACTACCTGGACGACAACCGCAGCTGGTCGATCGACAACCGACGGCTGAACTTCCAGTTCGGCACCGAGGTCGCGTACGAGGTTCGTAACGGCAAGCAGGGCCGACTGCTGAAGAACTTCTCCTACGGCGGTGTCACCCCGGCGTTCTGGGGATCGGTCGAGGCAGTGGCCGGACCGGAGGAGTTGCGGATCTTCGGGTTCCCGTGCGGCAAAGGTGAACCCAAGCAGTGGGGCTTCCTGAGCCACGCCGCGGCGCCGACCCTGGTCCGTAACGTCGCGATCGGGGTGGCGTGATGGCGGCCGATGAGACGGCGGGTGGCCCGTCGATGCCGCCGCCGCTGGATCCCGATGCAGTCCTCGAAGCCTTCGACGTCGCGCTGCGCAGTACCGACGCCGACGAACTCGAGCTGTGCCTGCTCGGGCGGGCGGGCGAGTTCACCCGGTTCGCCGGTGGTCGGATCCACCAGCCGCAGGACATCACCGAGGCGCAAGTCCTCGTGCGCGCGGTGGTCGACGGGCACGCCCGGCGCGGAGCGGTCACGATCCTGCGCGATCTGCCTGCGGCGGTGGCGCGGACCGCCGCCACGGCGCGGCGTGCCTCGGCCGGTCGGCCGAGCGGGGAGGTGCAACTCGCCGCTGCGCGAGACGCCGCGGAGCCGGCTGGGCTGCGGTGCGCGGACACACTCGAGTTCGACGCCGCCGCGCGCGGTGCCGCGGTGCGCAGCGCGCTCGCGGAGGCGGCGGCGGCCGGCGGCGAGGTGGCCGGCATGTTCGGTCGGGCACTCACTCAGCAGGTCGTGGCGACGTCCACCGGCGTCCGGCTGGCGACCACCGCCACCGAGGCGAGCGGCGCGCTGACCGCGGAGGTCGGTGACGGCACGTCGCACTGGATCGACCTCGGCCGCTCCGCCCGCGGACTGGATGTGCCCGGCGCGGTCGCCGAGGCGATCGCGCTGGGAGCCCGCGGCCGGAATCGTGGGGAGCTGCCGGCCGGCGAATACACCGTGGTCCTCGGCTGCGAGGCTGTCGGTGAACTCCTGCAGTTCCTCCCCGGGTTCGGCTTCGACGGTGAACAGGCGGCGACGGGCATCGGGCTGTGTGCCAAGCGAGCGGGAGAGCTGGTCGGTTCGACTCTGGTGACCGTCGGCGACGATGGCAGCGCCGAGGTCGGGCTGCCGATCGGGTTCGACATCGAGGGCACACCGCGCCGCCTCGTGCCGTTCTTCACCGCAGGACTAGTGGGCGATCCGGTGACCGATCTGGCCACCGCCCGGGCGTTGGGCACACCGTCCACCGGCCATGCCCACATCGCCCGCGAGGAGGTGCCCTCGGCTGCGGCCTCGAACATCGTGATGGCGGCCGGCGACCTGACCGAGGCTGAGCTGATCGCCGGCGTGATCGACGGCGTCTACCTGCAGCGGTTCTGGTACACCCAAGTAGTCGATGCCGAAAGGGGCTCCATCACCGGCGTCAGCCGCGACGGATGTTTCCGGATCCGGGGCGGCGAACTCGCGGAGCCGATCGCCGGGATGCGCTTCACCCAATCGGTGCTGGATCTGCTCGGCACCGTCGACGCCGTGGGAAACCAGCGCCGCGGCCAGCCGATCATGAACGTCTGGAACGGCGCCTCGGTTGCTCCCGCGATCAGGGCACACGGGTTCGGTTTGGGGGTCCGGTCGTGATAGCGACCAATGCTGCGCGACTGGTCCGCCAACCGCTGGTGGGGGAGGTGTGGCCGCCGCTGGCTGATCGGCACGCCTACCGTATCGATGCGGACGGAGTGCCGTTCTTGTTGCCGGGTATGGGTGGGGTGACGCTCGGTGTCCATCCGGGCGACGACGCGACGGGGTACGCCGCCGATCATCTGGAGCCCGGACTCTCGATCAGGCACCGTGAGCCCGGCGCCAACTATGCGTTGCAGTTCCTTGCCTGTGTGGGCAACGCGGTCACCGTTCGCAGCGGTCCCGGTGCGGGCGCGCGGGGGCGAGTGATCGGGCAGCACGCGTACGTCCTCGCCGATCTTGCCGAGGACGAGCTGGCCAAGGTCTGTCCGGGAGACGCTGTGTCGGTGCACGCGTACGGCCAGGGCTTGCGTTTGACGGAGCATCCCGACGTGGTCGTGAAGAACACCGATCCGAGCCTGCTCACCGCGCTGGGCGTGGAGACCGGTTCGGACGGCCGGTTGCGGGTGGGAGTCGCGGCCAGGGTTCCGGCGGCCGCCGTCGGTGCCGGCGCCGGGATGGTGTCTGAATACGCCAACACCGACCTCATGGGCGCCTATGCGGGCCAGGGTGCCGACCTCTCGTTGGGCATGGAGTCGCTGCGCATCGGCGATCTCGTCGTGCTGGAGGACCAGGACCATCGCTTCGGGCGCGGCTACCGACGGGGTTACCTGACCATAGGGGTGATCAGCACCGGGCACTGCCGGTTGTTCGGTCACGGGCCAGGCCCGAGTTCGTTGCTGAGCGGACCGGCCGAGGCTTTCGACGTGTACGACGACACCGACGCGAATCTGCGCATCGCCTTCGAACGGATGGGGGTCCCGGCATGAAGCCGATCGCCGTCAATCTCGCCGGTGTCGTGGAGACGCCGTCGCTGGACAGCTCGCCCTACCGGGTGGACCGGGACGGCAGGCCGTACGTGCCCATCGGGGACGGTGGCATTGCGCTCGGCGTGCACCTCGGTGATGACGCGTTCGGCACCGACGCCGATCACGCCGCGCCCGGGGCGTGCCTCATACACCCTGAGCAGCCGGCTCGGCATGCACTTACCTCCTACGCGTGCCTGGGCAATCCGGTCGAGGTGCGCAGCGGGGCAGCCGCGGGTGAGCGTGGGGTGGTGCTCGGTAAGCGGGGCGAGGAGGGACGGGTCATCGCATGCTTCGCCGACGATGTGCTGGACCGGCTCGCACCCGGTGATGCGGTAGCCGTGCGCGGCTGGGGCCAGGGTGGCAGCGCACCGGCCCCCCTGCTCGCCGCCGGTGTGGCCGTGCTCAATGTGTCGCCGGCTGCGATCGCTCTGCTGCCCATCGACCTGTCCGGCAACGCCGCCGTCGCGTCGGTGCGTGCCGTGCTGCCGTCGACTGCCGCAGGAAACGGGATCGGCCGGCCGGCGCATCAGTGGGACCTCGATCTGCAGGTGCACCCGGCCGACGTGCCGGGCCTAGGGCTCGGCGATCTGGTCGCACTGGAGGATGTCGACGTGCGGCACAACGCGGGATATCGCAGGGGCTGGGTGACGGTGGGCATCGTGGTGCACGGCAGCAGCCCCCAGCCCGGTCACGGGCCGGGGCTGATGCCGCTTCTGTGCGGACCGTTGCCGGCCGTGCAGGTCAGCGCGGATGTACGCGGTCACACCGGCCTCACGCTGCAGCGGCTGCTCGGCCACCGGGACGGCGAATGACGTCGCTGCGCCGGGGCGTAGCCGCTCCGTGTTTCGTCGAGGACCCGATGCAGATCGTGGAGCTCGGGGTGGCAGCCGAGGAGGCCGGCTTCGACGGGTTCTTCGTCTGGGACCACATGCTCTACGCCAACGACGGACAGGGTCCGCCGACTGTTGACCCGTGGCTGGTCATGGCGGTGCTCGCGGCACGAACCTCACGGATCACGATCGGCCCGATGATCACACCGCTCTCGCGGCGCCGACCGTGGATGGTCGCTCGGCAGACGGTCACGCTGGACCTGCTCGCGGCCGGACGTACCGTGCTCGGCGTCGGGCTGGGGTCTCCTGCGCGCGGCGACTTCGAACTGTTCGGCGAGGTGTCCGAGCCGCGCGGACGGGCCGAACTGCTCGACGAGAGCCTTGCGCTGCTGGATCAGTTGTGGAGCGGTGAGACCACATCGTTCGCCGGTGAGCACTTCCAGGTCGACGGTGTGCGCTTCCTCCCGCGGCCGGTGACCCGACCGCGGATCCCGGTCTGGGTCGGTGGGGTGTGGCCGGCCCGTGCCCCGATGCGCCGCGCCGCTCGCTGGGACGGCGCGGTGCCGATCACCTACGTGGACGGTGCACTCACCCGGCCGACCGCCGCGGAGATCGGCGCGGTGCGCGACCTGTTGCTGACCGGGCGTGGCTCGCTGGACGGCTACACGATCGCGGTGTGGGCAGAGGTCGCCGAGGATCCCGGTGCGGTCGCCGCGGAGCTACCTGGCTACCAGGACGCTGGCGCGACATGGTGGATCGAGACTGCCAAGCCTCACGACAATTGGACCGACCAACTGGCCCGACGCATCGCGCTCGGCCCCGGTGGCGGGCAATGACGATGTGGGACGCCGGCACACACCGTGGCGGGCGGGCATGAAGGCGCAGGTCACCGCAGCATCCGCTCCGCCGCCGGCCGGCCCGTATTCGCACGCTGTGCGCGCAGGTGATTTCGTCTTCATCTCCGGGCAGGTTCCCCGTGCCCCGGACGGGACGTATCAGCCCGCGACAGTGGCGGAGGAGACCCGCCTCACGCTGCTCAATCTGTCCCGTATCGCCGAGGCGGCGAACGGCACGCTCGAGGATGCTGTCAAGATCACGGCCTACTTGTCAGACGGCGAGGACTTCGCCGAGTTCAACCGCGGGTACGCTGAGTTCTTCACCGGCGTCCCGCCGGCTCGAACGACTGTCGTCGCCGGCCTGCGCGAGGTCAAGGTGGAGCTGGACGCCATCCTTTACCTGCCAGCCTGAGCCATTCCACGCTTCGAAAACCGCGGCAGGGAGTCCTCGACAGGACCGCGCTGCGCGCCGGGATGGCGGCTACGGCGTACGGTCACAGCGTCGGAGAAATTGCGGGGCCACCTTGCGTGAGCTTCTGCGCCTCGGTAGCGCTCTCGCGGTTGGTCGAACCTGAATCGCGTCCCGCTATCCGGCGCCCACCTCCACTCAAGAAATGAGACATCGTGGCCACATCCAGCAGATCCCGTCGCAAGACATCGTCGAATCCAGAGTTCACCGTTCCCGGAATGGCCGGCGACGATGCCGCGACAGTCATCGATCTGTTGCAGGACCGGCTCAACGCGCTGAACGACCTAGCGCTGACGCTCAAGCACATCCACTGGAACGTCGTCGGCCCGCACTTCATCGCGGTACACACCATGCTCGACCCGCAAGTTGACGCCGTCCGGCTGATGGCGGATACCACTGCAGAGCGAATCGCGACGCTCGGTGGATCACCCAGCGGAACGCCGGGCGCGCTGGTGGCGGCGCGCAGTTGGGACGACTACTCGCTCGGCCGCGACGATGCGCTGGCACACTTGGGCGCACTCGATCTCGTTTACCAGGGCGTTATCGAGAGCTTCCGGGCCGCGATCGAGAAGACCGAGGAACCGGACCCGGTCACTCAGGACATGCTGATCGGCCAGTCGGCGGCGCTGGAGCAGTTCCACTGGTTCGTCCGGGCCCATCTGGAGACTCCCGGCGGCAAGGTCGTCACGCAGCCGGCCAAGACGGAGACGCAAGCCGCCCGCCGATCCCGTCGCTGACCCGAACATCACTCGATCAGAGAGGCACGGCTGAGGGCGCCCGCACTGCTGCCGTCACAGCCGGGTGCCGGACAGCGCGAACGATGCCACGTCGATAGCGGCGATCACGATGATGGTCAGGAAGAAACGTCGCGACGCCGGGGTGCGATACGCGGTGCCCGTCGCGGCGCCGGTGAGGGTCGACGCCATGATGAACCCTGACCAGCGCCAATGGCCCGGGCTCCCGCCAGGTCCGAGCAGGATCACCGCCGAGGCCCCAAGGAGGACCAGAGCCACGACGATCGCCGAGGCTCGCGCCCCGAGCCGATGCGGGAGGCCACGCACGCCGGTCGCCGCGTCGTCCTGCAGATCCGGCAGGACGTTCGCTAGGTGGGCGGCGACGCCGAGCAGAGCGCCGGCGGCGATCGCCCACGTCGCGGGCCAGCGTGCCGGTGAGGCGGAGAGCGTCGCGATAGCGGGGAGTCCGCCGAAGGCCAGGGCGTAGGGCAGCCAGGACAGCACCGTCCCCTTCAGGCCGAGGTTGTACAGCCACCCGCAGAGAACCGTCGCAACCGCGACACCGCCCCCGCGAAGCCCCAGCGCCGCGGAGAATGCGAGGGTCAGCACGACTGCGATCACGACAGCGGTTCGGGCCACCCCACGTGGCACCGCGCCGGCGGCGATCGGCTTGTCCGATCGGCGCACGGCTCGGTCGCGGTCGGCGTCGAGGTAGTCGTTCGACCAGCCGATGGACAGCTGCCCGGTGAAGACGGCCACAGTCACCAGGGCGCCGCGCACGAACGACAGATCGGCCAGCGCCGCCAGACCTGCGCTGATCGCAGTGACCGCCAGGGCGGGAAGGGGATGACAGGACAGTGCAAGTGCCCGCACCTGCCCGGGTGAGGACATAGGCCGACCCTAGTGGCGCGTGATCGGGAGGCCGTCATTCTCGAACGGCGCGCCAGCGGCTGCGTCCGTATCGTTGATCAAGTGACCACCATGGCCGGCGTGCACGCGGTTCTGCCGCCGTATCGGTACGCCCAGAGCGAGCTGACCGACCTGTTCACGCAGATCTGTCCGAGCCCGGCGGGCAACCAAGCGCTGGTGAAGCGGCTGCACCAGAATTCTCAGGTGGCCAGCCGCCATCTGGCCCTCCCGATCGAGCAGTACCTAACGCTGCGCGGATTCGACGATGCCAACGACCTGTTCATCACCCACGCGGTCGAGCTCGGCGCGCAGGCGCTCACCGGGGCGTTGCACCGTGCCGGGATGGCGCCGGACGAAGTGGACGTCGTCATCTCCACGACGGTCACCGGTCTCGCCGTTCCATCCCTCGAGGCCCGCATCGCCGCAGTCGTCGGCCTGCGTCCCGACGTCAAGCGGGTACCGCTGTTCGGCCTGGGCTGTGTGGCTGGGGCGGCCGGCATAGCGCGTTTGCACGACTACCTAGTCGGCCATCCCGACGACGTCGGGGCTCTGCTCTCGGTCGAGCTCTGCTCGCTGACGGTGCAGCGCAACGATGATTCGGTTGCCAACCTGGTCGCCAGCGGATTGTTCGGGGACGGGGCCGCAGCGGTGGTCGCGGTGGGCGCGAACCGGCCGGAGCCCGGGCCGCGGGTGCGTGATTCGCGCAGCCATCTGTATCCGGACTCGCAGCGCACGATGGGCTGGGACATCGGTTCGAGCGGGTTGAAGATCGTTCTCAACGCAGAGGTCCCCACGCTCGTCCAGCAGTACCTCGGCGGGGATATCACCGCGTTCCTCGCCGAGCATCACCTGACGGCGTCCGATGTGGCCGCTTGGGTGTCGCACCCTGGCGGCCCGAAGGTGATCGAGGCGATCGAAAGCGTGCTGGACCTGCCCGGCGACCCGCTGGAGCTCACCTGGCGGTCTCTTGAGCAGATCGGCAACCTGTCGTCGTCGTCTGTGCTGCACGTATTGCGCGACACCTTGGACAAGAAGTCGCTACCGGCCGGCTCACCCGGCGTGCTGATGGCGATGGGCCCCGGATTCTGCAGCGAGCTCGTCCTTCTGGAATGGTGAGGCGCTGATGGTCTGGTACGTGCTGCTGATCGCGGCGGTGGCATTCGAGCGGCTCGCCGAACTGATCGTCTCCAAGCGGAACCTGAGCTGGGCGATGGCCCGCGGCGGACGCGAACACGGCTTCGGCCATTTCCCCTTCATGGTCGTGCTGCACACCGGCCTGCTGGCTGCGTGTCTCGTCGAGGCGGCGTTCCGTCCGTTCCACGCCTGGCTGGGTTGGCCGATGCTGGCCGTTGTGTTGCTCGCCCAGGGCTTGCGGTGGTGGTGCATCTCCTCGCTCGGGCCGCGGTGGAACACCAGGATCATCGTGGTGCCTGGGCTGCCGTTGGTCGATCGCGGTCCGTACCGCCGATTGCGGCACCCGAACTATGTTGCCGTCGTGCTCGAGGGCATCGCGCTGCCGCTGGTGCACACCGCGTGGATCACGGCCTTGGTCTTCACCGTCGTCAACCTCGGTCTGCTGCGGATACGCATCGCCGCGGAGAACGCTGCCATGGTGGCCGCGGTGAAAGAGACGCCGCTGGTCCCGTGGTGACACAGGCCGACCTCATCGTCGCCGGCGCTGGCCCTGCCGGCCTGGCAACCGCGCTCTATGCCGCGCGGGCTGGGTTGCGGGCAGTGGTTCTCGACGGCCGCCCCAGCCCGATCGACAAGGCCTGCGGTGAAGGGCTCATGCCCGGCGCCGTCCGTCGGCTGCGCGAACTCGGCGTCGCGTTGGAAGGTCACGACATCGCCGGCATCCGCTACACCGACGGACAGGCGTCGGTCGACGCACGGTTCCCCGGCGAGCACGGTCTCGGCGTCCGGCGCACCACGCTGCAGGCCGCGATGCTGGACGCGGTGCGGGCCGCGGGCGTCGAGGTGGTCGCGGCCCGTGCCGGCAACATCCGCGCGACGGCGGACGGAGTCGAGGTCGACGGTCGCCGGGCGGGTTACCTCGCGGTAGCCGACGGGTTGCACTCGCCGATCCGCCGTCAACTCGGGTTGGCTCGATCGGACCGCTCGACCAGGCCCCCTCGGTGGGGCATCCGCCAGCATTTCGCCCTCGAGCCCTGGACCGATCTGGTCGAGGTGCACTGGGCGGCCAGGTCCGAGGCCTACGTCACGCCGGTGAGCGAAGACATGATCGGCGTCGCCGTGCTGTCCAGCGCGCGGGCACCGTTCGCCGAACAACTGGCCGCGTTCCCGGCCCTGCGGGCGCGGCTGCCGCAGACCGGTGTCTCGTCGGTGCGCGGGGCCGGCCCGCTGTGGCAGCGCGCCACGTCCCGGGTGGCCGGACGCGTGCTGCTCGTCGGCGACGCGGCCGGCTATGTGGATGCTCTGACCGGTGAAGGCATCGCGGTCTCGATGGCCTGCGCCAGCGTTTTGGTGGAGTGTGTCGTCGCGGACGAGCCGGGGTCCTATGAGCGGCGATGGTTGGCCGAGTCCCGCCGCTACCGCAGCATCACGTCGTCGTTGCTGTGGGCGCGCCGAAGGCGAACCTTGGGGCCGCGGATCGTGCCGACCGCCGCTCGACTGCCGCGTGTGTTCGGTGTCGCGGTGCGGCAGTTGGCCCGCTGACCTGATTCAGCCGCGGAACCTCAACCGGGCGACCACCCGGCCGGTGACCAACCCGTCAGCGAGACCGAGCCGGACGAGATCGTCGAACGCCCGCTGGTCGGCGGCGGCCGCACGCATGCCGGCGTCGAAGATTCCGTGCCAGCGGCCCAGTCTCGCCAGAGCTGTGGTGTGCCGGAAGTGCCGGTGGAGGTGTCGGCCCATCGCGCGGCGGTAGTCGAGACCGGCATCGACGCCGGTGCGCAGAGCTGCCACGGCGGACCGGCCGGCCAAGCCACCAGAGGTGACCGCGTAGAAGATCCCCTCGCCGGTGAGTGGGTTGATCAGCGACTGCGCGTCGCCGGCCAAGAGGATCCGTCCTGCCCGGATGGCCGGCCGGCCAGAGGAGAGCGGCAACCGGTGCGCGCGCAACCGATCGGGATGCGGATCGACCCCTGGCAACAACTGCGTCATCCGGTCGAGGAGATGCGACCTGGTCGGCACGGTGGCGCCGATCAACTGGCCGTAGCCGACGTTCGCCCGGCCGTCGCCGAGCGGGAAGCTCCAGGCATAGGCCGGCCAATGCTCGCCGGTGAGGCGGATCACCTGCGTGCCGGCCTGATCCGGCAATTCCGGTGCGTATCCGCGAATGGCCACGGCGACCTGCGCGGGTCGGGGCGCCGGCCACCCCGCTGCCCGCCGGACGCGCGACTCCGCACCATCTGCGGCGATGACGATCCTGGCTCGCAGAGCCCCGTCGAGCACGATCTCGCCGGCCTGGACGGTCACTTCGCGAACGGTGTGCTGCCTCAGCTCGGCCCCGCGGCGCTGGACATCAGCCACCAGCCGCGCGTCGAAGACCTCACGAGGCGCCACGTGGACCGCGTCCGGCAGCTCCCGGTCGACGCGCACCCCGGCCGGCGAGTGGATGCGCAGCCGGCGCACCGGCGGCATTGCGGCGAACACTGCATCGGTGTCGAAGCCGAGCGCGGCCAGCACCTCACCGACCTCGGACGCGACCCCGTCCCCGCATGGTTTGTCGCGGGGGAAGTCCGACCGGTCGAGCAACAACAGCCGGGCGTCCGGATCCTCCGCCAGCACGGCTGCCGCCGCGGCGCAACCGGCGGGCCCGGCGCCGACCACGATCACGTCCCACGGTTGCTCGGCGCCGTTGGTCGGTGTCACAGCAACCATGGTGGCCCCTCACTGCGAGTTCGGCTCGTCGCACTGCAGGGAGCTCGCTCGTCGACGAGTTCTGCAGGGTTGCTGCGGTCCACGTAGCGTGGAGCGATGAGCGAATCTGGCGAGGTACATCGTGCCGATGAGGGCATCTCCGACGAAGAACTGGTGGAGCAGGTGGCTGGGCAGACCGCCAGCGACCTGAAGCACGAAGACTTCTTCGAGCGGGAGGCCGACGGTGCGACCTCCGACCAGGAGGCGGCCAAGGAGACGGCCGACGAGGTGCGTGACGGCAGGTAGCCGCCCGACGGGGTTGATGTGACGCGATCAGGGGTCGACCGATGAACGACGATGGGGATCGCGCTCCGGAAGGCACTGCCACACCCGACGACGGCGGTAGCTCACTCACCATTCTGCTGGCCCTGGTAGCGAACGCCGGAGTGGGCGTGCTCAAGCTCGGTGCCGGCCTGCTCACCGGATCTGGCGCATTGCTCTCCGAGGCGGCGCACTCCGCCGGGGATACGACGACGGAGCTGCTCCTGCTTGCGGCGCTTCGCCGATCCGAGCGCCCGGCGGACCGGGTGCACCCGTTCGGATACGGCAAGGAACGGTACTTCTGGTCTCTGTTGGCGGCGGTAGCGATCTTCGTCTCCGGTGCCGCGTTCTCGGTGTTCGAGGGCGTGCACACGATCGTCTCCGGCGAGGCCGCGCTCTCCCACGTCTGGGTCAACTACGTCGTTCTGGCTGCAGCGTTCCTGCTCGAGGGAGCCTCGCTGCTTCGCGGGCTGAGCCAGACCCGCGGGGAAGCGCGCTCGCAGCGGCGGACGATGGCCTCTTACGTCCGCGATCCTGACGACCCGACGGTGAAGAGCGTGGTCCTCGAGGACACCGCCGCGTTGATCGGTATCGGACTCGCCGCCGCAGGAGTGGCGCTGCACCAGATCACCGGGGATGCGGTCTGGGACGGCGCCGCGTCGATCGCGATCGGGGTGCTGCTGGTGGTGGCTGCGGTCCTACTGGCGCAGACTTGCAAGGGCTTGTTGATTGGCAAGCAGGCTGACATCCGACTGGTGCGTGCAGTCCGCGAGACCTTGCGCGAAGAGGTGGAAATCGACGACGTCGTCGACATCGTGACGATGATGGTTGGCACCGGCCGAGTGCTGCTCGGTGCCCGGGTCGACTTCGTGGACACCTACAGCGCGCTCGATCTCGAGCGGGCCTGCGTACGCATCGACGCCGACCTGCGGGAGCGCTATGGAGAGCTCGACGAGATCTTCATCCAGCCGGTGCCTCGCGACGACCGCGAGCTTCGCGACCGGGTCATGGCCCGCTACGGCAGAACGATGACCCGCCGGGACACCACGGACGGCTGACTGCGCCGTATGGGGTCGGCGGCGTGATCCGCGATCCTCGTCACGTTCGGCCCCGGGCACGTAGTCTCGGAGCAGGTTGAGACATCAGCCACCGAATCCTTTCAGGACGGATGGCAGATGAATTTCAACCATTTCTCTCGTTGCCGGTCTGCTCTTGGCCGCCGAGCCGAACCGACTCGCACATGAACGCCGTGGCCTCCCCTGGGACCGGCCAGCGATTGCTGCCGGACGACGCCTCGTGGATCACCGAAATTGCGGCCGCCGCCGCTGGCAACGCGGACCTGGCCATCGAGGCCGCCCGGGTCGTCGGGGAACGGCTGCCCCTGCCGGGCGGCGGGCACACCGCGATGCGATGGCATCTGCTTGCCGAGGCGGCGGCGGCCGACCTCACCGTGGGGCGAGTGCTGGAAGCTCATGCCGATGCGCTGGCGATTCTGGCCGAGGCCGGGGTGACGCCCGTACCGGGCGCCTGGGGCGTATTCGCCGCAGAAGCGCCCGGGTCCCGGCTGGACGCCGTCGAGGTAGGCGGCGCCTATCGAGTGAACGGGGTCAAGCCCTGGTGTTCGCTGGGTGGCCAATTGGACCGTGCCCTGGTGACCGCGCACGAGGGGGACACCCGGCGGCTGTTCGCGGTGGACCTGCACCACGCGTCGGTTCGGCCTTCGCCGGCCGAGGGGTGGGTCTCGCGCGGGCTTTCTGCCGTGCCCAGCGGCCCGGTCGAGTTCGACGCGTCGCCGGCATCGCCGGTGGGCGATCCGGGGTGGTATCTGCGCCGGGCCGGCTTCGCCCGCGGCGGCATCGGAGTGGCGGCGTGCTGGTTCGGAGGCGCCGCGGAGCTGCACCGCACACTGATGCAGCGGGGACGCTCCGGTGATCTGACCGATCTGCACCTCGGTGCGATCGATGTGGCGCTGCACGGTGCCGCCGCGACTCTGCGAGACGCCGCGCGGACGGTGGACGCGGGGGAGGACAGCTGGCTGCTCGCGCTTCGTGCTCGGTCGGTCGTGGCCGCCGCCGCCGAGCTCACTCTGCTGCACGTCGGGCATGCGCTCGGCCCGGCGCCGCTGAGCTTCGATGAGGAGTACGCCCGTCGCGTCGCCGATCTGCAGATCTACGTCCGGCAACACCATGGTGAACGTGATCTTGCGGCAACCGGTCGAGAGGTGCGGGGCCAATGACGACCTTCACCCACCTCGACGACGGGACCGCCGAGTCAGCTTGGACCGCGGCAATCGATGAGCTGCCCAGAGTGGTTCTTCCCCCGCCCGGCACCCCGATCGTCGTGCTGGCAGCACATCCCGACGACGAGACGTTGGGTGCCGGAGGATTGATCGTGCACGCGGTCCGCCGCGGGCACCAGGTGACCGTCCTCGTTGCGTCCGACGGCGCGCGCTCGCACCCACTGTCGCCAACACACTCCGAGGCGACAATGGCACAACTGCGTCGATCGGAGACGGACGCCGCCGTCACGGCATTGGGAGCCGAGTTGGTCTGGCTGGGACTCGCCGACGGGCGGCTGTCCGAGCACGTCGCTGACGTTGCTGCGGCCCTGGCAGGTCGCTGCACGGCGGGCGGTTGGTTGTTCGCGCCCTGGTCAGGTGATCGGCATCCCGATCACGAGGCGTGTTCGCGTGCCGCTGCGCTGGTGACCGATCAGCACCGGTGGGAGTACCCGATCTGGGCGTGGCATTGGGCCGGCCCGGAGATCGTCGACGACGGTTGGCTGCGGCTGCCGATCGATGAGTCCGCGCGCCGGGTGAAGGCCGCCGCACTCGGCTGCTACCGGAGTCAGACGCACGCGCTGTCCGAGGACGAGTCGGATCAGCCCGTCCTCACACCCGCTTTCCTGGAGCACTTCGGCCGCACCAGCGAGACGTTCATCGATCCATTGCCTCGGGCTGCCGCCGAGATCTCGTCGTTCGATGACCTCTACGCCACCGGCGAGCCCTGGCGGTTGGACAGATCCTGGTATGAACAGCGAAAGCGCGACACGGTACTCGCAGCTCTGCCGCGCCCCGCCTTCCGCCGCGGCTTCGAGCCCGGCTGCGGACCAGGGTTGCTGACCACTCGACTCGCGCCGCGCTGTGGCGAGTTTGTCGCAGCCGACGGTGCGCAGACCGCCGTGAGTCTGGCTCGCGCCAGGACGGGTCTGCACATAGAGCAGATGCTGATCCCCAGCGAATGGCCGACCGGAGAATTCGACCTGATCGTGCTGCACGAAGTGGGCTACTACGTGCGAGACCTCCCACTGCTGGCCGAGCGGATTCAAGCGTCGCTCGCAGATGACGGCGTGCTGGTGACGTGTCACTGGCGGTGGCCGGCACCTGACCATCCATGGTCGGGCGACGAAGTTCTTTGGGCGCTCCGATCCGAGCTCAGCCTACGAGTCATCACCCACCATGAGGAACCGGACTTCGTCCTCGATGTGTTCGACCGCACCGGCAGATCCGTTGCGCAGGCCGAGGGAATCGTCGGATGACCATTGAGCACATTGCTGTCGTCATTCCGGCCCGCAACGAAGAGCTGACCATTGACGAGTGCCTGCGAGCGGTCTGCGTCGCACGGGCGGCCGTGGACTGTTCGGTGCGAATAGTCGTCGTGCTGGATGCCTGTCGCGATCGGACCCGCGCGCTGGTCGGCCGGCACGAAGGGATCGAGACCGTCGTCGTGTCCGCTCGGTGCGTCGGAGCGGCGCGGGCCGCCGGTATTGATCACGTCCTGGCCACCACCGCGTATCCGACCGACGGGATCTGGCTCGCCAACACCGACGCGGACTCCTCCGTCCCACCGCACTGGCTCAGCCAAGCACTCTGCGAAGCTCACGACGGTGCTGATCTCGTACTGGGCACAGTTGTCCCGCACGGCGTCTCCGGGGCACTGGCACGTGCCTGGTCGGCGCGTCACGAGCCGGGCGATGGTCACTCCCACGTTCACGGCGCCAACCTCGGGGTCCGGGCCAGCACCTACCTCGCGGCAGGCGGGTTCCCGGCGGTGGCGACGGCCGAGGACGTCGGGTTGGTTGACCGGGTCACCACCCGAACGACAGCTCGTATCGCCCGCGTGGGCTCGATTCCGGTACTTACCAGTGGTCGTGTCGAGGGACGGTCCCCGGAGGGCTTCGCCGGCTACCTCACGCGACTGGCCGCCCGACTCGCCCCGACACCGAGCATGGCCGGTCCGTCACCAGAGCTCGGCGCCGATGGACCGACGTCGGTGGCCAAGACGCTATGAGGACCGGCCCGCAGCCGCTCCAGGGGTGCTCCGGTCGACGATCATCGGCGCGCCTTGCCCCCGCGCAGTCGGCTGCCGCCGAACACGAGAGTGGCCAGGAACAGCACGATCGCGATGATGGTGAGCCAAATCAGGCCGTGCACGACCACGCCAATGATTCCGGCGACGATCCAGACAATGACGAGCAGGAGGATGAACGCGAGCATGAGCTGTCCCTTCGGGGAAGCGGATCGAGATCGCGGCAATCGGACAATCGGACAATCGGCGGAGTGTGCGGTGCCGCCCGACCGATTGTCTGCAGCACTGATGAATCAATCTCGTCGGTGGACACGGCGTCCTTCGCCGAAACCTGGCGGGAGCCGCGCGCTGTTTCACGACTGGACGACACCGATGCTACGGCGTTGCGAGCGTTCGTCGGTCCGGTCAAGCGGGCGCTCCACCCGGGTTGCGGCGGCAAGCGAGCCCAGACACTTCTTGACTCATTCCAGTTAAGGGGGGAGTGTCTGGGTGACGGTTCGTTCCAGCGACGGCGCTGGCCACGAAGTCGATACGGCGGACGGTGTTTCCGGGGCCGGGTGCTCCGAGCGCAGCAACGATCGAAAGTCCTCGACGACATAGGAGTTTGAGATGACCGAACCTGGAGCCCGACCCGCGACGACGACCGATGCTGGGATACCCGTCGCCAGCGACGAGCATTCTCTTTCCGTCGGGGCCGATGGCGCGCTGCTGCTGCAGGACCACTACCTGCTCGAACAGATGGCCACCTTCAACCGCGAGCGCATTCCGGAGCGCCAACCGCACGCCAAGGGCGGCGGGGCGTTCGGCACCTTCCAGGTCACTCAGGACGTCAGTGCATTCACCCGCGCGAGTGTGTTCCAGCCCAGCGCCGAGACCGACGTACTGATTCGGTTCTCCAGCGTGGCCGGTGAGCGGGGCAGCCCGGACACGTGGCGTGATCCGCGCGGCTTCTCGGTCAAGTTCTACACCGACGAGGGCAATTTCGATCTCGTCGGCAACAATACCCCGGTCTTCTTCATGCGCGATCCAATGAAGTTCCAGCACTTCATCCGGTCACAGAAACGCCGCGCGGACAACAACCTGCGTGATCACGACATGCAGTGGGATTTCTGGACGCTGTCGCCCGAGTCCGCCCACCAGGTGACCTGGCTGATGGGCGATCGCGGCATCCCGCGAACGTGGCGGCACATGAACGGCTACTCCAGCCACACGTACATGTGGATCAATGCGCAGGGCGAGAAGTTCTGGGTCAAGTACCACTTCAAGAGTGACCAAGGGGTGGAGTGCTTCACCCAGGACGAGGCCGACCAGATGGCCTCCGTGGACACCGATTACCACCAGCGGGACCTGTTCGAGCACATCCGCGACGGCGAGTTCCCCAGTTGGACGCTGAAGATGCAGATCATGCCGTTCGAGGACGCCAAGACCTATCGGTTCAACCCGTTCGACCTCACCAAGGTCTGGCCGCACGCGGACTACCCGCTGCAGGAAGTCGGCACGCTGACGCTGAATCGCAACGTCAGCGACTATCACGCCGAGATGGAGCAAGCAGCCTTCGAGCCCAACAACATCGTGCCCGGAACCGGACTCTCGCCGGACAAGATGCTGCTCGCCCGCGGCTTCAGCTACTCCGACGCGCACCGCGCCCGGCTGGGCGTGAACTACAAGCAGATCCCGGTCAACTTGCCGCACGTGGAGGTGCACAGTTACTCCAAGGACGGCGCAATGCGGATCATCAACGTCACCGATCCGGTGTACGCGCCCAATTCCTACGGTGGCCCGAAGGCGCAGCCCGAACTGACCGACGACGGCGGCACCTGGCACAGCGACGGCGACATGGTGCGCGCGGCCTACACACTGCGGGCCGAGGACGACGACTGGGGCCAAGCCGGGACGATGGTGCGCGAGGTGCTGGATGACGCGGCCCGCGGCCGGCTGGTCGACAACATCGTCGGCCATCTGCTCAACGCCGTGAGCGAGCCGGTCCTGGCCCGGGCCTTCGACTACTGGCGCAACGTCGACAAGCAACTCGGCGATCGCATCGAGGCCGGCGTGCGCAGCAAGCAGGATGAGAAGGACCCCAAGGCGGCGCAGCAGGCCAACCCCGCCCGGTCCAGCATGCAGGACAAAGCCTGACCGAGCCTGCCTGGGCGAGATGATCGCGGGAGGGACCTGTCCCGGACTTGCGCACCGGCCAGGTCCCCCTGTGCTCGCGGCGCGCCGTTGTCTGAGAAAGGGGTGAATGGATGGCTGAGGAAGGCACGTCGGGTACGGACCCGAAGGTGGGCAAGCCGAAGAAGTCTGCGGTCGGTATCCCCGGCATCGCGCACTCGATGCAGTACGCGCTCGGCGAGATGGGCGCCAGGCGAAGCCTGCAGACTTTGCTGAAGATGAACCACGTCGACGGTTTCGACTGCCCGAGCTGCGCATGGCCCGACCCGGATCGACGTAAGGCTGCTGAGTTCTGCGAGAACGGCGCGAAGGCAGTCGCGTGGGAGGCGACCCGCAAGCGGGTCACTTCGGAATTCTTCGCTGCACACTCCGTGGCCGAACTCAGGGAGCAGCCCGACCATTGGCTCGAGCACAACGGCCGGCTGACCGAACCCATGTACCTGGCACCTGGCGCCACCCATTACGCGCCGCTCGACTGGGACGAGGCCCTCACGCTCGTCGCCGATCGGCTACGGGCCATATCGGACCCGGACCGTGCGGTCTTCTACACAAGTGGTCGAGCCAGCAACGAGGCGGCCTTCGTGTACCAGCTGCTGGCCCGGCGGCTGGGCACCAACAACCTGCCGGATTGTTCCAACATGTGTCATGAGTCGAGCGGCCGCGCGTTGTCGGAGACGATCGGCGTCGGCAAGGGCACCGTCACACTGGACGACATTGCGCTGCATGCCGACCTCATCGTCATCGTCGGGCAGAACCCGGGTACCAATCACCCGCGCATGCTCACCGCACTCGAGGATGCCAAGGAGCGCGGGGCGCGCATCGTCGCGGTCAATCCGCTCCCCGAGGCCGGGCTCGTCAAGTTCCGCAACCCGCAGACTCCGCGAGGTCTAATCGGCCCGGGCACGAAGATCGCCGATCGGTTTCTGAACGTCCGGGTCAACGGCGATCTCGCGTTGTTCGCGGGCGTGAACCGGGTGCTCGTCGAGCGCGATTCGGCACAACCTGGCAGCGTGCTGGATCGCGACTTCATCGACACGTACTGCGACGGTTTCGACGCCGTGCAAGCAGCGTGGCAGGCCCTGTCGTGGTCGGACCTGGAGAAGCAGAGCGGGTTGTCCCGTAGCGAGATCGAGGACTTCGCATCGGACGTCACCGCGGCCGACAGCGTAGTTGTGTGCTGGGCGATGGGATTGACCCAGCACCGCAATGCGGTCGCCACGATCCGCGAAATCGCGAACTTCCTCCTGCTCCGCGGGAACATCGGTCGCCCGGGTGCCGGAGCGGCTCCGATCCGTGGGCACAGCAACGTGCAGGGTGATCGGACGATGGGCATCTGGGAGCAGATGCCCGACGGATTCCTCGACGCGGTGGGCGCCGAATTCGGCTTCGACCCACCTCGTGCGCATGGGTGGGACACCGTCGACAGCATCCGCGCGATGCGCGACGGAAAGGTCGACGTCTTCATGGCCCTGGGCGGCAACTTCGCCGCGGCGACCCCCGATACGGACGTGACCGAGGCTGCGCTGGCCACCTGCGCGCTGACGGTGCACGTGGCCACGAAGTTGAACCGGTCGCATCTGTGTCACGGGCGTGAGGCGCTGATCCTGCCGTGCCTGGGTCGCACCGAACGCGATCTGCGCCCCGGCGGTGAGCAGTTCGTCAGTGTCGAGGACTCGATGAGCATGGTGCATTCCTCACGTGGTCGCCTCGCGCCGGGGTCACCCTGGCTGCGTAGTGAGGTCGCCATCATCACCGGGTTGGGCGAGGCGCTCTTCGGCGCGGACCTGGGCTGGAAGGAGATGGGCGACGACTACCGGGTCATCCGCCGGCACATCGAGCGGGTGGTACCGGGCTTCCATGCCTTCGAGGAGCGGGTTACCCAGCCGGGTGGATTCATCCTGCCCAATGGACCGAGGGACTCGCGGACCTTCGCCACGGCCTCCGGCAAAGCGCGATTCACCGTCAACCCGCCGACCTCGGTCGATGTCCCGGAGGGTTACCTGCTGTTGCAGACGGTTCGTTCGCATGACCAGTTCAACACCACGGTGTACGGCCTCGACGATCGTTATCGGGGCATCAGGGGCGGCCGGCGGGTGGTCCTCGTCAACACCGACGACCTGCGCGACCGCGGATTGCGCGACGGTGACCTGGTCGACCTGGTGAGCGTGTTCAACAGCACCGAACGGCGCGCCAGCGGCTTCCGCGCCATCGAGTACCCGACACCGCGCGGATGTGCTGCCGCGTACTTCCCTGAGGCGAACGTCCTGGTGCCGCTGGACTCGACCGCAGAGGGCAGCAACACCCCGACCTCCAAGTCCACCGTTATCCGTCTGGAGTCCGCCGGCTGACGATCTACCTTGCCGAGTAGCGTCAAGACGGGTTGAACGCACAGCCTCCTGCATCCATTCGATCGGACCCGAGGAGGACGCCACCGCGATGCCGACCGTTGCCGAAATGATCGTGACAGCCCTGGCCGAGCAAGGCGTCCGCACCGTGTGGGGGGTCGTCGGGGACGCACTCAACCCGGTCACCGACGCGATCCGCCGCGAGGAGCGCATCGAGTGGATCGGGGTTCGCCACGAGGAGGTCGCGGCGTTCGCCGCCGGTGCCCAGGCGCAGCTGACCGGCACGCTCGGCGTCTGTATGGGCACCGTCGGACCAGGATCGGTGCATCTTCTCAATGGTCTCTACGACGCGAAGAAGTCGCACGCGCCGGTGCTCGCGATCTGTGGGCAGGTTCCCCTCGAGGAGATGGGCTCGGACTTCTTCCAGGAGGTCGACAATGACCTCTTGTTCCGAGATGTCGCCGCGTTCACCCACACCATCACTTCGCCCGCTCAGGCTGTCACGCTCGTCGAGCAAGCCGTGCAGAGCGCGCTCAATGCGCCCGGAGTTGCGGTTCTGACTCTGCCCGGCGACGTCGGCGGCCTCGATCTGGCCAAGGGCGCGGCTACGCCCCGCTTCGTGCAAGCCCATCCGGCAAGCGTTCCCGAACACACTGCCCTGCAACGCGCGGCCGAACTGATCGACGCCGGTGACACCGTCACCCTGCTCGTCGGTATCGGTGCGCGGGATGCGCGAGCGGAGCTACTTGATCTAGCCGAGCACCTCAGCGCTCCGATGGTGCTGACCCTCAAGGCCAAGGAGCGTCTCGAGTTCGAGAACCCCTACCAAGTGGGCCAGTCCGGATTGATCGGCAATCCGGCTGCGTCGCGGGCGTTCGAAGGTGGTGATGTGCTGCTGATGGTCGGAACCGACTTCCCGTATCGGGAGTGGTATCCGGAGGGAAAGACCGTCATCCAGATCGATGCCCGCCCGGAGCAGATCGGGCGACGCACGTCCGTTGCTCTCGGACTGGTCGGTCATGCCGCTGTAACCCTCGCGGCGTTGCGCACGATGGTGTCGGCCAAAGTCGATCGAGCGCACCTCGACAGTGCCCGAAGCCATTACGAGTCGTGGGTGCAGCGGCAGCTGGCGCTCACCGAGCCAGATCATGACACCGGCCTGGTGGGCCGAGTGCAGAAGCACTTCGACAACACCGACGAGCGCATCCGCCCGGAACTGCTCGCCCATACGATCGGCAAGTACGCGGCACCGGACGCCGTCTTCACCTGCGACACCGGTATGTCGACGGTCTGGCTGTCCCGGTTCGTGACCATGTCAGACCGGCGCGCCCTGCTGGGTTCCTTCAACCTCGGATCGATGGCCAACGCTCTGCCACAAGCGCTCGGCGCAGCAGCGCTGGACCGCACCCGCCAGGTCGTCGCATTCTGTGGGGACGGTGGCCTGTCGATGCTGCTCGGGGACCTGATCACTGCGGTCACCCACGACCTACCGGTGAAGCTGATCGTCTTCGACAACGCCCGCCTCGGGATGGTCAAGCTGGAGCAGGAGCAGGTCGGACTGCCCGAGTTCGGGACCGTGCTGACCAATCCGGACTTCGCCGCCGTCGCCCGCGCGATCGGACTGCACGCCGTCCGGGTGGAGGATTCCGCCGACGTGGACGCTGCTGTGCACGATGCCTTGGCGCACGATGGTCCGGTCCTGCTCGATGTGCTCACCAATCCGACCGAGGTCTCCGTGCCCGGCAAAGTGAAGGCGTCCCAGGGCTGGGGCTTCGCCATCGCGAAGATCCGCGAGACGGTGCTGTCCGAGGGCGACTCCTGAGCTGCTGCCCGGTGCGTCGCACAGCCGGCCAGGTCTTTATGGCCTATCAATGAGGCGTGCCACATCGTCGCTCCGGACAGAAGCGCGCGGGCGAACCACGACTGCCCGCAGCGGTCGCTGTGATCGGCGCCATCGCGCTGTACGCCCTGCTACCGAACAAGCTCCTGCTCGGCCCACGATTCGTCGTCCCGGCTCTCGAGTTGGCGCTCTTCGTTCCACTGGTCGCGGCGAACCCGCGACGAATGAGTACCGAGAACCGTCTGCTGCGGCGGCTGTCCATCGGGCTGCTCCTCGTGATCGCGGCGACCAACGCGGCCGCGCTGGTGCTACTCATCCACGAGTTGGTCGGCGGAGCTGCCAAGGAAGGCGGCACATTGCTGCTGGCCGCCGGCCAGGTATGGCTGACGAATGTCCTGGTCTTCGCCCTAGCGTTCTGGGAACTCGACCGCGGCGGGCCGGTCAGCCGCACCCGGGTGTCCCGACCGAGGCTGCCGTCCGCCGACTTCCGTTTCCCGCAGGACGAAGACCACGACGCGATCACTGAGGTCGCGCAACGATCCTCCGCACGGTCGGGGTGGGCGCCGGGATTCGTCGACTACTTCTACGTCTCGATCACCAACTCGTCCGCGTTCAGCCCGACCGACACAATGCCTCTCTCGCCGCGTGCCAAGTTGCTGATGGCCACCGAATCCGTATCGGCACTGGTGATGTCCGTACTCGTCGTCGCCTTCGGGGTCGGCCTGCTCAACAGTTGACAGGATGGCACCGACGCCGATCGCGAGCTGCGAGAGGCCCGTCTGCGGCGCGACCGGCGGTGTTCGACGAGCGCCTGCACGGCGAGCACCCGGGCTCGGGTGACGATGGGATGACGCGACAGCCATTCGGGTTGCGCCTCCCGGGCGCGCAGGAACGTAGCGACGGTGAGATCGGCTTCGGGACCGGTGGGATCGCCGGCTGACCGGAACCACTGGACGAAGGGCGGTGCATTCGCGTCGGGAGGACGGCGGCGCGTCCCCCGTACGCCGCGCCGCCGCCGGCCGGTGTCGTCCTGCCCATCCATGGTCGGTGACCGCTACCGTCGCGACCCGGTCAGACGCGACGCGGACCGGTCTGTTGCCCAGGGAAATATGGCCGGGTGCCCGGATGTCGATTGAGCGCTCATCACGAGGACCACCTGAACAAGACGTGCGACCTGGATGCATCCCGGCGGTGAGCTACCGCTCTGCCGGCTTGGTCGAGAGTGTGTCCACGGGCGATCAGGGTGCCAATGGCCTGGTGAATGACCGACAACACGCCCAGGCCGCCGGCGTGGACACCGGGCGTCAGCGGGAGCAGATGCTCGTCGATGACAAAATCGGAGAGCGCCGCCCCGGTCGACCAGGCCAGGTCGGCGGCCAGATCGACGAAGGCACCCGGCAGAGCCGCGTAGAAGGTCAACGCTACCCGCGATCCGGACCTGAGACGGTTCAGCGCCGACTCCGGCACCCGCAGCGAAGCGTGCACAACCGCAGGATCGGTGGGGTCGGTATCCGTCACCTCGACCGTGTCGAGGCCGACCGTGACCGTCATCGACATACCGAGGTAGGAGCCGACCGCGATACGCAGATCGTCGTCCAGCCGGCGCAGTGCGGTACCGAGATCGATCTCCGGGTCGTCAAGCGCCTCGGTCAGATCGGCGAGCCGGGCGGTCAGGCAAGCGTTGCCGTGCAGCGGGCTCGGCTCCAAGCTGGAGCGCCCTGAGCGCGTCGATCAGCGTGCCCGGATGGCTGCGTTACCGGGAAGGGCGACACGAACGCGAGAGACTCAGTCGCGGGTCAGGGCCCGGTCTGTGACGAGTGTCGCGTCTCTCACCGTACCCGGCTCGGCCGGCGAGCGCGCCAAATCAACGACCGGATCGATCGAGACACGGTCGATCAGGGTCCGGTGTGCCGAGCGCGAGCCCGTCGCACGGCTTCCTCGACGATTCGTTCGGCAACGGCGGCCAGCTTGACGTTCTCGGTCTGGCTGGTCGTGCGCAGCCGGGCAAAGGCGTCCTCGGCGCTGCCGCCGTTGCGACTGCGCAAGATGCCGATCGCCTGGTCGATGATCGCGCGACTCGTCAGCGCGGCCTGCAGGTGGCTGGCCAGCAGTTGGGCTTGAGCGAGCACCTGGGCGTTGTGGACTGCCACTGCCGCCGGCGCCGCGAACAGTTGACCGAGTTCGGCGGCGTGGTCGTCGAAGACATCCTTGGCGTGGGCATAGACGTTGATCGCGCCGACGACCTGGCCGGGCAACAACAACGGCAAGGACAGTACGCTGTGCACCCCGAGACGCCCGACCCGCGGGCCGAACCGTGGCCATCGTGACTCGCCACCCAATGAGCCGGACCGCACGGTGCGCTTTTCCATTGCAGCGGTGATGCACGGACCCTCGTCCAGTACCTCGTACTGAAGCGCGTCGATCTCCGACACGAACGGGTGACTGGCAGCGAGCGCCTGGACCCGGTCCTTCGTCGTGTTAGTGCACAGCAGCGTCACGCCGGCACCGTCGGCACCGGGGATCGCTTGAACGGCGAAGGCGGCTACCTGCGCCAATAGCTCGTCGAGGCCCAACGACCCCGCGACCAGCGCCGCCAGGTCACCGAGACTGGTCTGCAGGTCGACGTGATCGGATGTCGCCTGCTGCTGGCTCAGCACGGGAGCAGCGCTCACTGGGGGGCTCGTGTCGGACCCGTCGGATTCATTCATCGGCTCGCCCTCATTCGCAGTCACACGTCCCTGCCCATCATGGCATCCGAGCCTTTGCCCGGCCGTCCCGTGAAGGATCGTCGTCCGATACCAGGAATCTGTCTGCTCCGTTCATGTCGCAGAACCCAGCCCGGTCGGTATCGTCATCGGTGTTGGATTCCCAGCCAGTCCGGGCCAGTCCCGCCTCTTCGACGCGGTGCTGTGAGCATTCGTCTCGAGGCCGGACGCGATCGGTGATCTCTGGTTGGGGTTCGCCATCTCACTCTCATCGCCTGCCGCGCCGCCCGAGCTCACACCGCTGACCGGCGCCGCCCGGGGCAGCGATTTCGCCACCCTCTGCCGGCAGGTTCGTGACGCCGGCCTGTTGCGTCGGCGACCGCTGGCCTACACCGTCCAGATCGCGGCCACCCTGATCTTCTTCCTCGCCGCCTGCGTAGTCGTGGCGTGGGTCGGCAACTCCTGGTTCCAGCTGCTCGCGGCCGTGTTGCTCGGAGTCGCATTCACGCAGGTCGCGTTCCTCGGCCACGACGGCGGGCATCAGCAGGTGTTCCGCAGCCGCCGCCACAATGATCTATTCGGTCAGCTCAGCGGCAACCTGCTCGTCGGGTTGAGCTACGGCTGGTGGATCGGTAAACACAACCGGCACCACGCCAACCCCAATAAGGAAGATCACGACCCGGACATCGGCGACGGCGTACTGGTCTTCACCACCGGCCAAATGGCCGCTCGGACCGGTCGGCTCGGTCGGGCCATCACCCGTCGGCAGGCGTGGTTGTTCTTCCCGCTGCTCACCTTCGAGGGATTCAATCTGCACATCGCGAGCGTGTTGTCGCTACTTCCTTCCGCCGCGCGTAGCTGCCGGGGCGGGCGCCGCCGCACCGAGATCGTCCTGCTGAGCGCGCACCTCGTCGGCTATGTTGGTGGGCTGTTGCTGGTGATGTCACCGATGACCGCACTGGCGTTCGTCGCCGTGCATCAGGGGGTCTTCGGCCTCTACATGGGCTGCTCATTCGCCCCGAACCACAAGGGCATGCCGACGATCGGAGCCGACGAGGATGTCGACTACCTACGGCGGCAGGTACTGACATCGCGAAACGTGCGGGGCGGGGCGTTCACCGACGTGCTGTTGGGCGGGCTGAACTACCAGATCGAGCACCACCTGTTCCCGAACATGCCACGGCCGAGTCTGCGGAGGGCCCAGCCATTGGTCCGGCAGTACTGCCTGCAGCAGGGCGTGACTTACACCGAGACGTCGTTGTTCGGCTCGTATCAGGCTGCGTTGCGGCACCTCAACCAACTCGGCGCGCCACTTCGGGACGAGACCGGCAAGCCTGTGGTGCGCCCCCTCAGCCCTTGACGGCGCCGCTGGCCAGTCCCTGGATGTAGAAGCGCTGAAGGGCCACGTACAGGATCACGCACGGCACCATCGCGATCACCGAGCCCGCGATCAGGTAGCCGTAGTTGAGCGCGCCGTACGTGCCGCTCTGGATGTTCAGCAGTGCCACCGGCAGTGTGAACAGACTCGTCTTGGTCAGGAAGGTGAGAGCGCCGAGGAACTCGGTCCACGAAGCGAGGAACGAGTACAGGATCGTGGTTGCGACACCCGGCAGGATCAGCGGGCGCATCACGAGGAACAGCGACTTCATCGGGCCGCAGCCGTCGATGTACGCGGAGTCCTCGAGTTCGGCCGGAACCGCCGCGAACGTGTTGCGCATGACGAACGTGCCGAACGGCAGGTTGAACGTCGTATAGAAGAGGATGAGCCCGATCCGGCTGTCGGTGAGATGCACCGCGTTGAGCTCGAGGAACAGCGGGGTCAGTACGGCCTGGAACGGAACCATCAGCGTCAGGATGATCGTGCCGAACACGAGGCCGGAGCCCGGGAAGCGGAACTTGGCGAAGCCGTAGCCGGCCAGCGTGGACAAGATCGCCACCAGCACGGCCGTCCCGATGGAGACGATCAGGCTGTTCGCCACGTAGCGCCACAGATGGATGTCTCCGGAGAACAGGTCCCGGTAGTTCGCGGTCGTCAGATGGGTGAAGTCGCTCCAGTGCGGTGCGATGGCGATCCGGGACGCGGGCTCCATCGACCGGAACACCGCCCAGAGCAGCGGAACGATGAAGATTACCGAAGCTAGGATCCCGCCGGTCCAGTAGAAGACCGTGCCGCGCCGCCGATCGCGGCGGGCGCGGGTCGGTCCGCCCCTGCCACGGTCGAGGCTGGGCGCGACCGGCCCGGCAGTTGTCTGCATTGCCATCGTGTTCTCCTCAGTCCTCGCCACGTAGCAGGAAGAACTGCAGCGCACTGACCACGCCGACTACGACCACGAGCACGAGCGACAGGGTGGTGGCCGCACCGAGGTGCAGTTCCACGAAGGCACGCTCGTAGATCCACATGACGACAGTCGTGGTACTCGTTCCGGGCCCACCCTGGGTCAGGATGTAGAACTGGTTGAACGCCAGGAATGACCCGATCACCGAGAGGATCAGGGCGAGGGCGATCGTGCGTCGCAGCAGCGGGATCGTGATTCGCAACTCCTTGTCCCAGAACGATGCCCCGTCGAGGTCGGCCGATTCGTACATCTCGGACGGGACCCCCTGCATGCCGGCCATCAGCAGCATCATCGTCAGCCCGGACGCGAACCAGACGACCAGAACACAGATGACGGTGGTCGCCGGAACGGTGTTGACGAGCCAGGCCGTCGTCCCGTCGGTGATGCCCAGCTTCTGCAGGATGACGTTCACCGCGCCGTTTCCCGGCTGTACCTCTAGCAGGGTGATGAAGCTCAGCGTGCTCAACCCGATCACATAAGGCAGGAACACCGCGGTGCGGAAGAAGACGGAGCCGCGCCTGTTGCTGCGCACCAGTACCGCCATCGCATAGCCGATCAGGAAGATCGGAGCGGTGACGATCGCGGTGTAGATCAGCGTGTACACGGTGGCGTGCCAGAACGTCGTGTCCTGGCCGATGTTCGTGTAGTTCTTGAGGCCGATGTACTTGTAGTTGCCGATCAGCGGCCAGTTCGTGAGCGAAATGTAGATCGCGAAGATGAGTGGCACGACGACCAGGGCAAGTACGAACAAGAAGGCCGGTGCGACGAGCAGGATGCCGGTGCGGCTGGGATGGGTCAGCGTGCCGCGCCGGCGACGGCGCCGCGCTGCAACACGCAGAACCGGGTCAGTTGCTCGCGCGGGGGATGCGCTGGCGTCAACGGTGCTCATGCCGGGCTCCTCTCGACGGCCGACGGTGGCTGAATGCCGGTGCGCGCGTCATGTCTGTGCCTGTTTCAGAGCGCGGCTGAAAGCGGGCTGCGCCTTCTTGATCGCTGCGTCGACGTTGCCGCCGAATACGGCAGAAGTGAACATGGCGAACCAGGGACTGCTCACCTGATTGATGGCCGTGTTGTAGGCGAGGGTCTTCTCCGCATATCCGTGTGGAAGCGCATCGAGGATGACCGCGGTACGCGGGTATTTTTGTTTGAACTCGGGGGTGTTCACATCGCTGCGGATCGGCGTGTAGCCCGCCGCCGGAAGGGTGGCCTGTTGCGCAATCTGCAGCGCGTACTGGACGTACTCCCAGGCGCCGGAGGCGTTCTTCGCGCCGCGCGGGATGCCGATGTTGTCGCCGCCTACGAACACGCTGGTGCCCTTCAGCGCCCCCGGCAGCGGTGCGACGCCGACGTTCTTGGCGATCGCCGGCGTCAACCCGCCGCCGATGAGAGCGCCTTCGCTGCCCGGCCAGATACCGACGTTGCCGGCCAGGAAGTCCTTGCCCCAGGTCGCGCCGGTTTCGGTCCGGCTCGACGGCTCGGACAGGCCCTCAGCCCATACCGAGTGGTAGAAGTTGAGCATCGTCGATAGCGCTTCGTTGCCCTCGACCTTCACCGTCTGATCGCCCAGCTCGCCGGAGAACAGGTGATCGCCGCTGGCCCAGACCGAGGGCAGGCTGGTGAAGCCCATAATCCCAGGGGAGTTGCCCCCGAAGCTGAACCCCTTGACCCCGCCCCCCAACTTGGTGATCGCCTTGGCGTCGGCGAGCACGTCGGCCAGCGTCGACGGCGGCTTGTCCGGGTCGAGTCCGGCCTTCTGGAACAGCTCTCTGTTGTAGTACAGCGCGCTGACGTCGGCTGCGTACGGGACGGCATAGATCTTGTTCTGATAGGTCGCCAGGTTCATGTGGCCCGGGCTGAGCTGGTCGAAGTACGGCAGGCCTTTCGCCAACGAGGTCAGGTCGGTGAGCGCCTCGTGATAGGCGAGCAACGTCGAGTTGATGTCGTCGACGTCTACGACATCGGGTACCGAGCGACCGCGGATCGCCGTCGACAACTTGGTGATGTACTGCGTGTCCGGGATCGCGGTCAGCTCGACGTGCAGGCCCGGATGGGTCTTGTTGAAGCTGGCCACGATGGGCGCTGAGAGCACCCGGGTTGCGGCGCGTACCCACAGCTGCACGGTGCCCTTGGCATTCTTGCCGAAGTCCGGGCCGCTGGTGTCCGGCGACGGCAGCACTCCGGCGCCGCACGCCGTGACGATGAACGTGAGTACGGCGATGCCCATGGCGATGAGCGGTCGTCGGCTGCTGCGCCGACGACGCCCGGCGGCGCTCATCGGGACTGCTCCGCGACCGGCAGCCACACCCGCATCGGCCCGACTTCGCGATTTGCCCAGCGACAGTAAGGGATTGCGGTGAACTCGTACGGGCTGCCGTCGGCTCCTCTCGCCGGACCACGTACCACCACAGTTCCGTCGAACAGGTCACGACGGAGTTCGGCGCGTAGGTCGGCGGGATCGGTGCCGGCCAGGCATAGATCATCGACCGCCCGACTGTCGGGTTGATCGACCTGCTCCACCGCGTAGACCAACGGACCGCGCTCGACGGCGAGGCAACCGCGCACGGCGTCCACCCGGGACGCGCCGGCGGTCAGTCGCACCGGCATCGGCAGAACCAGCGCAACCTGGTCGCCGGATTGCCAGCGCCTTCGCACAGTCGCATACCCGGGACTGACAGGTTCGCTAGCGCCGCCAGCTACCGAGACCGTGGCCTCTTCGCACCATTCGGGCACGCGCAGTGATAGCGTCCACTCGTCGGCGTCAGTCGCGGTGACGGTCACGGTCACGGTGCCGTCCCACGGATAGTCGGTCTCGACCTGCACGTTTCGTTCGCCCGAGCGCACGCTCGACGCCGCGTACTGATGCAGTTGCAAGCCGCTGTCGTCGGCGGTGGCGAGGTAGCCAGCGAGCTGCGCCAGCGTGCGCATCACGTTCGGCGGGCAGCAGGCGGTGTGGAACCACCCCTGCCGCCCGTTCACCGGCTGCCGGTGGTCGTCGGGAACAGCGTCGGCGCGCACCTGCAACGCATTGACGTAGAAGAACTCGTCACCGGTCAGCGACACTCCGCTGATGAAGCCGTTGAACAGCATCCGCTCGATCTGGTCGGCAAAGCGCACGTCGCCGGTAGTGAGCAGTTCGCGCCAGGCCCACTGCACTGCACCGATGGCGGCGCACGTCTCGGCGTAGGCGACGTCCGGCGGGAGCTCGAACGGATCGCCGAACGCCTCGCCGTCCCAGCGCGATCCGAGCCCGCCGGTGAGGTACTGCTTCGCAGCGACCATCTCATCAAACTGATGTTGCAGCGCCCCGTCGAGTTCGGCGTCGCCGGTCTCGGCCGCGACATCCGCCGCCCCGGCAGCGAGATACACCGCGCGCACCGCATGCCCTTCCGGTGACGTCGTCTGCCGTACCGGCACCCGGTCGGAGTAGTAGACCGGCTCCCGGCCATGGCCATGCACCGTCCCGTTGCCGCGGGTCGAGACGAAGTGCTCGGCCAGTTCGAGGTAGCGCCGGTCCTGGCTCTCCCGGTACAGCTCGACGAGCGCCATCTCGATCACCGGATGCCCGTCCAGGCCGGTGTTGCCGTCCGGGCCGAACGTTTCGACGAGGTGGTCGGCCGCGTGTCGGGCCACATCCCAGAGCTTCGTGTCGCCGGTGGCTCGCCGGGCGGCCACCGCGGCCTGGATGAGGTGGCCGAGGCAGTACAGCTCATGGCCCATCGCCAGGTCGGCGTAGCGATCCGCCCCGCCGCGGGTCACCTGGACGAAACTGTTGACGTAGCCGTCCGGTGCCTGTGCCGCGCTGATCGCTTCGGTGAAGGTGGTGAGCTCGGCCAGCAGTTCTGGCCGCGGCGACCGGGCGTACTCCCAGGCAACGGCTTCCAGCCATTTGTAGACGTCGGAGTCCATGAACAGCGGACCCCGGTAAGCATCGCGGCCGGGTGGTGTCGGCGATGGCGTGGCCAGCTCCCGCGCGGCGAGCCGAAGGTTGGCCAGATTGCCCGCCTCGCGCAGCCGGGTGCTGCCGATCGGGATCGTCTTGTCGGCGTTGACCTGCTGCCGCTCGGCCCAGAAGCCGCTGGCTATCTTGGCGCTGCCGAGTGGGATCGGCCGCAGCCGCACCGCGGCGTGGTCTGTGGGGTCGACCGGCCCGGCGACCTGGTCGGTCGACGTACGGCTGGTGGTTGACGAGTCCGTCACTGGGTCTCCTCGACGTACGGGGTGTCACTTGCCCCTGGTCTACGAAAACGGTTTCGCTGCGGGTACGTTACGTCCGGACGGCGAGCCGGTCAAGGGCAACCCGGAGTGTTGCGTTGTGATGAGAAGGTGACGTGTGGCGACGAGGCAGCTGGGTTCGGCCCGCTCTGGACGCGTAAGGATCGGCGATGTCGCCGATGCCGCAGGCGTCTCGGTGGCGACCGTTTCCAAGTCCCTCAACGGCCGCACCGATGTCAGTGAGGGGACTCGCCTGCGAGTGCAGCAAGTTGCCGAACGGCTCGGATTCCGGCCCAATCAACTTGCCCGGTCACTGCCGATCGGGCGGAGCTTCTCGGTAGGTCTGCTGACCACTGACAGCTTCGGCCGATTCAGCATTCCACTGATGCTCGGCGCGGAGGATGCGCTCGGCCCGGGCGAAGTGGCCATCGTCTTCTGCGATACCCGCGACGACCCGGACCGCGAGGCGCGCCAGATCCACGCGCTGCTCTCGCGGCACGTCGACGGCATCATCGTCAACGGCCGGCGCACCGAACCCCGCCCGCCCCTGACCGATGCGCCGGGTGTTCCCGTGGTGTACGCCTTCTCGCCGTCCGCCGACCCGACAGACTGCTCGGTGGTTGCCGACGAAGCCGGCGGCACTGCGCTGGCCGTCGGTCATCTGCTCGAGCAAGGACGTCGGCGTATCGCGCACGTCACCGGACCGCGCAGACACCGATCAGCCGCAGTGCGCGCGCAGGCCACCCGCGACGAGTTGCGCGCGCGCGGCCTGGCCATCCGCGGCGGGGTCGCCTTTGGCCAGTGGAGTGAGAATTGGGGACGTATCGCGATGACGCGATTGTTGGACCGGGCGCCAGACATCGACGGCGTGTTCTGCGGAAGCGACCAGATCGCCAGGGGAGTGCTCGACGCGCTACGCGAGCGTGGCCGCATTGTGCCCGGCGACGTGGGCGTGGTCGGCTTCGACAACTGGGAGGCGATGGCGCTCGGCGCCCGTCCAGCGCTCACGACGATCGACATGGACCTCGGAGAGATCGGTCGGGTGGCAGCACAACACCTCCTCACGGCGATCGATGGAGGCCAGCCGCCCCGGCGCACCGCAGTGGCGCCGCGATTGGTCGTCCGCGAGTCCAGTTGATCTCGTTCGATCCGGTGCCGGCGGTTGTCCTCCGCAATTGTGAGCGTTAACATTTCGACTCTGGTCCGCGTCTCGGATGCGCACCGCTGTTGGGCAGCGCGGTTGCGCAGTAAGGAGAATCTCACCTGATGACCAGCGTCTCCGCGGACACGTGCACCGTCGGCGTCGACTTCGGCACGCTGTCCGGTCGGGCGGTGGTGGTCCGGGTGCGCGACGGCGCCGAGGTCGGGTCCGCGGTCTATGCGTATCCGGACGCGGTGATCGATACGACGCTGCCCGGCACGGGGGTACGGTTGCCTGCCGAGTGGGCGTTGCAGAACCCCGCAGACTGGATCGCGGTGCTGTCGCACGCGGTGCCCGAGGCCGTCCGAAACAGCGGCGTGCCGGCCGAGTCGGTTGTCGCGATCGGGACCGACTTCACCGCGTGCACGGTGCTACCGACCGACTCCGAGGGCCGGCCGTTGTGTCAGCTTGGCGAGTTCCGCGACAGGCCGCATGCCTGGCCCAAGCTGTGGCGCCACCACGCGGCGCAGTCCCACGCTGATCGGATCAATGCCCTCGCCCATGAGCGCGACGAGACGTGGATCGGCAGATACGGGGGGAAGATCTCCGCCGAGTGGGAGTTTGCGAAGGCGCTGCAGGTGCTAGAGGAGGACGCCGAGGTCTACCGCGCCATCGATCGCTGGATCGAGGCGGCGGACTGGATCGTCTGGCAGCTCACCGGGCATGAATCACGCAACGCGTGCACCGCCGGCTACAAGGGCATCTTCCAGGACGGTGCGTACCCGTCCCGCGAGTACCTCGCTGCGCTCGATCCGGCGTTCGCCGACTTCGCCGACACTCGGTTGCTGCACCCGTTGTCGGAGCTCGGCTCGGCGGCCGGCACGTTGACCGCCGAGGCGGCCGGGTGGACGGGCTTACCGGAGGGCATCGTCGTCGCAGTCGGCAACGTGGACGCGCACGTGAGTGCACCCGCCGCGCAGGCGGTCGAATCGGGTCAGATGCTCGCGGTGATGGGCACCTCGACCTGCCACGTGATGCCCTCCGACGTGCTGGCCGAAGTGCCGGGGATGTGCGGCGTTGTTGCGGGCGGAATCATCGCCGGCAAGTACGGCTACGAGGCGGGGCAGAGCGGTGTCGGCGACATCTTCGCGTGGTGGGTCGAGAACAACGTGCCCGGTCGCTACTTCGACGAGGCCGATGCACGCGGGATCTCGATCCACGAACACCTCACCGAACTCGCCGCCGGTGCGCCGATCGGTGCGCACGGGTTGATCGCGCTGGATTGGATGAGCGGCAATCGCTCGGTGCTCGTCGACCATGAGCTGTCCGGTGCGATCGTCGGGCTCACGTTGGCGACACGGCCCGAAGAGATCTACCGCGCGCTGCTGGAGGCAACCGCGTTCGGCACCCGACGCATCATCGAAGCGTTCAACGATTCCGGGGTCCCCGTCGACGAACTAGTGGTTGCCGGCGGGCTCTTGAAGAACGCCTTCCTGATGCAGTTGTACGCCGACGTCACCGGCCGGTCGCTGTCGACAGCGGAGAGCACACAGGGACCGGCGCTTGGCTCGGCGATCCACGCAGCGGTCGCAGCCGGCGCCTACCCGGATGTGGCTACCGCCGCGCAGTCGATGGGCCAGGTCCGGCGCAACGCGTACACGCCGGACCCGGACCGGCAGCGCGCCTATGACCGGCTCTACGCCGAGTACGTGCTCCTGCACGACTACTTCGGCCTGCGCGAGGGCGACTGCGTGAACGATGTGTTGCACCGGCTGCGGGCACTGAAGATCGCGGCGGGTCGGTGAGCGCGCCGACCGCGATCAGCGTCGATGAAGCGCGCGAGCAACTGGTGTCGCTGCATCAGGAATTGGTGGCCTATCAGTTGGTGGCGTGGACGGCCGGGAACGTCTCGGCGCGGGCTCGGGATGGGGACGGCGACCTGCTCGTCATCAAGCCGTCCGGCGTTTCCTACGCCGAGCTGACCGCCGAGTCGATGATCGTCTGCACCCTCGACGGCGCTGTGGTGGCAGGGCAGCTCAGCCCGTCCAGCGACACAGCCGCGCACGCGTACGTATACCGCCACCGCCCGGACGTCGGCGGTGTCGTGCACACCCACTCGACGTACGCCTCCGCGTGGGCTGCCCGCAACGAGGAAATTCCCTGCGTGCTGACCGCGATGGCCGATGAGTTCGGCGGCCCGATCCCGGTCGGCCCGTTCGCCGAGATCGGCGATGACTCGATCGGTCGCGGCATCATCGCCACTCTCGACGGCCATCGGTCCAACGCGGTGCTGATGGCCAACCACGGAGTGTTCACCATCGGCGCGGACGCGACGAAGGCGGTGAAGGCAGCGGTGATGTGCGAGGACGTGGCGCGCACCGTGCATCTCGCCCGGCAACTCGGCGAGGTGACCCCGATCCCGCAGGACGCGGTGGATCGTCTCTACGACCGGTATCAGAACGTCTACGGGCAACGGTGATGCCCGACGCTGTGCGACCCCCGGCGATGACAGACGTCGCCGCGCTCGCCGGTGTCTCACATCAGACGGTGTCGCGCGTCCTCAACGGACACCCGAACGTCCGTGAGCACACCCGCACTCGGGTGAATGCGGCGATCGCCCAGCTCAAGTACCGCCCGAACCATGCGGCCAAGGCGCTGGTCACCGGACGCACCCAGGTGTTCGGCGTGGTGGCCCAGAACACCACTCTGTACGGGCCGGCGTCCCTGCTGGCATCGTTCGAACAGGAGGCAGCCGACGCGGGCTTCGCGGTCTCGGTGGCCAGCGTCCGGCGCCTCGATCGTGATTCGCTCGCCGAAGCGATCGACCGGCATCTCGACCACCGGGTCGCCGGTGTGGTGGTGATCGCGCCGGTCCGCTCGGCCAACGCCGCGCTCTGCGCCATCCCCGCTGCGGTGCCGTTGGTCGCGGTCGACGGTGATCCGGCACGGCGCAGATCCCTCGTCACGGTCGATCAGCAGGCCGGAGCCCGGCTGGCGACCCGGCACCTGCTCGACGCCGGGCACGACACGGTCTGGCACATCGCCGGGCCGGAGGACTGGTTCGACAGTGCCGGGCGGGTGGCCGGATGGGAAGCGGAGTTGCGCGCCGCAGGCGCAGCTATACCCCCAGTGCTTCGCGCGGACTGGACCGCGGCCGCCGGCTACGCCGCTGGAACGACACTGGCCCGGATGCCCGAGGTCACCGCGATCTTCGCGGCCAACGACCACATCGCACTCGGGCTGTACCGGGCACTGCAGGAGCGGGGCAGAGCCGTGCCTGCAGACATCTCGATAGTCGGGTTCGACGACGTTCCGGAGGCGGCCTATTACCTGCCGCCGCTCACCACCATCCGGCCGGACTTCGGCGAAGTGGCCCGGCGGACGTTGGCGATCCTGCTCGACCGGATCCAAGGCGTTCGGGCCCGGCCGACCCGGGCCATGATCGCGCCGCAGCTCATCGAGCGCGACAGCGTGGCGGCGCCACGTCGTTGACCTCGGCCACCCGGCCGACCCGAGACCATCACCGAGGAGTGCGAATGGAGTCCCCCTTCACCGGGCGCAGCGTCTGGTTCCTGACCGGGAGCCAGGATTTGTACGGCGAGCAGATCTTGGCCACCGTCGCTTCCCAGTCCCAGCAGATCGCTCAGCGGCTCGACGATGCCGTGCCGGTCGAGGTGCGGTGGCTGCCGGTACTCAAGGACAGCGACAGCATCCTGCGCAACATGCTGGCGGCGAACAGCGACCCGGACTGTGTCGGGGTCATCGCGTGGATGCACACCTTCTCTCCGGCGAAGATGTGGATCCGTGGTCTGGACGCGCTGGGCAAGCCCCTGCTGCACCTGCACACCCAGACCAACCAGTCGCTGCCGTGGTCAACACTGGACATGGATTTCATGAACCTCAACCAGGCCGCCCACGGTGATCGCGAATTCGGCTATATCCAGACCCGGATCGGGCTGGACCGAAGCACCGTCGCCGGGCATGTGAACGACCCGGTGGTGCAGCGACGGATCTCTGACTGGACCCGGGTGGCCACTGCCCGCCACGAGATGCGCACCCTGAAGCTCGCCCGGTTCGGCGACAACATGCGCGGCGTGGCCGTCACAGAGGGCGACAAGGTGGAGGCGGAACTGCGCTTCGGTGCGTCGGTGAACACCTACGCCGTGAACGATCTCGTTGACGCCGTGAACGGCGTGGCCGAGACCGTGGTCGACTCATTGGTCGCCGACTACGCAGAGTCGTACACCGTCGATCCGGAGCTCTTGCCCGGTGCCGAGCGGAACTCGTCGCTCCGCGACGGCGCACGCATCGAAGCCGGCCTGCGGGCGTTCCTGACCGATGGTGGTTTCGGTGCGTTCACCACCAACTTCGAGGACCTCGGCGGGTTGCGCCAACTTCCGGGCCTTGCCGTGCAGCGGTTGATGACCGATGGATACGGCTTCGGCGGCGAGGGTGACTGGAAGACCTCCCTCCTGCTGCGCACGGTGAAGGTGATGGCTTACGGCCTGCCGGGCGGAACCTCCTTCATGGAGGATTACACCTACCACTACGGTCCGGGTCCGCAGCGCATCCTCGGGGCGCACATGCTCGAGGTGTGCCCTTCGATCGCAGCCGACCGGCCCAGCCTGGAGATCCATCCGCTCGGCATCGGCAACCGGGATGACCCGGTTCGGTTGAAGTTCACCGCGGCTCCGGGGCCAGGCGTTGTCGTCGGTTTGGCCGATCTCGGCCCTCGATTCCGCCTCACCGGCAACGCGATCACCGTCGTCGAACCCGACGAAGCGTTGCCGCGCCTGCCGGTCGCCTGCGCCGTATGGGAGCCGGCTCCGTCACTGACCGTCTCTGCGGAGTGCTGGCTTGCGGCCGGCGCGCCGCACCACACGGTGCTGAGCACCGCGGTCACAGCGGACATGCTGGACACGCTCGCGACCATGACCGGAACCGAGTTCGCGCTGATCGACGCCGACACGACGCGACGACGGTTCCGTGACGAGTTGCGCTGGAATCAGGATTACTTCCGCAGCGGCACTCGCTGACGGCTGCAGAACTCTCGTCTGAACATCCGGCGAGGTTCTTGCCGTTGAGGCCACAAACGTGCTGCAATATCTGGCACACGTCACGGGGGTGACGGGCACGTCAGACGGGGTGGTTTCGTGAAATCAACGCAGGTCCATGCCCAGCAGAGTTCGCGCACACAGGTGGTCCGTCGCCGGCTGATGCGCGTGGCCTGTGGCGCGGCGGCAGTCGTATCGCTGGCGCTGCTCGGCTCGGCTGTCAACTCGGCAGGGCAGGTCGACCCGACCGATTGGGTCGGGCACATCGCGATGTCCACACCGGCTCGCTGAGTAGTCGCACACCAGCTGGGTGCGTCCGCTGAATCGGGGTGGCCGACCCGCTCGGTCCGGGGCCCGATTGAAAACTGGATGCCCTGCGGATGTATCTGAACGCGGTTTGCCCGCACTGGTTTGGCGACAGCCACTCTACCCGGACATGAGAGTCAGGTCGCCATGAACGCACAGGCATCCAGGGTCAGCCGCCGCAGCGTATTGGCCGGTTTGGGCGTGGCCGCCGGTACCGGCGCCCTTATGGTGGCCGGTCCGGCCGGCGCCGTCACGCCGGGCGGGTCAGCGCCCGGGCCGGCCGGTCCGCATGCGGAGCTGGTGCCACCCGGTGGATTGAGCCCGATCAGTTCGGCACCCCAGTCGGGATACACCTACAAGTTCGTGAGCATGTTCGACTTCACTCCGGAGAACTTCGGGAACGGTCGGGCCTGGACGCTGAACGGCGGCACGTACTGCCCGTTGGGTGGCGGTGGCGTGTTGTGGGCCGGCCTCGACCTGCCGCCCGGCGCCGTCCTCCGGGACGTCGAGTGGTACGTCTCGGCCACAATCGAGACTCAGCTGATGGCCCGGATCTGGGTGTCCGGAGAGGCGCAACTGGGCGCCATAGCTTGCGACGGAATCATTCCGGCCGACGCTTCCGGTGCGGTACGCGCAATGCGGGGTCGTCGCACCGGCGGCGAGCAACGGGCCGTATCCGCACGGGACTCGGCTGAACCTCGGGCTGCGGACATACGACGATATGTCGGTGGTCGTCAACGGCGCCCGCGTCGGCTTCACCGCCGGAGCCGGAGAGATCGGGCTGTTGCCGACACCAATTCGTGCCTATGACTCGCGGACATCCGGCGGACGACTCGCCGCCGGGTCGACCCGCACGATCACGCTCCCGGCCGCCATCGTCCAACCCGGCATCAGCGGCGTCCTGGTGAACATCGCTGCCGTCGGCGCCACCCAGAGCGGCTACCTGAAGGTGTACGCGGGAAATGCAGCGGCGCCGGCGGCCTCTTCGCTGAACTTCTCGTCGAGTGGTGCCACCATCGCCAACGCGATCATCGTCGGAGTGTCCAGCGCACGCCAGATAAAGATCTTCGCCAACAAGGCGGTACATGTGGTCGTCGACGTCACCGGGACCGTGGGCTGACCCGAGGCGGACGGCCGCCTGGTGGTGATCGAGAAGTGGACGAGCGTCGGGGCCCTCGACGCGCAGGGTCGAGGGCCGCACTCGTGGAACTCGGCACCCGACGTGCCGGGTCGCGCCGGCTTCGATGCACGCGTGTGACCCGACGGGTCGTAACTCGTTATGGGCCGTAGGTACGTTCTTTAGACGTGCCAGATACCTGGGCCGCTGTCGGCTCCGACCTCCACGTCGCGATCACCCGGCCCGGTGTGCGAGCCAGCCTTGAGCAGGCACTGCGTGATGCCGTTCAGAGTGGTCGGCTTCGCCCGGGGACCAGATTGCCGTCATCGCGGTCGCTGGCCGCAGATCTGGACATCTCCCGGAACACCGTCGCCGAGGTGTACGTGCAACTCGCGGCGGAAGGCTGGTTGACGGCTCGTCGCGGCTCGGTTACTCGCGTCGCGGCGGGGGCAGCGTCGGAACATGCCGAGCACCGGCCCGGACATGTCGCAGAGCGGGCCGCGGTCTACCCATACGACCTGCGTTCCGGTGAGCCGAATATGGCTGCGTTCCCGCGCAAGGAATGGCTCGCCGCCGTGCGTGCCGGGATGCTGCATGCCCCCAACGAAGCATTGGGATACGAGGACGGTCGCGGAAACCCGAAGCTCCGCGAAGCGCTGGCCGCATACCTCGGCCGGGTGCGGGCCGTGCAGGCCCGCCCCGACTCAGTGCTGATCTGCTCCGGCACTATCCATGCGTTCTCGATGCTGTGCGCGGTGTTGAAGGCGCGCGGCGCATCCACCGTCGCCTTCGAGGAATACGGGTATTCGCGTTTCACCAAGGCCGCCGCATTGCAAGGCCTGCAGACGGTCACCATCGGCGTCGACGGGGCCGGCGCTCGGGTCGATCAGTTGGACGCGCTGCGCGCCGATGCGGTGCTGCTGACGCCGGGACATCAGTTCCCGACCGGCACGATGCTCTCTGCGGATCGGCGCCGGGCGGTGATCGAGTGGGCCCGGCGCACCGGCGGTCTGGTGATCGAGGACGACTATGACGGCGAGTTCCGTTATGAGCCGTTGGCGGCCGGGTCGTTGCAGGAGCTGGCGCCGGAACTCGTCGCCTACGTCGGCACCACCAGCAAGAGCCTGGTGCCGGGTCTGCGGATCGGCTGGGCGGTGCTGCCGGACAAGCTAGTGTCCGGCGCTGTCGAGATGATCGCCACGACCGTCGGGCAGATCAGCGTCATGGAACAGGTCGGCCTGGCCGAATTCATCCGGTGCGGCGCCTACGACCGTCACGTGCGTCGGGCCCGGACCAGTTATCGGCGTCGTCGGGACAGGTTGATCCTCTGCCGGGACCGGCTGGCGCCCGATGTTCGCGTGACCGGGATCGCGGCCGGTCTGCATGCCGTGCTGGAGCTGCCGGGTCGAGCGGGTGGGCCGGTCGCCGAGCGTGCCCTGGTCGAGCGTGCCGGCCGCCGCGGGCTAGCGCTGCACGGCCTGTCCGCGTTCGAGCTCACACCCGGCACAGCGGCGCCGCTGAGCATCGTGGTCGGGTACGGGACGCCTCCGGATCACGCCTTCGAGCCTGCGCTTCGCACCCTGTTCGAAGTCATCTCCGCCACCGATATCGCGAGCTGACCCCTCGAGGGTATGACATCGCCGCCAGCGACGCTGTTCCCAGAAGGCGCGACACGACGTGGCTGAGGAGGACGTCGGCTGCACGAAACATCGCGCGACGCTGGCGGCGATGAACTCAACGTAAGTCAGCTCCGATCCCGATGTCTGGGTTAGTTGGCGCGGGATCTCGTGGGCCAATCGGGCCACCCCGCGCCGTCGGTCCGATGAGGTCACGCGGCGGTGTCGATTCCGGTGCGGAACGACAACGAGGCGGCCCAAGAAATTGCACCGCAACTGGACCAGACCGGCCTCCGACCGTGCTCCTAGTGTGGTGGGAGGTGCGTTGGACGGCCCATTCCGTGGCTGATCCCCCTCTCTCGACTCGCCATCAGCCCGTAGCGATCTCGGAGTCAGCACCTGCCCTTCTGCAAGTGCAGCCGGGTCGACCTATGTCAGAAGGAGGACGCGTGAGGCTGTCCAGGAAAGCAACTGCGCTCGTGGGAGTTGCAGTTGCCGCGGCGATGGGGCTGAGTGCATGCAGCTCCGGCGGCGGTAGCGGTGGCAGTAGTGCCGACCAGAAGAAGAAGCAGGCGAGCAACAACGCCAACCAGATCAACCCGCTCGCCTACGACCAGGTTCCCGACGGTGGCAACCTGCGGTGGGCGATCGACAGCTTCCCACCGAACTACAACATCTACGAGGTTGACGGCAACGAGATCGGTATCTCCCAGCTGGTCACCTCGACCCTGCCCCCCGTTTGGCACTTCGACGCCGGCGGCAAGCCGACCCTCGATAAGGACGTTGTCGACAAGGCACAGATCACCAACCAGGACCCGCAGGTCGTGGAGTTCCACATCAACCCGAAGGCTGTCTGGAGCGATGGCACCCAGATGACCTACAAGGACTTCCAGGGCATGTTCAACGCCCTGAACGGCAAAAACAAGGCCTACAAGGCTGCGTCGACGTCGGGGTACGACCAGATCGGGTCGGTGGAGCGTGGCGCCAC